>CADACD010000020.1 GCA_902786365.1 uncultured Lachnospiraceae bacterium | reverse complement strand
AGGACATTACAACAGCACAGCTGATAGATGCCTACCAGAGAAAGCATTTGACAATTGAACAGTTAGTTCAGCTTTCAGACGGAAAGTACACACCACAGCAGATAGTCAAAAAACTTCAAAAAGGGGGGTGTTCTTAATGGGGCGGTAATAAAATTAAATGGTGTTGAGATACCACAGTCACTATGCATAGTGGATACATTATCTGAGAAAGCGTCACTTGATACAATGACAGGCAGAATAGAAGAGATAGACCTTAAGAAAACATACATTGAAATTAACATTTACGGTAATCTCAATCCATATGAAATAAATTAAAGTATAAAATGCTATACAGACATAAACATCAAGTCTGTATAGCATTTTTTTACTATTTTACAGTTATTCTGATAGTACAAAGAAGATAGTACTATATTTTTTTGGGTGGGGAAATGAGAAGAGAAAATTATTTTTGATTTTAGTAAAAAAATAGTCTGAAAATATGGTTTTTGAAAAATAAATAAAAATGGGGGTCTCCATGGCTGGTCATATTTGGCAGTCAGAAAATTAACTGGTTGGAAAATGAGAACAGTGAAAAAACAGGTATGCAAAAGCATTAGAAAATGGCATATCAAATGACAGATAATAAACAATCTGTTTATGACAGCAAAAATAGAGTCAATTTAAAATTGCAGAACAGATACTGATATTGTGAATACATTTGCAAAATAAAATTGAAAAGGTTAAGCATATCTGTCAAAAGATGGGAGTTTTTATGGTTATAGTGAAATACGTCTGGAATATTTGAAATACATATAACAGCCTATAGCAGTATCATAGTTTATTTGAAAGGTTTTTTGAAAAGAAAAGAGGTTTTTGAAAAAAAGACATCATACATTAGGAATCACTGATAGACGTGAAAAACGACATTTCAATATCCATGACTATCTTTTAAAAATTTGGAGGTAGTTTTATGGAATATGGTAGAGAATATTCAGACAAAAAAGAACATATTAATTTACTAACTAATAACGAGAGAGAGACAGACAGTGTGGAAGGTCATTCATTTACAACACAGTGTGGTTCCTATCGTGTGTCGGCTGAATTTAGTGAAAAAAATCTTGGTATCAATGGAGAGATAAGGGATTGGCTGAAAAGGACATATATCAATAAGAAATTTGCGTCTTTACAAAGAGAGGATACAGCGTTACAATTTCACACCCAAAAGGAGCAGGAAGTCAGACAAAAAGAGGATAGAGCAGTACAGATGGAAGATGAAAAAAGAAAGAGAGAGTAATACAAGCAGAAAATGATGAAAAGCAAAAAGAAATAATGAAACACGAGAAAAAAAGATGAAACGCAAGAAGAAAAGATGAAACAGAAGAAGAAATGATGAAATGCAAACAGAAATGATGAAACGCAAGAAATAATGAAACGCAAGAAGAAAAGATGAAACACAAGCAGAAATGATGAAACGCAAACAGAAATGATGAAACACAAAAAGAAAATGGAAATGGAGAGATGGAACATGAAGAGAGTGAATTGTTTATACCGAGTATCATCAAAGCAACAGTTACATGATGATGATATACCTGTACAGCGTGCAGAATGCAAAAAGTTTATTGATACGATGAATGAGTGGGAATTTCAAAAGGAATATTTAGAACCGGCTGTCTCCGGCTATAAAACACCGATTGAAAAAAGAAAGGTATTACAGGAAATATTAGCCGATGCCAAGACAAAAAGTTTTGATGTGCTGTTAGTATATATGTCAGACCGTATCGGAAGAAAGGAAGATGAAACGCCAGCTTATGTTTCGGAATTAAACAATCTGGGAGTTGAGGTATGGTCAGTAAAAGAGGGACAATTAAAAACAAAAGAGCATATTGATAAACTGTTAAACTACATACGCTATTGGCAGGCAGAGGGTGAGAGCAGAAAAACAGGAATGAGAGTAAAATCTGCACAGGAAGTGTCTGTAAAGGCAGGGAAATTTGTAGGTGGGAAAGCACCTTTAGGTTATGATTTGGTTTATTCGGGAGAAATCAGTAATCATGGCAGAGCCTTAAAGAAATTAGTGATTAATGAGGAAAAAGCAGAGATTGTCAGAAAAATATTTGATTATGCTGTCAATTACGGTTACGGAGCATTCAAGATTGCGAAAGTGCTAAATGAAAATGGTGTACCGGCGATTCATAAGACTTGGAAAGCATGTACTGTTAATCAGATATTACAGAATCCAATTTATAAAGGTTACATGACTTACAATCGCAGACAGAGAAGTTCATGTGGTGGAAGTTTTGAGAGACTTCCTATGGAGCAATGGATATTATCGGAGAAACAGATAGAGGAACTGGTCATTGTGTCAGAGGATATCTGGAATAAAGCAATGGAAATGAGAGAACGGCATAAGAAAAATATAAAGACAGCGAGAGATAACAATGAGGGAAAATATCCTGTATCGACAACAGGAAAATTATCATTGATGGGTCTGGCATACTGTGGCTGTTGTGGCTGTAAACTCACGAACGGAAGTAAATACGATTACTGGACAACAAAGAGTGGAGAGAAAAAAAGTAAAATGACGAGGAGATATAGGTGCACTACCAAAGCCAATGCCTCTACAGAGTGCAGTGGGAAAAGTTTCTACAGGGCAGAGGAATTAGAGGAAATAGTTTATTCTGTGACAGCAACTTACCTTGACAGTTTTAAGAAAATTTCCATCTATGATGATGTTCTTGAATTGCAGGAAAAGGAAAGGGAAAGTAAGAGAAAAGAATTGTCAGAACTTACAAACAGGATAAAAGACTTGAAAAAGGATATTGCAACATTAGAAGAAAATATCCCATCAGCATTAAGGGGAGAGTTCGCATTTAGTGCTGAAAAATTATCCCACTTGATAAAGGAGAAAGAACAAAGTATAATAGAACTTGAAAATGCCTGTTTGCAAAAAGAAACAGAATATAGAAATATGGAGGTTGACAAGTGCGACCTTCAGCTGATGGGAAATATGATGATTAACTGGTCAGAGGTATTTCTTGAGGCAGACATACAGGAAAAAAAGGTTTTACTTGCAAAGCTGATAGAGAGAATTGATGTTAAGGAAAATGATATCAAGATAAAGTTCAAAATCAGCTTGGAAGAGTATCTGGGAGAGCTTGGAAAAAATATAGATAACGCTGTATAGAAACAAAGGCTACAATTTCACAATTACATCATCTACTGCTTACGACCACAAATGGGTCAACAATAGAAATATTTACGATTCTATCTCAAGAGTAGTAGATGGAATTTTTAACCAATATTTATCAAGACCAAATGTAAAACAGCCTATTCTTACACAGTATTGTGATGGACAGAGAGTATTGTGTCCGGGATGGCTGGCACAATGGGGGTCAAAAGAATTGTCTGACTCAGGGTATTCTGCAATACAGATACTTCGAAACTATTATGGTGATTCCATTTATATTAATACGGCGGAACAAATTTCGGGTGTACCAATTTCTTATCCTGGCTACAGCCTTGATATTGGTTCCACAGGAAGTAAGGTAAGGCAGATTCAGCAGCAATTAGACAGAATAGCAGAAGTGTACTCTAATATTCCGAGAATTGATGCAGACGGAATATTTGGAGAAAAGACAAAGGCGGCAGTCAGGGCATTTCAGAAAACATTTGATTTGCCACAGACAGGAGTCATCGATTTTGCAACATGGTATAAGATATCACAGATATATGTTGGTGTCACAAGAATCGCCGAACTAGGGTGACGCAAAGCGAATTTTTAAATTGCAACAGTATCAAATTTCTGAGTATAAGTTCCTATGTGAAATGCAACAGGTACATTATATTTGTAGTATGAATATGATTAGAAACGAAAGAGTAAGATAGTATGAACAGCAGTAAAAATGAATCAAAATATATAAGTACAATAGTGATGTCAGTTCTTGTGATGATGTTTGTCATATGTTATTCGATGGTAAGCAAAGCTAACCAGAGTATTTCAGAGATGGAGAGTGCGAAAAAAGATAATCAGGAACAAATGTCATCTTATCAAGAGCAGGCATCCGGTCTGCAGGAGACAAAAAGCGAGCTTGAAAGTGTAGTGTCACAGCTCAATACAGAACTGGCAGAGATTTCTGAAAAGATAAGTGGTATTGAACAGCAGATAAGTGAAAAGACAGCACAGCTAGATAATACAAAAAAAGACCTTGACATAGCTGCAGAAGATGAGGAAAAACAATATGCTGATATGAAACTGCGAATAAAATACATGTATGAATTAAGTGAATATTCGTATATAGATATTTTATTTGCAGAAGGCACATTTTCCGAACGGCTGAATAAGGCAGAATATTTGATAGAGTTAACGAAGTATGACAGAAAAATGCTTGAAAAATACAAACAAATCAAACTTGAAAGAGAACAAAAGGAAGAGGAATATGAAGAAGAACAACAGGAGCTTTTAGAATTAAAGGAAGAACTTTCGATACAGAGGCAGATTTTAAATCAAAAGATAAGTGATACAAATGAGCAGATATTAATGTACGCAGAAAATATTGAGGCGGCAGAAAAGGCAGCACTTGAATATGAAAAAAAGGTTCTTGCTAACCAGCAGGCAATTGATGATGAAAACAGAAGAATAGAAGAGTCAAGGATAATAGAAGCAGAGAGCATCGAACGGGAGAGAAGGGAAAGAGAGAGTAGGGAAAGAGCAAGTTATGAAGAGTCCATACGAAATTCACAAAGTCAGGAAAATGAAACGACATCACCGGCAGATGATGGCAGTGGAAATCACCAGGGAGAAGACGGAAGTGGCAGTGAACAGCCGGGGTATGTCATGCAGACGAATGATTTGGAAATGCTTGCAGCATTGATAGAGTGTGAAGCCGGTAACCAGACTTATTATGGTATGCTTTGTGTTGGGGCAGTTGTAGTGAATAGAATCAACAGTATCAGTTTTCCAAACACTTTATTTGAAGTCATCTATCAGCCATATCAGTTCACTCCGGTAACGGTGAGTAACAGATTTGCACTTGTGTTGGCAAGAGGTGCAAATGCAACATGCTATCAGGCAGCAAGAGAAGTTTTGGAGCAGGGAAATATTGTAGGTCCATGGCTGTTTTTTAGGTTGAATGATGGTTCCAGACAGGGAGAAGTGATAGGAGATCATGTGTTTTATTAAAAAAGATATTAGAATTGAAAAAAGCATAAATATTTATAATTGTAAAATATCTATAATTGACATTTTAGGAGGAGATAAATATGGATTTTTATCCATTACCAATAGGGTATGAAAATTTTGAAAAATTGATTTCAGAGGATTATTATTATGTTGATAAAACATTATTCATAAAAGAATTGTTAGATAATAAGACAATGGTAAATTTGTTTACCAGACCAAGGCGTTTTGGAAAGACGCTTACACTGAGCATGCTCAAATATTTTTTTGAGGATGGATATGATTTGAGGGGAAACAAAGAAGATTATAAACATCTGTTTGACGGCATGAAGATTATGGAAGCAGGAGAACGATACACAAAACATATGGGAAAATATCCTGTTATTTCGTTAACGCTTAAGTCAGGAAAGCAGTCGACATTGGAGAGCAGCATGAAACTTCTGAGAAGAACTCTGGCAAATGAATTTAGAAGACACCGCTATATATTGAAATCAGAGTATCTTATGGAAGATGAGAAAGAGACTTTTATGAAATATTTAAGAGAAGAGCTTGAACCATATGAATACAAAGATTCGCTGAATTTTTTGTGTATGTGCCTGAAAATGGCAACCGGAAAAGATGTGATTGTTCTTCTCGATGAATATGATGTACCGCTTGAAGGTGCCTATGAGTATGGTTTTTACAAAGAAATGGTAGACTTTATAAGGGAGCTGTTCGGCAGTACATTAAAGACAAATGACAATCTGTATTTTGCAGTGATTACAGGATGTTTAAGAATCTCCAAGGAATCTATTTTCACAGGACTTAATAATCTTGATATCAATTCCATCATGAGCGTAAATTATGGTGAATATTTTGGATTTACAGACGAAGAAGTGCAGAAAATCTGTGCGGATTATCATTTAGAACACAAATATGAGGAATTAAAAGAGTGGTATAATGGCTACTATTTTGGAGAGGCAAATGTCTATAATCCATGGAGTACCATCAAGTATATCAAGGACCATATGTTTAAAGAAGACGCATTTCCGGTATCCTACTGGGCAAACACCAGCAGCAATTCCATTGTGCGAACCCTGATTGATATGGCAGACAGAGAAGTAAAGGATGAGATAGAGCTGCTGATAGCAGGGGGGACCATAGAGAAACCGGTGCATGAAGATATCACCTATGATGAAGTGTATGAAAATATGGATAATCTTTGGAATTTCATGTTCTTTGCAGGATATTTTAAGAAAATATCGGAGAGGTTTGAAAACAGAACATGTTATGTGACAATGACAATACCGAATCAGGAAGTTTTATACATTTTTGAAAACAAGATTCGGACATGGTTTGATGCACAGTTAAAGAAAAGGGATGCAAAAAAACTGTTTGATGCCATTGCAGACAAGAATGCGGAAGTTGTAAAAGAGGAAATTACCTACATGCTGAATTTATACATCAGTTTTCATGATTATTATGAAAATTTCTATCATGGTTTTCTATCTGGAATATTATATGGAATGGGAGATTATGTGGTAAAGTCAAACAGGGAAAGTGGCAATGGAAGGACAGACTTGTGGATGAAACCCGTATCAATATTCCAGCCGGCATATATCTTTGAATTTAAGATGTCAAAGAGTGCCGACAAGATGGTGGCAGACGCAGAGAAGGCATTAATACAGATACATGATAAGAAATATGATATGGAGCTTATAAATGCCGGATATCAGACGATAGTAAGATATGGTGTGTCTTTCTTTGGCAAAGACTGTTATGTGGTAGTGGAGTAAGATTGCAAATGAGAAATAAGATATTTTGGGACAAAAAGTGGTTGACAAATCTGACATAGTAGTGTAGAATAAAATCTGTGCTAAGAAAGTTGGTACAGATAATGCGCGAGTGGCTCAGTTGGTGGAGCACGACCTTGCCAAGGTCGGGGTCGCGGGTTCGAGTCCCGTCTCGCGCTTCTTTTAATTTTTATAAGATTTGATGTGAGTTCCTAATCGGTGTGGTTAGGGATTTTTTGTGTTAGGATAAAAAAGGGTATGTTTGATGAAAAAGAATTGATTCAGTTGATTAAAATTCCCCTTATTCGCAATAGTAAAATGTTATGTAGATTATAGATTATTATTAATAAAATTTTTGTTGTGAAATATGAAAATTAATGTTATAATATAGCGGATTTGGAGGAATGAACACTATGAAAAAGCTGATATTAGTAACAAGCCCTCCTGCTTGTGGAAAGACATTTGTTTCAATGAAGCTTGCAGAGGCGCTCAATCATGTTGTATATTTGGACAAGGATACGCTTATCTGCCTTAGCAAGCAGATTTTTAAAGTTGCAAACGAGCCGTATAACAGAAGCAGTGACTTCTTTAACGCTGAAATCAGAGACTATGAGTATGAAGCCATCATGGCGCTTGCAATGGAAGCACTCACATATGAAGATGTTGTTCTTATTAATGCTCCGTTCACAACAGAGATCAGAGATGATGAGTATATAAGAGGTCTCAAGGAAGAACTGAAAAAGAAGGATGCAAAACTCATCGTTGTGTGGGTAAGGACGGACCCGGAAGTATGTCATCAGAGAATGATAGACAGAGCGTCAGACAGAGATACATGGAAGCTGACACACTGGTATGATTACATAAAGAATGTAAACTTTAATATACCAACTAATCTTGAAGATCCGAATGATCCGGGAACATTGCTGATTTGTAATAATTCTTCAGAGGAAGAGTTTGAGGAAAGTCTTAAGGAAATTAAGAAAAAGATAGAAGAAGATATATAATTATGAAATGCAATAAAGGCTGGTGAACTTTTATTGCATTTTTTCATTTTTATCATAGAATAAACAAAGCAGATAATATTATACAAATAAATGCAGAAAAATGGAGGAACATATAGTATGCTTAGAATCAATCCGAATATCAAAGTCTGGGGAAGAAATGATCCATGCCCATGTGGAAGTGGAAAAAAATACAAGTTTTGTCATCAGTTAATTGATGAAAAAATGCTCGCTTATAGAAGAAAGGGATGCATTGTTCCGAGTAAGCGTCTTTTAAAGAAAAAGAGTGAGGTTGAGGCAATCAAAGAAAGTGCAAAGATTAACGTTGCAGTTCTTGATTATGTTGCAGAGAATATATGTGAGGGGATGAGTACAGAAGAAATTAACAGACTGGTACATACCAAAACAGTGGAAATGGGAGGAATACCTGCACCACTAAATTATGAAGGATTTCCAAAAAGTGTGTGTACATCAATTAATAGTCAGGTGTGCCATGGAATTCCATCACCAAAAGATATTTTAAGAGACGGAGATATTATCAATGTGGACTGTTCGACAATTTATAATGGATATTTTTCGGATTCATCAAGAATGTTCTGTATAGGAAATGTAAGCGAGGAAAACAGAAAGCTTGTAGAGGTGACAAAGAAAGCTGTTGAGATAGGTCTAAGCGAGGTAAAACCATGGAATTTTCTGGGTGATATGGGGCAGGCAATTAATGATTTTGTGAAATCACACGGATATTCTGTGGTGGAAGAGATAGGCGGACATGGGGTAGGTCTTGAATTTCATGAAGAACCATTTGTCAGCTATGTGACAAAAAAAGGTACGGAGATGCTGATGGTTCCGGGCTTGATGTTTACCATAGAGCCTATGGTCAATATGGGAAGGGCAAATGTGTATATTGATGATAATAATGGCTGGACTGTATACACAGAGGATAAAAAGCCATCAGCACAGTGGGAGATTCAGGTACTTGTAACAGAAGATGGTCATGAAGTGATTTCGTGGTAAACAAATAGGTTATATATTAAAATAGGCCAGTGAAGATAAGAAAAACTGCATTTGGGATAAAAGAAGAATGGAAAAAATGAAAAAATCAATATAAAAATTAAGTGGTTTCAATAATACCGCTTTTGTGGTATACTATTTCTATTAGTGCCAATATATGTAAAGGCTAATACGAAAATAAATAGATGGAGGTTTGTTATGTTTTCATTTGATGAAGTAAAATCATATGACGAAGAAGTTGCAAAAGCAATGGAGCAGGAGCTTAAGAGACAGAGAACACACATTGAGCTTATTGCTTCTGAAAATCTTGTAAGTAAGGCTGTAATGTCAGCAATGGGAAGCCATCTTACAAACAAATACGCTGAAGGATATCCGGGTAAGAGATATTATGGCGGATGTGAATATGTAGATATTGTTGAGACATTAGCGATTGAGAGAGCAAAGAAATTATTTGGATGTGATTATGTAAATGTGCAGCCACATTCAGGTGCTCAGGCAAATCTTGCAGCGTTTTTTGCAATGGTTGAGCCAGGAGATACTGTGATGGGAATGAACCTTGCACATGGCGGACATCTGACACATGGAAGTCCGGTCAACATTTCAGGAAAGTATTTTAATATTGTTGCTTATGGAACAAACGATGATGGATTTATAGATTATGATGAAGTGAGAAAGGTTGCACTTGAGAATAAGCCAAAGTTGATTGTAGCAGGAGCAAGTGCTTACCCTAGAGAAATTGATTTTAAGAAATTTAGAGAGATAGCAGATGAAGTAGGAGCTTACCTTATGGTGGATATGGCACACATAGCAGGTCTCGTAGCAGCAGGACTTCATATGAGTCCTATTCCTTATGCAGATGTTGTCACAACAACCACTCACAAGACACTCAGAGGACCTAGAGGTGGCATGATTCTCTGTAATGAGGAGAGCGCAAAGAAGTTTAATTTTAATAAGGCAGTGTTCCCTGGTATACAGGGCGGACCACTTATGCATGTGATTGCTGCGAAGGCAGTATGTTTGAAGGAAGCATTAGATGACAGTTTTAAAGTATATGCTAAGAATGTCAAAGACAATGCACAGGCTCTTGCAGCAGGATTGATGAATAGAGGATTTAACCTTATTTCGAATGGTACAGACAATCATTTAATGCTTGTTGATTTGAGAAATATGGGTGTGACAGGTAAGGAATGCGAGAAGTTACTTGATGCTGCAAATATCACATGTAACAAGAATGCGATTCCAAATGACCCAGAGAAACCATTTGTGACAAGTGGTATCAGAATTGGTACGCCGGCAGTGACATCAAGAGGAATGATTGCAGAGGATATGGACGTGATTGCAGAGGCAATCTCTCTCCTTGTAAAAGATTGTGAGGCAAACAAGGAAGAGGCTATGAGACTTGTAAAAGGATTGACAGATAAATATCCTTTATATGAATAATAACTTAAAATACATGAACAAAATATAGAACTTGGCAGATCATAAAATACCTCTATTGCCCTTGTGGCAGTAGAGGTATCTGTATCTGTTTTAGGATTGCGAGAGTACATTGTGCGAAGTAATCTATAGAGATTAAGGGGGCAAAATACTTTTTGTCCCCAGCATCGAAAGCTGATTAAGATGGCATAGAAAGGAGAAAAAATGGCAGGTTCTTCATTTGGAAATATATTTAAAATAACATCGTGGGGAGAGTCTCATGGAAAAGGAATCGGAGTCGTTGTAGACGGTGTACCGTCAGGTGTGGATTTATCCGAGCAGGATATACAGCCTTTTTTGAACAGAAGAAAGCCGGGACAGTCGAGATTTTCAACACCACGTGCAGAAGATGATGTGGTTGAAATTTTATCCGGAACCTTTGAGGGGAAAACAACAGGCACTCCAATCTCGCTCATCGTGTACAATAAAACACAGCGTTCTTCGGATTATTCAGAAATAGCATCATATTACAGACCGGGACATGCAGACTATACTTTTGATATGAAATATGGTTTCAGGGATTACAGAGGTGGAGGACGTTCATCAGGAAGAGAAACCATTGCGAGAGTAGCAGCAGGAGCAATTGCTATAAAGATTTTGGAAAGTCTTGGAATAACAGTGCATGCCTATACTAAATCCATTGGCGATGTTGAGATTAATATGAACAACTTTGATTCGGAAGAAATTTTTAACAACATGCTTTATATGCCAGATGCCGATGCTGCCAAGAGGGCAGAAAAACTCATTGATGACAAGAGAGCACAGACAGACAGTGTCGGAGGTGTTGTTGAGTGTGTAGTAAGTGGTATGATGCCGGGAGTTGGAGAACCGGTATTTGAAAAGTTAAATGCAAATCTTGCAAAGGCAATTGTATCCATAGGTGCTGTAAAGGCATTTGAAATTGGAGACGGAACAAAGGTGGCAAAAGCCTTCGGTTCTGAAAATAATGATGCATTTAGGGTGGATGAAAATGGGAAAATTGTCAAAGAGACAAATCATTCCGGAGGAATACTTGGTGGAATCAGCGATGGTTCAGATGTACTTCTGCGAGCCTATTTTAAACCGACTCCGTCCATATACAAAAGCCAGAATACTGTGAATAAGGATATGGAAAATATTGAAATTAATATCAAAGGAAGACATGACCCTATCATTGTACCTAGAGCTGTAGTTGTGGTTGAATCAATGGCGGCAATTACAGTACTTGATATGCTGTTACTCAGTATGACAAGTAATATCGAAAAAATAAGAAAATTTTTTCAAAGATAAGATAGAAGTTATGAAATTGTGGGATTGACGGTTTGTTGTAAAAAATGTAGAAATTGAAGCAAAAGCGTCAAAGTGAAGGCGGAATTATGAGGGCGGTAATGGATTTTAATTGTATTCATATGAAGATGAATTTTGGAGGATTGTCTGGGATGGAAAGTAAAGAGTTATCTCTAAAATGGGACAGGACAAGACAGACAGACTGATAAATCTTTTAGATGAGCTTACTCAAATCATGAGGGAAGAGCGCATAAAATATAACAGAAATGAATACAAACATTAAAATTAACACATAGGATAGTATAGATAAATAAAAAGGAAAATTCAAGAATGGAGGATAAGAATGAACTTACTAAAATATTGGAAAAAGTACACAGGACTTATACTGGTTATTATATGTCTGTTGATTGTTCAGGCGTATTGTGACCTTGCATTGCCTTCCTATACAGCGGATATCGTGGATGTCGGTCTCACAAACAGTGGTATAGAATATGCGGCACCTGTTAAAATTTCGAAGAGTATGCTTGATGTATTAGAGATGTTTTTAACTGATGAGCAGCAGGATATCATTCATAATTATTATGATTTGAAAGAGAATGACATTTATGAACTGAATTCCAAAGGAAAGAAACATATGAAACAGATTGATGAGATACTCAGTTTGCCTATGGTCATGGTATTACAAATGAGCGCTGCCACAGAAGATGAAATGGGTTCCCAGGTTGAGCAGCTCTTCTACGGATATAATGCAGGGATGGTTACAAAAGAAGAAATAATGACAATCCTTGATAATGTAAAAACAAAAATGAGTGAATATGGTGACAGTCTTGTAAAAAGTCAGGCAATTGCATTTGTGAAAGCAGAGTATGAGAGAATCGGAGTTGATACTGATAAGATACAAAAAGATTATCTGAAAAAAGAGGGAACAACAATGCTTTTATATGCTGTGATAGCAATGGCAGCAGCTATATTGACAGGTCTTACTGCCTCAATTGTCGGAGCTGGTGTCGGAATGAATCTCAGAAATAAGGTTTTCAAAAAAGTAATTGGATTTTCGAATGCAGAGATTGATAAATTCCAGACTTCTTCACTTATTACAAGAAGTACAAATGATATACAGCAGATACAGATGGTTACAGTCATCTTTCTTAGAATGGTTTTGTATGCACCTGTCCTTGCAATTGGAGGAATTATAAAGGTATTAAAGACAGATACGGGACTTGAATGGATTATATTAGCTGCGGTATTGTCAATTCTTTGTGTTGTGCTTTTACTTGTGAAAGTTGCAATGCCTAAATTTAAAATCATGCAGACCTTGATAGATAAATTAAATCTTGTATCGAGGGAAATTCTTACAGGTGTACTTGTCATCAGGGCATTTGGAAGAGAAAAGGAAGAAGAAAAAAGGTTTGAGAAAGCGAATACTGAGCTAACAAAAACACAGCTATTTACAAACAGAGTAATGACATTTATGATGCCTGTCATGATGCTTGTAATGAATGCGGTTTCTGTACTCATTGTGTGGATGGGTGCAAAAGGAATTGATAAAGGAAAATTGCAGATTGGGGATATGATGGCATTTATCACCTATACGATGTTGATTATTATATCATTTTTAATGCTTACAATGATATCCATCATGCTTCCGAGGGCAAGCGTGGCAGCAAACCGTGTTGAAGAAGTACTTACAACAGAACCAACAATCATTGATGCAGATGACACTGAAGAAAATGATAAAAAGCTTGTTAAATCGGAAGGTGTACTTGTTTTTGATAAGGTGAATTTTGCATATCCGGGAGCTTGTGGCAATGCACTTGAAAATATTTCGTTTACGGCAAAACCAGGGGAAACAACCGCCATTATAGGAAGTACCGGCTGTGGAAAATCGACCCTTGTACATCTGATTACAAGATTTTATGATGTGACAGAAGGAAAGATTACAATTGATGGCATTGATATAAGAGATGTATCACAGCATAAGCTTAGGGAATTGCTTGGTTTTGTACCACAAAAAGGTCTGCTCTTTTCAGGAGATATCGAGTCAAATATCAAATTTGCAGGAGATTTTGTGACAGATGATGATATGCATATGGCTGCTGAAATTGCACAGGCAAATGAATTTATACTGTCAAAACGCGATAAATTCAAATCAGAGATTGCACAAGGAGGTACCAACGTATCAGGAGGACAAAAGCAGAGACTTTCTATTGCGAGAGCTATCGCAAAGAAACCGAAGATATTTTTGTTTGATGACAGTTTTTCAGCATTGGATTACAAGACAGATGTGGTACTTAGAAAGGCATTAAAAGAAAAACTTTCAAATTCCACTGTTGTAATAGTTGCACAGAGAATCAGCACAATTCTTCATGCAGACAATATTATTGTTCTTGATGAAGGTAAAATTGTAGGAATGGGTACACATGAAAAGTTATTAAAAAATTGTGAGGCATACAAAGAGATTGCAAAATCTCAGTTATCTGAAAAAGAATTGAAGGGAGGTATAGCATAATGGCAGAGCAGAGAAGAAGAAACCCCGGGGGACCTCCGGGAATGCCGGCAGAAAAGGCGAAAGATTTCAAAGGAACAGTCAAAAAACTCGTAGGTCATATGGCTGAATTTAAAATGAAACTGATACTGGTATTTCTATTTGCAATAGGAAGTACAGTATTTAGTATTGTGGGCCCTAAGATACTTGGAAGAGCAACGACAGAGCTTGGAAAAGGTCTTGGAAGAATGATAGCCGGTACCGGAAGCATTAATTTTGACAAAATAGGAAAAATTTTATTATTCCTGCTTGCTCTCTATATTGTGAGTGCCATATTTTCGTTTGTACAGGGTTGGATTATGACAGGAATGTCACAGAGAATGTGTTATGGACTCAGAAAAGAAGTATCCGTTAAATTGAATAAACTGCCTATCAGTTATTATGAGTCAAGAACTGTTGGTGAGACATTATCAAGAGTAACAAATGATATAGATACTTTGCAGATAAGTTTGAATCAGTGCATCACACAGTTTATCACATCTGTCACAACCATCATCGGTGTGCTTGCAATGATGTTAAGTATCAGTCCTTTGATGACATTGATAGCTTTGGTAATTCTTCCGGTATCAGGTATGTGCGTTGGACTTGTGGTCAAGAAATCACAGAAATATTTCATCGCACAGCAGAAATATCTCGGCGAAATCAATGGACAGATAGAAGAGGTTTATAGCGGACACAATATTGTGCGTGCATTTAACAGAGAAGAAATTGTCAGCGACAAATTTGATGAGACGAATGAAAAACTATATAAATCCGCATGGAAGTCGCAGTTTTTATCAGGAATGATGATGCCGGTTATGCTGTTTATCGGTAATCTTGGCTATGTAGCAGTGGCAGTTGTAGGAAGCTTCCTTGTCATCAAAGGAAGCATTCAGATTGGTGATATCCAGTCATTTATCCAGTATGTAAAGTCATTTACACAGCCGATTCAGCAGCTGGCACAGGTTTCTAATATGTTCCAGTCAATGGTTGCAGCAGCAGAGAGAGTATTTGAAGTATTAGATGAAGAAGAAGAGGAATTGACAGTAGAAAATCCTACTAAACTTGAAAGTACACGTGGTGAAGTGGAATTTGAAAATGTTCATTTCGGATATAAACCTGACAAAATTATCATCAATAATTTCAGCTGTAAAGTAAAACCGGGACAGACGGTTGCGATAGTTGGACCGACGGGTGCCGGAAAGACAACCATGATTAAGCTGCTTATGAGATTTTATGATATAAACAGCGGTTCTATCAAGGTGGATGGCCACGATATCAGGACATTTAACAGGTATGAGCTCAGAGACAATTTTGGAATGGTTCTTCAGGATACATGGCTTTTTAAAGGAACAATCATGGAAAATATCAGATACGGAAGACTTGATGCAACAGATGAAGAAGTCATTGCAGCGGCAAAAGCGGCGCATGCACATCATTTTATTCAGACACTTCCGGGTGGATATGATATGGAACTGAATGAAGAGGCAAGCAACGTATCACAGGGACAGAAACAGCTTCTCACGATAGCGAGAACAATCCTTGCAGACAAAAAGATATTGATTCTTGATGAGGCGACAAGTTCTGTTGATACAAGAACAGAGGCAAGAATCCAGAAAGCAATGGATAACCTTATGCGTGGAAGAACAAGTTTTGTCATTGCACACAGACTCTCAACAATCAAAGACGCAGATGTGATACTTGTTATGAAAGATGGAGACATCATTGAGCAGGGTAATCATGAAGAATTGCTTGCAAAGAATGGATTTTATGCAGAATTATACAATTCACAGTTTGAAGAGACTGCTTAATTTATCATATATCGAAGATGTACGATGCCTGTTCGATGAGAACTTATCGTACAGAGGGGATGTACGGTGCTCTTTGGTGAGCTGTTGATGAATGATAAAATAAGATACAATTAAGGCTGTCACACAGGCAGGAACAGTATCATGATAGGATATCAATATTAAAAATATCACTATCATGTACTATCACTGCAATGTGTGACAGCCTTTCAATATGTTGTTTTCACTGAAACTATCAAAAAACTAAACTATTCTTACAAGCGTGTAACCACAAATATATCATAGATAGCCTCAATTGCTTTCTCAAAATCGGCATCTTCCACACCGACAATGATATTTAACTCACTTGAGCCCTGGTCAATCATCTTGACATTGACATGAGCGTGTGCGAGTGCAGAGAAGATTCTTCCGGCTGTACCTCTTGTAGACTTCATTCCACGTCCGACAATGGCAATGAGGGCGATATCAGATTCGATATCAATAGAATCAGGATGCGTATTTCTGTGAATACCGGCAAGCACTTCCTGTTCCTTTTTCACAAACTCTTCCTGATTGACAAATACGCTCATTGTATCAATACCTGATGGCATATGCTCAAAGGAAATTCCATTTTTCTCAAATTCTTCCAGAACTTTTCTTCCAAACCCAAGTTCGGCATTCATCATATCTTTTTCAATGCTCACTGCTGTAAAACCACGTTTTCCTGCGATACCTGTGATAGTATAGTCTGGCTTTTTAGAAGTGCTTTCAACAATCATTGTTCCCTCGTCTTCAGGAGCATTTGTATTTCTGATATTAATGGCAATGCCTTCTTTTCTGACAGGGAAGATAGCATCTTCATGAAGAACAGTAGCACCCATGTAAGACAATTCTCGGAGTTCCTTATAAGTAATGGTAGAGATTACTTTAGGGTTATTAATGATTCTAGGGTCAGCGACAAGCATACCTGATACATCTGTCCAGTTCTCGTATAAATCGGCTTTTACAGCCTTTGCAACGATAGAACCTGTGATATCAGAACCGCCTCTTGAGAAAGTCTTTACCGTATCATTCGGCATAGAACCATAAAATCCCGGAATAACAGCATATTCTGTATTTTTAAGTCTCTCAGACAGAACAGCATTTGTTCTGTCTGCATCGAAGTTACCATAATCATCAAAGAAAATCACCTCAGCAGAATCGATAAATTCAAAACCGAGATATTTGGCGAGAACGATACCATTTAAATATTCACCTCGTGAAGCGGCATAATCTCTTCCGGATTTGCCGACAAATCCTGCTTCGATATTTTTAAATTCATCTTCTAATGATAAATCAAGACCTAGTTCGTTAATAATGCCATAATATCTGTCTTTGATATTCTTAAGAGAAGTTTGATAATCTTTTCCTTTTGCAGCGAGTCCATAACACTCATATAACATATCAGTTACTTTGATATCGTCTGAAAATCTCTTGCCCGGAGCAGATGGGACAACATATCTTCTTGAATCCTCTGCATGGATAATATTTGCTACTTTTTTAAACTGCTCTGCACTTGCAAGAGAGCTTCCACCAAATTTTACTACCTTAATCATATTGGTATTCCTTTCTATATCTATTTATTATTATACTAATGAAATTAAATTTAGTTTACCATTTTGCCTGCCGTAAATGCTACCAAAGTAAAAGACAGTCTTTCACAGACAGACAAATGTATTTTTAATTAACATAAATGCAATTATACACGAACAAATAAATTAATCAAGCATTTTTTTAATAAATAAAAAATCTTTGCAATTTATACATTTCGAGTTATAATTATATGAATTGTACATATATAATATAAGATTAATGAAGTAATGGCGAAAGATATAGTGATAAAACGAATGGTCACAGGTGTTTTGATGCAGATGAAAGCAATACTTTTGACATTATAAATGGAAAATGGAGGCTCAAGATGGGAAATAATTGTGAGAGAAAGATTACAAATTCAGAACAAGAAATGATAGAGACAGTTTCAAGGATAACAGAGAATTACAGAAATTCTGATATTCTGTGTTTGAAAAATACAAAACAGCTCCCGACAAGGCGAGAAATTATAGAGATTATCAAGGATCTACGAAATGTAGTATTTCCAGGCTATTTTGAGGAATTCAGTTTAAGTGAATCGTATTCGGAATATTATGCGGGGAACAGAATTGTAGATATCAAGCAGAGACTTGATAAGCAATTGATTCTTGCACTCAGTTATAATGATGAAAGTGATGACATGAATACAATGAAAGAAAAGGCAGCAAGAATCAGTCTTGATTTTGTAAAAAAACTTCCTGATATACAGCAGATGTTACTCAAGGATGTTCAGGCTGGTTTTGATGGAGATCCGGCAGCAAAGAGTAAAGAAGAAATCATCTGCTGCTATCCGGGATTTTTTGCGATTTATGTTTATAGGCTTGCACACGAATTATATCTGTCAGGTGTACCGTTTGTACCTCGTATCATGACAGAATATGCTCATAGCAGGACAGGTATCGATATTAATCCGGGAGCCACTATCGGACAATATTTCTTTATAGACCATGGAACCGGAGTTGTTATCGGTGAAACTACTATTATCGGCGATTATGTTAAGATATATCAGGGAGTGACACTGGGTGCACTTTCAACAAGAAGTGGACAGAAGTTAAGAGACGTGAAGCGTCATCCGACAATAGGAAATAATGTGACAATCTATTCAGGGGCATCTGTACTTGGTGGGAAAACGGTCATAGGAGAGGGCACTGTCATAGGTGGTAATGCATTTATCACAGAGTCGATTCCTGCAAATGCAAAAGTGATTGTCAAAAATCCTGAATTTAAAATCAAAGAATCAACAAAACAGAGTTACGAAGGATTTATCTGGGAGATATAAAAATGAAGTCATTAATGAAATACTTAGATGAATATAAAAAAGAATGTATATTAAGTCCACTGTTTAAATTGTCAGAGGCGACATTTGAGCTTTTTGTACCATTGGTAATGGCGGCGATTATTGATACAGGTATACTGGGGAAGGATAAACAATATGTTTTTAAAATGTGCATGATACTCATTGCACTGGGAGTGGTGGGACTTGTGTGTTCCATCACAGCACAATATTTTGCGGCGAAAGCAGCGGTGGGATTCTCAGCGAAACTTCGCCATGCCCTGTTTGAACATATAGGGAAATTGTCTTATTCAGAACTTGATACTATTGGAACATCAACACTTATTACAAGAATGACAAGTGATGTCAATCAGGTACAAAACGGAGTAAACCTTGTCTTAAGACTTTTGCTACGTTCACCATTCGTTGTTCTGGGTGCTATGATTATGGCATTTGCGATAGATGTAAAAGCGGCACTTGTTTTTGTAGTAGTTATTCCAGTATTATGCATTGTAGTTTTTATAATTATGTTTATGAGTGTTCCTATGTATCATGTGGTTCAGGATAAACTTGACAAAGTTCTACGGATTACAAGGGAAAACCTTATAGGCGTGAGAGTGATACGTGCATTTAATAAGGAAAAAGATGAGAAGAAATTGTTTGACAGGAGCAACAGAAAACTGACAAATATCCAGATGTATGTCGGAAGGATTTCAGCGATGATGAATCCGGTCACATACTGCATTATCAATATTGGTATTGCGGCACTGATATATGCGGGAGCATTCAGGGCTGATGCAGGTGACATCACGCAGGGACAGGTTGTCGCTTTAGTTAATTACATGTCACAGATTTTAGTGGAGGTGGTCAAGCTTGCTAACCTAATCATTACAGTGACAAAGGCACTTGCATCAGCAAAGAGAATTGAAGAGGTATTTGATACAGAGCCTTCTATTGTAAGTAAAGGTGGGATAAAAGCGAAAAGAAAGTTCGAGTATGCAGTTGAATTTAACACAGTGAGCTTAAAATACAAAAACACAGGTGCGGAGGCATTAAGTAATATTAGTTTTAAAGTGAAGCCGGGACAGACCATTGGCATTATTGGTGGAACCGGATGTGGAAAGACTTCTGTGGTCAATATGATACCAAGATTTTATGATGCCACAAGGGGAGAAGTCAAGGTAAATGGTATTAATGTCAAGCACTGGCAGACAGATAAGCTAAGAGACATTGTCGGTATGGTAATGCAAAAATCTGTATTGTTTAAAGGAACAATAAGAGATAATTTAAAATGGGGTAAAGCGGATGCGACAGATGAAGAAATTTACCGGGCACTGGATATCTCACAGGCAAGAGAATTTGTTGATGCAAAGGAAAATAAACTGGATGAAATGATAGAACAGGGTGGTAAAAATCTGTCAGGAGGACAAAGACAGCGTCTTACAATTGCAAGGGCAATTATCAAAAATCCACAGATACTGATATTGGATGATAGTGCATCGGCTCTTGATTTTGCCACAGATGCAAAACTTAGAAAATCGCTTGCAGAACTTGAGGATACGACAATCTTTATTGTATCACAGAGAACTTCGTCTATCAGGCATGCAGATAATATTATTGTTCTTGATGATGGAAAAATTGTCATGACGGGAACACATGAAGAACTGCTTGAAAAATGTGATGAATATAAAGAAATTCATTATTCGCAGATTTCAAAAGACGAAGAGGGGGGAGTGGCATAATGAAAGTAAAGAATGGAAAAGGGATGAGAAAACAAACTTTTAAAACTGTGCTTCAGTATACGAAAAGATATAGTGTTTTCGTTATATTGTCATTGATATTTGCTGCTATTACGGTTGCATTTACACTTTATATTCCGATTCTCATAGGAGATGCGATTGATTTGATTGTAGCAAAAGGAAATGTTGATTTTGACGGAATTATAGTAATTTTAAAAAAGATACTGATGCTGATGGTATTATCTGCAGTGGCACAGTGGCTAATGAATACATGCAATAATAAGATTACATATAGTGTTGTCAGGGATATCAGGCATAAGGCATTTGCAAAACTTGAGATACTCCCGCTTGGATATATCGATGCTCATTCACATGGAGATATTGTGAGCAGAATTATAACAGATGTGGATACATTTGCTGATGGGCTTTTGATGGGATTTACACAGTTGTTTACAGGAGTCATTACAATACTTGGAACATTGATTTTTATGCTGACAATCAATGTGAAGATTACACTGGTGGTTGTTGTGATTACACCTGTCTCATTACTGGTAGCAAGTTTTATTGCAAAGAGAACATACAATATGTTTAGACTACAGTCCAAGACAAGGGGAAAACAGACGGCTTTTATTGATGAAATGATAGGAAATCAGAAGGTTGTCAAAGCATTCGGGCATGAGGAAGAAAATTTAAAGGAATTTGATGAAATTAATGAGAAATTGAGAAAAAGTTCATTAAAGGCAATCTTTTTTTCATCGACAACAAACCCGGCAACAAGATTTGTCAACAGCCTTGTTTATACGGGGGTTGGAATTACAGGTGCTCTCATTGCAATGTCAAACGGAATCACAGTGGGACAGCTGTCATGTTTTTTAAGTTATGCAAACCAATATACAAAACCATTTAATGAAATATCAGGGGTAATCACGGAACTTCAGAATGCACTTGCATGTGCGGCAAGAATATTTGAATTTATCGATGAAAAGCCACAGGTTCCTGACATTGAAAATGCTGTGAAATTAAAAAATGCAGAAGGAAATATCGAAATTGAAAGAGTGGATTTTTCATATGTACCTGAAAAGAAACTGATACAGAATCTGAATCTGAAAGTAAAAAGTGGACAAAGAGTTGCTATTGTCGGTCCGACAGGCTGTGGTAAAACGACAGTGATTAATCTTTTGATGAGATTTTATGATGTGGACAAAGGTACTATAAGAGTAGATGATACAGATATCAGGAAAATCACAAGAAGTTCTCTCAGAGCTTCCTATGGAATGGTGTTACAGGAAACATGGCTGAAAGAAGGAACGATAAGAGAAAATCTTCTGATGGGAAAACCTGATGCAACAGAGCGGGAGATGATAGAGGCAGCGAAAGCGAGCAATGCACACAGTTTTATTAAGAGGCTGAAAGACGGATATGACACATACATCACAGAAGACGGTGGAAGTCTTTCGCAGGGGCAGAAACAGTTGCTATGTATTGCAAGAGTAATGCTCTGCCTGCCGCCTATGCTGATTCTTGATGAGGCCACATCTTCTATCGATACAAGAACAGAGCAGAAGATACAAAGTGCATTTGCAAAGATGATGGAGGGAAGAACAAGTTTTATTGTTGCCCACAGGCTATCAACTATTAAAGAGGCAGATATCATACTTGTAATGAAAGACGGAAATATTATTGAACAGGGGAAGCATGATGAATTGCTAACCCAAAACGGATTTTATGCAGAACTCTACAAAAGCCAGTTTGAAAAGGTATAGAAAGGGAACTGCTATTTGTGACCTGTTGCATCTATGAATAAAACTGGTAAAGAATAGCAGCGGAAAAGTTTTATATGGATAATTTAATTTACAGTCTCAATGCGACTATGCCAATATTTCTTGTGATGGCAGTCGGATATATTCTAAGAAGGATAGGAATGGTTAATGAGGAGTTTATTAATGTGGCAAATAAACTTTGTTTTAAGGTGACGCTGCCATGTATGCTTTTATTAAATATGATGGACTGCGATATCAGGCATACATTTGACGGTAAATACGTGCTATATTGCGCGTGTTCTACAGTAATATGCATCCTTGTCATATGGATTTTAGCGAAGCTGTTTTTGAAAGATAAGACAATAGTCGGAGAATTTGTGCAGGGAGCTTACAGAGGTAGTGCAGCCATTTTAGGTATTGCGCTTGTGACAAATATAAGCGGACATGCAGGAATGTCTTCGCTAATGATGCTTGGTTCAGTACCGCTTTATAATGTTTTCGCTGTGATAGTGCTGACATTTGAGGCACCACTGACAGAGCCGGAATCATCTAAATACAATAAAAAAAGCAATGCACAAAATAGTATAGGGGAAAATAATATCAAAAAAGCGGTCATAGGTATCTGTAAAAATCCTATTATATTAAGCATTCTTTTTGGAATGTTATTGTCGTGTATCAATTTTCATTTGCCACAAATTCTTTATAAAACAGTGAATAATATTGGAAATCTTACCACACCACTTGCATTAATTGCGATAGGCGCAGGATTTGAAGGGAAAAAAGCGATAAAAAAACTTGGTCCTACTATCACGGCTACAGTGATAAAACTTATCATACAGCCAGCGATATTTCTTCCGGTTGCAATAATGATGAATTTTGAGACGGATAAAATTGTTGCAGCACTTATCATGCTGGGAGCGCCAACGACAGCGACAAGTTATATTATGTCAAAAAGTATGGGGCATGAAGGCGTTCTTTCAGCCAGCATAGTGGTACTTACAACACTGCTGTCGGCATTTACCATAACAATATGGGTATTTGTGTTAAAGACATTTCATATTATATAATGATATGGCAGATAAAGAAACAAATAGAACCAGATAGAAAAAACAATAAAAACAATAACCAGGGGCCCAAGACCATACATTTTCATGCAAGCATGAAACGTATGAACTTGGGCCCCTGGTATCATAAAATTAACACTATGATGTAGATATATTTAAAGTGCCGCCTTCTTGTCAAAGAAGTTAAATACTTTTATTCTTTTTGAAATAGTCATACACTATCAAAGCAATAGTGACAAAGAATAATAGATGTGCATTGTACTCTACAAAATTATTAAAGCCATATTTGAATTCATTGTCTGAAAAAATGGCAAAAAATATTTGATTAAAAGCTTTAAGTCCGGCTATGAAATAATCAAAGATAAAATAGCTGATGCTTATGGTTAAAATGTAAAGAGGGTAATTTATAATCTTCCAATTTGCGTCTGTTTATGATAAAATAGACAAATATATTGAAACAGTTGTGTGAGAGACAGGCAGAATCCTGTGAACAGTAACAATTGGTCAATGGCAAAACTGTTATTATAGTCAGCGAGGTGTTAAGATAGAATGAGTGAGCAGAAAGTTTTATCAGATATTTTGATAAAGAATGGGAGATTAATAGATGCAGCATCAGAAACCGACTGTATCGCAGATATATTGATAAAAAATGGGAAGGTTGAAAAAATACAAAAAAAAGTAAGTGCAGAAAAAATAGGTAATGCAGAAAATAGTGAGAATACAGAAAATCTACTAAGAGTGACATGTGAAAACAGCAATGGATATGTAGATTCAAATGTAATGGTTATTGATGCAGAGGGACGCTTCGTCATGCCGGGACTGATTGATTTGCATGTGCATTTCAGAGATCCGGGATTTACTTATAAAGAGACAATTCATACAGGAGCATTGGCAGCGGCGCATGGAGGTGTGACAACCGTATGCCCAATGCCAAATACAAAGCCTGTGATCGATAATCCTGAAATCGTAAAAGAAACAGTAGACCGTTCAAAAAAAGAGGCATGTATCAATGTTCTGCCGGTAGGAGCTGTTACCATTGGACAGATGGGAAAAGAAGTGACTGATATCAAAGGTATGGCAGATAATGGAATATGTGCTATTAGTGAGGATGGAAAATCTGTGATGAATTCAAATGTATACAGGCAGGCAATGAAGATTGCAAAAGAATGTGATATTCCTGTTATGGCACACTGTGAAGATATTAATCTTGTCGCAGGCGGCGTGATGAATGCCGATAATAATGCAGATAAACTGGGCTTGAAAGGAATCAGTAATGCAGTTGAGGATATCATAGTTGCAAGAGATATTCTGCTTGCAAAAGAGACAGGAGTGAAACTTCATCTTTGCCATTGTTCTACAAAGGACAGTGTAAGGATGGTCAAAGAGGCAAAAGAAGATGGAGTTAATGTCACAGCCGAAGTCTGCCCGCATCATTTTATACTGTCAACGGATGATATTCCGGAAAATAACGGTAATTACAAGATGAATCCGCCACTTCGTTCTAAAGAAGACGTGCAGGCTTTAAAGGAGGGCTTAAGAGATGGTATCATGGAAGTGATATCGACAGACCATGCACCGCACAGTGAGGAAGAAAAGAGCAGAGGATTTGAAAAATCACCATTTGGAATAGTAGGTCTTGAAACATCAGCGGCACTTACATACACAGAACTTGTTCTTACAGGATATCTCACGCCAATGCAGATGGTAGAAAAGATGAGCTACAATCCGGCGAAGATACTTGGAATTGATAAAGGAAGAATTCATGAAGGAAGTGTTGCAGATATCGTGATATTCAATCCGGACGCAGAATATGAGATTGATGTAAATGAGTTTGCATCGATGGGAAAAAACACTCCTTTTGCAGGAAAGAAAGTAAAGGGAAAAGTAGAATACACGATATGTGGCGGAAAAGTGGTGTACCCGTTTTAGGAAAAAGAATGTATTGCCAGGGAAACTGATAAAAACAAGTGATTTAAACTGATGATAATTTGATTAAATAATGATATGCATGGAGGAAAAGAGAATGATTAACAAACTTGTATCAAAAATAAAAAAATTAAATGCACCTATTGTAGTGGGACTTGATCCGATGCTTAACTATGTGCCTGAATATATTCAGAAAAAAGCATTTGATGAATACGGTGAGACATTAGAGGGAGCAGCAGAGGCAATATGGCAGTTTAACAAGGGGATTATAGATGCGACGTATGATCTGATTCCGGCGGTAAAGCCACAGATTGCTATGTATGAGCAGTTTGGAATAGAAGGTCTTAAAGCATTTAAAAAGACAGTTGATTATGCAAAATCAAAAGATTTGGTTGTCATCGGAGATATCAAGCGTGGAGATATTGGTTCGACATCAGCCGCATATGCCGTTGGACATGTGGGAAACGTCAAGGTGGGAAATAATTTGATTACACCGTTTGATGAAGATTTTGTGACAGTAAATCCTTATCTTGGAAGTGATGGTGTGACACCATTTATCGATGTATGCAAAGAGACAAAAAAGGGTATCTTTGTTCTTGTAAAGACATCAAATCCTTCAAGTGGAGAGTTTCAGGACAGACTTGTGGATGACAGACCGCTTTATGAGTTTGTAGGTGAACAGGTTGCGAAATGGGGTGAGCTTCATATGGGAGATGACTATAGTTATGTTGGAGCTGTCGTAGGAGCAACTTATCCTAAAATGGGAGAAATTTTAAGAAAATTAATGCCAAAGACATATATTCTTGTTCCGGGTTATGGTGCCCAGGGAGGAAAAGCAAAAGATTTGGCACCATACTTTAATGAAGATGGTCTTGGAGCAATCATCAATTCATCAAGAGGAATTATTGCGGCATATAAACAGGAACAGTATGCGCAGTTTGGAGAGCAGAATTATGCCGATGCATCAAGAGCAGCGGTTGAATTTATGATAAAAGACATTACTGAAAATATATAAGCATAATATATAGGCTCTGATAAAAGATTTAGCATATAAAGAAAAGTAAAATAGAAAGGATAACTTTAGATATGTCAGAAGTTGCAAACAGCCATGTGACAGAGATTGCTGTCATATTATCTCAAGAAAAAATAGCTACGGGAATATACAGTATGTGGATAAAAACTGTTGCTGCAAAAAATGCCAAAGCAGGACAATTCATATCTTTATACTCATCAAATGGAGCAACACTTTTGCCAAGACCAATCAGTATATGTGAGATAAATGAAGAAAAGACAGCACTTCGACTTGTATACAGAATTGTGGGAAAAGGAACAGCGGAGTTTTCATCAATGAGCAAGGGTGATGAAATAAAGGTATTAGGACCATTAGGAAATGGATATACACTAAAAGACAAGACAGCGATTCTTGCAGCAGGTGGAATTGGAATTCCGCCTATTGTAGAGCTTGCCAAACAGCTTCATCATCAGTTTGGGTGCAGGTTAAATATAGTGGTCGGATATAGAAATGATGAATTATTTCTTATAGATGAGCTGAAACAACATGGTGAAGTGTTTGTTTCGACAGAAGATGGTTCAGTGGGAACAAAAGGTAATATTTTGGATGCAATCAGAGAAAATAATATAGAGGCAGACATTATATATGCGTGTGGACCTATGCCGATGTTAAGGGCAGTGAAAGAACTTGCAAAGTCAAAAGAGATTGAGGCACAGATTTCTCTTGAAGAGAGAATGGCATGCGGAATCGGTGCATGTCTTGGATGCGTGTGCAAAACAAAAGATAAAGACGAACATACACATGTTAATAATACAAGAATATGTACAGACGGACCAGTGTTTGAAGCAGAGATGGTTGAAATATAAATTTTGATTGTTATCAGATAATAGGAAAGGATAATGCATGGGTGCAATGTTGAATACAAAGGTAAATATAGCAGGAGTCGAACTGAAAAATCCCGTTATGACTGCATCGGGAACATTTGGTTCTGGTATGGAATATAGTGAATTTGTTGATTTGAATCAACTGGGTGCTGTCGTGACAAAAGGTGTCGCAAATGTGGCATGGGAGGGAAATCCTACACCAAGAATAGCGGAGACACATGGAGGAATGTTAAATGCAATCGGGCTCCAAAATCCAGGAATTGATGTATTTGTAAAAAGAGACATTCCGTTTTTGAAACAATATGATACTAAAATAATTGTCAATGTCTGTGGACATACAGAAGAAGAATATATTGAAGTGGTAAAGCGGCTTGCAAATGAGCCGGTAGACATGCTTGAAATTAATATATCATGCCCTAATGTAAAAGAAGGTGGAATCGGTTTTGGACAAAATGAGAAATCAGTATATCACATTACAAGTGAAATTAAAAAGCATGCGAAACAGCCAATCATAATGAAGTTAAGTCCGAATGTGACAGATATTACCGTCATGGCAAAAGCAGCACAGGAGGGTGGTGCAGATGCTGTTTCGCTCATTAACACACTTACAGGAATGAAAATTGATATCAACAGACAGACATTTGCATTGGCAAACAAAACAGGGGGACTTTCCGGACCTGCGATTAAACCGGTTGCTGTAAGGATGGTCAATCAGGTTGCAAACGCAGTTGATATTCCAGTCATTGGAATGGGAGGTATTGCGAACTATGAAGATGCACTTGAATTTATACTTGCAGGTGCAACGGCTGTTTCTGTTGGAACGGCAAATTTCTATAATCCATATACCACAATAGAGATTGTAAAGGGAATAGAAGAGTATATGAAAGCACATGGGTGTGAAGACATTAACCAGCTGATAGGCATTGTTAATAAATAGTTAATTTTAATTTGGTTGAAAATAAAATGCATGAATGGTACAATTAAATTCTATGTATCTTGTGAATTGTAGTAAAAAATCAAGAACGAAAATGATGAAAGTTATAAAATGATAAAATGACAAATAAAGGAGAAAATAAACATGGAACAGTATAAAAAAGAGTTTATCGAGTTTATGGTAGACTGTAACGTTTTGAAATTTGGAGATTTTGTGACGAAGAGTGGACGTAAGACACCATTTTTTGTTAATACAGGATTTTATAGAACAGGTGCCCAACTTGTGAAACTTGGTGAATATTATGCTAAAGCAATAAATGATAAATATGGTCTAGATTTTGATGTGTTATTTGGACCGGCATACAAAGGAATTCCGCTTTCAGTTGCCACAACGATGAGAATAAGCAATTTATATGGTGCAGACATTAAATACTGTTCAAACCGTAAAGAGATAAAGGATCATGGAGATAAGGGAATCCTGCTTGGAAGTCCTATAGAAGATGGAGACAGAATTGTCATCATAGAAGATGTCACAACTGCAGGAACTTCTATTAATGAGACACTTCCGATCATTAATGCACAGGGAAATGTTGAAATAAAAGGTCTTGTTGTCTCTGTTGACAGAATGGAAAGAGGTCAGGGCGATAAAAGTGCACTTGATGAGATTAAAGAAAATTATGGGATTGAGACAACTGCAATCGTGACCATGGCCGAAGTTGTAGAGCATCTTTATAATAAAGAATATAAAGGAAAAGTTGTGATAGATGATGAATTAAAAAAGGCAATTGATGCATATTATGAACAGTATGGTGTAAAATAAATTGCCCTTCAGCGAGAAGCAATAATAAAAGTAATTTATATTAATTATATTGGAGGTATATATCAATGGAAAAAGTTTATAAGTCAATGAAAAATATTGGAGGAGCTAATATTGCAATAGGTGTTGTTGTACTTGTTTTTAGTATTGTTGTGGGAATTCTTAATATAGTGTGTGGTTCAAAGCTTTTAAAAGATAAAGCTGATATTACATTCTAATGGCAAAGAGTAAAGAGAATAACAAACGGCTAATGATTGTTAGCCGTTTGTTGTTTATCATATATATGGCAGTGGCGCTCTATATACTTCTTATGTCAGAGAGCTTTGGAAGAACAGTTACAGAAAATTACAGATATAATCTTAAACCATTCGCTGAGATTAAGAGATTTTATTATTTAATTGGAACGGAATCAAATACAAAGGCCGTGCTCAATTTATTTGGAAATGTAATATGTTTTCTTCCATTTGGGTTATATCAGGCGGCTGAATTAAACAGTAAGAAATTTTTGATTCTCAAGGTTACACTGCTTACGCTGCTATTCAGTTTGTGTATTGAAACAGTTCAGCTATACTTTAAAATAGGTATTTTTGATGTGGATGACTTGATTTTGAATACAGCAGGGGGATTTTTGGGAGGCGTCATTTACCGTATATTATGGATATTTGGAAAATTACTAAAATCCTAAGTAAAAGATTAAAATAGCAAGAGAAAGGAAAAATGAATGTATTGATTAATGCATAGTATCTGAAAAAGCAGAAATGGAAATGTTGCAATTGATTAATACAGGAAAAAGAAATTGAGAACAGAAAGACATGGATATACATTTACAACGAAATTGAATACAAGAGGCGGAATTGTTTCGACGATACTTGCGGTAATAGCACTTATATTACTGATAACTGGAATTACATTGTCCTATAAAAAAGAAGGAAATGCCGGGGCAGCAGTGGGACTGATAGGAACATTTTCTTTTGGGTTTTCGATGGCAGGAGTGATAGTTGGACTTAGAAGTTTTGGAGAAAAAGACAAATTTTACCTGTTTTCGTGGATTGGAAGCATAAGCAGTGCCATTTTGTGGATTGCAATGTGTGCAATCATAATGATAGGTATGATGATTTGAGTTATGACACGGATAGTAACAAGTTATAATAAACTGATTGACTATGGAGAAGTTAACTAGTAAAATAGATTATATTAAGCAAAAAAGGAGAAAATTATTATGGCAAAAGTTGGAATATTAATGGGCAGCGACTCGGATTTGGAAGTAATGAAGGCAGCAGCAGAGATTTTAGAGAGTTTTGGTATCGAATATGAGATGACTATTATTTCAGCACACAGGATGCCGGATGTATTCTATGATTATGCGACGAAGGCAGAAGAGAGAGGAATCAAAGTAATCATAGCAGGAGCAGGCGGAGCAGCTCATTTACCTGGTATGGCAGCAGCGATATTCCAGCTTCCGGTAGTAGGTGTACCTATCCATACAAAATCGTTAGGAGGAGTAGATTCTTTGTATTCAATAGTACAGATGCCACAGGGAATTCCTGTTGCCACGGTGGCAATCAATGGCGGGGCAAATGCCGGTCTTATGGCAGCGAAGATACTTGCAGTTTCAGATGAGGAGCTTTTAAAGAAATTAAAAGATTACAAACAGGGACTTAAAGATAAAGTAAGTGAGAAAGCAAGAAAATTGGAAGATATCGGGTATGCAGAGTATTTAAAACAGATGAAATAATATAATCTGAGAAACAATGAAGTAAAAAATTGGCCTGTTTGATATAAAAGTTTCAATTGATGTTGAAACAGTGAAATCAAAGAGGATAAAATTAAAGACGATATAATCACTATGTAAAACACAGATGAGATTATATTAATATAAATTAAGTATAAAGAAAGGAAGGCATGTTTATATAATTAACAATTAGTTCAAAATAAGATTAAAAATCTTAAAAAAGGAATGATTTTCCGGGTTTGGACAAATATAAAATTATATAATATGTATGGTTGAAAAAGATGGATTACAAGAAAGCCGGAGTGGACATTGAGGCAGGTTACAAGTCAGTAGAGTTAATGAAGGAGCATGTGAAAGGTACAATGAGACCGGAAGTTCTCACTAATATTGGAGGATTTTCAGGCGCATTTTCTATGGCGGCGTTCAAAAACATGGAGAATCCTACACTTGTTTCAGGAACAGACGGAGTGGGAACAAAGCTGAAGGTTGCATTTTTGATGGATAAGCATGATACAGTAGGAATTGACTGCGTTGCTATGTGTGTAAATGATATTGCTTGTGCAGGCGGAGAACCTCTATTCTTTTTAGACTATATTGCATGTGGAAAAAATGAACCAGAAAAGATTGCAACCATTGTCAGTGGTGTTGCCAACGGATGTAAGCAGTCAGGTGCAGCATTAATAGGAGGAGAGACAGCAGAGATGCCTGGTTTCTATCCGATAGATGAGTATGACCTTGCGGGATTTGCAGTAGGTGTGGTAGATGAAAAGGATTTAATTACTGGAAAAGACATTAAAGCAGGAGATACACTGGTTGGCATCGCATCATCAGGTATACATAGTAATGGATTTTCATTAGTGAGAAGTGTATTTAAGATGAATGAGGAATCACTTGGTACTTACTATGAATCTCTTGGAAGAACACTTGGTGAGGCATTAATTGAGCCAACTAAGATATATGTGAATACATTGAAAGGAATCAAGCAGTCAGGCGTGAAAATAAAAGGATGCAGCCATATAACAGGCGGTGGATTTTACGAAAATATTCCAAGAATGCTTCCTGATGGAATCAGAGCTGAAGTGAAGAAGGACAGTTATGAGATTCCTCCAATCTTTAAGATGTTATCTACAGATGGAGATATAGCAGAGCACATGATGTACAATACATTTAACATGGGTATTGGAATGGTGCTTGCAATCAATTCGGCAGATGTGGACAAGACACTTGCAGCCATCAGCGCAGCAGGCGAGAAAGGATTTGTTATAGGAAACACGATTAGTGGTGAAAAAGGAGTTACATTATGCTAAGAGTCGGTGTTTTAGTATCAGGTGGAGGAACAAATCTTCAGGCGATTATCGATGCTGTTAACACTGGTATGATAACCAATACATCAATAGAGATTGTGATAAGCAATAATCCAAATGCATATGCACTTACAAGAGCGAAGAAAAATAATATCGATAATTTGTGCATTTCGCCAAAAACATTTGAAAAACGTGAAGATTTTAATAAGGCATTAATTAAGAAACTTGATGAGTATCAGCTTGATTTGATTGTACTGGCAGGTTGTATGGTAGTTCTTCCGGCAGAGTTGATAGATAAATATGAAAACAGGATTATCAATATACATCCGGCGCTTATCCCTTCATTTTGTGGAACGGGATATTATGGACTTCATGTTCATGAAGAAGTATTAAAAAGAGGTGTGAAACTCACTGGTGCAACCGTGCATTTTGTTGATGCAGGAACAGATACAGGCCCAATCATTATGCAGAAGGCTGTTGAAGTAAAATGGGGAGATACTCCGGAAATTTTGCAGAGAAGGGTCATGGAAGAGGCAGAATGGAAGATTATGCCGGAAGCGATTAATCTTATTGCAAACGGAAAAGTGCAAGTGATTGATGGGAAAGTTAAAATTCAGGAATAAAGAAATTTGGTCGATATTGGAGGATTCATAAATGAAAGTTTTGATAGTAGGAAGTGGCGGACGTGAACATGCCATTGCATGGAAAGTCGCTCAAAGTGAAAAAGTTGACAAGATATATTGTGCTCCGGGAAATGCCGGTATTTCACAGATTGCACAGTGTGTGGATATAGGTGCAATGGAGTTTGACAAACTTGTAGAATTTGCAAAAAATGAAGAGATAGATTTGACAATCATAGGTATGGATGATCCACTCGTAGGCGGAGTTGTTGATGAATTTGAAAAAGCAGGTTTGAGAGTGTTCGGACCAAGAAAGAATGCTGCTATCCTTGAAGGTTCGAAGGCATTTTCGAAGGATTTAATGAAAAAGTACAACATTCCTACAGCAGGTTATGAGACATTTGATTCTCCACAGAAAGCGATGGAATATCTTGAGAATTCAAAATATCCGATAGTGTTAAAGGCAGATGGTCTTGCACTCGGAAAAGGTGTATTGATATGTAGTACAAAAGAAGAAGCTATGGATGGTGTCAAAACATTGATGCTTGACAAACAGTTTGGGTCAGCAGGTAATACGATTGTTGTAGAAGAATTTATGACAGGTCGCGAAGTGTCAGTGCTTTCATTTGTGGATGGAAATACAATCAAAATAATGACATCTGCTCAGGACCATAAAAGAGCAGGGGATGGCGATACAGGACTCAATACAGGTGGAATGGGAACATTTTCACCTAGTCCGTTCTATACAGAGGAAGTGGATAAATTTTGTCAAAAATATATCTATCAGCCGACAGTTGATGCGATGAAAGCAGAAGGAAGAGATTTTAAAGGAATTATATTCTTTGGACTTATGCTTACAAAAGATGGACCAAAGGTGCTCGAATATAATGCACGATTTGGGGATCCGGAGACACAGGTAGTTCTTCCTAGAATGAAGAATGATATTGTGGATGTTTTTGAAGCATGTATCGATGGAACTCTTAACGATGTAGAACTTGAATTTGAGGATAATGCGGCTGTATGTGTCGTATTGGCATCAGATGGATACCCTGTAAAGTATGAAAAAGGATTTGAGATAAAAGGTCTAGAGAAATTTGATGGACAAGATTCTTATTTTGTGTTCCATGCAGGGACAAAGTTATCAGATGGTAAGTTTGTGACAAATGGTGGAAGAGTTCTTGGGGTTACGGCAACAGGAACAGATTTGAAAACAGCAAGGCAAAATGCATATGAAGCAACAAAGTGGATTGAATTTGATAATAAATATATGAGAAACGATATAGGAAAAGCGATAGATGAAGCATAGTCTTTACTTATTATGATGTACGAAAGGTGCTGATGGTGTTAATGGTTAGTCAGAAAAAGAAAATATTAATTACCTTTTTAATTTCGGTTATAACACTATGTATCATAATCAATTCTGAGTACTGGAAAATCCACGCATATGAAGAAAAGGATGGAACTGTGAATGGGACATATGTGAATGTGAGAACGGGAGCAGGTACTTCTTACAGCAAATTGACATATAATGGAAATAATGTTCAGTTGAATGTGGGACACAGTGTCAGGATTATAGGTGAGAGTAATGCAAGTGATGGCGCATTATGGTATAAAATAAAATTTACATATTCAGGAACAGAACTTACAGGATTTATGCATAGTGCATATGTAGATGTGAACACTATTTCGTACGTAACAGATGGCGAGTTTGAAAAATATCTTGCAAGTCAGGGATTCCCTGAAAGTTATAAGGTGAAGTTGCGGGAACTTCATGCAAAATATCCAAAATGGGTATTTGTGGCAGATAATCTCTCATATAAATGGTCAGATGCAGTTGATGGCGAGAGTGTGTTAGGAAGAAGTTTGGTTTCGAAAAATTCAATAAGTTCATGGAAATCTCTTGAAACAGGTTCATATAACTGGGATACCGGAACATGGGCTACCTTTGATGGTAATGCATGGGTGGCAGCATCAAAAGAATATGTGGAATATTGCATGGATCCCAGAAATTTTCTTGATGAAAAATATATCTTTCAGTTTGAGATGCTTTCATTTAATGCATCAATACATAAGGAAGAAAATGTGGAACTTCTTCTGACAGGAAGCTTTATGGCCGGTACACAGTCAATTCCGGGAAAAACATATGCAGCAACATTTATGGATGCGGCAACACAGTCCGGGGTAAGTCCGTATCATCTTGTTTCTAGAGTGATTCAGGAGGTAGGGTATACGGGAACTGTAGGAGGTGTTACAGGTTATTATGCGCCTTCAACAGGAAATGTCTATACAGGATTATACAATTTTTATAATATAGGTGCTTATGCTGCAAATGGATATGGAGCGATAGAAAATGGACTAATTTATGCATCAAAGACAGATGAAAATACTTTAAGACCATGGAATACAAAATATAAAGCAATTGTTGGTGGTGCAAAATTTATAGGAAGCGGATATATCAACATAGGCCAGGATACAATATACTATGAAAAATTTGATTTTGTAGGAACACCTTATACACATCAGTATATGACAAATGTAAGTGCGCCAAAGTCAGAAGCGGCAAAAATGGCAAATGCATATACAGATAATATGAAAAAGAATATTGGTTTGGTATTTAAGATACCTGTATTTCAAAATATGCCGGATTCGGTGTGTACATGTCCTACAGGTGACGGAAGTCCAAATAATATTCTTAAAACCCTTACTATTGACGGATATAATCTGACACCAACATTTAGTAAGTTTACACAGGAATATGACCTGGTAGTTAAAAATAATGTAACAAGTATCAACGTAAATGCAACAGCAGCTGATAGCAATTCCAAAGTTACAGGAACAGGAAATATAGCATTAAAAGTGGGAGTTAATACAGTGAAAGTTGTTGTGAAAGCAGCGAATGGTGATACCAGGACATATACTATCAATGTAGTAAGAAGTGAAGCAGAAAAACCTACTGAGCCGGATACAACCACACAGGAACAGACAACAACAGAAAAACCAACCACGGTAAGTGAACCAAAATATTCTACAACTTATACAATAGTAGATGGAACGTATCTTACAGGAATAGCAGTGGGTACAGAGATTAATCAAGTAAAAGAGTCATTTGAACTTAACAATTGCACAATTCAGATATGCAATTCAAATGGAAGAACTGAATCAGCAGGAAGTGTCAAAACAGGAATGAGTGTGAAAGTCCAAAATGAAGCAGGACAAACAGTAAAGCAGTATATATGTGTCATTTATGGAGATATCAATGGAGATGGTGAAATTAATATTGTTGATATGTTATACCAGAAACGACATATATTGGGAATCATCCATTTGACAGAAGCAAATCTTTTGGCAGGAGATATCAATAAATCTGGTACAATTGATCTTGTTGATATGTTATATGTCAAAAGACACATATTAGGAATAGGCATTATTTCTCAGTAGCTAAAAAAATAAATATGATATAATATGCACTGAGGTATCGAGCGAAGCGAGACGGAGTCCTTAGTGCATTTGGCAAAATATATATTCATCTTTGGTGTATGAAGCCTCTTCGGCGAGAAGCAGAATCATAATTTGCAAAGCGAATTATGTGAGGTGTTTAAAATTTCATATAAAGTAACGTATGGAGGATTAGTTTTAAAATGAAATCTGGATGGAGTAAATGGATACTTGGAATAGCTGTATTGATGGTTGTATTCATGGTATCAAGAATACAGGTACAGGCAGCTACAGCAAATGTAGCGATTTCATCAGCAAGTGGAACAAAAGGTGATACAGTAACGGTAACTGTAACAGTTTCGACAGATGTTGCAGCAATGGGACAAATTGGAATAGAGTATGATACAAACCATCTGGGATATGTGAATGATGGAACGAATGGTGGTGTTGCAGGAAATATATTAAGCATATTAGATGATATTCCGGCAAGAGAAACAAAAACAATTGATTTAAATTTTGTCTTAAAAGAACCCGGAACAACAACGATATCAGTTGCAGCAAATACAATGTTTTTAGCTGTTAATCCGTCAGGGCAGGAAGGCGACAACATTGATAACCTGAATACTTCTAATGGTACAATAACTATAAATGCATCTGATACAGCATCAAATAACAGCCGTCTTGATGGATTAATTGTTTCTGGAATAACACAGACAGGTGCAAGTCAGAATGTGAATTTTACCCCTGCATTTTCATCTGAAATATATGATTACACAGCTACAGTTTCTTCTAATATTTCAAGACTTGTTGTTTCGACAACACTTTCAGACACAAAAGCAACAACACAAGTGTCAGGAACAAAAATAGAGACTGGTGACAATAAAACGACAATTATTGTTACGGCAGAAGACGGTTCACAAAGTACATATACACTATATATTACAAAAGAGTCTGAAAATCAGATGTCTACAACAGGACAGGTAAATCAGGATCCGAACCAGCCTCAGGAATCTCAATCACAGACAGAGTCACAATCAGAGACAACTTCAGAAACACAAACGGAACTTGACAGAACACCAAAACTTGTTGAGGCAATAGGAAAATACATTATACAGGATTTTTCGCTCATTGCAAAGCCGGAAGGATATGAGGAATCTATAGCCGGATATAATGGACAAAATATTGCAGTATTGAAAGGAATTGCAAAAAAAATTACATTAGTATGTATTGCCGATGATCCGGAGGGAACAAATGCCATCCTGTGTATCTATAATGAAGCGACGGGTGCAATTGATAGATTGGTGAATATTAAAACAGACCAAAAAGAATATACAATCATACCAACTGATGACAGCTATCAGGGACCTAAAGATTATATTCAGACGACATTAGAAATTGATGGGGAAAGTATAAAAGCATGGATAAGAGAAGAGGGAACAGAATTTTATGTTGTTTATGCGATGAATTGGGAGGGGGAAACTGCACTTTATGTATATGATACAAAAGAAAAAACACTTCAAAGATATGTGGAAGGAATTAAAACAATAGAAGTAGAAGAAGAGCCTGAGACAGAAAATACAGAATATCTGTCAATGAAGAGGCAATATAATGAATTGAATGAGGAATACCAAAATGTAAAAGACAAGAAAAACAAATTGATAAAGTGTTTAGTAGTTGCCTTGGTGATATTGGTAATCTTCACATTAATAGCAATATACAAGTATTTAACAGAAAAAGAAAAGAATATGTATGATAATTCGAGTGATGATGAAGATAACACTTCAAAATCTGAAATAGGAGATGACAGTAGCTTGAAATATCCGTTAAGTCAGACAGAGATATTAAGTAAAGAAAACTCCGTAAGGGAAGACAGAATAAGAAGAGACTTATCAGATGATAGTAGTGTAGGTGTAAATGAGGCAGACACAAAAAATATAGCTGATTATCAGACAGTTGCGAATATAGAAAATGGTACAGGCAAGGTAAATGAAGGTGGATTAAATTCTGTAGACATATCCGAACAAAATATGCCAAGTGAGGAAGAAAAACAGAATATAGAAGATTTGTTGTTTGGTCTGGGAGATTTTGATGATGATAAGCAGTGATAGAAGATACACAACTTGACAAATGAATGTCATTTGTTATACTGTATATATAACAGATGGATTGAGATGAAAGGTTAGTGATAATATGATAGTATCGATTGATTTTAAGAGTGACGAAGCAATCTATATGCAACTTAGAAATCAGATTATTTATGGAATTGCAAAAGATACAATAAGAGAAGGAGATTCACTTCCATCAGTGCGTCAGCTTGCAGAGGATATAGGAATCAATATGCATACTGTGAATAAAGCATATGCAGTGTTAAAAAACGAAGGTTTTTTGAAATTGGACAGGCGTTATGGAGCGATTATTGCAATTGACATTGATAAGATTCAGGCAATTGAGGATATGAAAGATGAGATGCGTGTAATACTTGCAAAAGCGATATGCAAAGATGTCACAGAAGAAGAGGCACATGCAATTATACATGAGATATATAATGATTTTTTGAATTAATATTTAGTTAGGGTTTATATAAAACAAAGTGGAGGATTTCAATGGATAACATATACACAGATAAAGCAAAAGATGTATTACAGCAGGCAGAGATGATATCAAAAAAGCTTAATCACAGTTATGTGGGTACAGAGCATATACTTGCAGGAATTTTGTCTGTAGAGGACTGTGCAGCTGCGGTTATATTAAAGAAAAATAAAGTTGATTTAGATAAGATAATAGAACTTATAGAGACATTGGTTTCACCGGCAGGAGATGTAGCAGTTGCGGATGAAGCAGCTATAACACCAAGAGCACAAAATGTACTTGTTTATAGTGCGAAATATGCAAAAATGACAAATGAAAATAAAATAGGTGCAGAACATATTCTTCTTGCTATAATAAGAGAGAAAGAAGGTGTTGCAACAAGACTTCTCAATACGATGGGAATAAATCTGAGGAAAATATATGTTGAAATACTTGAAACGATAGGTGTTTCTCCAAATGTATTCAGAGAGGATATCGCCGAAATTTTTCAGGATAATTATAACAAAAATAATGGTGGCAGAGCGCAAAAATCAGCACTTGAACAATTTAGTGTAGATTTAACAGAAAATGCAGCATTAGGTAAACTTGATCCGGTAATAGGCAGACAAGATGAGATATTGCGCGTAATACAGATACTCAGCAGAAGAACAAAGAATAACCCATGTCTTGTTGGAGAACCGGGAGTTGGAAAGACTGCAATAGTAGAAGCAATAGCGATGAGAATTGCAGAGGGAGACGTTCCTGATACAGTAAAAAATAAAAGGCTTTTGACACTTGATTTGGCGGCCATGGTTGCAGGTTCAAAGTACAGAGGTGAATTTGAAGAACGAATAAAGAGAATTATAGAAGAAGTAAAACAAGATGGAAATGTTTTGCTGTTTTTAGATGAAATTCATACGATTATAGGCGCAGGGGGAGCGGAAGGCTCGATAGACGCTGCCAATATTTTGAAACCGGCACTTGCAAGAGGTGAAATTCAGATAATTGGTGCAACAACCATCAATGAGTTTAGAAAATATTTTGAAAAAGATGCTGCTTTAGAGCGAAGATTTCAACCTGTTACTGTCGAGGCACCTTCTGTTGAGGAATCAGTTGCTATTTTGAAAGGACTGAAAGAAAAATATGAAGAACATCATGGAGTGGTTATATCAGAAGAGGCGCTTTTAGCTGCCGTAAACATGTCAGACAGATATATCAATGACAGGTACTTACCTGATAAAGCGATTGATTTAATGGATGAAGCTGCTGCTAAAGTGAAATTAACAAAAATTAAGCAGGGCAGTGGTAATGGAATTATAGAGTTAAGCAGGCAAATTGAACAATGTGAGTCCGAAAAGGTAGAGGCAATAAAGAAACATGAATATAAAAAAGCAGGAGAAATAAGAGCAAGAGAAGATAAGCTCAAAGAAAAATACGAGAAGTACCTGCTATCAAAAGATGGAAAGACGAAAAAGGTAGTGACGGTAGAAGAAGAAGATGTAGCTGAGGTTGTTGCTATGTGGACAAAAATTCCGGTAGCGAAGATTAGTGAAAAAGAATCAACAAAACTGAAGAGACTTGAGGCTACATTGACAAAGAGAGTGGTGGGACAGACAGAAGCAGTAAAGGCAGTTTCAAATGCAATCAGAAGAGGAAGAGTAGGATTAAAAGATCCCAAACGCCCTACAGGTTCATTTTTGTTTTTAGGCCCTACAGGTGTAGGAAAGACAGAATTATCAAAGGCAATTGCAGAGTCTGTGTTTGGCAGCGAACAGTCTATGATACGTGTAGATATGTCAGAATATATGGAGAAACATAGTGTGTCAAAGCTTATCGGCTCACCTCCGGGATATGTAGGTTATGATGATGGAGGACAATTAAGCGAAAGGGTAAGAAGAAATCCATATTCAGTTATCTTGTTTGATGAGATAGAGAAAGCGCATCCGGATGTATTTAATATTCTGCTTCAGATATTAGATGAGGGACATATCACAGATAATACAGGAAGAAAAGTTGATTTTAAGAATACAGTTATTATCATGACGTCAAATGTGGGTGCAGAGAGAATCGTAGAACCTAAACAACTGGGATTTATAAAAGAAGATAATGAAGAAAAGAATTATGAGGCAATGAAAGATGGAGTGATGGAAGAGATAAAGAAATTGTTCAAACCGGAACTTTTAAACAGAATAGATGAAATTATTGTATTCCATTCACTGCAAAAAGAGCAAATGCAAAAGATTTTATCAATTATGATAAAAGAGATATCAGACAGAGCTTTGGGGCAGCTGGGTATCAGTGTAAAAATATCCGGTGCCGCGAAATCTTTTATCATAGATGAAAGTTTTGACAAAAAATACGGTGCCAGACCACTTAGAAGAAAACTTCAGACAATGGTGGAAGATAAGCTTGCACAGGAGATTCTTGAAGGAAATATAAAAACTGGTGATAAGGTGAGTATTGGAGTCAATGATAAGAAACTGAAATTTGAGGTTGTCAACCAAGAAAAAACAAATATACAAAAAGTGTAAGAGCTTATGTCTGAAATATATAGAAAACAAAATATATAATGAATTAAATAGAAGTAGTTAAGATTATCAAAAGTTAAAACATTAAGATGTGCTACAAATTTACAGTAGATGAAACGATTGTAAGACATTATACATTAAACAAGGAGGAAGAAAACATGTCAGTTATAGTAGAATTATTAAAGGTTGAAGAGGATGGAACACTTAGTTTTGGAAATTATGAACTGGAAACAAAATCAAAACTTTCTGATTTTGAATTTAATGGTGATTTATACAAAGTGAAGACATTTAAAGAGATAACAAAACTGGAACGCAATGGAATGTTTGTATATGAGTCAGTACCGGGGACAGCAGTCAACAATTTTTATGAGTCAGACAGTGAAATGAAATTTATAGTTGAAGGTAGTGATGATGCACAGATAACTGTTGAAGCTGAAAATGGTGCTGAATACAAGGTTTATGTAGACGGAGTGAATGTTGGAACAGTTACAGCGAATCTTGGGGGAAAATTGGTACTTAGTGTTGAATTGAATGAAGGAAAAGCAGTTGATGTAAAATTAATTAAGGAATAGATTGATAGGTTTAATATATTAATTATATTTTTAAAAAATTTCATAGTGAAAGAAAAGAAAGGCGGTAACTTTGAAAAATCAAAGTTACCGCATGGTGGTATTATGGGAACAAAAACAAAAGGAAGTATATTTTTTTGTACTGAGTGTGGGTATGAATCGGCAAAATGGCTTGGACAATGTCCGGGATGCCGGCAATGGAATACATTGGTGGAAGAACCGGCAGTGAAAAAAGGAACAATGCTTGTCAAGAGTAATATAAAAGCAGCAGCACCGGCAGTATTATCGGAGATATCTTTAGAGACAGAGGATAGAATGAAAACAGGGATAAGTGAGCTTGACAGAGTACTTGGGGGAGGGCTTGTGAAAGGTTCGCTGATTCTTGTGGGAGGAGATCCAGGAATAGGAAAATCAACATTATTATTGCAAGTATGCAAAAATATTTCATCTGATGGAAAAAGAGTTTTGTATGTATCAGGAGAAGAATCGCTTAAGCAGATAAAATTAAGGGCAACCAGAATAGGAAAATTTAATGATTATCTTTCTCTGTTGTGTGAGACGGATTTAGAAATAATAGAAGAAACAATCAGAAAAGTAAAACCGGATGTTGTGGTTATCGATTCAATACAGACAATGTATAAGAGGGATATTACATCAGCGCCGGGAAGTGTAAGTCAGGTAAGAGAGTCAACCAATGTTTTTATGCAGCTCGCAAAAGGCCTTTCAATTTCTGTTTTTATTGTGGGCCATGTAACGAAGGAAGGTGTAGTTGCAGGACCAAGAGTGTTGGAACATATGGTAGATACAGTGTTATATTTTGAAGGGGACAGGCATGCAGCATATCGAATATTACGAGGTGTAAAAAACAGATTTGGTTCAACAAATGAGATTGGGGTCTTTGAAATGCATGAGAAAGGATTGGAGGAAGTTAAAAATCCGTCTGAATATATGTTAAGTGGACGACCGGAAAATGCATCAGGCTCTGTGATAACATGTTCAATGGAGGGAACGAGACCGATTTTGCTCGAAATACAAGCATTAGTCTGCAGAACGAATTTTGGTATGCCGAGACGAACAGCAGCAGGAACAGATTATAACAGGGTTAATCTTTTAATGGCAGTATTGGAAAAAAGAGCGGGCATGCAGTTAAATGATTGTGATGCCTACTTAAATATTGCAGGAGGCATAAAAATCAATGAGCCAGCACTTGATTTGGGAATTATTATGGCTGTTGTCTCTAGTTATAAAAACAGGGCAATCAATTCAAAAACTGTAGTATTTGGTGAGGTTGGGCTTGCAGGTGAAATTCGTTCAGTAAGTATGGCAGAAAATCGTATTGCAGAAGTGGAAAAACTCGGATTTGAAAGATGTATCTTGCCTGCTTCATCAGTTGAAATGATAAAAAACAAATCTAAAATAGAAATTGTAGGAGTATCTAATATTGCAGAAGCTATTAGTTACATTTAAGATTAAAAGAGGTATAGTGATTTTCATTTTTAGAAGTAATGTTTATGGCAATTTGTAGGATAGCAGTTATTTAGGCAAGAAGTGTCAAGGTAAAAGTGATAAGAACAGGCAACAGGAAAAATCATAAAGAAGATAGGTTGTAAAGCGTTTAAACGCCAAAAAAACTGTGATAAAGACCGAAAGTGCAGTAGAGAAAGTTAAAAAAATGTCTAAAAAAGAGTCGAAAAAAAACGTCGAAAAAAATAAAAAAAGTTGTTGACAAATGAAAGACATAGTGATATTATATTCAAGTCGCACGAAACAAGAAAAAAATAAAAAGTGATTTAAAAAGTTGTTTTGTGACATGACAAAATAAATAAAAAATAATATTAAAAAAGTTGTTGACAAAAACAAACAAATGTGAT
>CADACD010000019.1 GCA_902786365.1 uncultured Lachnospiraceae bacterium | reverse complement strand
GGTGAGGTTGCCTTGTCGCAGCCGAAGCTAAGGCAACACCGCGCAAAGCTCGCCTTACGGCTCAGCGCCACATCTGCTTGATCTTTTTCCGTCAGCTTGTACCATGATCCCTTGAAATACGTCAGTATTCCTGCAGTATTCTGATACGATCTGACAAAAGAATCTACTGCGCAGCTGTGGCACTATCTCTGTGCGGTATTGCCTTAATCTGTATTTTCCATTAAACAACCTCTCAATAGTGAAAAGCAAAAACAGCTTTGGCATCCTTTATCGCTGCCAAAGCTGTTTCATTATAAAACTATTTAATCCTAAAAACAATTTAAAGAATTATTCTTCTGTCTCTTTCTTTTTGAGCTTAATTGAAAGTCCTAAGCCACCAAGTGCTACAATGATTGCACTAAATATTCCCCAAATATTTGTATTATCACCTGTCTTAACAGGAGTATTAATATTTGTATTAGTAGTTGTAGCCGGTGCGACATTATTATTATCTGTCTTAGAATTATTATCTGTTACATTTGTATTATCTGCCTGCTTATCATCAGATGACTTATCACTTCCGGTATTATCCGTGTTGCTCTCATCAGCATCTGTTTTCTTGTCATTGTCTGTCTTACTGTCATCCTCTGTCTTGCTGTCATCCTCTGTCTTGCTGTCATCCTCTGTCTTGCTGTCATCTTCTTTTTGCTCTTCAGTCTTTTCCACCAGTGCCTCCACTGCCTCATTTACCTTAGCAGTTGCTGCATCGATTTCTTCCTGAGTAGCATCTTCTTTTGCAAGTATTTCTTTCGCATTCTCTAATACTTCATTCAATGCTTCCACTGTTTCGTCTGTATATTTATCTGAATCAATAGCCTCTGCTGTGTCTACAGCTGCTTCTAATGCTGTCTTAGCACTAACTGTGATTGCAACATAGTTATCACTTCCGATAACGATTGTATACGTCTTTCCATTCTCAGGTTTCTCTGCCAAAGCTATCTTTCCATCTACTACCTCTGTTGTATCTGGTTCAACATCTCCGTCTTCCGGATCGATATGTGTAGGTGTGAGGTATTCATAAGCTGCTCCTCTTTCACCTGATGTATAGTAAACTGTAGCTGTCGGATTCTTGATATCATCTGGAAGTCCTGCTAATGTAATTGTACTGTCATCTGCAAATGCTGCTGTAACTTCTCCTGTATAAATCGGAAGAATATCAAGTTCTACAGGATAATCATATACATAATAGTTACCTTCCTTGTCATTGCAGTAGTAACGGATATTTGTCACTTTCACTCCGTCAAGACCTTTTACGTTTGCCACATTCCATGCAAGTGAATTGTATGACCAAATGTTATAAAGATGTACAAGTCCGCCTGTTGTTCCATCATCTGCTGTGATGACTACTGCATTAACCTGCTTATCAGCCACTTCCTCTGCTCCTGCAAAGTCGAACCGAACATCACCCCAGTGTGTTGCATACGATACATCTACATCAAGCTTATCAAGTTCTTTAACCTCTCCTACAAGTCCTGAAAATTCTACTGTTTCACCGTCAATATCAAGAGTTACATAATAGTCCGGTTCCTCTGTAAGGATATAGTAGGAATATGCAGGTGCCTCTGTAAGTGCTGCTGCTCCTTCAAGTTCTGTAGCTGATGTCTTTCCTTTTTTGGCTGTTGCTACTGTTACCTTGCTCTCATCTGTGATTTCTACACCGCCAAGTGCCTTCAGTGCAGATATATCATTTACCTTTACAGGCCATGTCACACCTTCAAGATGTGCTCCGTTTTCTCCACCGACTGCTGTTACACTTCCATCTTCTGCTCCACCGGCTTTTCCATAATTTCCAACTTTGTTTGTTGCCGAACTGATGGCATCTGTATCAAAGTTTGTTGTGCCTTCTGCACCGTAGAACTTATCATATGGAATATTCACAAGTGCATATCCCGATGAAACTGTTTCTGATGATGAATCAACAGCATCAGCTAATGCATTTTTAACTGCCTCTATAATCGCATCTGATGTACATGTCGCACCCGATACAGCATCAGCATCAGTATTCTGATTATTGATAATCTGACTGATAACACTCTCATAAAATGTGCCTGAACGCTTACGACCATTGATTGCATAATTCCAATATGCATCATTATCGTCCGAATATTCGCTTTCGTCAGGTTCTGCTGTTATATCTGTAATTTTACCATCTGATACACTTACTTCAACTGTAAGTTTGTAATCATCAAAATCTCCATCGACATCTTTTACTGTAGCTGTTCCTGTATATATTCCGTCTTTATACTTCACTTCTGCCGGTTCAGCTAAAGCGGATACAGGTAACAAATTAAACACCATTGCCAATGTCAACACTGAAGATATTAATTTGTTTTTCCTCATGTATATGCTCCTTTCATACATACAATTTTTTTATATTAGATACTTAACTGTTATCAGTTATTTCTAACAGTAGTTAAGTATAACTAACTATTTTGTATTTGTCAATTAGTAAATTTATTAAAGTTACTATTGATTTTTCCTATAGGTTACTGTTCACAGAGTACCCTATACTACTTTCTCAACTTCTTTTTTCATAACAGGTACAATCTTTGATGACAGAATTCCAATTATAAAACCGGTAATTGCCCCTGCAATTAAAAGAACCGGAATATATGCAATTAATTTAAGATTTTCCACAACCGCAATAGCAACGGCAAGCTGCCCCACATTGTGGCTTACCCCGCCGGCAATACTGACTCCAACTATAGAAAATCCTTTCATTTTCTTCATTAACAACATTACTATCAAACTTAGAATTCCACCAGCCAGACTATATAAAATCGACATAACATTTCCAAAAAGTATTCCTACTAAAATAATTCTTATTACTGATATGACAAACACTTCTCTTGCTTTTATGATATAAAGCCCCACCACTACAACAATATTGGCAACACCGAGCTTTATTCCCGGAATGCCGAAATTGACAGGTATCACAGCTTCAACATAGCTAAATATCATCGCAAGTGCAATCAATATTGCACAATATGCAACTTTTTTACTCATCCTATACCTCCACACATATAATATGCATTGTGCCCTTTTGCTTCTCGCCAAAGAGACATTGTATTTCTATCATTCTATTTTACTATTGCATCCGGAATCAACTCGTCTTCAGAATCATTGTCTTTGCTAACATTATTATTTCCCAACTTAGCATTATCACCTGATGATTTATCATTCACCTTTATCTCAACAACGAGCTTGTGTGGCAGACATACAATTGTCTGATTGCCTTTACTTATATGTCCCTGATGTTTACAATACCCATCAGGACAATCCGCTTCTTTCATGTAAGCTTTTCGATTTTCAATACATACAGTATTATGTCCATATTCTGTATCTATTTCAATCTCCTGATTTTTATCAAGAGAATATTTTCCATATATTTTTCCGTCTACTTTAATAATGACCTCATCGCCTTGTGAATTGTTATATAATTTCATAACAAACATTAGAATCAGTCCAATTATTATAATGGTTATTCCTAAAATTATATCTTTCTTTTTCACTTTTATATCCTTATCTATCATCATACAATGTTTTTTTACAATCCAATCCACATAAACAGACAAAACAATAGTGCTGCCCTGAATAATGTAAACAATACTTCATTTCCTTTAAACACATGTATTCCACAGTGTATATTGGACTTTGGACATGTGTCGATACATTTCTGGCACTGAAAACAATCTCCTCTTACCTCTAATGAACCTTTCTTTGGAAGTTCAATATCGGCAGGACATTTTCTTGTACACGCTGTACAATTCTTTATACAATTTTCTCTGTCTCTGTGAAGTGAGAAAAACGGAAGTACAGGAAGTATTGAAAATACAGCACCCATCGGGCAAAAAAATCTACAGAAAAATCTTTCCTGAAAACACATTCCTACAACCAAAAGTATAAGAACTATCACTCCGACTGTATATCTCTCAAATCGAAAATTTCTCGCATGCAGCATGGAAAATACGTCCCATGGACTTTTACCCTGCATAACCGAATAAGAACCTTTGAAACATAATATGACAATACCCGTTAATATGACATATTTTATGTATGATAAGTATCCTGCCACTTTTGTTCCTATCGTAATCGGCTTTTTCTTTAATTTTTTGCACATAAAGACATAAAATGCCCTGACAGCTTCTCCAAGTGTTCCAAATGCACATGCAAAACCGCAGAAAAATCTTCCAAATACAATCGTGTAGAGACAAAGTACAACTAGCACTGTCATGAACGATGTTATAGTAATCTCATTTCCTATACCAATCTGTGTAAATATATACTTTATACCTGCAAACCCTGCTGTAAATGCTGATGGCAGAAAAATAAAATATAACAATTGTATTACAGCTCTTAAATAAATATGTAATTTTTTCTTCTGCTTAACTGACAGATTTCTTATATCTATTTTTTCTTTCTGCATAGTAATAATTGCTCCATTCTAATCATTTTTCTGCACTGCTAAGTGCCTCTATAGTTGCATTTTTGATTCCTGTTGAACTAAATGTTGCACCGCTGACTGTATCCACATCGGCATCTCCTGCTTCTATAATATTATTGATAATGTCCTTCGCCATCTCAAGGTAAGCTCCATCTTCCCCACTTGCCTTAGTGACATTTATACTTTTAATACTTCCATTTTCAATCTCTACAGAAACGGTTATATCACCACCAAATCCCATAGCAGTTCCTTCGTAAATGCCATCATTATACTTAGATTCACTTTCTTTATTTTCTTCTTCAATACCACTTAGTTCTATAAATTGTGTTTTATAATATTCCGCTTCTTGCTTTGAATACTGAAGCTGTGAATTAATCTTTGCGATTTCATTATCTTTTTCTCTAACCTGCACCGTCATGTTATATCCTATTAGTGCTATTACGATTAACAAAACACTAAATATTCTAACCATTAAATCTTTCATAGCCGTATCATATACCTCCACTCAGCAGATTGTTTACATCCTTCAATTGCAGACTATTGAACCTTTTTTGTTTATCAACTTCTGTCAAATCAATATATAACCCCTCTACTCCTCCGTTCTGTTCTTCATTTGCTTTTTGATTACTCAAATATAGAATACTTATTGAATTGTTGTCTTCATTTGAATGATTATCTTCTTCAGGATTTTCGTTTGAATTATCGCTATCAGTTTCAATCTTTGCAATTTCAAATGCCTCTTTACAACCTTCTATAATGGATTTTGATGTACATGTTGCTCCTGATACTGTATCAATTTCTTCATTCAAACCTGTCTCGATGATTTTATCTATCATTCCTTTCAGTTTCGATGTTCCAACTGACGCTCTCTTTATATAAGTATTATTTGACAATTCTCCATCTCCTGCAACATCTGTAATATTGACAATTTTATCTGATTCTATGGTTACGTTCATTGAAAGATGGTACTCTTCAAACATCTCATCTTCATCAGGCACACAAATGACATTTACTAAATATGTACCATCATGATAAACATTGGATTGTACTTTGCTATCATCCTGATTTTCTTTGTTGTCATCTTTTCCATCCTCTGAAATGTCTTTATCATTTTCATTGTCATCTGTATTCTGATTGATATCTGTAATTTCTTTGTCACCTGTATTTTCTTTATCATTAATGTTTTGTGAACTTTCATTATCTTTTGCGTCTTGACTGCTGCCATCTTTTCTTTCTGCTTCTTCAGTTGCCTTTTTCGCTGCTGCAAGAGCGTCATTAACAGCATCAATAATTCCTTCTGAACTAAATGTTGCACCTGATACAGTATCAACTTTTGTTTCCTGTTTTTCTAACATTTCATCAACCAGGCTTATTGCTCTATCAAAAAATGCTGCATCATCTTCTGTACTAATCACATTGATTGCTCTTATTGTATGATTTTTTATCTCTACAGAAACTTTGACCTCACCTGAAAATCCATCCCCGGTTCCATAGTAAATACCATCAATATAAGGTATATTTCCTTCCGATACCGAATCACTTGCTTTATGTATAGAGTTTCCATCGGTATTATTTGATGTTTTTCCACTATTACCACCGGAATTTACATTATTCTGACTACGATTTTCTTCACCATAATATCCATTCAACACATCTGCACTGTCCGTTACAACTGCCTGTTTAATCGCATTTGCCGCTGCTTGTATAATGCCTCTTGAACTATATGTTGCTCCTGACACTGTATCTACATCAAGGTTTTGTTTGTTCACAATATCTGTTAATATAGCGGATGCCTTTGCAATAAAATCATCTCCATCATTTGTTGAAACAATAGAAACTGATATGATTTTTCCTCCTTCAATTACTACCTTCACAGTTAAATCTCCTGCAAATCCGGTTCCGGTTCCATAATATATTCCATCCTTAAGTTTTTCATCATCTTTTAGTGTTTCAAGTACCTCATTGATGTTTGATGATTGATTACTATTTTCCCGATTATTGGAATTGATATTTGTATTAGAACCATTCCCCTGTGAAGTACCATTTATCTTTAAAGCATTATTAACAGCTTCTATAATACCTCTTGAACTGTATGTTGCTCCAGATATTACATCTACATCAGTACTCTGACCTGCTATGATATTAGCTATTACACCTTTTGCCCTGTTAAAAAATGCTTCATCATCTTCGTTACTGATAACTTCTATGTTTACAATCTTTTTATCCTTTATCTCAACCGCAACCCTGACAATACCGGAAAATCCTGTTCCACTTCCCTCATACACTCCATCTTCCAAATCAAAACATCCATTAACATTCAGACTTTGAGCTTTGCTATTTTCCATATCTTCATTATCAGCTTCCGAGTGTTCTTTATTTTTCTTATCCTGTTCATTTGTATCAACATTTTGGGTTAAATTACCTTCAAACGCCTGCACTTTATATACAGGTGCACTATATCCTGTTAATGAAATACCTATACAGCTTCCAACTAAAACTACTGAAAGTATCGGTGCAAATACTGATATTTTTTTCTTCATATTATACCTCATTTCCCAATTTTACTTATCATCATTAATAATTGTAATATTTAATTCACTGGTAAACTGATCTGCTATTCCCTCTGTCACAAGCAATTCATTATTTTCTGTATATAAAATTGTGTCAAATTCACTACTGTGTTTTTTCCAATATGCTATTGCTTCATCTTTTCCCATGATAAAAAGAGAGGTAGAAAGACAATCGGCCATAGTTCCGTCCGAACACACAATAGTCACTGAAATAAGTCCGCTGTCCGCCGGATATCCTGTCTTTGGATCTATTATATGATGATATCTCACTCCATCTTTTTCAAAATACCTCTCATATCCCCCCGATGTAATTACTGCTTTATCATGTGTCTTTAATACACCAATATAACTATCCTCATCAAGTGGATCCTGAATCGCAACCTTCCAGTCACTTCCATCCGTTTTCGTTCCAAGTACCTGCACATTTCCTCCAAGATTTACGATTCCGCTTGTAACTCCCAAATCTTTAAAAATATCCATTATCCTTGCAGAAGTATATCCCTTTGCAATTCCGCCAAGGTCAATTTTCATTGTTTCTGTTTCATATAACAAAGACTGGTTGTTTTTATCATAATTTACCTTTGAGAAATCTGTATCTTTTAACAGTTCATTAAGCTCATCCTGTGTTGGAACATTGTAATCTCCGCTTGCAAATCCCCATTTTTCAACAATCGGATATATGGCAATATTAAACGTTCCTTCCGTACTTTCATAGATTTCTTTTGATCTTTCAATCAGATAGGAAACATCCTCTGATAAACTGCCACCTTGATTCATATTAAGTTTGTAAATCTCACTATCTTTATCAGTTGCTGACAACATTCCGTCAAGTCTTTCAATCTCTTTAATTGCTTCTTCCACGGCTTCATCAGCATTACTTCCGTATGCCTTTACAGTCATATATGTATCCATGGCAAATATGTCTCTGCTCGCAGCGTAGTCATCATCATTATTCCCGCCGTTTTTTTTATCAATTTCTGAAGCAGAAATTCCTGACTCATTATCTTTTGTTTTATCTGCATTACCTGTGTTAGAATTACCACATGAAACAAATAATGAGCAACATGCGACACATATGAATACAGATAAAGTTTTTCTTAGATTATTCTTTTCTTTCACTTAAAAATGCCTCTCTAAAATATATTATATAAGCAGTAATATTTTTAGTAATATAATCTTCTTAGTGAGATAACCATAAAAAACAGGTTATCTTTTTCTAACTTATACATGTCATTTCTAACATGCGTTAGATAAATCTACCTCGCATAGAATAGCATATTGCATTTTTTTTGTCAACAAACTTTTATTGATAACTACATATAGTTTTCCCCTATATTCTTTCGCTAATATCAACAGATGTATCAATTTTTCCGCTCTCTATGCTTGGATTAATAAAATTTTCTCTTGCATACTCCCACAATTCTTTTGATCCTTCCATTGTTTTTTCATTTCTCTTTAATATCTGGCTTAAATGAACACCATGCTCTTCCCATGCTTTTCCATTGTTGGCCGCATTTAACATAAGCGGCTGAATATTGTCCATTGTCCTTGCAAATTTCGCCTCTGGTGTTTTCTGTTCTTCAAATTCCAGCCATAAATTTTTGAATTTTTCTGTCTGGCTTTCCGGCAGTATACCATATAATCTCTGTGCTGCCTTCATTTCCCTTTCTGCCTGTGTCTTTTTGCCTTCCTCATCATATGCATAAGTATCTCCCGCATCTACCTCTACTACATCATGCATGAGTATCATGGCTATTGTTTTTAGCAAATCTATCTTTTCATTTGAATATTCACTTAGCACTAATGCCATGACTGCCATATGCCATGCATGTTCTGCATCATTTTCTTTTCTGATTCCGTCTGTTAAATATGTCTGTCTTCCGATAAACTTTTCCTTATCAATCTCCCTGCAAAATTCAAACTGTTTGTCCATTTTTTCTCTGTTATCCATTTTAAAAATTTCCTTTCTTTCATACCAAATTTTAACCATTATCCAAAAGGCTGCCACATTAAGCATTATTAACAGTACTATACCATAATGTTAACTTCATTTCCATAACACTATAAATGATAGTTGTCTTGCTTAATGCAACAGCCATTCATATCAACTGAAATTTTTGATAATGTTCATCATTTTTTTATCAAAGTCCTATTTATCTTTATCGTCTGCCTTCTCTATCTCCCTGCCTCATAGAGCGTTGCATAGGAGGCATTGGCATCGGTCGCCTTCTACAATCCGAAGTCTTTCCGGCAACTGTAGACGACATCGGTGTTGCCTTAGGATTTCGTGCAAGATTAGTATTATCCATCATTCTGTTCCTCAAGGAAATGAGCGGATTCGGTCCCAGTTCATATCTGTAATCTCTTCCCATACTTCTGATATGTTGGTCAATGATTCTGTGACTTGCCACACTGTTCACATCCCCGTTTACAATATTCTGATACTGATAAAAATCAGCATTTGGTGGCAAATCAAATATAGCAACTACATCTTCACATTTTTGCGTATTACCTGTTGTGGTTGCTATGATATCACGGATATACTCAATATTCGGTCCAAGTTTTAAAACCTCCGGAAATGTTCCGCAAGGGATTACTTCCTGCCATTCTTTTCCTTCATATTTTTCAAGTAATTCTTTTGCTTTATGAAGATGTGCAATTTCCTGAACAAGACATTCCTCCCAGATATTCTTGATTCTGTTATCACATTCTGTCATCATACATGAATAATATAAGTAACATTCCGTATATTCGTGCATGAGCAAATCTTCCAGCCAAGTCACTCTCGTATCTTTCAGACTCTCATACTGGCTTACATGCTCTTCCTCTATCATGCCGATTTCCTGATACAATCTTCTTCCCACATCAGACTTGCAGTAGAACGGTGCCACATTCATATAATAATTCATCGTCTGCTGTTCTGCGGCAGTAATAATATTAACATGCAGTTTTGTCCTCATCTCGGCCGTTTCATTATTAATATATTTGAAGATACTGTCACATGGATGACGGTGTTCAGAGATTGTCGGTCTCGCCGGCATAATCTCGGTATACCCTCCTACAAGTTTTTCAGGATATTCCCCATATTCAAGATTCAACAGATTGGAATATCTGTATAAATGGTCAAAATCCTCAAGAAGTGCAAAATTAAGTGCATTTCTCACATTACAATCCGGTTCATCAAGTGCAAGAACTGCTGTCAAATCCACCGCCAGCTGCTCATATCCAATGGTATGTTCCAGGATTGTTTCATCTTTCGGCTTAAGACATGATATCCTTTTTTGTTGCTGTTGCTCACTTCTTCGGACCAACGCAAGTTCTCTTCTGATATCATTATCCTCACAATGTCTTGAAAAATTTCTTGAAAACCACTGTGCCTCAAACTCTGTACCATTCATCAATATAATCCTTGTCTTTGTATAAGGATCCACTGTATTTTTATTATATGGTTTTGGATACATCATATTCCAATCCATCAAAATTTTCTCAATAGGCAATGGTGTCTCCTCAAACGGATTAAAACCCTGCATAAAATATTCTCCTTAATATGCTTACATTAATATCATATGCAGAATCTCTAAATTGTCTACTGCAAAAGATGACATTCATATCTTTTTTCTTCTAACACTAAAAAAAATCAGAATATCAATTTTTTATATACTTTTGATATTCTGACTAATATTCTGATTTTTTTGACTCTATTATTGTTAATGGTAATATTTTATGAAAACCGTTTGATGTGTGAATTCTAAAATATGCCTTTATTTCCGAATCCGTATGCTTTCTTATGCACTTTCATCTAACTTACTAAGTTTTGCTGCCTGGTCAGCTGCAATGCATGCATCGATAATTTCCTGGATATCTCCATTCATTATCTTGTCAAGCTTGTAAAGTGTGAGTCCGATTCTGTGGTCTGTCACTCGTCCCTGTGGGAAGTTGTATGTTCTAATTTTCTCTGAACGGTCACCGGTACCTATCTGACTTCTTCTTGCCTCAGCCTCTGCATCATGCGCTTTCTGGCACTCCATATCATAAAGCTTAGAACGAAGTAGTGCAAATGCTTTTGCCTTATTCTGTAGCTGTGACTTTTCCGTCTGGCTATATACCACAATACCTGTCGGAAAATGTGTTAATCGAACAGCGGAATCCGTTGTATTGACACACTGTCCACCATTTCCTGATGCACGCATTACATCAATACGGATATCCTTTTCATCAATCTGTATATCTACCTCTTCTGCCTCCGGTATCACTGCAACCGTTATCGTTGATGTGTGGATTCTACCACCAGACTCTGTCTCTGGCACACGCTGTACTCTGTGTACGCCTGATTCATATTTAAGAACCGAGTATGCTCCGTTTCCTGTTACCATAAATGTAACATTCTTCATGCCACCTATACCGATTTCCTCAAATTCCATCAACTCAACTTTCCATCTCTTTGTCTCTGCATAATGGACATACATACGATAGATTTCTGCTGCAAACAATGCTGCCTCATCACCGCCTGCACCGGCTCTGATTTCCACGATAACATTCTTGTCATCATTCGGATCCTTTGGCAGCAACAATATCTTTATCTGTCTTTCAAGCTCTTCGATTCTCGCCTTTGCTTCATTCAATTCTTCTTTGGCAAGCTCTCTCATTTCCTCATCACTTTCCTCGTCAAGAATTGCAAGACTTTCTTCAACCGTTTCTTTACATTCTTTGTATTCTTTGTATGCCTCAACAATCGGCGTCAAATCCGACTGTTCTTTCATCAATTTTCTAAATCTTACCTGATCATTAGCGATAGAAGGATCATTTAATTCCAACATCAATTCTTCATATCTTCTTAGTAGATCGTCTAATCTGTCAAACATATATTCCTCCAAATTACTCTATATCCATGTAATTAAGTATTCATGCTGTTTATGTGTTATATCATATATCCATAAGATTACTGATAAACATAATTCAGCAACAAACCGATAGTCTTAAGCATTACCAGATAGTATTATCTATATGCTACCACCACTCTGTCATTTCCTGACCAATCCTTGATTACCTGTATATTCCTGTAAATATTCTTTTCCAGAATATCGGTAACATCCTCTGCCTGATCATATCCTATTTCCAAAATAAGACATCCTTTTTTTCTTAAATGATTGCGGCTTTGTGCACATATCTTTTTGTAAAATACAAGTCCGTCTTTATCGCCATCAAGAGCAATTCTTGGCTCATAGTCCTTGACTTCCGGCATCAGCTTTTCAATCTCTTTCGACCTGATATATGGCGGATTTGATATAATCATATCAAACTCCTTATGTCTTGAATCCATATCTGTCTCAAGTTCTAAAAACAAATCACTCTTAATAAACTGAACATTGTCTATCTTATTCAGCTCTGCATTTACCTTAGCAAGATGTAATGCATCTGCTGAAATATCAGTACCAAGCATATTGACATTATCAAATTTTTTTGCAAGACTAATCGCAATACAGCCACTTCCTGTGCATAAATCAATTACATCTATTGTTCTTTCCTGCTCACTGTAAAAATCATCAATAATCCGCATTGCTGTTTCCACAATCAATTCCGTATCCTGTCTAGGAATCAGTACACTTTCATTCACTTTGAATCTGAGCCCCATAAACTCCCATTCACCAATAATGTACTGCAGCGGATAATGCGTACTTCTCTTGTCAATTGCTTTAAAATATGCCTGCATTGCATCATCCGGCACTTCATTATGCATTTTAGTAAAATAATCCACTTGTGAAACACAACAAATTGTCTCCAATAAAATCCAGGCATCGGTATCTGCATCCACGATACCTGCTTTAAATAATCTTATCTGTCCTTGCTTTACCATCTCGGCGTACTTCATCTAAATACCACCACTCTTTCATTCCCCGCCATTCTCTACAACAAATCATTTCATAATTAATGTTTTATTGTAAAATTAAGAACAAAATTTAAAACAAAATTATTTTAACCTCTTCTCCGGTTCATCTTCTTCAAAATTCTTTAGATATTCTCTCCAATCAAAAACGGCCTCTACTGCTTTAATTGCAACCTCTGCCATGTCACTGTCCGGTTCCTTTGTTGTCAGTTTCTGTAATGCAAGTCCCGGAGCGCTCACTATTTTCACTAAAAAATTATCATGACTTCCTGCAAACCGCAAAACCTCATATGATACTCCTGCGATAACCGGGATGAGTAACAATCTTACAAGTATTTTAAGTGCCGGCTGCTGTACAGGTATCATGATAAAAAATATAATACTGACAGCCATTACAAGAAATAAAAAACTTGTTCCGCACCTCTTATGAAGTCTGGAACTTTTCAAAACATTTTCAACATTAAGCTCATTACCATGTTCAATACAGTTTATGCATTTATGTTCCGCTCCATGATACATAAACGTCCTTTGAATATCTTCCATTCTGGAAATAAGTATAATATACAATAAAAATAAAATCAGCTTAACTACACTCTCTATAATTGCTACCACTGTATATGATGAAATTTCAAATTTCTTCTTTGCAAAATCCGAAATAAGACTTGGCAGAACTACAAAAAGTCCCAATGCTAAAATGACCGAAAAAATAACCGTTACTGTCATTATAACACTTTCTGACTTTTCTTTAAATGCATTATCTAAATTTTTTTGAGAATTTTTTTCATTCTTTGATTCTTTTTTAGTTTCTTCTTCCTCATCCTCGTAAAACTGCGAAGAATACATAAGTGTAGACATTCCAAGAATAAGAGAATCAACGAAGCTAAATACACCGCGAATAAACGGAAGATTGAATATCTTTTTGCCTTTGGCAAATGACTTGTAATCCTTGACACATACTTCAATTTCTTTATCAGGCTTTCTGACAGCTACTGCATATTTATCCTGGTTCTTCATCATGATACCTTCCAGTACTGCCTGTCCGCCTATCCCTGAACTCTTCATCAATAACACCTCTTTTGCTATGAAATTCTGTCACTGTTCAAAGTCCTACTACCATAAAATCTAAAGAAAGGCTGCCACAAACGGCTTCCATAAAAAACAGAAGCTACCTAGTGACAGCCTTTATATTTCAGACCTATTTATTACTTGTCATACCATACTTACGATTGAACTTATCAATTCTACCACGAGCCGCTGTAGCTTTCTGCTGACCAGTGTAGAATGGATGACATTTTGAACAGATTTCCACATGGATATCTTCCTTTGTTGAACCTGTCACGAATTCATTTCCACAGTTGCAAACTACTTTTGCCTGATAGTATGTTGGATGTATTCCTTCTTTCATCTCACTTCACCTCTCTACAAATTAATGATATGCTAATGGCTTTCGCCAATCATATTTCTAAAAACAGCTTTTAAATTATATCACATAGCAACAATTAATGCAAGCATTTTTTTATATTCTGAACAAATTCCCGATTATTTTTCGTTTTTGCAAACAAATCAAGAATTTTTTCCACCGACTCATCTGCTTTCATTCCGTTAGTTGCTTTTCTTATCAGAAAAACAGCTTCCATTTCCTCACTTGACAACAACAGATCTTCCCGTCTTGTTCCTGATTTTACGATATCAATTGCCGGAAATACTCTTTTCTCCTGCAATTTTCTGTCAAGCACAAGCTCCATATTTCCTGTTCCTTTAAATTCTTCATACACAACATCATCCATTTTACTTCCTGTATCGACAAGTGCTGTCGCAAGAATTGTCAGACTTCCGCCTTCTCTCATATTTCTTGCTGCCCCAAAAAATCTTTTTGGCATATGAAGTGCTGCCGGATCAAGTCCTCCTGATAAAGTCCTTCCTGATGGCGGAATTGTCATATTATAAGCTCTTGCAAGTCTTGTGATACTGTCAAGCAATATAATGACATCCTGCTTCATCTCGACAAGTCTTTTTGCTCTTTCTATTACCATCTCCGAAACTCTCTTGTGATGTTCCGGCAATTCGTCAAATGTTGAATAAATTACTTCTACATTGTCGCCCTGTATCGCCTCTTTGATATCGGTTACTTCCTCTGGTCTTTCATCTATCAAAAGAATAATCATATGCATATCAGGGTTATTTACTAATATTGAGCTTGCAATTTGCTTTAATAGCGTTGTTTTACCTGCCTTTGGCGGTGAAACTATCATTCCTCTCTGCCCTTTTCCGATAGGTGATATCAAATCTACAACTCTTGCCGCCATATTCTCCTTGCTTGTTTCCATTCTGAGACGTTTATTGGGAAATATCGGTGTCAAATCTTCAAAATTTGTTCTTCTTTGCATATTTTCCACTGAAATTCCATTCACTTTATTCAGGTGTGTCATAGCACCAAACTTTTCATTGATATTTTTCTGACGCATATCACCATTTAATATATCACCTGTCTTCAGCCTGAATCTTCTGATTTGTGAAGGTGATACATATACATCATTCTCACCCGGAAGAAAGTTCTCGCATCTGATAAATCCATATCCGTCAGGCATAACCTCCAAAATACCCTCAGCAATAATCGGTTCCTCTTTCACTTCCGGTTCCGGATTTTCTTCAATCATAAACTTCTTTTTTTCTTCCGTCCTATCTTTTTCCATTGTGTCTTCACTCTTAGCATCGCTTTCCATACTGTCTTTTTTACCTTCCATCTTATCTTTTGTCTGTTCCGGTTCAGTCGTCGATGATGCCATGATAATTTCCTCTATCAGTTCTGTCTTTTTCAACTTCATCACAGATTTAATATTCAATTGTCTGGCAATTTCCCGTAATTCCTTAACCGGTAATGTTTCTAATTTTTCTCGCATGCTTTCACTACGGATAAAATATCCCTTCTCCTTTTCTGCTTAATACAACTCCTGATTATTATTTCAATGCAGATACAAATCTCTGTTACAATTGTTAATTGTCTAATACATACCTGTTTATTCAAAAATATATTTCATACTTAAAAACGAAAAAAACAGACAATCACAAAAACTGCCGGTTCAGGTAAAATGCCTGTTTCCAACATATTGAGAATCATTGTGAATTATTATGAAATTTGTAATGCTCTTGGGAGATGTCTTAAATGATATGCTGATATTAGATTTGATTTCCAACATTCATGTTAATATTCACATTTCTAGCTTAAAAACTCATTTGGATAATAACATATTTTTTATTATACTACAATTTTTTTTAAAATGATAGTGCTAATTTAAAAATAATATGCTATTATAACAGATAGGGTTCTGCTTTGATGAAGCATCATCACAGTATCAAATAGTAACCTTGCAGTTTTTCTGTTTATTAATTTATTAAAAATACATATCCATAACAATATAAGAAAGGAATTTATCATGACAACTAACGAAAAATCTTTATTACTCCATGAAGAATGGGGCGGAAAACTCACTACAGAGTCAAAATGTGAAATTAAAACAAGAGAGGATTTGGCACTTGCCTATACACCGGGCGTTGCCGAACCTTGTAAAGTAATAGCAAAAGATCAGGAAGCCGCTTATCAATACACAATCAAGTCTAACACGATCGCAGTCGTTTCTGACGGAAGTGCCGTACTTGGTCTTGGCAATATCGGTCCATATGCCGCTATGCCGGTAATGGAAGGAAAATCTGTCTTATTCAAATCGTTTGGTGATGTTAACGCATTTCCTATCTGCCTTGATACACAGGATACTGAGGAAATTATTAAAACCGTAGTTAATATTGCACCTGCTTTCGGTGGAATCAACCTTGAAGATATTTCTGCTCCAAGATGTTTTGAAATCGAATCAAGACTCAAAGAGCTTCTTGACATTCCTGTATTTCATGATGACCAGCACGGAACTGCTATCGTCGTTTTAGCTGCAATCATCAACAGTTTAAAAATCACTGGTAAGAAAAAGGACGATTGTAAAATCGTTGTAAACGGTGCCGGAAGCGCTGGTATTGCCATCACAAAGCTCTTACTCTCTTATGGTTTTACAAATATCATCATATGTGACACAACAGGCATCATCAGCGAGAGCCGCGATAACCTTAACGATATGAAGAAGTCTATGGTTTCTATCACAAATCCGGAAAATATCACTGGAACACTGAAAGACGCACTTGTCAACGCAGATATTTTTATCGGTGTATCAGCCCCTGATGTTGTGACAGCTGACATGGTCAAATCCATGAATGCTGAACCTATCATTCTTGCAATGGCCAACCCTGTCCCTGAAATCATGCCGGATGTTGCCAAAGCTGCCGGTGCAAGAATAGTCGGAACAGGTCGTTCAGACTTCCCGAATCAGGTCAATAATGTTGTCGCTTTTCCAGGCATCTTCAAAGGCGCCCTTGAAGGCCGTGCTTCACAGATTACAGAAAAAATGAAACTTGCTGCTGCCGAAGCAATCGCCGGTCTTGTTACTGATGATGAACTCTGTGAAGACTTCATTCTTCCTGAAGCATTTAACCCTGAAGTGAAAAACGCTGTAGCCAAAGCTGTAATGGATAATATCGAACCAGATGGAAGAAATATACACTCTAAATAAATATTACAGAGAGCGTTTTGGCTTTAAAGTTTACAAACTCTCTTTAAATGGAGGCATGACCTGTCCAAACAGAGATGGGACTTTAGGAACCCGCGGCTGCATTTTTTGCAGTTCTGGCGGTTCCGGAGATTTCACTCCATCTCATACTTTACCCATTTCAGCACAAATTGAAGACGCAAAAAAACGTATTTCAAAAAAATGCAGTTCTGGTAAATTTATTGCATATTTTCAGGCATTTACGAATACATATGCTCCCGTAGAATACTTAAGAAAAATTTTTTACAAAGCAATATCTCCCGAAGATATTGTCGGTATATCAATCGCCACAAGACCAGACTGTCTGAATGATGATATATTAAATTTATTATCAGAAATTAACAGTACCAAGCCTGTTTTTATTGAACTCGGACTTCAGACAATACATGAGCATACTGCTTCCTTTATAAGACGTGGCTATGATTTATCTGTATTTGAAAGTGCTGTAACTGCTCTTTCATTAATCAATATAAACATTGTGGTTCACCTGATTATCGGACTTCCATACGAAAGTTCTACAGATATGATACAATCTGTCAGATATTTAAACAATTTTCCGATTAATGGTGTAAAACTCCAATTATTACATGTATTGAAAAACACCGATTTGGCTGATTATTATTTGAATGAATCCAATCATTTTGATGTATTATCACTTGAGGAATACACAGAAATTTTAACAGCCTGTATAGAAAATCTTCGTCCCGATATTGTCATTCACAGGATGACCGGCGACGGAAATAAAAGAGAATTAATTGCGCCTTTATGGAGTGCTGACAAAAAAAGAGTTCTTAACTATATCAACAACTATTTTAGAGAACATCATATTATTCAGGGAAGGAGGTATAAAAATGGTTCTTGAATCATCAACACTATATAAACTAATTATTTTATATATGCTTAATAAAGTTAATTTTCCACTCACCAATGCCCAGCTCACAGAATTTTTTTCAGAAAAAAATTATACAAGCTATTTCACATTACAGCAGGTAATTAATGAGCTTATAGATTCACATCTGATAAGTGTTGAAACTGTTCGTAATACCTCTTATTATCATATAACTTCAGAGGGAAGTGAAACTCTCGGCTTTTTCGTCAACAAAATTCCGGGAGCAATTGTAGATGATATGGATATTTATCTCATGGAAAATAAATATGAACTTCGAAACGAGGTTGGTACAATTGCTGATTATTATAAGTCCGCAACAACACAAGACTATATTGTTCATTGTCAGGTAAAAGAGGGACAGGGAACTTTGATAGAGATTAATCTGTCTGTTCCAACAAAAGAAGTGGCGTCCTCCATGTGTAACCAATGGAAAGACGCCAGTCAGGATATATATAAATTTATTATGAAATCACTGATGAAATAGTATCTAATATTTCATCTCGTCCTTGTTTTGTCGTAGCAGAAAACGGAATTACAATAGTATCTGGAAGCACATTAAGTGATGTTTTTATCATCTTGATGTGCTTTTGTATTTGGCTTCTGTTAATTTTATCAAGCTTCGTCGCTATGATAATCGGATTAAATCCATGATAAACAATCCACTCATACATATTTTTATCATTTGCTGATGGTTCATGCCTTATATCAATCAAGAGCATCACCGCTTTTAACTGCTTTGAGGTTTTCAGATATTTTTCTATCATATCACCCCATTTTTTCTGAACCTCTTTTGATACCTTTGCATATCCATATCCCGGTAAATCAACAAAATATAATTCTTTATTGACATTATAAAAATTGATTGTCTGTGTTTTCCCCGGCTGTCCTGATGTTCTTGCAAGTGCTCTTCTGTTAAGCAAACCATTGATTAATGATGATTTCCCTACATTTGATTTCCCTGCAAATGCAATTTCAGGATGCTCATTGACGGGTAATTTACTTGTAATACCACAAACAGTCTCTAGTTCTGCATTTTTTATTATCATACAAACCTCTTTTTTGCACCAAGTCTTTTGAGTTCTTTTTCATCTATTCTCTCAAGTTCAGGTTCGGCACCATCTTCTACTACCTGCTTTGTGATAACACATTTTTCTATCGTCTCGTCAGATGGAATCTCATACATAATATCCATGAGTGCATCTTCCATGATAGAACGAAGTCCTCTCGCTCCTGTCTTTCTTTCAATCGCCTTATCAGCTATCACTTCGACTGCTTCATCTGTAAATTCAAGATTCACACTGTCAAGTTCGAACAGTTTCTTATACTGCTTAATAAGAGCATTCTTTGGTTCTTTTAAAATCTTGATAAGTGAAGCTTTATCCAAAGACTCTAATGCCACATTGACAGGAACTCTTCCTATGAATTCCGGAATCAAACCGAACTTCACAAGATCCTGTGGCATCACTAATGGGAATAATTCATCTATCGTATCTTCTTTTCTTGTCGAAAGTTCGCTGTTGAATCCTATTGATTTCTTATCCATTCTTGCTTCGATAATCTTTTCAAGTCCGTCAAATGCACCACCACAGATAAACAATATATTCGTTGTATCTATCTGTAACATTTCCTGATTCGGATGCTTTCTTCCACCCTGTGGCGGTACAGAAGCTATTGTTCCCTCTAAAATCTTAAGCAACGCCTGCTGTACACCTTCACCCGATACATCTCGTGTGATGGAAACATTTTCACCTTTCTTAGTAATCTTATCAATCTCATCGACATAGATAATTCCATATTGGGCCTTTGCAATATTATAATCAGCTGCCTGTATGATTTTTAAAAGAATATTTTCAACATCTTCACCGACATATCCTGCCTCAGTAAGTGTTGTTGCGTCAGCAATTGCAAACGGAACATTCAAAATCTTTGCAAGTGTCTGAGCCAGATATGTCTTTCCTGAACCGGTCGGTCCAAGTAAAAGTATATTACTCTTCTGAATCTCAACACCCAGATCATTTTTTCCTAAAACCCTCTTATAATGGTTATATACTGCAACAGATAATACTTTCTTTGCCTCTTCCTGACCTATAACATATTCATCAAGAAATTCTTTAATTTCTTTTGGTTTATATAAATTAATGTCAAACTCAGAACTTCCGTCTGAATCATATTCAAGTTCTTCTTCCATGATATCATTGCAGACATCAAGGCACTCGTCACAAATAAAAACGCCTGCCGGTCCGGCAAGCAACTTTCTTACCTTTGATTCCGGCTTGCCACAGAAAGAACATCTGCATTCTTCATTTCTTGCCATACTTTTCCTTCCATTCTGTTAATGTATAAATGATATTTTCATTCTCTTTACTGTATAATCATTCTATGCAACTGACAATAACATCTACACATTAACAATATAAATTCTTATCTATTTTCAATAACTTTGTCTATCAAGCCGTATTCCATCGCCTGATATGCATCCATATAATTGTCTCTTTCTGTATCCACTTCTATTACTTCTATCGGTTTTCCTGTATTCTTTGCAAGGATATCATTTAACTTTTTACGTGTCTTAAGGATGTGGTCAGCTACAATCTTAATCTCTGTTGCCTGGCCCTGTGCTCCTCCAAGTGGCTGGTGAATCATAATTTCTGCATTTGGAAGTGCAAGTCTCTTTCCTTTCGCACCGCCTGATAACAAAAATGCTCCCATGCTTGCTGCCATACCAATACATATTGTGGACACATCACATTTGATATAGTTCATTGTGTCATAGATTGCAAAACCTGCTGTAACAGATCCACCCGGACTGTTAATATAAAGATGAATGTCCTTTGAAGGATCTTCTGACTCTAAAAATAAAAGCTGTGCTACAACAAGACTTGCTGTAACTTCATTCACCTCTTCCCCTAAAAATATAATTCTGTCCTTTAAAAGTCTTGAATAAATATCATATGATCTTTCGCCTCTTCCTGTCTGCTCAATGACATAAGGTACTAAACTCATATCGAAACCCTCCTTATTCCAGTTTAGGGTTCGCAAACGCGAACCCATTATTTTTATTATAATATAAATGCTTGCAAATCCTGCTATAGATTATACTTCTTTAGCATTTGATGTTACAAACTCAACTGCCTTCTTTACCTGAATATCTTTCTTCATATTATCTTTGTCTGTGTCTGTCAGTAAATCCTTTAACTTGTCAGCTTCCATCTGATAAGCTGCCGCCATATCTGCTATCTCTTTGTCCAATTCTTCCTCTGTAACTTCAAAGTTTTCTTTAGCTGCTATCGCCTCAAGTACAAGTCTGCTCTGAATACGCTTAACAGCCTGTGGCTTCATCTGTTCCTGAAGCTGCTGTGCTGTTGTACCTGTATACTGGAAATACTGTTCCGGTGAAAGTCCCTGTGAAGTAAGTCTTCTTGCGAAATCCTGCGCCATCTGGTTCACCTGTGCGTCTATCATCGGTTCAGGTATCTCCATTGTCGCACCTTCTATAATCTTTGCAATAACTGCATCTTCTTTAGCAGCCTTTGCTTCTGTCTCCTTCTTTTCCTGTATGTTCTTTCTGATACTTTCTTTGTATTCATCAACTGTTGAGAACTCTGAAACTTCCTCTACAAACTCATCATCCAGTTCAGGTAATTCTTTCTTCTTAATTCCCTTGATTGTAACCTTGAATAATGCCGGCTTGCCCTTTAATTCCTCTGCATGATATTCCTCTGGGAATGTTACATTCACTTCTGTCTCTTCACCAATATTCTTTCCGATAAGCTGCTCTTCAAATGTATCGATAAAGGAATGTGAACCGATTGTCAGAGGATAATCTGTTCCTTTTCCACCTTCAAATGCAACTCCGTCTACAAATCCTTCAAAATCGATTGTAGTCATATCACCATCTTCTACAGCTCTGTCTTCAACAGTGATAATTCTTGCATTCTGTTCTCTTTCCTTGTCAATTTCTGCTGTTATCTCATCTTCTGTCACTGTTATATCTGACTTTGGAACTTCAACTCCTGCATATTCGCCAAGCTCAACCTCAGGCTTCACAGCAACTTCTGCTGTAAATATAAAATCACTTCCTGCCTCTATCTGAACTACATCAATCTTTGGCTGTGAAACTATCTCTAATTCACTCTCATTCGCAGCACTTTCATAAGCTGTAGGTATCATGTCGTTAACAGCATCTTCATAGAAAACTCCTGTTCCATACATCTTCTCTATCATCTTACGAGGTACTTTACCCTTTCTAAAACCAGGGATGCTAATTTTTGACTTCTGTTTCTGGTAAGCTCTCTCTATAGCCTTCTCAACCTCATCTGCTTCAACTGTTATTGTAAGCTTCGCCATATTCTTCTCGAGCTTTTCAACCTGTAAACTCATTTTACAATTTCCTCCATTCTGCTATATATCAAAATTTCCATAAAAAGGCAATGTCACATCATGGTATTATATCATACCAAAATAGTTTAGTCTATATTTTTTATTCCAAAAAATTAGACAAAAATATAGATTTATCCATAAAAAAACGGATAATACTAAACAAATTTATAAATACTGTATTTTATCTGCAATATCATCTGCTTTTTCTTTGCTGTCTAACACTCTGACAAGTTCAAGTCCGAGTTCAATTGATACTCCCATTCCTTTTGCCGTTGTTATATTACCTGCTGTGACTACCTTTTTCTCTGTAGGAACTGCACCTTTCAAACTCTCCTCATACCCCGGATAGCATGTTGCCTGCTTTTCTTTCAATAGTCCCAATTCTCCATAAATACTAGGTGCTGCGCATATTGCTGCTAAATTTTTTCCCTGTTCATTAAATCTAAGTATCTGCTCTGTAAGACCTTTATGTGCTGCAAGGTTTGGTGTTCCCGGAATTCCTCCCGGAAGGAAAAGTAAATCTGCTTTCTCAAAATCTGCCTCTTCAAATAGCAAATCTGCCTTCACTTCAATCTTATGTGAACCTGACACTTCATGCTTGTCACTTATCGAAACTGTCTTTGTTTCTATTTTGGCACGTCTTAGCACATCAACAACTGCCAACGCCTCAATTTCTTCAAATCCGTCTGCCAAAAATACATAAACTAAACTCATATCTTACTGCTCCATTTCTTCATCATATTTTCTGTTTTATACAGTGTGTAATACTTGGAATTATAGCACATATTTTTATTTTTGAACAGTAACTACCAGCCTAAATCCATCAGCCAATTATTCAACCGCCTTTCTCTGTCACTTTCGGACATCCCCTCTTCTGTCGGCGCTGCATACTCTCCCTTGATACTGCCATCTACAATGTATAATACTCTTTTACATCTTGCAGCTACCTTTGCATCGTGAGTAACCATCATAATCGTGGTTCCATCTTTATTTAATTTTACCAGTTCTTCCATAACCTCTTTAGAAGCAGACCTGTTAAGGGCACCTGTCGGCTCATCCGCAAACAATAATTTCGGACGATTTATCATACTACGGCAGATGCAGGCTCTCTGAAGCTGTCCACCTGATACTTCATTAATATCATTGTCAGCAACATCAATAATAGACAGCTTTCTCATAAGTTCCTCTGCCCTCTCTACTTTTTCCTTTCTACTCTCCTCAGACTTCTTGCTCTCTATCGCCGGAAGCAGGATATTGTCCATGATGGTAAGATTCTTCATCATATACATCTGCTGAAAAATAAAACCCATCTCCTCAAGCCTTATCTGTGCCAGTTCATTAGCTGTCAGCCTGGTAATCTCTTTTCCGTCAAAAAGCACTGTACCGCTGGTAGGCACATCCATCCCGGATACCGAATACAACAAGGTAGATTTACCCGAACCAGATGGTCCCATAACAGCAACCATATCTCCTTTCTCCATCTGAAAATTCACATTTTTTAACACATTATTCTGTCTTTTATCTACTACAAAAGTTTTACACAAATCTCTCACTTCTAAAATATTTACCATCATTTTTCTCCTTTTTCATATCTTATAACACATGTTTTTGTGGTTCCTAAAGTCATACTTTTTCATACTGGCATGAAACGTATGACCTTTTCCCCGGTTTCATTTTATTCTATATTCACGATATCCCTGCTACTGATTTTCTTTGTATACAAAGCTGTCACAAATGCTGTCATTAAGGTAATGAGCAAAATAATTCCAGGGTAAATCAATATCAGTGTTAAGGGATTAAAATAGTATTTCACATTGAAAGCACCCATCATCTTCCAGATTTGATCGCACCAGAGTCTGGTCACGGGCATGGTAAGTATCACTGCCAGAATTTCTGATAAAAATGCCACAATCATAAACCGGTACACATGCCATTTGATAATGGTTACGTCCTTAAAACCAATCGCCTTTAACAAAGCAATCTGTCCCTTTTCATCAGAGATAAAACTTCTCTCCATCAAAATAGTGACTAACATCACCACTACTACTGTAATCACCATCAGAAACTTACTCACTGCATCTAAGGTATCAACCACACCGATACAATCTACGCAGTAACCTGCCGCATCATGTACCCCCTCAATATTATAAAGTTCTTTGATCTGATCAATTCGTTCCCTGATAACCTTATCACTTGGATGATCGTCAAAATCAATTAAAAATGCCATTAATGCACTACAATACTTCATATCTGTCGGCGCGTCCTCGTGAAGTCTTATGATTTTTCCTAACTGGTTCATACTCTGAAAATAGGCCACCACCTGACACGCTCTCTTCTCTCCTCCAAAGTCCACAGTAATCTTATCGCCAATCTTTACTCCCAGCATCTTTGCAACCGATGGTGTTATGGCAATCTCATTGGCATTCTGTGGTGCAGTTCCCTTTGTGTACTCATATTCTGATGCCTTTACTTCCGTATTCTGCTGAAAGGTAATATGATAGGACTCTCCACCAAATTCACAAATATATTTATACCAGACATCCATGCTGACCTTACAAGGCATCCCTGCCGCTTTTAGGTCATTCTCTATTTCACTGTATTTTTTTCTTAAGGTCTCATTTCCTTCTTCGCTCATATATCCAATTCGTACCAGCTTAGAATCTGTAATGTACACATCTGCTTCCTTTCCAAATGTTTTAATAAGATTCTTACTCTTCATTGTATCTACACAGAGCACTACCCCCAGCACAAACAGAGAGCAAAGGAAGAAAGATAAGATAATGGTAATAAATCTTCTTGGCGAACTCACCACATCATTGACCGCCATATACAGCGAACTTCCTGTGCGGGCTTTTCCTAAACGATATACACTTTTCTGCTTATATCGTTCTCCGGTCTGTCCGCTTCGAATAGCGTCTACCGGTGTAGACTTGTTGACTTTGCCGGTACAAAGATAAGCAAATCCCATCATCATAAGAATGACTAACAGTGTACCAATCACATTCATCAGATAACCATTGTCATTGCCTAAGACCATTTTTCTTGAAACAGATTGAATCAGCATATTACCAAACGGAAAACTGAAAAACATTCCAATAATACCGCCAGCTACAGCCACCGCCAAATATTTCGTCATATACAGACTTCTGATTTTTCTATTCCTGATACCAATGGCCTTCATCACACCAATTTCACGAAATTCCTCATTGATGGTAAACGTAATCACAAACTTGAGAATGACAAATGACACAATAATCAGGCACACACTCAGTACCAGCACAATCACTGCCACAATCATATCCATCACATAAGTTATCTTTAATGTGGCTCTGTCACCATCAAACATGATGTGAGAAGCTTCTGTCAATTCCGAAGCTAAAGATTTAACGTTGTCAGATTCAATATAAAAAATAGTACCGGAATATAATGTCAAAGTCTCATCCTGTGCGAATATCTGATAGTCCTCTTCATTGATAATCAACCTAACATTTCCCATCATTTCCGAACCCAAAAATGCATCCTTGATTTCTCCTGCAATCTTGAATTTCATAGCAGTGTTTCCGATATCAATCTGCAACTCATCCCCTATTTCCAATTGATTATCTTCAAGGAAACCCACTGTAAGATAAATCTCACCTTTGTTTACCTGTGTAAGTTTAGTGTTATCCGATAGAAAATAATCAATCCCCTCGTTTTCAACAGATTGGAGAATCACTAAATTATTTTTTGTTTTCGCTTTCCCACTGTCAACAGTAATATTATCCTGATCCACAAAATAAACCTGTTCTGTCCGATAACTATCTACATTTTCTGAATTTTCTAAAATCTCAGTAACACAACCATCTCCATTCTGAGTAATAATCACATAATCTCCTACCCCAGCCTTATCAAAATAATAATCCGTTCCATTCATTACAGTAATAACATTATTAAGACCGCTGGCTACAAACATCGATGCCAGTATAGTGAACAATAATAAGATGGTGTTCATGGTCTTTTTTCTCTTTAAATCCCGTTATAAAATATTAAAATACATTGAAAGCTCCTTTTCCCGGCTTCATACTGCCGAATACCAAATAAAACACTATATTTCTTTTGAATGATACTTTTCATTCGCATTATCAGAAATATATCATGGTAATTATTAAATAATCCTTAAATGTGGTCATAGTCCCCTATTCTCTTCAAGCATCACATTTAAGTTTTTCAGGAAAAAATCACTTCTTTTTCAACACAACGGTTATTGCAAACATCCCATTCTTCTCTTTGGCAAAAATTTCTCCATCCATCTTGTGCAGAATGCTTTTACAGATATAAAGTCCCAATCCGCTTCCCTTTGCTTTATCACTGTTGCTGCCACGATAAAAGGAGTCAAATATATAAGTAAATTCCTCTTCTTTTAAACTGCATCCGCTATTCTCTACTGTAATCAACTTGCAGTCCTCTTCTTCGTCAAAGGAAATATGAATCTGTTTTCCATCACCATATTTCAATGCATTCTCACAGACATTCTGCAGAACTTCTACCGCTCTGTCAAGATCACCGTACAATAGACAATTTTCCACCTCATCCACCACAAATTCTGTATGATTTTGCATCATCTTTTCCTTATAATAGATGATAATCATCTTCATCATTTCCTTTAAATAAAATTCTTTACATTGAACTTCTAAATGCAGAAAATCTTCTCTGGATGCTGTCACTAACTCATCTATGTATTTCTTAATTTCTTTTATGTTTTTCTCAATTCCTGTAATGGCTCTGCTGTCATATAAATTCTCCGATAGTGCCCTTGTATATAGATCAATGGCAGATAATGGGGTCTTGATATCATGGGAAATAGAAAGAAGTATTGTCTTATTTTTTTTGAGCAGTTCTAATTCTCTTTCCCGATTCTGCTCTAGCGTCTCCCTAAGCATATCTATCCCCCACAAAAATCTTCCAAAGAATCTGCTTTTCTCTTCCTTCAAAGGTACCGATAGATTTCCCTTAGCTAGTTCCGTCACCAGTCTGTTCATATTCTGAAATGGGGTAATGACTTTTCTTTCAATATACCACAATAAAATATCAATAAACAAAAAGCAAATCACTATCAATAGGTTTAGTCGATAAATAAACATCCTGTATTGCTTATATTCATTGTTACGATAGCAAAATCGGTATAGAGTTCCTTCCACTTCTTCCACCATATAATCCTCCTGACATACTTCTTCTGCCACAAATAATCTGATGTCAGTGATGGTGTCATATTTTTCTAAATCAATATCTTTCGCAGAGACTCCCTGCTTCATTTCCTCTACTGCCCGTTCAACGTCTACCCTGTATTTCCGGTCTCCTTCACCATGCAAAACTCTGCCTGCCACCAGATTACATCCAATGAACAGCACAATCTCCAGAAAAAGCACAGTCAGCACAAATTTTCGATAATTATTCAAACCGATATCCCACTCCCCACTCTGTTATAATATGATCCGGTTTCTTTGGATTCTTTTCAATTTTTCCACGAAGCCACTTAATATGAACTGTCAATGTCTGCATCTCTGATTCACTGTCACTTCCCCAGATATTGTTAAAGAGGTACTCTTTTTTTAATGTGACACCTTTGTTTTCCATCAGTAATTTTAACAGTTCAAATTCCTTAATCGTACATTCGACCGGCTGATTATTCACAAACATGGTATTGGTTACAGTATTTAACCGGATATTTTCCTCAACCAATTCATCTACTGCGTATTTTCTCTTGAATATCCCCTTAATCTTTGCCAATAAAATATCAATATCATAAGGCTTCTCAATATAGTCATCCGCCCCCAGATTCAACCCCTTTAGCTTATCATCCTTCGTTGTTCTGGCACTGGCGATGAGAATATGGGCATTGGAACTCTCCCTAATCTTAGAACACACAACAAATCCATCCACGCCCGGAAGCATAATATCCAATATAATAAGTTTCGCACCATAACGCTCAAACAATGAGAGTGCCTTTTCTCCTGTCTGAGCTACACTTACAATATAATTTTCTTTCCTTAAAAAATCACTGAGAAGAGTCCCTATTTCTTTATTATCTTCTACTATAATGATGTCTAACATATTGTCACCTCTTTTACTCTTAAAGTATTATGCTTTTGAGCAAATAACTGTCATGATAATTATTCATAATATACGACCAATTCTCCTTTGTGTCAATAAAAGGTATTAAAATTGCTTTTTCTATATGAAAAGGTAGCTTTTACCCTATAAAATATGTTAAAATAAAATCAGATTTTTTAGTTGTAGGAGGAACTTATGGAAATAGAACGTAAATTTTTAATCAAATCACTGCCCGACCTTGAGAATGTCAGTTACCACGAAATTGAACAGGCATATCTTTGTACCGGACCGGTAATCCGCATAAGAAAACAGGACAATGAATATTATTTAACATATAAGGCAAAAGGGTTTCTTGCAAGAGAAGAATATAACCTGCCACTGACAAAAGAAGCCTATGAACATCTGATAAAAAAAGCTGATGGCAATATTATTACAAAAAAGAGATATCTGATTCCTTATCTTTCATATACTATTGAACTTGACATATTTGAAGGTAAATTTAGTGGATTAGTCATTGCTGAAGTCGAATTTCAGACCACTGATGAAGCACAAAATTTCAAAGCACCCGAATGGTTCGAAGAAGATGTCACTTATGATGAGAAATATCACAACAGTTATTTAAGCAGCTGCAACAATCATCATACATAAAATATTCGAAGGAGGACTATAAAAATGAATTTATCAGCTATTTTTCATCGTTGTCAGGATAATTACTGCTACTGCCTTGATGAAGACACCATTGTTATTTCCATTCGTACAGGTTACGATATCGATAAAGTTACTCTTTTACATACTGATCCTTTCAAGACCGGTATCATGGGAGGCAACCATCGTCTGATTGGCACACCATTAGATATGTGCGAAGTAAAGCATCTTGAAAATCATATCTTATGGACTGCCAGAATCAAACCGGAATTCAAAAGGCTCGCCTACTACTTTTTAATTGAAAGTGGGGCTGAAAAATATTATCTGTATGAGGATCGTTTTTATACACCTGATGAAGTAAAATCTTATACCGGCCGCCAACAGTTATTCACTTTCCCATGGATGAATCCTTCTGATATTATCCACACTCCAAATTGGGTCAATGAAACTATCTGGTATCAGATTTTCATAGACCGGTTCTGCAATGGTAATAAAGACCTTGATCCAAAAAATGTAAAACCATGGCGTGCACCTGATAAATCTGTTCATCACATGGATTTCTATGGCGGGGATATTCCCGGAATCACAAGCAAACTTGATTACTTAAGCAAACTTGGCATTACAGGCATTTATCTCACACCAATCTGCAAAGGCAGAAGTAACCACAAATATGACACCGCAAGTTATACAAAAATTGACCCACATTTTGGCACAGACGAAGATATGGCTCTCATGGTAAAAAATGCGCACGAACGTGGTATCCGTGTCATGATGGATGGCGTATTTAACCACTCAGGAGCATTTTTCAAGCCATGGCGGGATGTACTTCAAAATGGTCCGGAATCAAAATTTTATGACTGGTTTATGATAAACAAATGGCCACTCACAAAACCCGGAAGAAATGCGAAGAATGGAAATTATTATGCTTTTGCCTTTGTAGATGGTATGCCAAAACTGAATACAAATAACCCAAAAGTAATTAACTATATTTTAAAGGTAATTACTTCATGGATTAAAAAATATGATATTGACGCAATACGCCTTGATGTCGCCGGAGAAATTTCTCATACTCTCTGCAAAGAAATGCATAGAAAACTCAAAGCCTTAAAGTCTGATTTCTACATTCTTGGAGAAACATGGCATGATTCCATCCCATGGCTTCGAGGGGATGAGTTTGACTCTGTCATGAACTACCCTTTTACGGATGGTGTCAATGATTTCTGGCTTGATAATACAAAGACTTCAACCGACTTTGAATATGCAATTAACAGATGTTTTACAAGATATCCCGAACAGGTGAATAAAGTATTATTTAACCTGTTAGACTCGCATGATACCATAAGGCTTGTCACAAAATTGAAAAGTATTCCAAAATTTTATCAGCAGCTCAGCGTTCTTTTCACAATGCCGGGTACAGTATGTATCTATTATGGTACTGAAATCGCATTGGAAGGAAGCTATGATCCTGACAGCAGAAGATGTATGCCTTGGACACAGATTATGAAAGGCGAATATTATGATAAAATTTGCATCATAAAAAAATTGATAAATCTTCGAAAAACAATTCCTGCCTTTCGAAGTAATGACTATGAATTTGTTGATATTGCCTCAATCATTTCACTACCGGAAGAACCTTCAACACCTTTTGGCGAAACGTCAGGCAAGGCTTCTGCACAATTATTAAACGAGATTTCTGCCCAATTACCAAATGAGGCCTCTGCTCAGTTATCAGATGATTCCACAGATGAGATTTTGAATGAATCGCCGGATAATTCTTCCGTTATATTGTCAGTTTCACCAGTTCAATATTCGCGTGTCATCAGCTACATAAGAAAAGATGATGAAGGAAATGAATATATGGTGATTATCAATTGTGATAAAACTTCAATTCCTATCGATATCAGCAAAAATAATATTATATTTGCGCTTGAATATAAAAATAAAGAATTACACCATAATGGTGTTCTGATATACAAACTGTAATATTGTATAGATTTTTTGCGATATATTTTAAATTGAAATGATACGAGTATTTTAAATTGAAATGATACGAGTATTTTAAATTGAAATGATACGAGTATTTTAAATTGAAATAATACGGCTGCAGTATTAAGTATTACTATCTGTTATTATTCATAGCCGGACTAACCGACATGAACAATAACCATTACTTTAATACAGCAGCCTCATTTTATTGAATTTTTACCTATGAAGTTTGATATTACCTATGAAATTTAATATGCTTTTCCCCAGTAAACCATCGTTTTTGCCGGCTTTCCACAACATACACACACATCAGAGAGCTGTTCCTGATGAAACGGCATACATCTTGATGTTGCAGTCGTCTCTTCTTTTATCTTATCCTCACATTCCTGATTTCCACACCACATTGCTTTGATAAATCCAGGTTTCTCTTCTACTGCTGTCTTAAATTCCTCATAATTAAGAGCAACTGATGTGTGAGCATCTCTGTGTGTTCTTGCTCTCTCTAACATTTCTTTTTGCATTGTTTCAAGGAGCTGTGCCACTGTTTCTGTCAATTCATCAATTGAAACTGTTATCTTCTCACCTGTGTCTCTTCTTGCGATAATTGCCTGATTTGCCTCAATATCCTTTGGTCCTATTTCAACACGAAGTGGGATTCCTCTCATCTCCTGCTCTGAACGTTTCCAGCCCGGACTCTTGTCACTATCATCAACTTTCACTCTGAAATTAGAAAGCATACTTCTGATTTCATAAGATTTTTCAAGTACACCTTCTTTTTTCTGCATGATTGGTACGACCTCAACCTGAACAGGTGCAATCATTGGTGGCAGTACAAGTCCACTGTTGTCGCCATGTACCATAATCACCGCCCCAATTAATCTTGTTGTCATTCCCCAAGATGTCTGATGAACATATTTCAACTTGTTATCTCTGTCTGTATATTGGATTCCAAACGCCTTTGCAAATCCGTCACCAAAGTTGTGGCTTGTACCCGACTGAAGTGCTTTTCCATCATGCATAAGTGCCTCTATTGTATAAGTAGCCTCAGCACCTGCAAATTTTTCTTTATCCGTCTTTCTTCCCCTTACTACAGGAATTGCCAGAACCTCCTCACAAAAATCGGCATACACATTTAACATCTGCTGTGTTCTCTCTTCAGCTTCCTCTGCTGTTGCGTGAGCCGTATGACCTTCCTGCCATAAAAATTCTCTTGAGCGCAAGAAAGGTCTTGTCTCTTTTTCCCATCTTACAACTGAACACCACTGATTGTAAATCTTTGGCAAATCTCTGTATGACTGAATCTCATCTTTATAAAAATCACAGAATAATGTCTCAGAAGTAGGTCTAACACATAATCTTTCCTGGAGTTTGTTAAGTCCTCCCATTGTCACCCATGCAACCTCCGGAGCAAATCCTTCTACATGGTCTTTTTCTCTCTCCAGCAGACTCTCCGGTATGAACATTGGCATGTATACATTTTCAACACCTGTCTCTTTAAATCTTCTGTCAAGCTCTTTTTGTATATTTTCCCAGATAGCATATCCTGCCGGTTTGAATATCATACAACCTTTTACGCTTGAATATCCCATCAATTCTGCCTTTTTCACAACATCAGTGTACCACTGTGCAAAGTCATCTTCCATTGATGTAATCGCTTCTACCAATTTCTTTTCATTTGCCATTTTTCTTCTCTCCTTTTTCTACATTATTTTTGATAAATCAAAATTTTGACCTTTCATCAATATCATAAAACCATTAGGAAATTCCTAAAAATTTTCTAATTATAAAAATTAAAAAGCCCCAAACTGACATTCTCAGTCAGTTTAGGGCGAATATGCTTATCCGTGTTACCACCTAAATTCAGAATCAATCTGCTCTCATCAGGTACAATATACCTTTTCCCTGTAACGGTGGAAATCCGTTGAAACTTACTTAGATAACGTGTAGCATATCTTGCAGTTGTGATTCCCAACATTTCATGTACCATCTGTTATCTGTTCCGCTCAAGACTCTGAGACTGGTTCAATATTATCTGACTAAAGATTCTCACCAACCATCTTCTCTCTGATAATCTCTATAATATCTACTATTTCTCTTCAACGTCATTTTCTATATTTCTGTATCAATAACCAAATCATTTCCAAAAGTGGAATTGTCTTTGTAAATGATTTAAAATGAATCTATTTCTATAAAATAGCATATTCTATTTTTATAGTCAAGATTTTTTTTTCATATTTCCGACACTGATTATCACTCGGTACTACTGTTCGGAATCATAATATTTTTTTACTTGTTCATAAGTGACATCTGAAAAATTTTCGTCTTCTATAACTGTTTTATAAATGGTATCAATATCAGACATAAATTTCTTCAATATCTTGACAAGCGATTTAAGTCCATCTTCCTTTCCTTGTTCAATTCCTTGTTCAATTCCTTGTCTAATGCCGGTTTCAACACCATCATTAAACCATTCCTGTTTCAATGCATACATAGTTTCCTGCTCATTATATTCCGTTATACACATACCTACCACCTCTGCTTTGTGTGATATTAAATATTCTCTCAATATATTTTCATTAATGCATTCATCCACCGCCCTATTAACTGCTATTTCTACATCAAGTCCATTTTTCAAATTTCTTTTTATTTTAGAAATTAAAATCGAATATTCTTTTAAGATGATACATGAATTAAGCAATCCATTATTATGTCCATAATTGATATTTACCATCGTAGCAGTCCATTCAAAATGATTATTCTCATCTTTATGAATGAATGAGTCTGATAATTTTAAATCCACTATATCCGGTGTATTCATATCTCCATTATACAAAACAAAATATTTAGGAGTTGGAAGTTTTAGAAGTTTTTCGCTATACAAATTAAGTCCATTCCGCTTAATATATTTATCGTATAGCCTTCCAAAATACATCAGTCCTCTTATGGGCATATTCGGGTTAAATGTACTTTGATGCTCGCTTAAAGTCATATAATTATCCAGCATACACGACACATCATTCTTCATTCCCATATAAATAACATCATCTATGGTATTAATTTCCATATCATTTTCATCTGTATAATTAGTATGATTCAGTGCATTAAATAGTGACAATAAATTTTTCCTGTTAGACTCATCCCCAAACAATTTCTGAAAGAGTCTGTCCTTGTGTTTTCTTTGTATTGCAGACATATTTATCCCCCTCGCATATAATCATTGCATCCTTCATTGCCTTCTTTTTGATATTCCATCAAAAATCTGTATATAATTTATTATAAAGAGTTGCTGCATTTTTTTCAATATAGAAAATATAAAACTTTTAGTAATTTTCATTTTCTTAGACAAAATACTACATAAACGGCTGAAAAACATGTGATAAATTATCAATTTCAAAAACAATTTTGATACTACATTCTTAAACATTACATCAGCACTTAAAAGCAGTGAAAGTACAATCAGCAAAACTGGTTCAGAAATGTCAATATATTTTTAACCATTTTATAGCTCAATCATATATGAAAAGAGTTTTAATGGTGACAACATAGTCAGAAAAATACATAAATTAAGCCTTCTGATATACTATTAAATATATGAAGGCTTATTTTTTAATCAATATATTCCTTTTCAAGTATACACATTTTTACAACATATGTGCTCTAAGTTCCTCACCTGATAATGGACTTAAATAAGCAGGTGCAATATCAAATACCGTCTTACATCCATTGACACCTTCCTTATGAAGTCTATTGATTGCTCTTGCATATGCAAGGATAACAGATGATGTAAACTCCGGATTTGAATCAAGTTTTAAGCTATACTCAATCACATGCTTGTTCTCACCATTCCAACCTGTCACACCTGTTCTGAAAACAAAACCACCATGAGGAATACCGCTGTGGTTAGCCTTTAACTCATCCTCTGAGATGAAATGAACAATTGTATCATAATCTGAAAAATAATTTGGCATATTTTTGATTGTATCCTCAATCTTTGCAAAGTCTGCACCTTCCTCTGCCACAACAAAACACTCTCTTAAATGTTTCTGTCTTGTTGTAAGTTCAGGATTTTCGCCATTTCTGACTGATTCTAATGCACTGTCAATAGGAATTGTGTACTGCTTTCCGTCTTTGACACCTTCCACTCTTCTGATGGCATCTGAATGTCCCTGACTGACACCCTTGCCCCAGAATGTATAGTCATTACCCTGTGGTAAAATTGCATTGGCATACAATCTGTTGAGCGAGAACATTCCCGGGTCCCATCCACATGAAATGAGTGCTGTATGACCATTTTCTTTTGCTGCTTTATCTACATTTGCGAAATGCTCAGGGATTCTTGCATGTGTATCAAAACTGTCAATGACATTGAAATACTTTGCATATTCAGGTGTCTGCTCCGGCAAATCTGTTGCACTTCCTCCACAGAGAACAAGGACATCTATCTCGTCTTTGTGTGCCTCAATTTCTGATACAGAATAAACATTCACTCCTTCTGTCAAAATCTTGACATCATCAGGATTTCTTCTTGTAAATACTGCTACAAGCTCTGCATCATCAGCCTGCTTGATTGCACACTCAATGCCTCTTCCAAGATTACCATATCCTAAAATTCCGATTTTCATTTTTTGCTTTACCTTTTTTGAAATTATATATTTATCTTGATGACAAATAAATAATCCGTTTCCTTTCCTCACAAATTTGCAATTTCTGCCATTAATTAGGCGTTGCTAACTAACATTATAAACAGATTGTGGATTTTGTGCAATTACTTTTTAACGATAAATAATACTTTTTGACCTGTTTACTCTCCCTCTGTCTTTAACACATTAAAGACAATCTTTTTTTCTGTCCAATAATTTGTCTCATATTCAAGAATAATCTCTTTTGCATCAGCAGGTACCTCAAAAAATACTGCCCCTTTTGTTTTCTTACCAGCTGATAAAGTTGCTGAAAGAGACGCACCATCAAAGTATTTTTCTTCCATATCATATCCATCTGCATAGCATGAAAAATCAACTTCGCTTACAAATTCGTCGTTTTTTCCTATATTTTCAAACTCAAATTCTGCCTGAATATATTTATATCCCTCCTTTGGCTGTAAAAACTGATTATCCGATGTATAATCTGATGTTGATATAAATGTAATTCTTAAATTTTCCGATTCAACGATATCACCTACGTTAAATCCACTATCATTTACTTCCTGATTTTGTTTGTTATCAGTTCCTCCATTATTACTGCTTCCTTCTCCACTGCTTCCACTTACTTCTCCCACTTTTTTAGGTTCATCCTTACCCGAACCAGAGCTTGCTGCTGCAATTATTATAATAATAACAATCGCTATTACTATCCATTTCCCTATCCTCTTTTGTTTCTTTCGGCAATTTGGACAGATTTTTGCTTTTGCCGGTATTTCACTCTGACAATACTTGCATGTTTTCATTTTACCGTTCTTCTGTTTATCTCCCATAACAATCCTCCATTCATTCACTGTCAAATTTACTTAGTTCATTCTTTATCATTTAAATTAGAAATGTTTACCATTAAATTATAGCAAATAAACAAAACAAAAAAGTCCTCTATACAGTGGACTTTTTTTTAGTATTATCATTCATTAATGTGATAACCATTAACAAAAAAACATCTCCCCCATCACGCAAATTGCTACAATTCCAACCGAAAATATGATAAGATACAAAATATCCAATATAACATTTAATACCTTTCTCTCTTCAAAATGCTTCAATCTGTCCCGTATACCTGCATAGTTACCTATATAAAACACATATCCGACTAATAAGATCAATTCGGTTATCTGATTCATCCAAAGTTCTATTCCAGTCATCAACGATCCGTCTTTATCATGCCATACTGTCTCGAAAACAGTTTTTATAATGAAAAAATATCCCATTAAAGCTAATATACATTTCCACCATACAAATGTACGAAATCCCACCGGCAGCCATTTCCTAAACCGGAGTTTATCATTCACCACCTCTTTACTGACACCGCTTTCCTCAATTTTAATTTCTTTTTCATTCATATTATCAATTATCTGATAGGAACTATTCACATTTTCCAACTCTTCTATTAATTCTTCTGTCGACTGGTATCTTGCTGTTTTTTCCAGCCTTGTACACTTTTCTATTATTTTTCCTATTTTCCCATCATACAAATTTTCTTTCGGAAATTCGCCTGTTAACATCACATTTAACATCACACCACACGCATAAATATCAGTTCGTGCATCGGACTGTCCAAAACCATACTGTTCCGGTGCCGCATATCCCACAGTTCCCATAAAATAAGTGTCTTCAACCGCATCTCGCCAAAGCCTTCTCGATGCATTAAAATCAATCAATTTTACTATTCCATCATTACTTATCATGATATTCTGTGGCTTGATATCTCTGTGTATAACAGGTGGTTGCATATGATGCAATTGTTCCAATATCATAAGAATACCAATCATAATATCAATCGATTGTTTCTCATCCTGGATTGTGTCTCCTTTTAAAATTTCAGCTAATGTCTGACCATGAATATATTCCTCTATCACAATCAATTCATCCTTATCTTCTACTGTCATATAAATCTTAGGAATATTTTCTAATTTTTCTTTTGACAATCTTTCATATATTTCTTTATTATATAAACTGAGTTTTTTCTTCACATACAGTTTGTTATTTTCTATATTTTTCACAAGATATACTTCTTTTGTTTCACACAGTTTTGTCAACTCTTCATAACAAGATATCTTGTACTCTTCCTTCAAAGTCATTTGTCACCTCATGAATTTATCTTTTATACATAGTCTTTTGTATTATAGTATCAGCGCTGAATTATTTCAATATATTATGATGTTGGAATACAAAAATAATTTAAATTTCAGAAAAAAAGCAATATTGACACAGAACACAATTATTTAGTAGAATTGAATCAATTAGAAATGTCTTACAAAAAACAATATCGAAAGGACATGAAATGAACACAGATTCTACAACTTCACTACTCAATATTTTAAATCAGACACACATCGATGATTTAGATGAATTTCTTGCAGACCACCAGTTTTCTAATTCTGCAAGTGAGCATTTTTCAAAATACTTTTCAACACATGATATCAAGGCGTCTGCTATCGTCAAAGAATGTCAAGGATATATTTCCAAATCCTACATATACGATATTTTATCCGGAAAAAAAACAAATCCTTCAAGAGATAATGTCATTCTCATCTGCCTTGCTGCCCATATGGATCTGAAAATGACAAAACGTACTCTTGAGATTTTTGGGCATCGACCGCTTTATCCAAAAGATAACCGCGATGCCATTATTGCCATCTGCATCAACAATAAAGTATATGATATTGCAAACATCAACGACAGATTGTTTGAACATGAGGAAAAACTGTTTTTGATAGACTAATTTCTATCATTTAATAAAAATAGTGGGACTATTTTAACTGTCCCACTATTTCTACTTTCTAAACCATCTTTTTATATTCCCACTTTCCACTTATATATCTGTACACAAAAAATCCGCTCCGCACTGCCCAGTCAATGATCATGGCTATCCATATTCCAATTGTCTTTAAGCCCATATATTTTCCAAGAAAAATTCCAAACAAAATTCTGCAAAACCACATGGAACACACACCGACCACCATGGTATATTTCACATCATTCGCTGCCCGAAACACATTCGGAAGCGTAAAAGATGATGCCCACAAAAATATCGCACAGATTCCATGCAGCAATAGTATATTGGTAGTTGCCTCTGATGTTGCATCAGACAATTTGTAAATCCGCATAATCTGTGGGAGCAAAATGATAAATCCAATATTCACAACCGCCATCCATATATATGCCATTTTCATCATTTTTTTTGTATAATATCTCGCCTGTTCATAATCTCCTGCACCGACACACCTACTGATAACTGTGACAAGTGCCAGTCCAATAGAAGAGGCAGGAAGAATTTCAAATGCGGCAATCGTATTGCTCACAGCATTGGCAGTAATCTGTACTGTTCCAAATCCCGACACAAGGCTTAGCAGTAATATTTTTCCAAGTTGAAACATACTGTTTTCCACTCCACTTGGCACACCTATGTACAGAATCTTTTTTATCATGCGAAAATCCGGTCTGAACGAAAATGGTTTACTAAAATGCAGTGTCAGTTTCTGATTTCGCAGTATCACAAGAACACACACTGCCGCTACAAGCCTTGATACCAATGTAGGAATCGCAACACCTTCCACCTCAAAGTGAAATCCATAGACAAGTACTGCATTTCCAATAATATTTAGCATATTCATCACAATTGAAATCTTGAGAGACAAACTTGAATTTCCCATTGTCCTAAGAATCGCTGCCCCACTGTTGTATATCGCAATAAATGGAACTGCTGCCATGACGATTAACATATATCTCTTTGAAAAATCCATTACATCTGCATCGATTTTTCCAAACACCCTTGTAAGAATAAAATCCGTTCCAAGATACATCATTGCCATAATCACAATTCCTGCAAATGTATTAAAAATCAATAACTGATTCGTTGCCCTGCATGCCTCTTTCGGATTTCTGCTCCCAAGATACTGTCCTGCAACAACAGCTCCTCCTGTGGCAAGTGCCGCAAATATATTCAATATCAGTATATTTACTGCGTCTACCAACGAAACCGCTGATATCGCAGATTCACCCACATTTGAAACCATCAGTGAATCTGCAAGTCCCACTGTCACTGCCAAAAGCTGCTCTATCATAAGCGGAATAATCAGTTTTCGTAAGTCCTCTTTTGAAAATAACATTTTTTTCACCTCAACAAAACATTATAATACTTGTTTTGTAAATGTCAAATTGATTTCTAATCATTCCCTGCCCGATTTTTTAAATACTCTCTGAGTTCTTTAAACTGTTTTTTATACTCATTACTAATCCTATAAGAATCAGAAATTTTCTGAATTGCTTTCGAATTAATGTTGTATTTCAAAGTATTCTCATTTTGAAACCATGCAAGCATTTCATCCGGAAAGAAAATGGCAAGCTCTGCCATCAGCCATGCCTCAGCCATAATAACATAATGTTCGTTATCATCATGCAGGAGTGCAAGAATGTCTTTTAAATGTTCTTTATCTCTACATAACTTTGAGATGAACATGACATATCCCCATCTTCTGATAAAAAGATCATCATCCATTACATACTTTTCAGCATATGTAAGTGCTGTTTCAAATGGAAGTGTATCTACATATTTTATCAATTGGTCAGTATGCCACCAGTCAGAAAACAAAAGATTATGATTGATAAACTCCATTCTATCATTCACATCTTTTATCTGTTTTAGTGACACATAAAAGTAAATTCTATGATACTGCTGCTCTTTTAAAATATCCTCTCGCAGAAACGAAACATCGCACTTTTCTTTCACATATCTTCTAATCAGTCTGTCCACATCTGCTGTCTTATAGTTTTCACCCAGATTTTTTATATCTTCGCCAATTACCTGTTTGTTCAATTGATTATCCAATTCCATATTCTTATGTTCCTCTAACTTCTCCACTTATTTATTCCTAATTCAATGGATATATTTTATCATAATTATAGGGATAATGAAAGACTTCTGTTCTGATATGTGACAATCATCTGAAAAATCTGAAAACCATCTGAAAATGTCTGTTTGACATTTGACTTGTATTAAAAATATATGATACAATTTGCTCTGATATAAGTTAACAAAAAGAATGCAAAAGGAAAGTGAGGTAATTGATATGAGAAAGCATAAAATGTATATAGCCGCTATAACACTTGCAGTATGCATGATGGCAACCGCCTGTGGTGGCAGTTCCGGTTCTTCTGACAGTTTATCTTCAAACAATAATAATGAGACAGTCAGCAGTTCTGACAGTTCATCAAACACTAATTCATCTGACGGAAATAATTCTTCATCAACTGGAAACAGTTCATCTGAAAATACATCCGGCAGCAGTTCATCTTCAAACTCATCAGGGATTCTTGATACATCTGATATTTTCAGCAATAGAGACCTTGAGCAGACAGCCGATGTATCTGATGCAGAAACGATTAATATTGCAGATGGGCAGATAATTGATATTACAACAGAAGGTGTCTATTTAATTAGCGGTTCAGCCAAAAATTGTACTATCAGAGTTGCAGCTGACACACAGGACAAGGTACAGTTGGTTCTTGACGGGGTCAACATTACAAACGATGATTTTCCTGCTATCTATGTAGTTTCAGCTGACAAATGTTTCATCACTACCACAGGCAGTGACAACACCCTTTCTGTCACAGGTACTTTTACTTCTGACGGAGATACCAATACAGATGCTGTTATCTTTTCAAAAGATGACCTAGTTTTAAACGGTACCGGAACACTTGAAATTAATTCAACAAGTGGAAATGGTATCTCTGCAAAAGATGACATGAAGATTACAGGTGGTACTTATACTATCACATCTGCAAAAGATTCTATTGAAGCAAATGATTCTATCAGTATCTGTGGCGGAACATTTAATATCACTTCAAGCAAAGATGCTCTTCATTGCGAAAATGATGATGACAACACACTCGGCTGGATTTATATTTCAGACGGTACCTTCAATATCACAGCTACAAGCGATGGTATTCAGGGAACAACCGTTGTCCAGATTGATGGCGGTACATTTCACATTATTTCTTCTGAAGGTATTGAGGCAACTTATGTCCAGATTAATGGTGGAACTATCTATATTGAAGCTTCTGATGATGGTATCAACGCATCAGCCAATACTTCTATCTATGATGTTGTGATTGAAATCAATGGTGGTGATATTACCGTTGTAATGGGACAGGGTGATACTGATGCCATTGATGCAAATGGAAGTATTTATGTCAATGGCGGTACTATTGATATCACTGCAACAATGTCATCATTTGACTATGACAGGACTGCTGAATTTAATGGTGGTACAATTATTATTAACGGTGAAGAAGTCAGTGAAATTCCTGCCGGCATGATGGGCGGAGGCTTTGGCGATAAAGGTGGCGACTTTAACGGCGGCGGTAATCATGGAAAACGCTAGAATATTCTATACAAGTACAATTTTAATGTAATAAAATAGGCAGCAGATAGATTTTTCTTATCTGCTGCCTTCTTTTATCTTATTATGTTTTAACTGTTTTCGTTTTTCTTCTTCTTTATCCACACCTTATATTCCGGACAGACACTTCTTCGCTTTCCTTCTGTTTTTCCTTTGATATCTATGGCCTTCTTCGGGCATCTCTCAATACAGCCAAAACACCATGTACAATTCTCTCCAAATACCGGTTCTCCCTTTTCCATTTTGATATTATTCATTGGACAGACTTTCTCGCATTTTCCACACGAAATACACTTATCCGATACCTTAAAATTTTTGCTGCTCACCATAAATTTATACATTGCTGTATTGATGGCTCCTGACATCAAAAACGCCACAGGTGTATTATTTTTGTCTGAAAGCTTTCTGTTATTTTGAATCTTATGTGCAATTTTTTCAAGTTCCGGCAATGCATCGGTTAATATTTCATCTGTCTCCTCAGGAGTAGCAATTTTCCCTCCAAAAATATAGTTATTAGGCATATGTAATGCTGCAAATCCCATATATGTCACTGAAATACTCTCTGCTATCTTCTTTAAATAAACATCGGTCTTTCCATACTGTGATTCACATGTCGCAATAAAGTACACTTTTTTATTTCGGTTAATCTTGGCATTCTTTATTAGATTTTCAACCACCAGAGGATATCTCCATGCATAGATTGGTGCCGCAAAAACTACAGGCGTCCTTGAACGGTCATCAATATTCTTCTTTTCTTTGATGAGAGTATTCATAGAAACCACTTCGTCACCCAGTCGGTCTGCCAAAAAATCCGCCACAAACTTCGTATTTCCTGTGCCTGAAAAATAATATATCATAACTAACTTCAACTCCTATCTACTAGCCACAATTAACAACTCAAATCCATTCACTGTCATAACTGAAAGATACCGGCTGTCATGCCAACTTCTTATATTTACTTCCAAACCAAAAACACTGCTATCATTGAAAGAATAATCTGAATGATCGAAAATCTATATACAGTATGTGTATTTGACCAATCCCAGACTTTTCTTACATGGTCATGAATCGGTGTCCTTACATTTTTCAAAATCTTTATTTTTAAAAATCGCATCAGTGAAACCTTGACAAGTCCAAGACCACCGTCCACAATCAATACTCCCGCTACTAATAGATACAAAACCGGTGAACCACATTTTAATACTGCAATACTAATAAACAATCCCATTGCTCTCGAACCTGCATCGCCCATCAGCATCTTACTAGGTGTCGCATTGAACCATAAATATCCTAAAATACTGATGATAAACATAAGGATGAGATATGAAAAATCACTATCCATCTGTTTGATATAGTCAATCACAAAAATTGTTCCAAGTGTAATGATTGTCAGTGTTCCTGAAAGCCCATCAACACCGTCAGAACAGTTGGTGACATTGATAGATACCCAGACAAGAATAACAATTAACACACCAAACACAATCTTATTGATAGTAACATATTTGTTTGCACTCGCAATCAATATTGTATTATCATTAAAATTTAAAAATGTTACTGCAAGCATAATGGCTATCACTAAATCTAATATGCCTTTTTTTAATTCTCCCCATGGAGTCTTTGCGCAATCGTCAAAAAATCCTGTGAGCATGGCAGCAATAACAAGTATCAGATAAATTACTATCTCCTTATTAATTTTTGCAAAAATAACTGCTGTCATTACAAACACAAGGACAAAGATAAACCCTGCTCCTCTCGGTTTTCCTGCTGATAATGCTCCATCATGTGCATACTGTCTTCCCATATCTCTCGGAAGTATCTTTGTACATTTCCACAAAAGCAGACATGTGAGTACAAAGGCAAAAAGAATTCCTGCAAATGCTACAGTTGCAAAAACTGCATTTTCAAAAAAATATGTTATCATTCGTCATTTCCTCCATCAACTTTATTGACCTTTGGTCTTTTTTCATTCATCAATTTTATTTATTATCTAGTTTAACAATTTGACAAATTATCCATCAAATGTCTCTTCATTGCTTTTCACTTTTCTATCCTGTTCATCAACTCTCATCCCATGTCTCCACTTTATCACTGCTGCCCCTATAATGATTATGTACCCAATCATACTATAGATATCAGGCGTCTGGTTCAAAAACAGAAATCCAAGTATTGCAGCAAATATCACCTGAGAATAATCGAAAACAGATATCTCCTTTGCGGGAGCTTTTGTATATGCCTTTGTTACACTTAGCTGACCTCCTGCAGCCGAACAGCCTGCAAAAAGAAGAAATAATGTTTGCTTTATTGACATAGTCTGATAACCAAATATAAAAAATGGCAGTGTGACTAAACTTGAAAATGTTGAAAAATACATTACAATAACCGGTCCTCTTTCTCCCTGCTTGCCAAGTTTTCTCACAAACGTGTAAGCTGTGCCGGCTCCAAGTCCTCCGACCGCTCCAATCAGTGCCGGAATCGCCTCCACATTAAATGATGGCTTTGCTACAAAAAGTGCTCCAATAAAAGCAAGCACAACCATGCTCCATTCAAATCCTGTTGCCATTTCTTTCAGTATAAAAGCCGACATGATAATTGCAAAAAACGGTGACAATTTATTGAGCATATTCGCATCTGATATATTCATATGGTCAACTGCATAAAAATTACAGATAAGACCAATTGTACCACATACAGATCTCATATTGAGTCCAAATATGCTTCCCTTTTTTATCTTGAATCCTTCATCACTTCTTATGAGCATTACAAATGAAATCACCATTGCAACTGCGTTTCTGAAAAATGCTTTCTGCATAGTAGGCAAATCTCCTGCTTTCCTTACAAAAAAGCTCATTAATGCAAAGAAAAAGGCTGCCATAATAATATAAAAAATTCCAACATTCTTTTGTTTCATGTTATCCCTCTTTACTTGTTGTGTAACAAAACTTTCATAAGTTTAACACACATTCCCCAATTTTACCACCCATAAATTACAAAGATGTGATATAATGAGCCATGCAGTGTACTAAGTCTGTTTATTAATAACTCAAACTTCGCACTTGAATAAGTGCCTATGCACCTTGAAAATTCAATAATAACTGGCATAAAAATAGCATGAAACCATCTGATTTGGTATAATT
>CADACD010000018.1 GCA_902786365.1 uncultured Lachnospiraceae bacterium | reverse complement strand
TTTGCGTGCATAAATGTCACTCTTTCACCTGTAATCGCATTGGTTTCTCGACTTGCGAATCGGCATCTATACCTGCACCGCTAATTCCGAGAAGATATAACTATCACATCGTATTCCTGTAAATATGTCGCTTTAACACTTTTTGTTTCAACACAGTCATAACCAGTTTTTTCTACCAGCCATTGAGCATACTTTTGGGTTGCTCCATATTTTGATTGATATAAAATAATTCCTTTACTCATATTCAGCAATCTCCTTTAGATTATCTTCTATCTGTATAATTGTCTGTATTGTTACTTGTAATTGTTCCTCCGAAACGCCCGCAAACATTTTTTTCATAATATTTGTAGTTATCTCATCATTTTCAGAGCAAAATTGTCTGCAATAATCGGAAAGATAAATACGCTGCTTTCTTCTATCTTTCTCATCGACGATTATAGAAACAAATCCCTTCTTTTCCAATTTCAACAAAATCTGCTTTACATTCTGATGAGAACTACCCATTATCTCTGCCAGTTTACGTTTTCTGTCTGATAACAGCTCCGCTATAATATCATCTCCTTAGAGTAAAGAAAAAGGACCCGGCTCCCACAGTGTCGTCGCACCTGTAGAAAGCCAAAGTCCTATCTTTGACATAGTTTCACCACACCTGTCCAGAGTCAGCCTGTTTACATTAAAGCGATGCTCTGAATATATCAGCAATATCCTTTTCTGAAAGTGGCACCCACGCCTTATCCAGTCCTTCATTTTCTGCAACATGATGAGCCATTTCATCAATCCTGCTTTCGTCAATACCTACATCTTTCAAGTGCATTGGAATTCCAATGGTTTCAAAGAACTTATATGTGGCATCAATAGCCTGATTTGCAATATCATACTTATCCTGACCGGCATCTATACCAAAGACATTTACTCCATATTTTACAAATCTTTCAACCGTCTTCTCGCTTAAGATATGCTTCATCCATCTTGGAGTGATAATTGCAAGCCCTTCCCCATGTGTAATATCATAATATGCAGAAAGCGCATGTTCCATTCCATGGCAAGGCCAACCGGAATAACTGCTGCCAAGCGCATAAATCTGATTACATCCATAGGTACAGCAAAGCATCATCTCAGCTCTTGCAGTATAATCCTTAGGATTTTCAATACACTTCTTTGCGTTTATCATAAGACTCTTTAAACCAGCCTCCATAAAGCCATCATTAAGGAGCGTGGAATCTCCGGTAAAATACTGCTCCATAATATGGTTCATAGCATCTGCGCATCCCGCTGCAGTCTGCTTCTTTGATACAGAGAATGTATATGTCGGATCAAGAAAAGATACTCTTGGAAAATTATGCAGATCCACATATCCAATTTTATCATTCGTATCTGTTCTTGAGATAACTCCGCCCGCATCGTACTCACTTCCTGTTGCAGCAAGCGTAATGATATCTACAATCGGAATGGAATTTGTTGCAAACGCTTTATACGAAATCAAATCCCATGGATCCCCTTCATACTTTGCTCCTGTTGCAATCGCTTTGGAACAATCCAAAACACTTCCTCCACCAACCGCGAGAATCACATCAATATCATTTTCCTTACAGATTTTTACACCATCTAAAACACTTGGGTCATACTTCGGATTGGGCTGTATGCCGGACAGCTCATAGATATCTTTGTCTTTTAAAAGCTCCTTTACTTTATCGTAGAGCCCCATTTTCTTAATACTTCCTCCGCCATAGGTTAGAAGCACCTTTTTCCCAAACATATTCATTACTTCTGACAACTTTTCATCTACTACACCTTTTCCAAAAATAAGTCTTGTTGGTGTCTGATAATCAAAATTCTGCATATTGTTTTCCTCCTTTAATTATATATTTCTAGTATTTACAATAGTTTTCCCTTAAATCATCTCGTCTACTGCTTCTTTAACTGAAAGTTTCTTTTCCTTACTTCTTTATTTTAGGCGTTCCAAAGAATCCTGATACTACCGGAAGTTCTATCTGTGGGTGCATCTCTTCCACAAAATATGCTGCTGAAAAATCCCATGTCATCTTCCAATCCAAAAGTCACTCACAACATCTGCAAGTGCCCATAATCATTTACCATATTAAAATGCTCTTATTTCTTTTGCCAAACTAAAAGGAATTATTTCTCCAGGTTTTGTCTCAACATATGCTCTTTCATCATGCATATAATCCACAATATCTTTTGCCTTATAATCTTTAAACTTTGCTATCACTTTATCCAATATGGCTTTTTCTCTGTCCGATAATACAGAATAATCCATATTAGCAGTTGGATATACATGAAGCATAGTATCATAATTGTAACTCATTTCCTCTTGAACGTTTAAGTTTTCTAGATTCATCAAACTATAATGTCCGACCGGAAGGGCCCCCATAGGTTCATGTCGATATACCATACCAGTCATTGAACATCCGTTTTCAATGAACGACAAAACATCAGAATACCAAAGCATTTTCACAAGTTTAACCTTAAACAAGTTACTAACTTTCTCAGCAATATAGGAAATCATTACTTCAATTTTATCAATATTAAGTGTTGTAAATCCATTTGAATCAGATGGCTCTTCAAAGTTTGCATACTCTCCTTCAAATGTCTGTCTTGTGAGAAACTCCTTTCCATAAGAATCTAATTTCTCAACAATCTTTGCCCTAATTTCTAAACGTTTCATCACCGGAAATTTATCGGAGTTCTTCTTTAAGAATTCTAATGCTTGTAAAGGATTATCCTTAATCAGCCGAAGCATAGTATCATATGCTTCATCTTGGATTGCTTTACTCTCATATCGTGAAATAGTTGCCTCACCCCATCCCATAAGTTTTGCAAGATCAACCTGGGACAGACCATAACTTTCTCTAATTGCAACAATTTCATCCGATGTAAGAAGCCCCATCTTTACTCGGTATGCATTTCTTGCGTTAAGGAGATTTTCGTTTGTCATTGCTCCAGTCTCAAACTCATTCTCGTCCTCATCAGCATTTGCACAAAAATAAAACCTCTCTTCGTAGGTTACTTCCTCTCCCTTTAATGTAACGGTTGTGATTCTTTTTCTTTCTTCAATTTCATGTATCTTGTCACATAATGGACAAGACATATGAATTTTTTTAATTAATGTATTGGCCTCCATTGGCTTACCTCCTTCATTATTCCATTATGCATACGGGAATTCCATTTTATCCTTTGCATAATGGAATGACACACATACCACCTGCTTCTGCTGATCTCTAATCTTTAACTTCACATAAATCAGTTTGCCATTTATGCCCTTTCCAAACACAAATAATATTGGCGGATTTACATCATCTTTATCGATTTTTGTTTCTGAGTACTCTTCAACTTTCAATTCCTTTAATCTATCAACAACGTCCTCTGCATCATAATCGAGCTCTAACAATGTATATGGTGTCGAAAACTTCTGATCATCCCCCTGCTTTTTCTTACGAACAAGATTCAAATCAGTATTTATGTCAAATTCGTCACTCTCAAGTAATTTATGCAACTCATTCAAAAAAGCTACTACTTCTCTTTTTTTGATTTGTAACTAAGAAAAATACTAATCACCTCCAAGACGTCTACTATCAATTGATAGTGTACACCTCAATTGATAGTTTGTCAATATCAGAATACCAATAATCCTCTCTCATCGTAAACACTTCCCTGTGGTTCACCCTCATTCCTAAGACATCTGTCCAAAGCCACTATACACCTTTATCCTAAATCATCCAAATCGTCAATCAAACACCTTTACCAACTCAGTACCCGGATTTGAAGTTTTCTTAATCTCAATTGGATTTAAAACACCATCATGTTCGAGAAATCTCTCCACCTGATATTTCCGCTTGTGATAAAGATTCGTAAGCGTCAATTGAAACGCGCCTACAAAAATCCAGACATAGTTTATAATAACTTATGCCTGGATTTTTATATCAGTTTAATGCATCAGCACTGTTAGGTGTATTTGAAAACACTGTTTTAGATTTTTCAGTCCGAAGCAATGGCTGATATCCGGAGCAGACGTCGCGGATGAGATATATAATCCATATCACCTCAACCGCTGAACGTGATATCATGCGTGCTGCGGATTACATTGAATTTAATCTAAAAAACCTTTCCGCCGCAGACCATCTGCTTGACGAAACCACTGAGCAAATCAACGCATTGGCAGATATGCCACAAAAGTTCCGTCCTGTAGATGACCCTGTTTTGGCAAGTTGGGGAATTAGATTTGTTATAGTCAGTAATTACCTTGCTTTCTACACGATTGATGAAGAAAAGCAAATGGTAATCGTAGTAAGATTTCTCTTTCAAAAAAGCAACTGGAATGCCATTCTTCGTCAGGGATTTCCCCTGATTTAAGGAATCTGTCGCACAGGTTCCTTTTTTAATGCGTATTGGCTTTGTTTAGCTAATTGCAATTTATCTATGAATATACATTCTCGTCATTTTTTCTTCACCGTCGCCCTGTACCATACACAAAAATTTCCAACCATATTGTTCATAAAAACCTGTATGGTCTGTAATTAAATAGAGCGGTGTGATTCCTTTACTTTTTAAATCTTCCACTACCATGTTTAGCAATTGTCCAGCAATGCCATTGCCACGGCAGGCCTCTTCGGTATATACGGCACAGACATTTGGAGTAAGGTCTTTTCTGTCATGGAAGTCATTTTCAATGACGCCCAATCCTCCAATGATTTTTCCATCGTCAAGGCATAAATACCAACCATACTCTGTCTCTTTATTTAAATATGCGTTCATGCACCCAAGGTATGCCTCTTTCGGTACACCCCATTTACTATGAAACCATTCTGCCGCCAAATCTTTTATCGTCGGGGATTCCCTCAGTGTAATATATTGATATTTTTTCATCATATTCTCCTAACTCAACAATAAGCCGAATAGAATCTATCCGGCTTAACATCTTAACTAAATTCAGCATTGTTTCTTTTCAGAAAATCTATATCATTTCCATATTTTAAAGCAAGTTCATAATCATTCTCCATAAAAAGTTCATAATCATCCTTTTTGATCTTGGAAGGTCTCATTCTTTCATAAATTGCCAAATTCCAAGAATGTTTACAATTTTTACATCTGTATATAAGCCAAACATCAACTCGGTTACCATTGGCATTCACTCTGAACTTTCCTGAATTAATAAACGCCTGTTTCTTCCCACATCCTCCACAGCGATGATATACTTTTATCGAATCCAAACTCATTGAATAAAATCATCCGGCTCAGTAGTTGTTCTTATGATTCTTTGTATACTCTTTTCTGATAGGGAATATGTGTTGGCCAGTATTTTTACCGAAACCCCATTTTTATACTTTTTACATATTTCTTGGTTTCGTATTTTATAATACTGCTTTGTTTTATTCTGGCTTCCCCAGAGCTTTTTCTCTTTACATGGAATATATATACTTTTTCCACTAACATATTGCTGAATAGTATCTATTAATTCTTTTGGCAGAACATCTTCTGCACTAATATAGCTCATTGTAATCCTCCTATTATTTTTTGGGGATTCATCCGAGCTTAACTATTCTTATTTTAAGCTCAGACTACAGAGCAATAACATATCTTCTGCACATAAAAAATCTCTCCTTTCAACACTGCTATTTTAATTATACGTATTTCAAAGAATGGTTGCAACCTCATTCTTAGTTATAAACAAACATGCTCTGCATAGAATTCAAAGTTTCTGTTCCGGCTGAACACAAACACCGCAATCTGCAATGAGTATTCGTCCTTAGTCATTAGAACTTCACTACTTCCGGTTCATGTGTAAATGATGAAAAAGTTGCTGTAGCATTCTTAAAATAGAACACCTCTGTGTTTCCATCATCTGCTGAGTACATCTTCTGTAATGATGGGTAAGCATCAAGCATAGACTGCCTTGCTTCTCTCCTGTCATCTTCTACAAGTTCTCCTGCTACACGGAGCCACTCCCCATTCTTATATGCACAGATTTCTACCTTTGGATTTGCGTGAATCTGCTTTGAAACATCCTTTACCTTACCTGTCTGAATATAGAGCTTGCATTCAAAAATATGTGCTGTACCAAAAGGTCTTACCCTTGGCTGGTCTCCTTCTACTGTTGCTAAATAATATGTTTCTGCTTCTTTTAAGAATTTAACTACTCGTTCCATAATATAATCCTCCTACCATACTTTCCTACCTTTTTCTGTATTATATGATTATCTGTAAAAAAATTCAACTTATTCCGTATTTTTTTACGGAACAGGTTGAATCTTTAATCCAATTCAAAGGAACAGGGCAGCCGAACTGCCCTGTTCCTTATTATATTATAGAGTGCTCTTTTCCTCTTTATCAGTCCGCTCTCTTCGCTTCACCGTGCTGCGGTAAACAATAACGATTACCGCGACAACAACAACCGAAATCCCCAGACCGGTAAGCACTGCATAGGCATACTGTTTTTTCCATGTATTCGATACCGCTTTGCCGCGGCTTTCTTCAACAATCTTCGCTTCCTCATACGGAATCCTCGTACCACGGACAAGAAGTCTGTGACTGTTTATGCCGTATGGAGTGCAGGTCACCAGCGTGACAATATCCCTCTCACGGTCGATATATAACCCTTCCGTCTCATCGGGGAGCACTACCTGTTTGTTATCAATCTGATAAGCGAGCGTTTCGCCGAGAACATGGATATAGAAAACATCTCCAACATTTAGCTGATCTAGGTTTGTAAAAAGCTCCTTGTCGGCTGTTCCTGTATGGCCGGAAAGTACGGCATGAGTGCCTTTGCCACCTACAGGCAAACTTGTTCCTTGAAGGTGACCTATGCCCTTTGCGAGAACCTCCTCGTCTGTGTAGTGATAAACCATGAGTCTACAGTTTATTGCAGGAATCTCAATCGAACACATCGCACCGTCTCCGTTAAGGTTCAGCAAATCAATGTAAGGGTGCTCATCAAGCTCGTTCCTCTCGGTATCAAAAGGGTCGGTGAGGCGAACCTTGCTGTCAAGAAGCCTTTCGTTATACTCATAGCAGTCGTTCCACATGGAGTCAAGCTCCTTTTGAGGGATCTCTTGCACCTGATTTTCATAATAATTAATTAACTCTTGCTGGCTATTTCGGAACTGTATATTGCTAACCACCGGATAAAGCAATATCACAGCTCCAATAATCATACCCAATACAGCCAGCAAGGTAATAAGCTTACGCCTCATTTCGGCTGAATCCTTCCTTTCTGTCCCAGTACCCGGAAGACTTTTTCACTCCGGGTACCAGGTAGAGATATTTTAGTTTTTTGATTTACTGTAAAGGAGATATCAAACCGTATCAATCCCCCTTTTTCTTTCGTCTCATAATCACAAGCCAGACAATATATGTCAGGCACGGAGTAAATATAATCATACCGATTATTACCGTTGTGCTCATTCCACTTCCACCTGTTACTGGAAGCTCCATCTGTCTCGTGTTTTCGACCTCAAAGCAGAAGTCATGATCTTTACTGATATCGCCGTTAAACAGATCCAGCTCCGTAAGTTGATTGAAATCTGCGAGCGCTAAAAATCCTTTAGGGACGCCTGTTTCTCTGACCGTATAGTATACTGGTTTACCTTCGTCATTAAAGAACGGAAGATTAACGAATTCTACGATTGCTACCTTAGAGAAATCGTCAGGTTTCACAGGTATTTTCACATAATACTCTTTGACACCATTTTTAGTACGTTTAAGAACCGAATACTTGACTCCGTTATTTTCAAACTTATCGTTTTTATCAATAACTGAGTTATTAACCGCATCATTATAATCTTCCTCACCTCCGATAATCAATTCATACACAAACTGAGTTGTATCAGTTGTGTAATAATAGAATCTTGTCTGTTTCTTATTTGTCTGTTCCTCATAAATCTCCTCTTTGTGAACCTGATATTCTACGATAGTTCCATCACTGTTTTTTGCACTCAGTTTCTTTGTTTCCTCGTTATAAATACCCGCCTTCGTCAGAGCTTTGAGATTATGTTCTTCATCTCCGAGGATAACCTTGTAATACTTTTTCGTTTTTATCTGCTCACCATAAGAGCTTTTTCCATAATACGTTGGCAAATACTCTGGCTCCGGATAGCTTATGCCCTCCTGAGCACCATAGAATTTTTTCTCTTCCTTTGTTGTATCGGTAATCTGATAAATGCTGAATTCTGCGTCCTCGAGTGCATCTCCTCCACCCGTCTTCTTAACAATCGTAACGGAGCCCATTATCTGACTGTTAACAGCCGAATAGGTTATCTTCTTCGTTACATCATCAACTATATTCTGACTATAACGGTTATAAAAATCTGTAACATCTTTACCATTTTCACCAATTATTCTAATCTGAGTCTCCTCTACGGAATAATCGATGTCACCGTAGGCATTTCTTGCCTGGAGGTACAGTCTGTCGTTATCAGAAAGATTCCAATTATAGAGATTCGTTTTTGGATTAGAAATAACTTCAATATTCTTTGAAACTTCTCCTGTACCGGATGGAGTTTCTACTACGTAAGACCCCTGTACCTTATCCTCTTGGTTTAACATTGTCAACGTAGCTCTATAAACCTCTATATCCTCGTTTTCTTGCGTTTTTCCCATTCCTACAACTTCGAATTGAATTTCTGTGTTAGCAGGTACTCCGTAAACCATATTTTCCCACTGCTTTTCAATCGTCAGATCCGTATAATATAGTCCTAGATTCCAGTTCGGACTACTATACAAAACGGTTGGTATCTGAGCCTTGGATGGCATTGTGATAAATGTGTAAAGCTTACCGTCAAGGAGCTTTAAATCATCTTCGGTATCGTATTCAGCAGAGCATTTATTTCCTCTGACTGCCTGGCGATTCGAATCGGTTGTAACACTAAGCTTATCAAAAGCAATAGGTTGTATAGTATCGTTCTCATCATTCGGATTATGTTGATACCGATACTCATTTTTCTCATCGGTAAATACCACAATATAATCTCCTTCGCGAAGATTGTCAAAGCTGTATTTTCCGTTCTTATCGGTTTTTACAGGTTCAACTTTATGACCCAAAATATTATAAGCATCCTCTAAGGTGTTTTCATTGGTAAACTTATAAAGCGTTGCTGTAATTCCGGAAATAGGATATTCCTGTGCCTTCTTCTCATTATCTTCGTTGCTGTTATTTGTCTCTACCGCTTCGGCAGTATTATACATACCGTCACAATCCTGATCCATCCAAACAACACCGGATATAACCCTATTGATGACCGATATTCCTACTTCGTTTGAATTAAGAGGTTCAATAGGTTTGTTATTCTTTACGCTTCGATAGAAGAAACTGTTGTGATATTCGTTTCCTCCAATCTGAGTTTTTCCGCCACGCTCCAGTAAATTACCCGAACTGTCAAGTGGAGTAACTGTTACTTTGACGGTAAATCTTTGTTCACCGCTGATAGAAGGAACGTAAACGTACAAAGCAGGTGCGGCTTCAATATCATTGCCGCTGTCGGAAATAATACCCGGAATTAAGTCCTCATCGCTGAAATCATAAGTCAACTTGCGATTGCTGTCATCTGGCGTATACCCTACCGTTATATTATTGGCTATTATGCTTTCGATAAAGCCCTTTCGGATATCGTCCGATACACGAACCTTGCTGTCCCAATGTAGAAGATCTTTTCCAAACATAAGCTTACCTGATTGGTTTTTAAAAGTATTATAATCGCTTTCGGAAGTGAAGCTCAGTTCAACGGATTTTATCCTGTAATTTCCACTGTATTGAGTTCCTCTGTCATCGTTATTATGAGGCATAACATCAACAAACTCAATACCCTCTGCAATAGAAGACTTTATGTTGTTTCCGTAGGTCAAAGTGTAGGTCATATCTTCCCCAATCTCGACCAACGTATTTTCAACGCCCTTAGCAATACCCTCCTGTGCAGTAAGCGAAACCGTGATATTCGCACTGTCCGTATGAGTTTCTGCTGCAATGATACTGTTTTCGGAATATTGAGCATGGATCTCGGCGATTACAGAAAGAGATGTTCCGTTTACTTTTATATCATTATTCGGATCTTCTGCATCACCGATAGTGCAGTCAAAGTATATCTCTGGAATTTCTTTATCAATATCAGAAACAACTGTTGTAATATTAACAGTGGTTGTACCGTCATCGTTATTTACAATTTCGGTATTCCATGACAGTTCTCCCTCGATGTATCCGCTTTTGCTGTAATCTATTGACAGGCTTCCGTCCTGATAGTTCAGACCCTTTGGCAAATTCAGCGTAACAGTGATATCAGCACTCTGAGTTCCATTTCGGACTAGCTCATTCTTATTGGCACCACTTGCAATCTTTGCCATAGGTGTTACACGATATCTTACATTACGTTCACCGAAAGTAATGTTATAGTTTTCTTTTACCGTATTGCTACCCTCGACTTTTGTATCAACATTGATATAGATACTCGTATCTAAAGAATACAGAAGCAAGGTGTTTCCGTCAAACATAGGACTTCTTTTGTCGCTGTTACCTCCTACGTGAGTTCCTTGAACCTTCGTACCATTCTGGTAACGTGTTTTTACATAGTCCTTGGAATAACCAGCAAGATCCACTTCGAACTTACCGTCCTGAGTATAATAGTTCAGTGATTCATAGCCCGAACCGGAAGCGAGAACAGCACCGTAAGCCTTGACCTTTTCTTCGGAATCTTCACCTCTGTCCTTCTCATCGTAATCTATATCATGCCAATTAAAGGTATAGATGTTCTGATCAAGCGAGTTTTCATAATAGTACATCTTGTAATACGGACGATATGTAATCCATTCTCTTACGTCATTGGTAGTGCAGTATGTTTTACCAACCTTATCGAAGTCACCTGTAACAGTCATTTTAGCACGGGCAGTCACATTGTAGCCTGATCTCATACAGAAATTACGGAACTGATAAAGAATTGCCACGCATTTTGCATCATCACCAAGATAAGCATGAAGATCATCCAGTGATTCAAAATAAATCAGATTTTCTTCTCTGTACTTATCCATATCTGCCGTACCGCCATCATCGTAAGTAACATCAGGTGTAACTGAAGTATCGGTTGTTGAAACTTTCTCCCAATTTGTTCCATCAGGCTTCGCTGCATACAAAATTGTCAATGTGTAATTTTTCGCAGCACTATCCAGCCAAGACGGAGTTCCACCGTTCAGTGAAAAACTGAATGAACCGTTAAGTGCCTGAGTGCCACTTCTCTGGTTTATTACAGGCTCTGTGCCAACCGGAGTAAAAGCATCAGCATCAAATTTTTGCAGAATATTAATCGCTGTCATATAGTTATACTCAATTATATTAAACAGCTGAGTATCGTAATTCTGTTCATTCTTATAGTAATGTTCACCCGCATTTGTATCGGAAGTATTTATTACTTGACTGCCGAAGTTTGCGTTTCCCTCGATGAATACGGTTGAATTTAACGGTGTCTCTCCACGCCCTGTATCTGTAGCAACGGTAGAACCGTTGATGTGAACATTTTTTTCGTCGTTAAACAGATTATTTTTAGACATCGAATTGCCACCCGTACCCGAACCGTTGAACACCAAAAGTCCACGTTCCACAGACTCATAATTATCTGCATATCTGGTTTCGTTTACTGCAAGACGATTTGTTTTTAATGTGTCTGTGTCAGGATATGAGTAATACGTATTCATTGCCTGTAAATCTGTCTCTTTTTCGCTATCACTAAGTCCGCACTCATACGGATATTCATCAAGGACATCCTCATAGGCCAAACCAGTTATTCCCTTTGCGTCAAGACCGGATACTACAGAATCCATATAAATCTGATAATAACCGTTTGAAAGCTTATCTGCATCAAGGTCGTTAAGAGGAAGTATTACCTGGATATATCCTGCCGAAAATGCCTCTACTGCTTTTGAATTAAGAATATTGCTGGTTACGCCGCCGGCATATTGATTAGGAACAATATTATTGTTCGGATCGGTATCATTATCACCGATAAAATTGTATCCGTCTATTTTAACGTGCAACTTCGACTCGTTTGAACCCGTCTGATCCGCGGATTTTGAAATCGTCCATCCTCCGCCGTCATAACATGAGTCACTATTATTACCCGTATTATATGGTGCCGCACCGTAAGCATAATAAGATCGCTTTGTATCTGCATCTTCATCATCCCAGTTCATGTTAACCATATCGACATTTGAACCTATCGCTCGCCCGAAATAGGAAGTGTTGTTCTCTTTATACGCCCAAACTGTCGGAGCATCAACCGCATCTGCGACCTCATTTCCGCCGCTATCGAAAAGTTTGCCTTTAAAGCTTATATCAAATTCCAGACCGTCAGCCGGAATCTCAATACCCTTTCGTGACTTTGTCGATGGCTCATTGTACAACTCGACAGTAACACCGTATCCAAGCATTACTCCGTAAACGACATCTTCGCTTTCGGCGGAAGAGGACGTTGTTTCAACTCCGTATTTTGTATCAAAATAGCTTGTATAGGTAAGCTCGGGGTTATTTAGGATCGTCACGTTATATTTAGGAGCCGCTGAAACCGTTATCGAATTCGAAGCACATTCTGCATGAGGATCTGTATCGTTACCGCCAAACCAACACTCAAACGTTGGCTTAAGAACGTCTCCGTTTTTCATTCCGTAAACATAAATGTTTAGGTTTTCCGTAATTCTTCCCGACGCCGCATTAGCAAAGCTTATAGTATTATTCCAGTATCCTGTCAGTATCTGTATCGGATTTCCGTTTTCGTCCGTACTCGGAGTGACGGTCGCATTTACAAGACCATTGCCTTCGAGGTCAACAAACGTTGCTTCCTCTGCACTGCACGGCAAAACAGCTTTGATATTCAGCTGAACGTGATAATCTCTGTCCTCCAAATTCTCCACTGTAGATTCATGAGAAATCAGAAGTGTATAAAACAGCTTATCATAGGTTCTTACTATGTTGTTGTTGCCACCGGAATCATTGCCAGGCCACCACTCGACAGCCTGAGTCTGTTCATATTTTTTACCGTTATATTCAATATAATTGTAAACTTTGCCGTTATACATGTAGGTTTCGCTTGACTGTGACACTCCTGGAAGTCCTTCCTCAAGAGCTTGCTTTGCGGTTTTCTCATACGGCAATGCATCGTCATACTTCTGAGACGAGACTGTCTGACCTGCATCAAATTCCGCCGTTCCATCGATAACTTCAGAAATACTTAATACTTCTACTCTGTAGTTACTATCAATATTCGTTGATACTTCTGCTTCGTAGTATGCCGCCGTTATCTGAACATCCTTTGCCAGATTCACTTCAGCAGTAATGTACTGACCAGAAACAAGATCCTTACCTGTTCTCTGATTTCCGCTGTAAGCGTCGTTTTTCCAAACATTATATACGTCACCTACGCTCATGGTAGAAGCGGAAAGGAGATTCAGTCTCGGGGTATTCTGAGCACTGTTTCCAAGCTGATTATCGTATGAGTTTGTGCCCTCCCATGCGGAATAGAAATCGTTTCCTGCGATTGTCAGGGTTGACTTATTCGCATAGACCGATGCACCATCGCTTACAGTCATCGTAGTTGTCGTGTTGCCCGGAAGAGGATTCTGTGCGCAGCCACCTCCGAGCTGAGCAATATTTCCGGTTATGACGGTATTGCTTCCGCTGATGTTGACTGTGCCGTTTCTTTGATATATAGCACCGCCTCTTACGGCTTTGTTTCCTTTTATTACGGTACCGTCACAGACATTCAGAGAACCTCCTGCCACGAAAATCGCTCCGCCCGATGACTGGGAAAGTCCGTCCGGAGTTGTCAGGATAGGGCTTTTAGCCATGGTGGTTTTGTTTCCTGTGATGATAGTATTGCTCGTTATAACTGTTCCGGTATTCAAATAGATAGCGCCGCCTCTGTAACCGGCAGTATTACCGGAAATAACAGGCTTGGAATTTTCATCGTTTCCGGCAATGATAGTCGTTCCGCCACTGTTATACACTGCCGCACCGTAGCTTGCTTCATTGCCCGAAATTTTTCCGCCGAGAATGTTGACCTTACCGCCATTGTTGAATATTGCACCCTGACCTGTGGTCGTGCTTTCTTCACTCTTTGATGTGTGGTTGTTTTCAATCAAACCGCTGTACATCGTGAACTTAGCCGCCAGTTTCTGTACAAGAACAGCCGCGCCGTGATAAGCGGTGTTGTCACAGATTGTTCCGCCGTCAAGCACGAACTCTCCGCTTGAGACTGCGACTGCCGCACCGCCGTATGTTACGTCTGTACTTCCCGAGCCTGCTAAACATTCTGAGATCATGCCGCTCTTCAATGTCACCTTGCCACTGAGAACAAGAATTCCACCACCTGCCTTTGCAGCAGTTCCGGTAATTTTACCCGTGTCCGTACCCGCAGTATAGGAATTACTTCCTGCGGTTACGTCCTTTTTCTCGTCAATGATTTCAAGTTCTCCTCTGCTTGTGATTGCCGAAATACCGCTGCCCTTGAGTGTATGACCGTTCAGATTAAGCGTTATGTTCGATCCGGAGCCTACTGTTACTGATTCTGTAGAATCGTCTACCATTATTATAGTACCGGAAGAATCACTTGAGTTTTGTATAGCATCTACCGCTTCCTGAACGGAATAATATTCCTCGCCGTTATAGACTGCAACAACCTTTCCCGATCTGCGATAGCGGAGGGTGTAAGCGTAGCTTCTGCCAAGCGGTTTTATTTTTACCGGATCGGTATAGACCGCTCCGCTCACCTCTTCCAGCCAGCCTGTCGCAGTAAACCCATCTCCGTCTTTAAACATCTCTGAAGCTTTTGAGAGATAAAGATTAGAGTTTCTGTATGAAGCGTTGTATAAAATATACGCATCGTTACCGAGTGGGGCTGTATTTCCGTAAAGCTTTCCGCCGTCGTCAGCCATTTTAAAGTCCGTTTGTACACCGGCAACATATACGCCGCCGCCATAGCTTCCTGCGGAATTATTTTTAACGACAGCCGTATCGGAAAGTATTGTGTCACTCGTATAATTTTTACAATAAATTCCGCCGCCGTTATATGTCGCAATGTTATCCGAAATTTCGGTACCGGATATTCTTACCACTGTAACAACACGATCGGAGTTGTAATTGCAAATTGATAAGCCTCCTCCATACTTACCGGAATTACCGCTGATTTTTCCTTCAGAGAATTTTACATTTGTCACACTCGTAAACGATTGGTTGTAAATACATACGCCGCCGCCGCCATAACTGTTTCCGTTTACTACTCCGAGCGATTCATTGTTTCTAATTTCTCCTCCGTTCATTGTAAAATTCAATGCAAAACCTGAATTTGAAAAATGAACTCCGCCGCCGCTGTTCGTAGCGGTATTGTTTTCAATAACGGCTCCTTCATTAATTACAAGATCTGATGAAACATAAACTCCGCCGCCGGAACCACCGCATTTATTCCCGGAAATCGTCGTACCGCTATCGAGAATAAGAGTGTGTTTTTCACTATCGCTAAAACAAATACCGCCGCCGCTTGCCGAGGCGTAATTATTTTTAACTTCGGTATTCTCTAAGCGTATGGTCACATTGCCTGCAGAGGTAGTTATGATTCCACCTCCCGAACCGCTGTTAGTGGTATTATCGTGAATACTGCAGTTAAGGATTGTTTTGGTACGTGCCGTTGTCCTGCCGCTAAAACACATCGCCGGACCGCCCGAACTACTACCCTGGGTAAAGTTTTTATAAAACTCACAGCGCTCATAGATAACATCGTCTAAGCTGGTATCATACACACCCGAACCGTAGTTTGCACAGTTTTCGTACATTTTGCAGTTTTTTATGCAACTTTCGCCCGAATAAAAACTTGTAGGCGGATTATCAATGTACAACCCACCGCCTGAGTTTTGAGCTACATTACGGTAGAACTCACAGTCCTCAACAGTGAATTTTCCGGAGAATATATCGATTCCGGCACAATAGCTTCTTGATAAATTATCATGAACAGCACAATTCTTTATCGAAACATTACGCGAATAAACATACATTGCACCATAAGCGCTTGTTGCAGTATTCTCCTTAAACTCAACATTACATATAACGACACCTTCTGCATCAGCGCTATCATTGCGTATCTGCACTCCGCCAACTGTATAAGTCGAAGAGTTTCCGCTGATTATCGTAGTCTTGCTTTCGTCACCCAAAATAAACGGTGAATTAAATCCTGCATTATAAGCATATATTGCACCGCCGGTATAAGCCGAATTGTTTTTGATTTCACAACCGTAAACAGCAAATTCGCTTTTGTTATTCGCATTATTGGCGCCATAGAACCAGATTCCTCCGCCCTGATTACCGGCATGGTTATCTTCTATGACGCCGCCGCTAATCGTCAGCTTTGAGGTATTACTTGATGCATTATTAACATTCATATAAATTCCGCCGCCGTTGCTTACGGCAGTATTGCCGGAAATATTTCCGCCGGTCATATTAAATACATTCGCACTGTTAATGACATTAGCAGGAATGTAAATTGCACCGCCGCTGCCCGATGCCGCATTATCCTTGATTGTACCGCCATTGATATTTATTTCACAAGTACCGGGAGCACAATAAATTGCCGCACCGTCACCGTTATAGTCAAAGCCGGAAATCTCGCCGCCTTCGAGAGTGAATTTACCGTTTCTTCCGATATATATCGCACGGGTCATACTGATATCGTTTTTCGTCTTGTCGGCAGGAACGAGCTTTCCGCCGCCTGCGCTGTCCTTAAGAGTAAGATCACCGCCGTTGATTGAAAATATATTTGTTTTACCGACAACCGAGGTTATCGTGTGACCGCAGAGATCAATCGTAATTTTGGTATCGCTTGAACGTACTACGTTATTTTCCGAAATATCCTTGAGGAGTTTTATCGTAGTAACCTCATCGCCACGTTTCTCTGCGGCGGAAATAGCCGCACCGAGAGTGACGAACTTCTGATTGTTATCCTCAAATTCCGCAACATAATCATCGCCGTCATTACCGTCCGGGGCTTTTTTTGCTGTAAGGAAGTAAGCAATTGATGCTCGGTCTTTCGGATTTGTCAATACCATATCGGAAACATTTTCAAAATCCGCTATGCTGGCGTCATGCAGACTCTTATCCGAAACATAATACTTACCGGTCGATTCATCCAACCAACTATTATAGTCGTCAAGCCCAAAGCTCTCAGCGGTTCTCCAATCTGTAGTTTCGTCTGTTTCATTGTGGAAATAAGCATTTACCCCTATACACATATCACTTCCGTATGATACGGATTGGTTGTTGTAAACCTTTGAGTTTTTCATATAAAGATGTGCATTATAAACACGCACACCTCCGGGAACGCCCGTTCCATCGGTCGGAGCAAAAGTTGCTATATTTTCCGTGATTTCAACACCGTCAAGGTGAACAGAGCCGCCTGAAATAAAAAGGCCTGCACAGTATGGCGAAGTATTATTTTTTATAACAGTATCTTTTATATATACCGTTCCTGTATTTACACGAACAGCACCCCAATCGGTATTGCTTGTTTTATTCTCAATAATATTGCAATTCTCAATGGTGACCGTTTTACAACTCTGTACATGTACTGCTAATCCACACTTGCTCAGTGTGGAATCCTTAATCTCCGCCGTTATACTTCCTCCGTTGATATAAATAGCTCTTGAATCGTTGTTTGTTATAACGGCATTCGATATTGTTAATTTGGAAGTACCATCAGCATAAATTGCACTGTTAGTGGCACTGTACCTATTGTTTTCAATCGTACCCCCGGTCATTTCGAAAGTACCGTTATTCACATAGACAGCAGAACCCCATTGAGCTTTATTTCCGCTAATCGTACCGCTTTCCATAACGAACGTACCCGACAGTATATAGACGCCACCGCCGCAGTTTTGATTATTGCTGTTAACAGTTCCTTTACCCTTTGTAATTATACCGCCGCCGACAGTATCCTTAACCGTAAGCTTTGCGTACTTCTGAATTGTAATAACGCTTCCGACAGAACCGTAAAGTACATTTCCGTTAAGGTCAAGGCTTGCGGTAATACCCTCCGGTACGGTTACACTTTCGATATTAGATTTCAGAAGAACAATATCGTTTCTGGAAACCTGCTCATTTTTTATAGCATCAATTGCAGACTGAACGCTCAAAAAAGTTTCATCACCGATGGAAGCTACGGCTTCGGTTACATTATTAAATGTATATGCACTGTATTGTGGAGTTTCACCGTTATCGACCTTAGTCTTATTGCTCAAATCATCATAACTAATACCGCCGGTCGTTTCATCGTGCCAGTACGCAGACTCCGATGCATTTTCCATGGAACTTGCCTTTGTAACAGAGAGATAAGCCGGAAGATAAGTTCCTGTGAACGTTTCTTCAACATAGAAGTCTCTTCCGAGATTTGAAGTGTTATCATGAAGCTCTCCGCCGAGAATCTCGAGAGCTTCATCCTCCGTTTCCGATCCACTTTGAGCATTCAGGAAATCTCTACGTGAATTCTGCTGCACAAAAACACCGCCTCCGTAACTCTCAGCAATATTGTTAATTATCTTTCCTCCGTTATAAAGTTCCAAACGTGCTGCGCTACCGACAAAAACTCCGCCGCCACTTAACAGTGCGGTATTTCCGGAGATTTCCATATTTGTTGAAACCTCTGCTGCTGTATTGCCGGCATTTCCCACAATACTCACACCGCCACCGTATGCCGCTGTGTTGCCACTGATTACACCGCCGGTCAAATATATATTTTTATTAGTAATTATATAGATACCGCCGCCATAACTATTGGTACTTCCTGTATAGTTAGCAGTGTTATTTATTACCTTACCGCCCTTCATTTTAAGTGAAAAATTTTGCACCGCACTAGTATTGCCGCCTTGAACTATGTACAAACCGCCGCCAGAATTATACAAAGCGGTATTATTTTGGACAACCGCCTCGTCACGAATTTCGACAGAACCCGTGCAGTAAACTCCTCCGCCACAATTATTACCTACATTATTTTCTATTACGGCTTCACCGCCCAATTCGAGAGTACCGCTTATAACTGCACCTCCTCCGTGGACTCCAGAGTTGGAGTACCTTCCGAGTGCCTCATTTCCGGCAATCCGTGCAGTACCGTTAATCGTAACCGCACTGTTAACAAATATACCTGCACCGCTTCCGTAGATTTTGTTATTTGTGATCTCTCCTCCGGAGATCGTAATTTCACGGGCATTCGATGCGATATGTAAACCACCGCCAGCACAAGATTCCGTTTCGCAATAGTTTGAGTCAATCTTTCCTCCGGTCATTACAAAGACCGCATACTGACCAAAATACAAACCTGCACCTAAAGTTTGACCATAGCCTGAATAAGTCGAGTTTTGTGAAATTATCATACCGTCACACACGTTTATCACACAGTTATTTGGTCCGTAAAGACCGCCGCCAAGAAAAGCTTTCGTATTCCGTGTTATTTCGCCCTTGTTTAAGTTTACGTTTGTATAGTTTCCAACCCAAACTCCGGCACCGTAACGTGTATTCGTATCGGCGGTAAGAGTATTATCCGAAACAACTCCGCCGTTCATCGTGAAGCTCGAAGCATTTGCGCCGTTAAGACCGCCTTCTACAAATATTCCGCCACCGTTGTTCTGTGCGGAATTGTTAGCAACGGAACCTCCGTTCATGGTGAAATCGGATTTTCTGTACATATATACTCCGCCACCTGCCGAGCCGGCACTGTTTCCATTTATCTCACCACTGTTGAGAACGAACTGAGGCTTGGTGGATGCATCTGCCGCAACGAAATATATACCGCCGCCGTTATTTTTTGAAGTGTTATTGTTAACCTTACCGCCATTTAAAGTAAAGGACGAACCCTTGAGTACAGTAGAAGCATAGAAATAAACACCGCCACCGTAGTTCTCCGCCGCCGTATTGCCGCTGATACTGCTTTCGGCATCAACAGTCAAAGAAGCCGTGCTGTTAAAGAAAAATCCGCCGCCGTTTTTCTGTGCGATATTGTTGTCGACAGTAAGATTTTCTATAGATACGAAAATCGGACTTTCAACATAAATACCGCCACCGTTCTCCGTGGCATTGTTTCCGGTTACGGCGAGATTTGTGAGCGTGTAAACGGAATTCTCGGATATGCTGTCAGAACGATAGAAAGCAATACCTCCGCCGTTGAGAGCGGAGTTTCCGCTTATTTCACCACTTGAAAAATCTACAGAATTGGCATTGAACGCATAGACAGCGCCTCCCTGTAGCTCACTGCTGTTTCCAGTCAACTTAGTGCTTATCATGTTGAAGTATCCGTTATCCTCTACTCTTACGCCAGCGCCATTACCCGAGCTGTGATAATTCTTTATTTCCGCACCGTTAATAACAAGCTTGGCACCGCTGACAACAGTAATTGCACGGATATCGCTTGAGCCGTCAGAAGAAAGCGCACCGCCACCGATCGAATCAATGATTTTCAGTGTACCGTAAACCGCAATGTGATTTTCTTCTCCCGAATAAACAGGACTTAACGTATGACCGCACAGGTCTATTACCACAACTGTATTATCGGGGATTATAAGATTCTCTGAATAATCCTTATCCAAAGTTATCTTGCCCTGCCCCGGATCATTTTCAGAAGAAGAGGAAGATATTTTATATATTGTTTCCTGCAAACTTCCATTCTTGATCTCTACCTTCGACAGAGCATCCGAGTCGAAATCAAATCCTTTCGCTGAAACTGCCTCTAACAACGAAAACGTAAACTCAGAAGGCAAAGTATTCATTAACAGACAGAGTACAACAACCCATGCGACGATATTTTTTAGTATAGATTTTTTTCTTTTCATCATATCACCTCAGACTTTAATTATTATACATATATGATTATTCAACAGCACACAGATTTAAGTTGTTTATCTATTTCTTATTTATCTATTATTATATAATACCTACCTTCAAATGTAAATAAATATTTCGAGAACACAGCATTAAGAAATAAGTTTTTTATATACTTTGCCTACATTTACCACTAAGAACTACTGTTTCGGCAACTAAAAGATATCTCATCCGCTCTCCTCCGTTATATATCAAACCAAAATCTACACATATTCTTTTTGCCGACTTGCCACAAACACATACACTACCTTGCCTGCATACGCCAATCTATGCATCTTTGCAGGTACTCCACATATGCGGGATTTTTGCACATTCCCTTTCCCGGAGTGTCCGAAATCTTTGCTACATCCTGACCATTGCATGCCGTTGTCTTCATTACGATATTCAATGCAGGAACATCCGTATCATTTGCGATATATGTTCCTATCCCAAAGGCAACCCTTGCACGTCCCTCGAAATAATGATACAATTCATCAGCTTTCTTAAAATCAAGACTGTCGCTAAATAGCAAAGTTTTTGTCGTTGCGTCTACTCCAAGACTGTCATAGTGGGCAATCATCTTGTCCCCCCACTCTTTTGGGTCACCGCTGTCGTGTCTTACACCACTAAAAAGAGTTGCATATGTAAGTCTGAAATCTCTTAAGAAACAATCCGTTGTGATTGCGTCTGTAAGAGCTGTTCCATTAAGAATTCCATACTCCTTTACCCACGCATCAAGTGCATACCAGTTAGAATATGCAGGATTGTGCTTATGATTTCCCTGGCCAACGCACATAATCCATTCATGTGCCATTGTTCCAACAGGCATTACACCATATTTCTTTGCAAGATATACATTACTCGTTCCTACAAATCTCGAACCCTGATACTTTGCTGTAGCAAGTTTTTTGACCGCCATCTCCTGTGCGTATGCTGACAGTCTTCTTCTCAGTCCAAATTCACTAAATGCCGACAACTCGTATGTTCCGTCCACGAGCCATCCAACCTTTTCATCCAGTCTCTTCTCAAAGCTTTCCAACAGCTCATCATAATTGTATTTCATTCTAAAATAAACCTCATTGACGATAGCAAGTGTCGGAATCTCGTACATCGATGTATTTAACCATGTTCCTGTCGTTTCAATTGACAATCCACATGACGCATTCGTTGTTATTTCAAAATCTTCAAATCTCGGATGCCACAATCTCAAGAAATCTATATATGATGACTTAAACCATGTAATTTTACTAAGATATTCAAGTTCTTCCTCCGTAAATCTTACGTCACAATATGCCCTTATCTGATTGCGAATCTCTCCAACCATTTCATCCGAAAAATGTACATCTTCATTCCTGCATTTAAAACTCCATGTAGTGCGATAATCAGGAAACTGATGATAAATTGCCTGTCCCATACTGAATTTATAAAGATCCGTTTCAAGTAAACTGTTAATAATCTGTTTCATGTTCTATTCTTCAACCTCCAAATGTGATATTACCAAATACACATCCATAATACTCTTATTTTTAGAATAAAACAATAATCATCTTGTTTTAGCGTATAAAAAACAGATTAATTGTACATAATCATTACAGTGAATGATTGAAGTCTGACTTTAGTATCATCAATTGTACCTATGTCCTTGGAGAGGGACTATAATCACTACTACTATATAAATAGGATGGTATAATTATGCATAAAAAAAATACAACTAATTCTTATAGTAATGATTATCAAAATCGTTATGATGATGGGAATATCCCTGAAATAGACCTGCCCAAAAGCCAGTCTGACAAATCCAAATATGATGTAGAACCACTGCCGGAATCCTCTCGTCCCAGAAAGGATGGTCCCGGTGGAGAGAATGGGAACTAAATTCCCTTCTCCTTACATAATTTCAATATACGTCGGTCATGGAAACTTGATTGCAACCCAATAATTTCTTACTAATCCAAAAAAGATCAGCCTAAGAAAAAGGTGTTGTATAAAAAAAGAATCTCTTGGCAAAGCCATCGTGAGAAAAGCAAAAAAAGTGGTATTTTGTTTCCAGACATAACCTTGTCTCCAACAGTAAACAACTTGTTGGCATCATTGCCCTTTCTGACAAGATACGTCCTGAAGCTGCAGATATAATAAAACAGTTAGCTGACATGAATACAAATACAGTACTGCTTACCGGAGATAACATCAAAACGGCCAAATATCTTGGAACACAAATAGGAATCAACGAGATTCGAGCCGAACTTCTGCCTGAACAAAAGGTCGAAAATATATTATCCCTGAAAAAGTCAGGCATGGTCTGTATGATCGGGGACGGTGTAAATGATGCTCCTGCACTCAAGATCGCTGATGTCGGAGTTGCCATGGGGGCTATTGGCAGTGACATAGCTGTAGAAGCATCAGATATTGCTCTGATGAATGACGATATATCAAAATTGCCATATCTGAAGTGGCTTGGAAACACAACACTCAAGACCATCCGGTGTGCTATTTTCCTTTCCATGTGCATTAATTTTGTTGCAGTCACGCTGTCTGTCATGGGCATTCTAAATCCGACAACCGGTGCACTGGTTCATAATGCCGGCTCTTGCTTTGTGATACTCTTAGCTGCACTTCTCTATGACAGAAAATATTGCCCTGCATTAAATTAGTTCCAGACTAAAGTATATGCTTTTCTTATTTTCCGGAAATCAGCGAACGCACATAATCAATTAACTTCTGATAGGTTTCATTGCTTTCCGGAAAATTGTTCATATACAGGACATAGGTGTGAAACATTTCCGGTTTTCTCTCTAACACCACCTTGACTCCTGTTGCTTTCGCTTTTTTAGCTACAACAATCGAATCGTCTAACAACATTTCATGTTCTCCAACTGCGATAAACATTGGCGGAAATCCATGATAATCTCCATTTGCCGGGGAGATGTACGGAGAACATCTGTCTGCGTCCCCTATGTAACAATATAGATCACTATTTAAGATTCTCTGTTTGACATCTGTCCACAATCCGCTTTTTTTCTGCCCTATTTCAATATCATTATTGTAATTTTTTTCGTAGCTTTTTCCGTTTGCCAGCATATCAGTCCACGGAGAAAGAAGAAATATTCCTGCGGGCATCATCTGGTTCTCATCACGCAGCTTCAACATGAGTGCAAGTACCAGATTTCCGCCGGAGGAATCTCCACCAACAACAATATTACTCTCTTTTATACCACGCTCATTAATTATTTCATTCCATACATCTGCAGCCTGATTGAGCTGTGTCGGATATTTGTATTTCGGTGCAACATCATAGTCAAGGAGTATAACCTCTGTCTCCTCGTCAATATTACAGAAAGGAATACAGAAATCTCTGTAATTGTAGGTTAGTCCACATACATAACATCCCCCGTGAAGGTAATAAATTGCCTTACTGCAGCAACCGGAACCTCTTTTTTTAATTACCTGGTAGCGACTGCCGTTTACAGTCTTACATTTTTCCAATGTATAACCACTTTTTATTTTATCATTGATATATCTCTCAGCAGTTTTTTGCATTTTTCTCACCGCATCCGGATGTTCAATTGGATTGATATTCTGTAATCCAACCATCCATCTGAAAAATCTTCCTTTTAGAGAAATCATATATTATCACCTTTCCTTTCTAGCGTATCCTTCTTTCTTCCTTTGTACTTATGTCTTGTTTCAGGCGCTTGAGCCGTCGATATTCCATAGGTGTTACTCCGAAACACGCCTTGAATGCAGCTCCAAATTTAGCCTGTGTCGTAAATCCCACTGCCATGCTGATATCGGCAATTTTTTCATTGGTTTCATCAAGCATTTGTGCTGCTTTTTCCATTCTGGCTATCTGCTGATATTCAGCATATCCGCATCCATAAACACTTCTGAAATAATTCTTAAGACTTGTCTCACTGATTCCGAATCTGTCTGCCAGTTCCTTTGCAGTATATCTCACAGAAAGATCCGATGTGATTGTCTCCTTTGTTCTTTTTGCAATCTCAACTTGCGCTACAGTGTAATAGGTCCGCTTCAACTGTGCCTGTTCAAAATCCAGTTTGGACAAATATGTCAAAAGCTCAATACATTTGATAAATATCAAATCCGTTCCTATTTCTTCCTCTATATAGTATTGGAAATCTTCATAAAATCCGGCAAGAAAAGCTCCGGCATTCCTAATCCATGGCCGTGAAAATTGTTTGCATCTCTCATAGAGTATTTCCGGTTTTGGAAACTGAGTTGCAAGTGCTGTAAAACCTTCATCTGAATCATTCTCCATTGAATATATGACCTCAAATCCTTTGTATTCCCCACCGGGATAATAGAACATGTCCAGTGCCTGACCTGCATCAACCGATATTTCGCCAGCTGTCAGGTATGTACATTCCCCAGTGAACAAACGAAGTTCACATCTTCCGCTCAGACAATAATTGATCTTTAGTTCCCTCGTCCTATCAATCGGAGCAGCCACAATTTCCGGTATCTTTGTACTGCGGATATCAATCAGATTAAACATCAGCCTGCCACTAGGAAACACAGATACTAACCGTCCTAACTCTCCGTTTTTATCTGCAGGCAAAGGCATTTCAATCCTACATCCATCTGCCAAAATCCGTGCCCCCGGAATTTTCCTGTATTGTTCAATAATATCCTGTTTCATAAGCACACCTTCTTCTTTTTATACAATATTCAACTTATTTCTCTTGCACGACCATTTGTTATCTGTATGATACGGTCACAGCAGCCTGCCAACAGTTCCGGGTCATGAGTGGAAACAAATATCGTCCTGCCATCTGTAGCTAAACCCTTAAGAAGCTGTGACACTTCTTTCATATGTCTGTAATCAAGACCGGATGTCGGCTCGTCAAAAAGAAGTATTTCGGCCTTCGCAGCAAGAGCAGACGCAATCGCAACCCGCTGTTTCTGTCCCCCGGATAGAGCCATCGGATGCTTGTCTTTATATTCTAGCAGATCAAGACTCTTTAAGATTTCCTCTGCCCGTTTCTCGTCGGGCTTATCCATAGAAAGCAGTACTTCTGACAAAACACTATCTGTAAAAAGCTGATGATTTACATCCTGCATAACCATGTAGCAGATTTTAGTCAGTTTCTTTCCTTTATATGAACTTCCGTCTGTTTCTACATATCCTATACACGTTTTCTCTAGTCCACACAAGCATCGTAGAAAGGTTGATTTGCCAGACCCATTTTTTCCGATAATCCCTATCACTTCCTCTTTTTTTACATTTAAAGAAGGAATACGAATTGTACAGATGTTTTCATCCGCAGGGGTAATCTTCTTCTTAAAGAATAAATAATTCTTAGGTGTATAGGTAAAAAAGAAATCCTTTAAATGTACATATTCCTCTGATAGATTATCAGTTGATGGACTTAATCTTGTTCTTTCTTTTTCAGAACCTGCGTTCTCACCGAATTCACGAATATAATGCTCCTCTAGATTGACCGGTCGCAATTCGTAGAATGCCAATTCTTCTTCAGATAGATGCTCAAATTCACTTTGTTTCCATTCTTTTACAATTCTTCCATTTTCCATATAGACTGCACGGTCAATAATATCCTTAAGATACCAAAGACGATGCTCGGATATAATGATTGTCTTTCCCTGGCTTTTCCAATGTTTCATAATATCATGCAAGTCTTTTATCGAATCCCAATCAAGGTTTGAGGATGGTTCATCGAGAATAATAATCTCCGGAAGAAGAGCTGCAACCGAACCACAGGCAATTTTCTGCTTTTCTCCACCTGAAAGGTCAAAGAGACTACGTTTCATAAGTTCTGAAAGTTTTAACTCAGTGACCACACTTTCCTTTCTTTTAAGAATTTCTTGAGTGGAAAGACCAATGTTTTCAGGTCCGAAAACAACCTCACCGTCCGTATCAACTGAAAAGAACTGACTTCTAGGATTTTGAAAAACAGACCCAACCAACTGAGCCAGATCATACAATTCCTGCTCACCAATTGCCCTGCTGTTTACCATAACACTTCCTGAAAGTTTTCCTTTAAAAAAATGTGGAATCAGACCGTTTATAAGTCTCGTCAGTGTGGTTTTGCCACATCCCGATGCCCCACAGAGCAGGATACATTCACCATCAGGAATTGTCAGGTTAATATTATATAATCCATTCTGCTTAAGCCCTGCATAATGAAAGTTTACATCTCTAATCTCAATCATAAAATCACATTTCCCTTCTGTAAAGAAAAATATACATAAAAAATAGTGAGCACAAACATGACAATAGCGATCACGAAATCCTTTTTATGAAAACCTATTTCGCATACATTCGTTCTTCTTGTCGGTGCACCAAGTCCTCTAGTTACCGCAGCTGCTGAGAGCTCATCTCCGATACTGATGGTAGAAAACAACAGTGGAATCATACGATAGGTAATCATCCTGGATACTTTACCACCTCCGAACTGAATCCCTCTCATGCGCATAGCATCCCTTACATAACGATATTCCTCACCTAATGTTGGAAAAAAACGCATCATGACTGCGATTGAAATTGCGAGTCCCTGTGGTGTATGCAATCGATTCATCGCAGCCATAAACTCGCTAATTCTGGTTGTAGATATACAATACCACACCATTATAATTGTCGGTGCGAACTGCATTATCATATAACACAGGAACAGAAGAAACATTCCGACCACGCCGTCAATATGCTTCTGTGTATAGCTTTGCAACCACATTCCCAAAATATATAATACAGTAAACCTGGCACCGATATGTATTTTACCCTCTAGACACACGAGAAAAACCGGTATAAAAGTCATGATGATCCGGATGATTAATGCCGGACCATCCACAACATCAATCATCACAACTACAGAAAACAGTACCAATATCAGCAATTTTGTTCTAGGATCAAGATGAATCCAACCATTTGTTTTCTTTTCTTTCCTTGACGTTTCCATTATACAATTCCCGCTTTTTCAAAATTTTTCTTTGCAACTGCTTTTCCAATAAATGCACCAATAATGCCACTCACAAAGCAACAGATAATGATGATTGGATAAGTCTTTGTCGTGACAATCCTAAAGAGTGTATCAATGAATGAAGCATCATATCCTCCCTCCAGAAGACTCTCTTTGTAGGCATCTGCTGTAATTACAAGCGGAAGATAACTTGCGCTCACCCAAAGACTGAAAAAGCCATAGCTCAGTACTGTCTTAACTTTACTTTTATATTTTCCGGATCTTGCAATAAGATCAGCGCCAATACCCGCTCCTATGGTAATCGGTGTACCTGCAAGTCCCATACCAAAGATAAACAAGAGAATTGCTACAATAACAGACGTAATTGTTAGCATTCCAAACTTTTCAATTCTAGCATAGTACAACATCATTGGTATTCCGGTAACAATAGGAATCATAACCGCATAGCCAGCCACAATAAAAGGTGATAGATATCCCATATACATAATTACCAGTTGTACAATCCATAGGATTGCCGTAAAGATACCAATGGTAATAAAATCTCTCGCCTGTAGTTTTTTCTTTTCATTCATACCGAATGACCTCCTTTAACACATTCTGTGAGTTTCTTATAAATACAATAGCAAATGCCACCATATCCTTTTATATGTTAGCGGAGGCTAACCAAATTTTATATACCTATACATTATTTTTATTCCATATAGCATCGAGATTATAAATCAAACTTACTTCTTTTTGATTTTTGATTCGTAACTATGCCTCTTCATGCGGACAGCCATAAAAAATTTCTGTGGAATTTCCTTAGATAGAAAGAATCCGGCTCCAAATAGCCGGATTCTTTCTATTGCTTGGTATCTTTACGACATTAATGATTTCACCAATAATTTCCATAACTTTCACCTATACAAATACGAATTTGTCAGTAACTACAATGCTCCATGTTCTTATAAATCTGAAACAGTTTTAGGCAGGCGTCGCGATCGATACAGGTCAGATATTCTTTCAATGCATTCCTGCTGCCTGCAAGCTCATCAAATACCTCATCACGAAACCCTATTTCAGCATTGTCCCTGATTGTACAGCCGTAATAAACTTTGTCTATGTTTGCCCAAAGAATGGCATATAAACACATGGGACACGGTTCACCTGTCGTGTAAAGAACACAGCCTGATAAATCATACGTTTCCATCTTTTTCTCGGCGTTGCGAATGGCCATAATCTCTCCATGTGCGGTAGAATCGGTATATGCTAACACCATATTGTGCCCTCTGCCGATAATTTTTCCATCTTTGACGATGACACAACCGAAGGGACCGCCATGTTCATTGTATATTCCTTCAAGAGCTTCTGCTATGGCTTCTGTCATATATGAGTCATCAGCGTTGATTACCACATCGTTTTTTACTATTTTTGCCGAACGGTCTGATAATGGTATTTTTTTCATAGTTTCCTCCATAAATTGCGATTTTCCGCTTTCTGTAAATCTTAAATATAATTAATTATATCCCATTTCACATATGCTTACAATACATTTTTAGTTTCAAAAATAAGCCAATACAGAGTGGTTTGTTTCTCTATATTGACTTATTTCAATTTTAAAATATATATTTTAGATTGTGGTTTGATACAGGAAAGTTTTGATTCCACCTACCTGCTTTTTAGAGACATTACATTTTCACTATTTACAATAATTGATTAGTATATTTTTCTATTATTTACTGCATAAAATCATATTCTGTCCCTCTGATTTGGGCAAAAAATTCCTGTTCAATAAATTCTTTTTTCACCTCACGAATAAATTTTTTATCAGTGGCAACTCTGTAAATAGTAACTATCAACCCTCCAATATCCAACTTCTTTATTGCCGCTTCATTTCCCATAGCCATGTTGACACCTACAAATATAAGATTGCTTGTACTGGCAATCAAATTGGAATAGCTTAATATCTTTCTTGTCTTTACCTCATACAGCTTTCTTGAACCATCACAAGATTCATCATAAAAAAATCCATGTATCATTGCAATGAGCGCATTAATCATAATTGAATAGGTTGCCTGTTTGCCGACAGTTAACACATTACACATATCCAGTCCTCTTTCTGCCAAAGAGGATGCCAACTTAGGATTTACCACGGAAATAACTGGTAATGGCAGGCTGTGTTTCGTATTGATATCACTCTTTAAATGAATGATTTCCTTTGCAAGTGACACACCCACTTTTTCTTTTCCCTCTAATCCTTCCCTTATCAGCTTGTTTCCTGTCTTGCTTAATACAAGTGATGTACTGGCATTGTTTTTAAAATAATCTCTTCCCACATCATTTGTTCTAATATGATATGACTGAAATTTGTTGTTTGTCAGAGTTGAAGTGGCTATATTGGAAGTTCCTATTACCAGTCCTAACAAAGGGTCATGTCCGAGAGCAGTAACTCTGTGTCCCATTGAACCACCACCTGATAATGCACCATTCGCACCAATATTTGCGTCAAACGGAACAGGGTTCTTGATGATATCTTCAACAGATATATCATAATACCTTGAATGCCTGTCTGAATGTTCTTCCAAATGTCCCTTTGTATTCTTAGCCGCAATACCATCATCCATTCTTTCAGGAAAATTCGTAAGAAAATACTGTCTTGCAATCTGTAATGCCGTCGCTGTAAACAGAAATGTTGTATCTACTTTGTTCAATCCTGTACATCTTTCAAACTGTGCCTCTATATCATCAAGAATCTGTGCTGAATGTGACGCTACATACTCTACTCTCTTACTTTCTGCAACAACTTTATCTAAATTGGCAAAATGAGTTTGTTCATCATCATCTATAGCTTTTCTCATTCTTCTTAGTTCTTCGAGATTCATATAAACCTCCTTATGCAATCTGTCTTTTCTCTTCCTTTACTCTTGAAAGTTCACTCTTTAAATATGAGTTATAATCATAAGAGAAATCATTGCTGTGTATCTTATTCTCTAATTCTTCTATATATTTCTCATATGTATTCAGCAAATCATTTTTTCTTGAGCTGTCTTGTCTTAAATACTCTATTTCCTGCTCATATGCTAATCTTTGCGCTTCAAATTTCTTTTCATATTCATTACTTGCTTTTTCATAGCCCTCTCTGCATCCTCTGGCTTCTGCTTCCTCTATCTTTCTGTTCGTTATTACTTTCGCCAATGCCACTGTCGGAGCTGTCGATACCACTACCGGCAAAGCTATTGGTGCCGCAGCAATTCCAACTGTACATAATAAAAACTTTCCAAATCCCATATATCGTTACCTCCTATGATAATTTCAGCAATTCATCGCCTTTTTTATTCCATTCCATACCTTCTTCTACCCATTTTTCCACTTTTTCTATAGATTCAGCAGATATTTCTAACTCATCTGCCAATTTCCTTATTTCATTTCTTTCTGCTTCGCAATAATCATTGTCAATCCAGCTTAGCTGAATGGCTTGAATAAAGAAAAACATTTTTTCTTCGGTTGTTTCAAAAACAATCTCTTTATAATCTGAATTTTCTATCTCTGCAACTGCCTCATCATCAAGTCCCAAACCATATGCCGATTTCCTATAAAATTCTTTCTCTACATCAGGTACTACCCCATCAGCCATAGACACTCTTATAAGTCCTTTCAAAAAATTAACCTTTGCATTTCTAGTTTTTAAAATATCACATGTATTCATCTGCAATACCTCCTCTTTTTCATCTAACTATTATATATAATTATCAACATAACGTATAAGAGTTTTTATATGAATTATGGCACGCACGTTATCTTTAAAAATAGAAACCCTCTTAAAAGAAAAAGGTCTTAGTAAAAACTGCCACACCATATCCACATAAACTAATTTATATTGATTATGTATATAATACCAAACGTCTAGGACACATTATTGTCCCAGTAAAATCTTTTTATTCTAAATTTTCTGTTCCTTGTAAATATAATAAAAGCACCATCAAACAATATTCTTATTATCTGATGGTGCAAAATTACTTAGAACACATTTAATCCAACCAAACACAATCAACAATGTCACCGTCAACCTTAACGAATTTTTCGTCTATAAAAACAGCCGCCCAACCATGTTCTTCTTCCCAAGGACAATTAAGAACAAATATCACACATACAGGAACATTTTGTGACTCGTATGGTGGATTTCCTGTTTTGCTTTTGGCATATATTGCATCTTCTAAAGCATAAAGCGTGACATCAGTTCCTGTGTATTTAACAAGGTCTGCAGGAGTACGTAACTGCGGCCAAAACGCTTTACTTTCTTCCTCGTCATCTGGTCCCCATTGTTCATACATATCATCATAATAAAGACGGATAAACGCCTCCAACATTTCATTTTCCAGTTGAGGTGTCCATTTTTCGATCAGTTTTTTGCAGTAAATGGTATTCTTCTCCTCATCATCAATTATCTGATCAATTTCGAATTCCTCCGGATTTAACAACAAATTGTTTTGCATTTCTCTTTTCCTCCTTCTCAAATAGAACTGCCGATTCATACAACCATTCCCACTAATAACAATTAAGTTGATAACATTTCACACCGCACTCCTCCAAATATACTGCAAAAGGAGTCGGAAAAACCTCGCATTTACCATTATTGGATTCAATATACTCTGTAGTATATTCTTCAATATCTAATGAATCCATGCTTATCACCTTCATTTTATAAACTATATCATTTCATCAGACCACTCATAACACATGCTCCTTTTGCACCTGCTGCATACACATCTGCAATATTATCAACTGTTATTCCACCAATTGCATACACAGGTATCTTAACACTTTCACATATATTTCTAAGGAAATCAAGTCCTCTACCCGGAAGTCCCTTTTTACAATCAGTATCAAAAATATGACCGGCAATGATATAACTGCATCCAAGTTCTTCTGCCTTGATGGCATCCTCTACTGAATGACACGAAGCCCCAAGTGTTGTAAAATAACTTCTGTCTTCCTTTGAAAGTTCTAACAAAACTGGAATGGGAAGATGAATGGATTTACATCCAATCTCCCTTGCTGTTTTTACAAAGCTATGCAAAATACATGGCACGTCATATTGATTACAAATCTCCAAAACCTTTTTAGCAAGTAATTGATAATATTCTTCATTTAAATCCTTTTCCCTAAGGATAACTGCTTTTGGCTTTTTTTTTGCAATTTTTTCAATCCTGTCAAAAAAGTCACCATTACATATCAGCCGATTTGTTACACACACTACTTCTGATATCGGACACACATTTTCAGATATATCAATACTCTTATCAGACATACAGATAATCATTCAGAACAGGCTGCAGACCTTCATCTTCTATGTCTTTGTACATTGTACCAAGGCTGCGGCTGTCAGCAATTTCAAACTGTTCGTCACCCTGCAGGCTGTCTGTCTCCTTTCCACTGTATTTACTTTCATGGTCGCCTATACCTGTGGAAACACCTGCTGAAACTTTTGTCGCTGCAATTTTCACAATACCATTTCTAAACCCCGCACTCTCCCTTGAAGAAACTGTTATTCCGACAAACGGAAGAAAAATACGATACGCACACAAAATCTGACATAATTGTTTTTCATGTACATCAAGCGGATTGATTTTATCATTATTAATAATCGGTCTGAGTCTCGGACATGAAAGCGACATCTCTGCATACGGATATTTTCTTTGTAAATAATATACATGAAGTGCACTTGCCAGTGCATCTTTTCTGAAATCCGAGAGGCCGAGCAGTGCCGAAAATCCTACTCCACGCATTCCACCCATCAGGGCACGCTCCTGTGCCTCGAAGCGGTATGGCCAGATTCGCTTGTGACCTGCAAGGTGAAGATTCTCATATTTTACAGTATCATATGTCTCTTGAAATACAGTCACATAATCCACACCACATTCATGAAGATATTTGTATTCATCTGTATTAACAGGATAAATTTCGACACCTACCATACGAAAATACTTTCTTGCAAGCCTACAGGCCTCACCTATATACTCCACACTACTCTGACTTCTGCTCTCTCCCGTAAGTATCAGAATTTCCTCCATGCCACTTTCTGCGATAATCTTCATTTCCTGTTCAATCTGTTCTGTCTTAAGCTTCATTCTCTTTATGTCATTATAACAATTGAAACCGCAATATACACAATAATTCTCACAATAATTAGCTATATAAAGAGGTGTAAATATATAAACATTATTTCCAAAATGTTTTCCCGTCTCTATTCTTGCCCTTTTTGCCATTTGCTCCAAATACGGTTCGGCTGCCGGTGAAAGTAATGCCTTTAAATCTTCTATGGTGCACTTATCATGTTCAAGAGCTGCTCTGACATCTTCTGCTGTGTATTGATGATAATCATAAGAATTCATATGTGACATTACATTATCACGTACATCAGAATGAATCTTTTCCATATCGGGCATATATTCCATATGATTACTTCGTGATGAAGGGTCTGTTTCAAGTTTATGTTTTCTTTCAAGTGCAGCTTGAGACAATTTTTTTGAATCTATAAAAAAATCATTTTCCATTTTTCTATTCTCCATTGTTTATTAATACTTTTCAGTCACTATTACTGTTTATTAATTTATGCAAAACGGATTATATTTATCATGTACTAATCGTGCAGGAAATCCGTCAGAGGATCTGAAGCCTCTGCACCACGCACCAATACTCGTCCAAGTCCCGAAAGGTATGCCTTTCTTCCCGCTTCAATTGCCTGTCTGAAAGCAGATGCCATAAGTGGTAAATCTCCTGCTGTAGCAAGCGCTGTGTTTGCCATGATTGCTGCCGCACCCATCTCCATTGCCTCACATGCCTGAGACGGTTTTCCTATACCGGCATCAACAATAATCGGCAAATCAATTTCATCAATCAAAATCTGAATAAATTCTTTTGTCGAAAGTCCCTTGTTAGAACCAATCGGCGAAGCAAGCGGCATTACCGATGCCGCACCTGCATTGACAAGATCACGTGCAATATTTAAATCAGGATACATATATGGCATGACAACAAATCCCTCATTCGCAAGAATTTCTGTTGCCTTAACCGTCTCCTGATTGTCCGGCAAAAGATACTTTGAGTCACGCATAATCTCTATCTTTACAAAATCTCCACAGCCAAGCTCTCTAGCAAGTCTTGCAATTCTGACAGCCTCCTTTGCATCTCTTGCTCCACTTGTATTTGGGAGTAAAGTAACATTTTGGGGAATATATTTCAAAATGTTTTCCTCTTCCTTTGTATTAGCACGGCGAACAGCAAGTGTGATAATCTGTGCACCTGCATCTTTTATTGCTGCCTCTATTAAATTAAGTGAATATTTGCCCGAACCAAGTATAAAACGCGACTCAAATTCATGTCCTCCGATAATAAGTTTGTCATTATTCATATATTAAGCCTTCTTTCTTCCATTCATCATAATTCTCTATCTCTGTCAACTGGTGCATCAGCCCCCTCCCATAAAATGAACAATTTCCATAACATCGCCATCTTTAAGGACAATATTAGCAAAGTATGTTTTTGAAATGATTTCTTCATTCAATTCCACAGCAATTGTCTTAATATTATATTCTTCATCTGTAAGATACTGTAAAATTGTTGTTCCTGCAACATCTGCATTTTTGCCATTTATTACTACCATGTCTGCCTCCTAATTAAAACAATACTTCAATTATAAATAATTCATGTATTTTTTTCAATAGTAATAATGGTTATTTCTTTTACGCTACCAGATACCCAATTCTTATTATTGTTAATAACTTACTCTGCAATATCTTCATCAATAACATTCCTACCTCTCCGAATAAAAGTTACACTTTTTTCAATTCACCAAATCTTTGTTGTTCTTTATCTCTCATCAATAATGTCATATATTCTGTCTCCGTTCCACTCCGGTCGGCACTATGCTTAACTTCCTCAACCGCTTTCTGTAAATCTTTTGCATATTCACTCTGAGGTTCTTTTCCTGCAATAAAATCAAGGGTGTCCTTTAGTTCAAAACTTATGTCTCCTTTGCCATTTTCTTCTCCCAAAAACACAGTCGGTAAGAACTTATCCGTTCCTGCCGACCGTGAATTTTTTAATTGAAAAACTTTCCCAATTTGTGAAGATAGGCATTTTATATTGCCTTTATGAGCATAATTATGCTATAATTATGTCAAAGAAAGGGGTGAAATATCATGCCGCTTATTATGCCTATTAAGGATTTACGCAATACAACCGAGATTTCCAATATCGCACACAAGGAACAGGAGCCTATTTTTATTACCAAAAACGGATATAGTGACTTGGTTGTAATGAGCAGTGAACTATATGATAAATTCGCAAGAATGAATCGTATCGACCAAGCAATCTTCGAGTCCGAGCAAGAAATTGCAAACGGAGCAGAAGCAGTTGATGCCGAAATAGTTTTTGCAGAATTGGAGAAAAAATATTTTGGATAAATACAAGGTAAAAGTCAACCCCAGAGCAATACGTGAATTAGACCACATTTACAAGTATATCGCAAATGAAAAATTGGCTCCTGAAAATGCAAAAGGACAAGTTGACCAAATTAAGAAAGCTGTTCTAAGCCTAGATACCTTTCCACAGTCCCACCAAGAGCGAAACGAGGGTAGATATGCTAGTAAAGGTTACAGACAGTTGCTGATTGATAACTATATTGCCATTTTCCGCATTGACGAACCACAAAAAACCGTTTATGTGGTAACAATACAGTATCAGGGACGAAATCTATAGAACAAGCACCAAATGACGCTAAAATCATTTGGTGCTTTCTTTGGCTCAAAAATTATTTACCAAAGTTCTAACGAATCTTCCGCATCAATCCACATTTGCATAGTTCCATCAAGATATAACCTTGCATATTGCAGGGGATTATCTACCGCAAGAGCATTTAATGCACACTCCGAATTAGGAGCAGTCTTTAATCCTTCCTCTCCTTTGCACAATCAATCAGAAACACAGTCGGTAAGAACTTCTTCATTCCCACCGACTGTGAATTTTTACTTTTTAAGACTAGTATTACAGACTTCCACCTGCACCAGATTTCAGCACTTTAATCTCTCTGCCTGTCAAATCATCCGCATTAAGAACTACCTTTTCATCATTGTATCTTATTCTTGCTATATTATATGCGTCCTCATCTGAATCAGCTTCTATCTTCTCTGTTCTCGCAAGCACCTCTGTATATCTGACCATATATTCTTTCATACCTCTTACAGCACTTCCTTTTTTATAATATTTCTTACAATATTTTGAATAAAATATACAACCTCCTCTTCATAAAATTTCTTTTCAATATAGCTAGTGCTTAATTAGAATTGCGACGCTTGCTATAGCAATCAGCTGGCAGATTTTTCGACCACGGCATAAGTGGCTCCAGTATTGATTGACTTATATTTTCGTTTTTATCCACAAACTGAACATATTTCTGACAGATGGCAAAGTTCCCATTGATGATTCTGCATCGGAGCGTGCATTGAGAAATTTTACACACCTATGTAATTTTATAAGGTTCTAAAACCCAAATAACATGAGTTTTCGTGAGTGCAGACTAGTATGTAAACAAACTGTACCTCACGTTTCAGACACAAGGTTGCCCGTAAAATGTATACTAAATAATATCTATTGAAAGTGCAATATTTCTAGCCGCATTAAAATCTGCATTCTCTTCATATCCACATTTTTTACATATAAACGTCGTATTACTCACAAGTTAATTCTAGTCGAGAAAACCAAAAATCAACGTTGTAACTTAATCAATTATATTGCGGGTTAAAGAACTCTATAAATGCGAATTTGCCTTTTTCATAGCTTTTACTATTTTTTTATCATTTTCTTTTTCATCGTAATATGTTCAAACTCAACCCATGCTATCTCTGCAAATATTAACACCAAAAAAATAGCCGCCTGAAACACAACGTTCTCAATCTTTCCAATAAAATATACAACAATTGATAATGTAATAAATAGTAGACACCCAAAAATAATAAGATTTCTGCCATGTCTATGGTTCCATTCAGTAACACTCGTCAACTCATCTTCACGAGGTGGTTTCTCTCCCGTGTTTATTGCCACTGGCTTTTCAGCCTTATACTGCCTTATTCCAAGTATGATAAAAATAAGTGAAACCAATAATGCAATTATCAAATAAATAATTGTAGAAGCCATATACTATCCTCCTGACTCACCAAATAAGATCGCCACACCGACGAAATGCGAAGCATTTTGGAGGTTGGTTCTGAACAGTTACTAATTTAAAGCATCAAAAAAGCGCGAGACGGGACTCGAACCCGCGACCCCGACCTTGGCAAGGTCGTGCTCCACCAACTGAGCCACTCGCGCATAAAAATACTTTTTTAAATTTCTGCTAATTTAGCAACATACTCTTCCATAAATATCTACTCGAGTATGAAGCGGGTGATGGGAATCGAACCCACGTATCTAGCTTGGAAGGCTAGTGTTCTACCATTGAACTACACCCGCACAATTATTGTATGTAAAGCATTCGGCACTACTGTGCCTCCTGCATAGTGCCCAGAACCGGAATCGAACCAGTGACACGAGGATTTTCAGTCCTCTGCTCTACCAACTGAGCTATCTGGGCAATTAACTATAAGTTATAGAAAATTGTCTCTCGCTCATGTGCAAGATATATATTACAGCAAATTTTAAATATTGTCAAGTATTTTTTTATTTTTACTTACGGCAGTGTTTTTTATTTTTACTTACGACCTTTTATTTACTGCCCATTAATAGAACACATCTGTATCATTTGTATCCATACCCATGATTAATTCAGCAAGATCTTGCATTTTACTTTCGGTATCTGCAAGTTCTTTACTACACTCAAGTAACTGTGCGGAAATGTCAATGCCCTTTGAATTATGTGTTGGTTTATATTTCAAGTCATGTTCAAGGCTTGCCCAATAATCCATAGGTTCTGTGCGGAATTGTACTTCAACAGGTATCATTTTCATCGCTCCAATATAATTAATAGGCACCTCGACTATCAGATGCAGACTTCTATAGCCATTTGATTTTGGATTAGCAATATAATCCTTTCTTTTAATAAGACGTAAATCAGACTGCTCCTGTAAATATCTGGCAAATTCATATACATCACTAAGATACGAACAAATCACCCTTACACCGGCAATATCATATAGATTTTCCTGGATGTTATCAACTGTGGCTGACAATTTTTTCTTTGACATTTTCCCCAGCACACTTTGTGCACTTTTAATTCTGTGTACAATTTGGTTAAGAGGTTCTCTATTATATTTAATTTTGAGCATTTCATTAATTGTTTCTATTCGAATACAAATTTCCTTCATTGCTGCTTCGTACATCTTCGAAAAAATCTCATATGGCTCAACATTTTTCTGAAGCTGGTTAATGGCTATCTCCATCTTCCTTGCCGCATCTTTATCCTCAGTTGTATTGTTCCATACCGAATCAGATGCCAGCACTCCATTCTTCTCGCTAAGCAGTTTTATGATATCCCTTCGTGTAATAATTCCGATAAATACATTCATATCATCAACAACCGGTACAAAATTCTGCTGCATTGACAAAAGCAGTACATCATTAATATCTTTCGAAACATTAATAGCAGGATTCCAATCCGGTCTAATAATATCACCAACTGTCAGATTTCTAAATTCTGTCCTCTTCCTTTTTCTATCAGCTTCGTTCATCTTTGAATAAGTTTTCAAAAAATCTTTATCACAGACAGTTCCCAGATATGTTCCGTCTTTTCTGATGACAGGAACTGCACTGAAACCACCATTTTGGAATTCCTCCAGTCCCTTTTCAAACTTTGTATTGTCATATAAAAATTTGACTTTTGATTTGTCTATAATTAATTTAAATGCGTTCATTGATTTTACCCTTCTGCCAGATGTTAAATCTACTGTTTTCTTATATCTGCACTTTCCGCACATGTGCGTTTTTTATATAATATAACATATACTTACTTTTTTCAATTTACAAACAATAAACTTATTATTAAAAATTTATGTACAAATACATCATAGAACTGTTTCTATTCTATTCAAGATAGTGCAGCTTATATGCTTTTCACAGATAAATAAAAAAACTCAACCTCATATAAGGTTGAGTCTATAGTGCCGGCGACCGGAATCGAACCGGTACGGGAGGTTAGTCCCGCAGGATTTTAAGTCCTGTGCGTCTGCCAGTTCCGCCACGCCGGCATCTTTTATAATAAAATGTATCACGGCTATTGTTATATATCGATATGTTATACAAACTATTAATATGCTATGCAACTAGTATATGCATAAAATGATTCGTATATAAGCCACAAGTTCAGAGCCAATTTTACAACTCTTGTCCATTTGATACAAATGGATGGAGGTGGATTCGAACCACCGAAGCAAATTGCAGCAGATTTACAGTCTGTCCCCTTTGGCCACTCGGGAATCCATCCAATTAATACTATATATTTATATCATATACTCCTAATAATTTCAAGCACTTTTTTTCTTTTATATCTCTATTACCACTCTTTCATGCAGGCATGAAACGTTTGTCCTAGTAACCCTGGTATCATAAATTAATTACCAACATTTATCATTGCTTACAAAAGAAGTACGATTTAAAATTTTGTTGTCAGCTCTGAACCAAACATTTCAAGCAAATTCATTTGCTCGGATTCTGTCATTTTCACTTCGTATTTTTCCCTGACCTCCTGCATAAATTCATCGATTGCATCAGGATGATTTTTCAAAAACCATTCCACATGATTCCTAATATATTCCTCGCGGATTTGTGCATCATTCAAATCATTTGGAACTCGTTTCATTCGCTCATCTATACTATCAAATCCCGTAAATTTTTCCGCGAGCCGTTCCTTTGTCATTTCAATATACTCCGGGTTAATCTCAATACCTATACCATTCCTTCCTGTTTGCTGGCAGACTCTTAAAGCAGTGCCACTTCCGACAAATGGATCAAGAACTGTATCACCAGGTTCAGATGAGGCTAAAATCATACGTTCAAACAGCCCTTCCGGCTTTTGTGTTGGGTGCTGCCTACGGTTTTTATTGCAGAAGTGCATGTGCGAAAATTCCCATACATTTCCAGGATTTGCACCACGCATATTATTCACAGAACGATAAAACTTTTGTGGCACTCTTATGTTATCTAAATGAAAAACGAACTTTTTAGGACTTTTTGTGAACATCAAAATATCCTCATGCCTAGGCGAAAAGCCTTTTGTTTTCCCTATCCCCTGTGTATAATACCATGTTATCCATGAATTAAATATCATGTCTAATTCTTGTTCTAAAATAGTATAGATATAGGAAATATATCGCATTCCCATAAAAACATATATAGTTCCATCATCTGTCAGAACTCTTTTTGCTTCTCTCAACCATTGACGAGAAAAAGCGAGATATTCATCAAATTCTAATTTGTCTTGATTATTACCATAGTTTTTATTCAAATTATATGGCGGATCTGTCGTTATTAACCGAATACTTCTATCAGGAAGTTTTTTCATTTCTTCAATGACATCACCACAAATTACTCTCAATTCTTTATCCATTGATTCTAGTTGCCTCCCTGTAAAAATCATCATTAATCCTACCGTTACTATACAGACACTTTTGTCAAACAGTAATCACATTTTCCACGTTGTTCTATACTGATATGTTACATACCTTTGCTGATACATAACCATAAAAACACATTTGTACATTATAGCATACCTTTCAGCAAGTCTCAATATAATGTTATTCTGAAAGAGTATACTAAAGAAGAAATTTTCAAAAAAAAGGTTGTATCCTTACATTCCATATTATATACTTAGATATGAAAAGGAAATTAAATCAAATAATGTATCTATGGAATTTGTGGAAGATGAACTTAATTACTTATTAAACGGACTTCAAGATGCTATGTTACATGGCTATATTGATGCATTTGATTTTAATAATATTAAGGCTTTTACAAATTTAATCATTGGGCACTTCGCTAATGGTGAAAAAAAAGAAAGACTGGTGAATATTATGGGTGGAAATAATAACTACCGAAGCTGATCTAATTCTAAAAAAAGGTATTGAACAAGGCATCGAACAAGGCATCGAACAAGGCAGAATCCAACAGTATATCGAAACTTCCAAAGAATATGGTGCCTCTAATGAACATATTATTAGTAATTTAATCCAAAAATTCCATCTGACACCAGATGAAGCACATCAATATTTGGGAGATTATTAGAGTTCCTAACTACTATATTAGTAAGCGTCAATTGAAACGCGCCTACAAAAAATCCAGACATAGGTTATAATAACTTATGCCTGGATTTTTCTTTTCCTGCATTTATCTGGTATCTCTTCTGACCAGGGTACCAAAGTGTTTACATCCATTTCGGATATGATACTCTCGAATAAAAACTCTTATAAAATGTCAAGCACTAATGTACAAAAAATATTATATAAAAATGTACAACATCCATATGTGCTTTCTCCATAATAAAAATACGTTTCTTTAAGTATAACACACATATGAATGAAAAACATCTATTTTCAACTAACATTGGAAAGAACCCATTAGTTCTTGACATTTTATAGCCACTGATAGATGATCACCCAAGAAGAATTAGAACAGAAACTTAAGGATATCGAGAAAAAAGAATACGAACTTATGAAAGCCAAGAAAGAACTCGATACTTATCATGGTAAGAAACGTGTTGAGATATAAATATGCAATTTCACATCAATTTGCTATCATTGACAGAATCAGGCATACTGTAATCCTAATATCAAACGATATCGTATGCCTGTGTCTTTTTTTATTCTATGTGCATCACATTATTTCCCTGTGCCATCATATGCATGATTTTCAATATATATCATCATTCTGTTATGCTCATAAATTGCAAAAGCAAATCCAGCGATTGCACCAATCAGAGTAAATTCAGCGCCATAAAAGAATCCAAGAACAATTATGACAAGTATAACTATCATTCCAAGAGTGAGTCCAAATCTATTATCTTTTTTCCACTTCTTTTTGAAGAACTCAATCCTGTCCTTAAGGTCAAAGGCACTTGATTTAATCGTCTGCGTCAAATTTTCTTCTGCAGCCTGTTTATACTCGTCATCTGAAAGATTCCTTCCACTTAGAATCTCATTGATAGTAACTCCAAACAACTCACTCATAGATAAAAGTACATCTGCAGGAGGCATATATGTCCCCGTCTCCCAACGTGATACAGTCTTGTTTGTTACTCCAAGTTTTTCTCCGAGCTGTTCTTGAGTTAGTCCTAATTCTTTCCTTTGTTCAGATATGAATTTCCCGATTTTTTCCAAATCCATCCTTGTCACCTCCAAGGAAACATTACCAGATTTTCCGTTTTATGTCTTTACCATAAACAGCGAATCCAGCGTTTTCAATGTATTTCCCACAAAAAGCGAATGATTTTGATTATCTCCGCAACTCAAAATCTTATCGTCAATCAGCTTTATACAAACTCTCCCAATCTTCTTCCGACCTCAAAGCGACCGGTATATCCTCCACTACCGGAACAAGCTGCTTGATAGTTTTAAAAAGCATACCGAAGTCATCGCCAAGTACAAAAAACTGTTTCTTATCCTTAGACTTATCGTCATATGTGATAATAAAATCTATAGCTCCGATATCCGTATAGCATATATCCAGATCTATATTCAGAGCATCAGGTATCATTTCACATACATGGTCATATACTGTTTTGAAAAACGGATTACTCGTTTTGAAAGACCATTTCTTTTCCTTATTATGTTCTGAGGGAAACATAGGTAAATATTCATATGATATACGATTTTCTTCAAGGGTTACTTTGTCATGAAATGCATCATCTGCTGAACAATACCCTGATTCACCTTTAATAACTATTTTCACTATTTTCTTCATCGGTTGACCTTCTCCAATAATCACTGCTATAGCCCAAAATCTTTACCATCAAATCTTTCAGAACATTGTCCTACTGTATTCACCTTTAAAGTCCTCATTCAATCACTGAATTTTCATGGTTTTATTATACCATAAAAACACTGTTAAATCCACAGGATTTAATGTTTTTTCCATACTTCACTGCGTTTTATTTTCTGCTGTGTTATACCAGGAGCCAGAAGTATATTTTTCAGCTCATCCATCGTAAGTTTCATTGTCTCATCAGTGGCATTGATTTCCGGCCAGATAACTCGACCACGTTCAATTCTCTTGAAATGAATCCAGAATCCATTATCCTCCCACACCAGCAGTTTTATTCTG
>CADACD010000017.1 GCA_902786365.1 uncultured Lachnospiraceae bacterium | reverse complement strand
GACAGAAGAAAATGAAATTTTAAACTAGAAATAATCACAAAAACTGCATAAATGAAGCTGTCGCTTCACGAATTTTCATTCGTTAAAGCGACAGCCCCTCTTACAATATATTTTACAGTTATTTTTCGGTAAATGAATATAAAACTAATCAGAATCAGTTATCTCACCATTATCAGTCACATTACAATTATTTGACAATTCTCTGATATAACGGAAAAATGCTGCTTTTTCCTCTTCATTTTCAATCAGCGATGTCGTATAATGACTTTGAATACAAGGGGTAACTGTCATTTCCTTTAATCCATTATAATCTAAGATTATATTAAGAAGTGCTGTATATTTTGTTTCATTATTAAACCAAAAATCTCCAAGACTATAGATAACCGGTTTTCCATTAATATACTCCATGCCCTGAAGTACATGTGGATGCGCGCCAATAATTGCATCAATACCGGCATCAAACATCCGAACAGCAAGATCATGCTGGTATTCTTCGTAATATTTGCTGTCTTCTGTTCCCCAATGAACATATGCAATAAGATAATCACATCTTTTTGCTGCATCTGCCGCTATTTCTAAAAAGCGCTCCGGTTCATACATCAGAAAAATTCCAGGACTGCTCTGTGTTGCACCTGGCGTAAACCTATATTTTTCTGCTCTGCTCGCTGAAATAAAACCTATTTTTAGTCCGGCACTTTCAACATATATAATTTTCTCTGCTTCTGTAATATCATTTCCGCCACCAACATATTTGATACCTGCATTTTGAATATTTTCTATTGTATCACAAAATGCTTCCTCTCCAAAATCATATACATGATTGTTTGCAAGTGAAACGATATCAGCTCCCAGCTCGTTTAATAGCTGTGTCCTTTGCGGCATTGCACGAAATGTATACATTTTACCATACAAAGGTGTCCCTCTGTCACTGATACTGAACTCATTATTGAGCATAAAAATATCTGCAGTACTTGTCTGGTGAATAATTGCAGGGCTGATACATTCCGAAAGGCCTGCAACTGTATCATAATAATCAAGTACAAATCCATCTTCGGCCAGACATATATCTCCTGCAAATGTAATATGTATACCATCCTCTTTGCAAGGCATCATATCATAATCTTTGATTCCCATGAACTCATCTAAGAGTATCAATAAAGTTTCTCCTGTACTTTCATAAATTTTTCGTTCTATTTCAATCTCTTCTATCGCACTGCCATCTGATTCATTTTTTGGGGATAATAAATCTTGCTGCCGGTTTGCTTCGTTGATATTACTATTATCTAATTTCAAAATAATCTCATCACCAAACTTACCCGCAAACCATTCCACAAATTCTTCTATAGTTTTATCTGAACCATTTAACAGTAAATATTCATTGGCAGAAGGTAAACTGTTTTTAAGGTTATTTTTTATATTTTCAATCCGTGCTTTTTTTTCATCCTCTTCCTTTATTTGACTTTCATTTTCCGGATTTTTATCATCTACATCAATTTCTGATGTACTTTTCACTAATAGACATCCATCATCATCAAACACTTTATACAAAATACTAAAAAGAACTATGAGGATCAAAACAGAACACACAATAAAAATGTTTACACTTTTATTCTTCTCCATTAATATCCTCCCAAACTACATAATTTCCTTTTGTTCTCTTCTTCATATAATATAATGCTTTATCTGCATTTTTAAGTGCTGCATTGATATTTTCCATCGAGCCATCTTCAGAAAATGCGATACCTATAGAACATGAGACAAGTTTATTATCAGGAATACTAATATTCTTGTTCAGATACTTACTGACAACAGGAACAAAACCATCTCTAATCGACTCGTAGATATGTTCTGCGACTTTTCTTGCCTGCTCTTTTTTGATATTGTTGAGAATAATCAAAAATTCATCTCCACCATAACGTACTGCATATCCCACATTTTTTGCAACATCTGATATTACTTTTGCAAATTCTTTCAAAATTATATCACCAACATCATGTCCAAATGTATCATTATAATATTTGAAATTATCTAAATCTGCATACAAAATAGATATCGTATCACTGCTGTTTGAATATTGTTCAAGCAGTTTTGTGAGACCTTGCCTATTATACAGACCAGTAAGCATATCAGTTACAGCAAGTTCATTTAACTTTTTATTCATCTCAACAATATTGTTTCTACTAATGATTCGATCGATACCATTATTAAGCTGGATAATTGCTGTCTTCATAATCATAAGACGATCTTCATCCATAATAATTCTGCTATGTCTGAAATTCTTATGATGATTAACAATTCCTATAAATATAGCTTTAATGCTACTATCATTATACACCGGAATTCCAACAAGTGTAACGATATTATCAGCATCAAAAAGGGAAGTAATGTCATTATAATGTGAAAATATCTTTGAATTTCTATTAGCAATAAATTCTCTTCTTGTACGGCTAAAAGTCTGTACCAACTTTTCAAAATCAACTTCCTCATCAATATCCTGATATATGACATTCGTCTTTCCACCATCAACCTCAAGGAATAAAATTTCATCAAGATTAAAATTCTTTTGTAATGTTTTTAATCCATTATTGATTGTATCATTATAATCTAAATCATCACGATTTAACATTTCCTGCCACATTGACATAAATCGGATATCTTTTTTACTTTCTAAGAGTTGATTTTCTTTTCCTATACTATATGCAAGAGCAATCATGTCATCAAGTGTGATATTCCCGAAGTCTGTAGGGAGACCGTTGATTACCATATTCTTATTTTCCGCAATATATAAAAGTCTTTTGGATTTTATGGTATATCCGTTTTTATTGCAATAATTCCGCCCATAATCAAGTATTTCAAATGCTTCTTCCTTTTTTCCTAGTCTCATAAAATAAGCATAATATTCTGATATGAATGTAACAACTGCATAAAACGCAGTAGTTTGACATCTCTCAAAGTATTTTCTGGCATTACTGAAATTAATATCTGCACTTGCATAGTCACCACTGTTTTTTTCAAGTATGGCAGTAAGCATAAAATATAAAAACAATTCCTCATTTAACTGAATATTGACATTTTCAGTTTCATTTTTATTATTAAGCAGAATATTGACATTCAATTTGACATTTCCAAGTACTTTATAACATTTATACTCATTTCCGGATTTGTAATATGCAAGAGAAAGAAGTGCATATAATTTCGTTACATTACATATCTGAATCGTCTGCATTCCCAGATTGTCAAGTATTTTAAATACTGTAGTCATATAGCTGACTGCAGACAGATAATCCTCTGCACATATGCAGTTTTCAGCCATATTATAAAGTGCCTCTGCAATCTCTTCAGGATTTTTCTCTTTATATAAGATATCAACTGCCTCCATAAGACTGTTGTTTGCTTTTGCATATTCTTCACCTACCATGCTGCTATATCCCATTCCCATCAGAAGATGGGCTTTTCGTTGTTCATTATGCTCTTTGCTAATAATCTTATATTTCTCATCATAAAATGAAAGAACACTTTTGTAATAGCCACGTTCGCTGAACATAATAATATATTTTGTATATGCAGAAAGCAAAAAGCATGTATTTCCAATATAGTTTCCCAGTCTGATTGCTTCTTTATAGGTTTCTGACATTACTCCATCGGCCATATTTTTGATTGTCTCATCATCATTATCAAATCCAAATATAAGATAATACGCCAATGTATTCAAGTAATTATATTTTCGCAACTTATCTATCATATCTTCCTGAATTTTCACTTTTGTAAAATCAATAGAAAATACATCTCTCAAGCCTCCGAATTGTGCACCCTGGTACAATACTTCAGCATTAAAAATTAATTCTTCATCATTAATTTTTTTGGCAATTGTGATACAGTTTGCAGCATATTTTTCGGTAAGCTCTGATTGCGTCAGTAACATCTGCAGCTGACAGCTGATAAAATTATACTTGTAATCGTATAACAAATCTTTACTCTTATCATATAGAGAAGTAAGTCTTTCACTCATAAATAACGCATTGTTAAAATCTTTTTTCAATACATAGCACAGGGCAGCATTAAAATATAGTGAAAATCTATCCTCTTTACTGACTTTCACTTTGTCTTCTACTATCCGGCTATGAATAATATTAATATAATATTCTGCATCATCAAGTGCCAATGTATAAACCATATTATTAATTTTTCTTAAGTATTCCTTGAAGTATTTTGTATTCGGAAGAAACTGTTTGTCAACATACTCTTTAATATTCACATCACTTTCCCACTCAAAAAGCATTCCTCTATTATCCGCAGTATTGGTGAGTTCTTCAAATTCTTTATTGATAAACGCTAAAGACTGATGCGCTTCATTATAAACAATCATTATTTTTACATTACATAAATGAATATTGTCCATCAGTTTTTTTATAATATTTAAGGTCGAAAGCGTGCAGTGTTGAAAATTATCAACAAAAAACAATATATTTACTTTTCTTGCAATAAAATTGTAGCAATTAATGATAGAATCTGTGAATTTACCCATTTCAAACGAAGTTTCAGAAATCACCATGGTTTCTTTCCTGCTCACAAATCCGTCACACATATAGGTGATAAACAATTCTTTATGCAGTGAGTAAACATTGCATTTATCAATATAATCTTTTACTGACATTTCATATTTGAAAAATTTATCATAATAATGTTTTATTCCGTTCATAAACGGTTCATAAGGTTCTTTGATATCGTTGCTTTGGAATGTATAATACAAAAATCCTTCTTTATAAACATTTCCGATTATCTCTTCTATATAATCATGTTTAAAATGCACTGTATTATAATGTTTGATAAACATCATATTTCCTGATATATTATCTGTTTTTTGTAAAAACGAATAAAATAAATTCTGAATATATGTTGTACGATTCATGAATTTCCTCCTGTTGTGAAATTTTTGTATATACATTATTCTGACTTTGTTTCTTTTAAATTGATGTTGCTTTTTTATTAACACTACTTACTCAGCTCTGATAATTTATCAGCAATATCTTTATTCCGCTTAATTAACTTTTTGTTATTATATGATACAAGCACATTATCTATACGTTTCATTAGCATTTCACGAACAAATGGTTTTATGATATAATCATCGATACCTAGCGAAAATAACTCTGTCTGGGACTGTTTTGTATCATCTGGTGTAATAACCACTACAGGAATGTCTTTCAAATTCTGATTATCTTTGATAACCTGAAGAAGTGCTTTGCCATCCATTTTTGGCATCACAAGATCTAATACAATAATATTAATTGATTGATTATCCCTTAATACTTTAAGTGCATCATCACCATTTGCCGCTTCTATTACTTCATATTTTTCCTTAAACATGTCTCTTAACATAATTCGTTCAAGCTTATAATCATCTACAATAAGCATGATTTCTTTTCCTTTGTGACCTTCAGAATCTGTATTTTTAAAATCATATAACATATTATCAATTTCTTTTTGGATTGTCACATCGTTTAATGTTCCGATTATCACATCTTTATTTGCAATATTGTGTATATACTGCAACCTCATATTAATCCAAATATTTGTCCCATCATTTTTCATTCGCAGATATTCTACTTTACTTATCTTTTTATTATTAACAACATCTTTAAATGCATCTAAAACATTTTCTCTATATTTTTGATCTACCATTTTCAAGGGTTCATTATACATGACTGCTATATCATTATTTCCAATCATATTATAATATGCTTCATTGACTCTCAAAAATTCTACTTTATTTTCATCAAATTCAAAAATAGCAATCGGTTGAAGTTGATTTCCAAATAAAATTTCCATCTGTGGATTCTTTTCAAACAGATAATTGGTATCAATATCATCATCAAGGACTATTTCATTACCATCAACTGTTATATTGTCATTAATCAGTTTGATATAATCATTTTCCGGCATTGGCCGTGCAAAGAAAAATCCTTGAACATAATCGCATCCTATGCTTTTTAAAAATCTTTTCTGACTGGACGTTTCCACCCCTTCTACTATTACAGGAAGTTTAAGCCATTTTGCCATTCTGATGACTGATGCAAGTATATTTTCTCCTCTTCCCGGAATATCCGTTTTTGAAAGAAATCTCATATCCACTTTTAAAATATCAACAAGTATATCCTTTAGTATATTCAGTGATGAATATCCACTTCCAAAATCATCCATCATAATGACAAAACCATGTTCTCTGAATTTTGCTATAACCTCTTTCATTGAAACAGGATCATCCGTGTAGGCACTTTCTGTCAGTTCTAGATTGAGAAGTTCTGGTGGAATTTCATACTTTACAGTCAAATGCTTTATCATATTAACAATATTAGGATTATACATATTCACTCTTGAAACATTAACAGAAACAGGATATATTTTACGACCTTCATCAATCCATTTTCTGATATATTTGCAAGTTTTCTCCCAGACATAATAATCGAGTTTTGATATAAAGCCATTTTTTTCAAAAACCGGAATAAATTCTCCCGGCATAATCATTCCTTTTTTAGGATGGAACCATCTTACCAATGCCTCTGCACCATAAGGCTTATTTGTCGCCAGACTATACTTTGGCTGAAAATAGACATCAAACTGTTCATTAGCAATTGCACTCTGCATTTCATTGACAATTTCCTGTTCCTTTATAAAAGCACTTCCCATTTTTTCATTATAAAATGTATAAAACTTAATATAATTATCCTTACTGTAATTTGCAGCCAGATTAGCCCTGTTATAAATTGTTGATATTGGCAGGGTATTATCTTCAATCACATACAATCCCATATTAGGAACAATGTCATACTCCGCTTTATACTTTGATAACTCTTCACGTATAGCTGAAATTTCATCCAATATTGTAGTTTCATCATATTCATGGCATATTCCGAAAATATCAGATTCAATTCTTCCATATGTACAATTTTTCATGTTGCCATATTTCTTTCTTATCACAGCATCACTTACATATTTTAGCAGTTCATCTCCACTGTTTGCACCAAAAAATGTATTAAACTGCTGTAATTTATCGACATCAAATCTAGTAAATACAAATTTTTTATCCATATTATGGTGCAAAAGAAATGATGTTGCTTCATAAAATTTGTCTTTATTATACAACTTTGTAAGTTTGTCAAGTTCTACAAGTTCTTTTAACTTTTTAAACGCAGATATCTGGTTTCTGTAAATTGTATTTTTGATTCTAGCCTTGATAATATCACAGTCAAATGGTCTTCTTATATAGTCCCATGCACCTAATTCTAATGCTTTTTTTTCATTATTACCTGCTGTAATAACAATAACAGGTATATCTTTCAAATCACTATCACTATTAATCTCAATCAATAATTTAAAACCTTCATTGATTGTTGTATTTAAATCTAATAAAACAGCTGAAATTCTATTATTTTCATTACTTAAATATCTTCTTCCTTCATCACAATTTTCACATTCAAGAATGCAATACTCTTCCTGTACTCCATCATCTGAAGAATATGTAAGATGTGCTCCCTCTGTAATATTTTTTAATTCCTCTCTACTTGCTTTTTCGTCATCAATAATTAATATTGCTCTTCTTTCTTCCATACCCTGCCTCCATTTCGGAGCAAATTTACGCACATATATAAAGTATTTTCTCCTGTTTTATTTATATCAGTGTAATGGCTAATTTTCACTTGATGATGTAGTTTCTGTTGTCTTTTCAGATACAGTCGTACTCTCCTGGTTTGTTGGAAGTTCTATTGTTCTATCAATAATAAGTTTAATTGTTTTACTGTTTGATAATCCTTTGTTATCAGAAACATTATAAGTAACAGTATATTCCCCTGCAGTCATAACACCATCTCGCAATATTGCATCAATGCCATCAAATTGTCCGTTGCTAATTATGATTGCTTTACTTTCACCTTCAACATAATCATAATATTGTGCTGTGAATGTAGACTTAAAAATCTCTTTTACTTTTGTATAATTTTCACTTTCACTTAATGTATCATCATAATGATACTTGATTGATTTTGTATTATTATCGCTCCATTTATTTCCATTCATCATAATCACCGGAATATCTCTTACATATAATGTTGCTTTATCACTAAGTGTTGTACCATCTGAGTCTTTATATATGTACTCAACTGTATATTTTCCGGAAGTTTTAAATACATTCTCTTTTGTAACAGTATTGCCTGCAGTGTTTTTAATGTTGATGGTAACTTTATCCGTTGCTGTGTTTGCGTGCGTATCTTCCGCAGATACACCTTCCATCAAATCAATACTTTTTGTTATATTTGTCACAAACGTTTTCTTAGAAACTGTCAATTTAGGATCATATTTTATCTCATCCTTTATTATAATATTCATATCAACAAGCTCTGTAATACCGTCTACTCTTCCTTTACTTGTATATTGCCATACCTCATATTTAAATGGAAGAGAAGGGATTTTATCTCCATATGTAAATCTGTTTGATGCGTAGTTCTGTGTATAATACTTATCAAAATACCATGCCATCCAAATCTTATACTTTGCTGCAAGATTAGAATAATTTACTCTTCCAAGATAATCTGATTTACACATGTAAACCATAGGTGTATAACCTTCACCTGCCACAGCATCGCAAAACGTTGATATAATGCTTGTCAGTTTGTCTACTGAAAGTCCAGAGTATGTCCTGTATCCATTTGTTGTCTCCCAGTCAATGACTACCGGAAGAGAAATGTTATATCCTTTAATATAATTTAAAGTAACTGAAGCTTCCTCTAAAGCCTCCTGCTCTGTTATAGCCTGAGAAAAGAAATAGACACCTACTTTTATGCCGTTTTTTGTTGCCTCTCTGATGTTTTCATCAAATCTCACATCTTTACCCAGACTTCCTGTTTCATATCCTCTATATCCTACCCGGATAAAAGCATACTCAATACCTGATGCCTTAACAGCCGCCCAGTCAATCTTGCCCTGATGATATGAAATATCTATACAATTACTAAAGCTGTCTCTACTTTTCTCTGTCGACTCTTTTACAGTCGCTGTTCCCATCTCCGGATAAGAGACAACGAGCTCTGCCGGTTTAATCACTTCGTTGACAACATCATCTTTCAATTGCTCTGTACTCACCTCAATATACTGAATAGGAATCGTTTCTCTTTCAACGATTGTATTAGAAACCGGTGCCGCTGTTGTCGTCTGAGGCGGTGCTGTTGTTGTTTCCTCCTGTGACGATGATTCTTCTTCTGATTCTGACGCTGTAGTAGTAGTTGCTATGATGTTTTTCGTTTTCACATACTTCTTTGTAGTAGTCTCTGCCTCTATAGAAGACTCTGATTCCACAACAATCTCCGTTTCACTGCCTGATGCTTCCTTTGCACTGCCATTAATCTTACAAATGACAATGATAACCACAAGTACTGCCATCCAGATACCGGCTACTGTCACAACAGCTTTTTTATTCTCTATATTTGTTGCTTTATTCTTAATCTTTTCCACAACCTGACCAGGCATCAGTTCTTTATTTTCAAGTACCTCTTTTAATTTGTTGATAATGTTCATTTTCTTATCTTCTCCCTTAACTTTTTATTTGTCCACTATATGAACAGAGCGATTTCGAACGAAAATATCTTTTATTAGTATACTATCTTATTGCATTTTTTTCAACATAGTAAACAAAAAAAATTAATTTTTTTTACAAAAATATGTCATTTTTATAAATATTTTAATTTAATATTACTTACTATTCATGGAATTTATTGTATATTTCATACAATTTGTATCTTATTTCTACAAATATGTAAAAAGTTCAGAACCGGATTTACATCCGGCTCCGAACTTTTTATAGTTCTACATTCTTTAATACCTGTTCCATCGGTATCTTTCTTATCTTTTTATATAACAAAGCTGCAACAACAATATATGAAAGTATTGTAAGAGAAAATACTTGTACAAACACAATAGGTTTCACATAATAAGATACCCATCCTGAGAAATCTACCATAAACATATAAAATAATTCTTTTACTATAATGTATGATAATGGAATACTGATAAGTGCCGAAAGTATTGCAGCGATTCCTGTAGCTGTTACATACAGCCTGCTTACTTCTCTGTCACTATAACCAAGTATTTTTACCATAGATATTGAACCTGCATTTTTTTCAATCACAACTTTCGATAACAGATAAATGATTAGCATTGACATAAGAACTGCAAATCCGGCCATCATCGGCACTATTCCTCCAAATGAATCCGTAAGCTGTGTTGTCACTTTTAACATATCTGTTTTTGTTATCTTTGTGAGAATTGCTGTCTCATTAAGCTCATCTAATTTCTCATCTGAAAGGTAAGCATTAAAATAATCTTTATCTAGTTCAAATACTTCCCTGTATTTATCACTTCGCATAAATATTGCAAGCCCCTGAGGATAGTAATAACTTCCTCCTATTTTGAATTCATATTTTTTATCAGTAAATTCAGATTTTACCTTTACGGTATCTCCAATCTTTAATTTGTATTTTTCTAAAATTGCCTCTGAAACAACAACTGATGATGTACTGTCTTTTAATTTTACATCAGAAAAGTATTTAGAATTTTCCTCGATTCCATATACTGTTATCTCATCTTCATGGGTTCCTTTGATATCATTAATTACAGAACCTATCATACACTTTTGGGCATTTTCGTTATCAATCTCAATCGGCATCTTAAGTATATATTGATAATTTCCCTTCATATGTTCAATAATCTCATCACCGCTATGGTTTAAAAGTGGCAGCATCATCAATCCGAATAGTGCCAATATGCTTGCAAACAGTATTCCTATAAAAAGCATGGTATAATTCGGTATATTTTGAATGATGATTCTCAGCTTAAATCTCATCATAAATGATAAATTTGGCAGTTTTAATGCTTTCGAATTCTTCTTTTTCTTTAAATCATGTCTTAAAAATTTAAGCGGTGAAAGTTTAAATTTGCAATTTAACACAAGCAGGTTTACTACTATCATAACAATTGCCGGAATTACTGTCGTCATAACAAAAGCTTGCGCATTCCAAAGTGTCTCATATGTTGGAAGACTGTAGCTGTTATAATACATATCCACAACAAACTGTTTAAAAATAGTATATCCTAAAATATTTCCTATGATTGAAGCTACAAATGTAACAAGAATTGGAAGAATGATGTAATGTCTAAGCATTTCTCCTTTTGTATATCCTGATGCTCTGAGAGTTCCTATCACTGCTGATTCTTTATCGATTGTACTCATTGTCGTGACAGCAAAGATAAATGCAAGAATGACGATTACCACATACAAGAGCACTGTCATCATTGCCTTATCACTTCCCATATCATTTCCAGTGAAGTGAATCGCCTGATTGTCTGCCTCTACTATAAAATTAACAATACCTGCATTTTCATTTATAAGAATATCTTTAATCTCATTGTTTATCTCCTCTTTTTGCTTGTCGTTCAATTCTTTTGACGGATTCTCAGTATTAATTTTCCATGAATAAGAATAGTAAACTTTACTATTCCCATACGTATCAAATTGCTCTTTTGATACAATTCCAACTCCAAAATGTGTTGCATCAAACATCAAATCATAATTATCACTAAATAATGCACTATAATCCGGAAGTGCAACAAAACCTGTAATTTTATAATCTGTTTCACCTATAGTAACATTGTCACCAATTTTTAACTTATTTTTTTCTGCAAAAAGTCTGTCTAGTGCAATCTGATTCTTTTCATTTGGTATTTCACCTTCAATCACACATACCTTATTAACTTCTTTTCTATCAGTAAAAATTCTGACTTTTCTTTGGTCATCAATATCCTTTTCTATGTAAAAATTCTCATATACTTTCGCATATTCTGAAATTTTTTCTTCTACTATATCTGAAATCTTTTCGCTTAACTCAAAATTTCCATCTTCAATATTATATTTTTCAAAACTCTCATCATAGGCATATTTCATACTGTTATCAGCTACATAAAATCCAGAAATAAATCCTATTGTTGCGGCTATAAATATAAATATTGCAAGATTCTTTCCAATTTCCTGCTTTAATTCTCTTATAATCCTTTTATTTAATGGATTTTTTATCCTTTTACTATTATCACTATTCATCTTCACACCTCCTGCCTTTACCAATCAAGATCCTGTGACTTCGTTCTGACTTCATTAATGTATTCTCTTCGTATCTGACCGTCTCTCAATTTTATTACCTTATCAGCCATGAGCTTTAACGCATCATTATGTGTTACCATGATAATTGTGCAATTGTATTTTTCATTTACTTCTTCAAGAAGTGCCAAAATTTCTTTTGATGTGTTATAATCTAGCGCACCTGTTGGCTCATCGCATAAAAGTATGTCAGGATTTTTGACAACTGCTCTGCCAATTGCTGTTCTCTGTTGCTGGCCTCCCGATAACTGGTTTGGCATTTTGTCTTTGTGTTCCCATAAACCAAGTGTCTTTATTAGCTCATCAATATCAAGTGGCGACTTGCTAAGATAAGCACCAACCTCTATATTTTCCTTTACAGTCAGGTTTGGAATCAGATTATATGCCTGAAAGATATATCCAAGGTGATTTCTTCTGTAAAGAGATATCTCTTTCTCACTTAAATTTTCTAACTTATCCCCATCAATTGTAATGGTTCCTGCATCTGCAGTGTCAATTCCTCCAATAATGTTTAACAGAGTGGACTTACCTGATCCGGATGCACCAAGCAAAACACAAATATTACCTTTTTCAACCTCAAAACTGATTCCTTTTAAAACCTTCACACTGCTATCACCTGTTCCATAGCTCTTTTCCAGATTTTCAACTTTCAAAAACATTTTTATCACCCATGCACTGCTAATTTAACCTTCATCGAAATATAGAATACTATGATGTATGATAATAGCCGGCATTTATCCTTTCTATTATTTTACTTTTTATTAGAATTAGAGTTCATATATACATATGAGCATTTATTCATACGTATAGTATAATTTATGTGCTTAACATTGTCAAGCACATTTTATATTTACCAAGAAATCATGAAGAATCTCCTGATATCGTCCGTTTTTGAACGACTAACATTCACCTATCCATTGTAAAACAAAAACTATTTATTTTTCTTGTTTTAATGGCATCCTTTGCATTTACTGCAGTCACCGCCACAGCCAAGCACAGATTTGCCTTTTTTTTTGTCCTTTATCATACCTCTGATTATAAGAAATACTATTCCGGCAAGAACTGCACTTACCACAAATGTTCCTAAATTCATTATCATTCTAAAACACCTTCTTTCTACATAATCACAGTTGTTAGATTTTATGATGTTGGTGTCATAATACTTTTTGACACCAACATCATATTATATGACAAACACCTTTTTATCTTCCAATTAAAAACTCTGATATTGATTAACCTTTTGCAGTTTTTACATTAACATTTAATGTCTTGCTTTCCTTGTATGGTCTGAATAATAAATATAACATTCCTATCACTATGACAATTGCAGCAATTAATCCTATCACACTCACTGAAACTGTATTAGTAAATAATGCACCGATTTGGTAGATGCAAAGTGATACAAGATAAGCGAGCACACACTGGTATCCGATTGCAAACCAGAACCATTTTGCATTGTTCATCTCTCTTTTGATAGCACCCATAGCTGCAAAACAAGGCGCACAAAGAAGATTAAATACCATGAATGAATATGCTGCAAGCGGAACAAGTGAAGCACCAAGTGCATTCCAAAGTCCTATACTACCATTTTCAGCGTCAGAAGCAGCACCAAATAATATACCAAATGTACCAACAACATTTTCCTTCGCTACAAGTCCTGTGATTGCTGCAACAGCCATTTTCCAATTACCCCATCCAAGAGGTTTGAATATCCAAGCTACTGCCTTACCCATCTTCGCAAGAATACTCAAATTCATCTGATCTTCTTCTAACATTCCAAATGAACCGTCTGCCCATCCAAAGAATGATAAGAACCATACAACTATTGTTGATAAGAGAATAATTGTTCCTGCTTTCTTGATGAAGGACCATCCACGCTCCCACATACTTCTAAGTACATTACCGACTGTTGGCAAGTGGTAAGCAGGAAGTTCCATTACAAATGGTGCAGGATCGCCTGCAAACATTTTTGTTTTCTTAAGAATAATACCTGATACTATGATTGCTCCAATTCCGATAAAGTAGGCACTTGTTGAAACCCATCCCCTCTCACCGAAGAATGCACCTGCAATCAAACCAATGATTGGAAGTTTTGCACCACAAGGCACAAATGTCGTAGTCATAACTGTCATACGACGGTCTCTCTCGTTTTCAATTGTTCTTGAAGCCATGATACCAGGAATACCGCAACCACTGCCGATAAGCATAGGAATAAATGATTTACCTGACAATCCAAATCTTCTGAAAATTCTGTCCATGATGAAAGCAACTCTTGCCATATATCCACAGCTTTCAAGGAAAGCAAGGAATATAAATAATACTAACATCTGTGGAACGAAGCCAAGCACTGCACCGACACCGGCTACGATACCATCTAAAATTAATCCCTTTAACCAGTCTGCACACTTAATTGCGTCAAGACCTTTTTCTACAAGCACAGGAACACCTGGCACCCATACTCCGTAGTCCTCATTTGCCGGAAACTCATCAGCTTCTGTTGTCTCATCAACAGCCTCTGTGATGTCATATCCTTCCTCAGAAAGCACATCAGCATATGACTGATAAGCTTCATCAAATGCCTCATAGTCACCATTCTCTATCGCATCTAACAAATCAGAAGCTCCTTCTGCATCGGCCCCGGCAGCAGTCTCTAATGTAACAACTACATCATCTGTCCAAATGTTTTCCTTAGCATATTTGTTAACTGCATCATCATAGTCATCACTTCCAATACCAAATAGATACCATCCGTCACCAAATACACCATCATTTGCCCAGTCAGTCGCATAAGTACCAACTGTCGTAACAGATACATAGTAAACTATAAACATGACAACTGCAAAAATTGGAAGTGCAAGCCATCTGTTTGTGACAATCTTATCAATCTTATCTGATGTTGTCTCACTCTTTTTGTTTTTCTTTTTATAACAGTCTTTAATAATAGAAGAAATATATGTATATCTTTCATTTGTGATAATACTTTCTGTATCATCATCAAACTCTTTCTCAAGTTCTTCTATCTCTGTACTTACATCCGGTTTATTTTTAACAAGTGCATCAATTTTATCATCTCTTTCAAGAAGTTTGATAGCAGCAAATCTTCTCTGATTTTCATCCACATCAGAAAGTTTAACACCTACACTAGAAATCGCTTCTTCTACTTTTGGATCAAAGCTGTGCACGATTTCTTTGTATTCCTCTTTTGCTTCCTCGATTGCAAGTTTCACAGCTTTATCAATACCTTCATTCTTCAAAGCTGATATTTCTACTGCTTTACAGCCAAGTTTTTTGCTTAAATTCTTAATATTTAACTCATCACCATTTTTCTTTACAACATCAACCATATTGACTGCCATAACTACCGGTATGCCAAGTTCTAAAAGTTGTGTTGAAAGATATAAATTTCTCTCTAGGTTAGTTCCATCAACGATATTTAATATCACATCCGGTTTTTCACTTACAAGATAATTTCTTGCAACTACTTCTTCTAATGTATATGGAGATAAAGAATAGATACCCGGTAAATCCATGATAACTATCTCTTCCTCAGAAGTATTATAAACCTTCTTTAATTTTCCTTCTTTTTTTTCGACAGTAACACCAGGCCAATTACCGACAAACTGGTTGGAACCTGTAAGTGCATTAAACAATGTTGTCTTACCACTATTTGGGTTACCTGCCAAAGCAATTTTCACTGACATATTCATTTTCCTTTCTTCTTTTATGATTTGATAGATTTGCCATAAATAATGATTCTTATTTTCCAGCAAACTTCAATGTTTGTGTTTTTTTACATTACATGCATTGTATAAGATAAATATACAGGATATATGTGTCTATCCTTAATTATAGTATTCATACTTTTGTTAGAAATTGCTAACTTATTATTAAAAAAATTTCAAATTGCATTTCTATTACTGTACTTCCACCATTTCAGCATCTGCTTTTCTGATAGATAATTCATACCCTCTTACAGTAATCTCAACCGGATCTCCAAGTGGTGCCACTTTTCTGACATAAATTTCAACACCTTTTGTAATACCCATGTCCATAATTCTTCTTTTTACAGGACCATCTCCATGAAGCTTCGCCACTGTAACTGTTTCGCCATTTTTCACTTCTTTTAAAGTCTTCATTTGCTTTCCTCATTCCTAATATTTTATTTAACCATTCTAAAACTGCATCAAATGTTTTATTTGCGATACCGGCTTAACAACCGAATATTTGGAAATTTATTCCATCAGACAATTATCTTCATTGCCATATCTTTTCCTATGGCAACGCGTGAGTCTTTTACATTCACAATCACATTGCCGTCTGTAACTGATACAAGTATAACTGTGCCTCCAACAACAAAGCCAAGTTTTTCAAGAAACTTTTTTGTTTCTTCCTTGCCGCCTATTTTTTTGATAATTTGAGGTTCTCCTTCATTTGCCATAGCCAAAGGCATATAATCATCTTCTTTCATTTCATTTTCAGCATTAGTTTATACTAACATCAATTAGATGTCAAGAACATTTTGCTTTTATTTGAATAAAAAATGTCATCCTCATATGTAAAATAAGTTAAACTTTATCATAAACAGATTGCCTAATAAATACAATTATGATATAATTTCTTCAGTTAGTCGCAGATAATATGTTAAAAAAAATATACAGAAAGGAATTATTATAGGTATTTTCGCATTTTCGATTGCGATATACATGAGGTAAAACAATGAAAATTAACGAATCAGTAGAAAATTATCTTGAGACAATTTTAATGTTGAGCAAAAAACTTCCTGTTGTTCGCTCAATCGATATCGCTAATGAACTTAATTTTAAAAAATCAAGCATTAGTGTTGCAATGAAAAATTTAAGATTAAACGGATATATCGAAGTATCTGATGCAGGATTTATTACTCTGACTTCTGCTGGTCTTGAAATTGCAGAGAAAATTTACGAACGCCATGACCTGTTATCCAAATGGCTTATTGCTCTTGGCGTAGACGAAGAAACCGCAACGAGCGATGCATGCAGAATGGAACATTATATGAGTGCAGAAAGTTTTGGTGCTATTAAGAACTTTGTGCTGAATCAGATGAATTTATAAAATAATCTGTATCAAAAACGCTTGCAGAAAAGATAATAACGAAACAAAATGCAATAATATCAACTATAGCTAATATTACAGATTTTAAAGGAGAAACTAATGTCTGGTCTGATTCATTTATACCATGGTGACGGAAAAGGAAAAACTACAGCAGCGATTGGTCTTTCAATTCGCGCTGCCGGAAACAATATGAATGTCATTTTTGTTCAGTTTTTGAAAGGTAGCCACACAGGAGAAATGCAAATTCTCAATAATATAAGTAATATTGCTATTTTTAGGAACTCAAAAGACTTTGGGTTCCTAAAAAACATGTCAGCACATCAGATAGAAGAAATAACAGAAATGCACAATTCAAATCTGTATGCTGCACTTGAAATTGTAAATCAAAATCAATGTGATTTATTAGTGTTAGATGAGGTTTGTGCTGCATTCAATTCAAATGTCATTGATAAAGCTTCCATCATCCATTTAATCAAAAATAAGCCCGATTCACTCGAGCTTGTTCTTACCGGCAGAAACCCTGACAAAATTTTTCTTGAATACGCTGATTACATCACAGAAATGAAAAATGGCAAGCACCCTTTTTCTTCGAAAAATATCACCGCAAGGAAAGGGATAGAATATTAATATCTTTTTAATATTATACGTATTCTCCCTTAAATTCATTAATTACGCTTTCATACTCGTAAATATTTTTTGCTTTCTTAATCTTTTTTGCCTTTTTATCAGGATTCTCCATTGAATGTACCATATAAAGCCAGATTTCTTTCATCTTAAATAGCAGATTTCTTTCTCCTGACATACACTTCTTATATTCATTATATATCTTATCATGAAAATCAAATATTTTTTTTATATCAGGTTTTGAAATATCTTCTATGATGTTTTCAACAATCGATGGATTTCTAAGGGCTCCTCTTCCTATCATCACACTCTTTATTTCATCAAATTCTTCTGTTATTCTTTTATAATCATTGATATCGAAAATATTCCCATTATAACATAACGTGTTTTTACTCTTCTTTACTGCTGTTCTAAACGCATTTAGGTTAATATCATTTTTATAATAATCTTCACGTGTTCTCGGATGTACAATTAATTCATGCATTTGATACCGATTATATATTTCAATGATGTTATCAAATTCATCCGGAGAAGAAAAACCGATTCTTGTTTTGATAGAAAGTTTGATTCCGGTTCCATGACAGCTTTCAAAAACTTTGTACAGAAAATTATCTAACCTTTCAATGTCACGTAGCATTCCTGCTCCTTTTCCTTTGGAAGTAACTGTCCCTGATGGACAGCCGACATTCAAATTAATTTCATTATATCCAACATCTTTGATCTGTTTTGCTGCTAATATAAAATCATCAGCGTTATTTGACAAAAGCTGAGGGATAAGACATACATTTTCATTATTTTCAGGCAGGATATCCTTAAACTCTTTCATTTTTTTGATTCCATTTGGGCTAGTTGAGATGAATGGTGCAAAAAACTTATCAATATGCCCAAAATATTCATGATATATATTTCTGTAGATATATCCAGCTACCCCTTCCATTGGTGCAAAGTAAAATTTTGTTTTTGATTTCATCATAGTATTCTCTCTTTATAGTCTTTTTTACTTTTTTGATTTTATTACCACTTATTATATCACAATGAGCAAATTTTTCTATCCTGTTTTTATTATAATTACATCCATTTTGGGTTTTATCCTAATAATTTCACATCAACTATTATTTATTTTCAATAAAACAAAAAAATCCAGCCATCAGCAATATATTAAGCTTTAGCTGGATTTTTTAATTTTTTATAATAGCATTTTATAATTTTATACTTTCACTTCCAGAAATTTATGTTTATGCACAAAACTGTGATAATATTTCATTTAAAGCAGTTCCACTGCTAGTGTGACAGCGTATAATCTCTGCATTTGCTTTTTCAGCCTCTGTCACGGCACATCTTACCATTTTATGCGAAACGGTATTTGTAAATAATATCACTACATCAGGAGAACCTATCTGATTGCTCATGTCGGCTCTCATCTGTGTAAAAACTTTCACTTTACATTTATGCTCTTTACATATTTTTTTATACTGGCATACCATTCTGTCATGTCCGCCAACAATTACAACACTCATGTGATTCCTCCATTATACTTATATCCAAATCAACTCTTTACACTTACACAAGCTGTTTTCCAAGCTCTTTGCACTGCTCGATGGCATCATCATCAGGTGCTTCCTGGCAAATTAAACCTTCACCATTAATCACAACTGCTCCGGCACCTGTCATTCTTTCTTCCCAGTCTCTCATCCACTGACCGTCACCCCAGCCATATGAGCCAAATAATGCAACCTTTTTGCCACTTATCAACCCTTCAATTTCTGTAACAAACGGTTCAACATCGCCTTCTTCTAATACTTCTGCACCCATTGCCGGACAACCAATTGCAAATGCAGCGTCATCTTTGATATCTTCTGGATTTACCTGTGTCACAAATAATAATTCTGCTTCTCCGCCTGCCTCATTAACGCCTTCTGCAACTGCTTTTGCCATTGCCTCTGTATTTCCTGTTGCTGACCAATAAATAACTTTTACTTTACTCATAATATCATTTCCTTTCTTTTACAATTGATTTATGGTTAATGTCTAACATATGCTAGAACGCTTTCCATTTCGACTAAAAATATTGTTTCTAATTGCTATAACATAATACATGTTTATGACTACATGCACCACAAATACGAATCGCCTCTTTGATATTTACTCCTGACGATACAAGCAAAATCATCATTTCCTTTGCTTCCTCAAATTTTTCAAACAAGCTGGTTTTTTCACGCTTATTTTGATAAACTTTCCAATAGCCGACCGCAAGAAAATTTTTGCCATCATTTTGTATATAGCCAATAACATCTTCTACCGGATAGCCAAGAAAAATCCCCATTTCATGAGGAAACTCACCTTTTCCATCAATAAAATTTCTGTATCTCAAAGAAAAAAGATACATAAGCTCATACATACTTATCTTTGGATATCCCATTTTTCTGAGTAGCAACTGTACTTTAGGCTGGTTTAAATAATTCTTCATCAAATCTTCCCTATATAATATCAAAGATAATTTTTCACTATTCGAAGCTGCCAAATAGAAAATAATTCCTGTTCCGCTTAAAATATGTTTAAGCGTTGGAAGCCCTTCTCTTTTTATCGTTATAATATTTGCAATTCGAAGTCCGGCAATAAGAGGTGCACATTCCAGTGCCACTTTTATTACTGTGTCGTCATCAATTTTCTTTTGAAATATTTCAAGCAAATCACGGCTCATACAAATCCTCCTATGCAAATTTTATATTTTATAATAGTATTATTCCTGATTAGTCTTAGTTAGATACGTATTATTTATATTAGATACATCTAACTCAACTTTAAAAAAATAATTTTATCCTTGGATTTAAGACAAAATTTGAAATGAAATTATGTAGGTTGATGATTCCTATTATTTGCAACACCCTTAATTATTGTATCTTAATACAAGTCTATTAAGTTAGATTTAACTAACTTACAGATGTGAGTATATAATATTCTATTCAATAAGTCAAGTAAAAAATTGAAACTTTTACAATTACTTCTTCGATACATTACTTTTTCTTTAAAAAGACAAAACAGATTAAGAGGGACATCAAATGAACCACCTTAATCTGCTATCATTTATTCAAACTATTGTGTCAACCATTTTTTATACACATAACAATTACACCCATTTAGAACAATCACATAATCAAATCTATTGTGAATTGTCCCTTGTGAATTATAACAAATTCATACTAAATTTCGAATGCCTGCTTGATACTGTCATAATGCAAAAATTTTCCTTCTGCTGCAATCTCCTTGATTTCATCATGCGTTGCTATCTTGTATCCCAATGTTTCAGCTTCCTGATTTTTCACATCACTCTCATCAAAATCTAATATAAAGCGATAAACATCTACAAAATAATTATCTCCCTCTCCCGGATTTTCTCTGTGATATGTAAACAGATATCCTCCTTCACTACTTGATACATCTAGTCCTGTTTCTTCCCTAACCTCACGTATGACCGCTTCTTTTGAAGTTTCTCCTGCCATTGCCGCACCACCAGACACTTCCCACCATCCGGGTGCCCACGATTTTGTCATGACACGTTGTGTGATAAGAAACTTTCCATCTGGTCTTGCAACCACACCAAGTACTGTCAAATGATATTCATCATCCTTCAAAGACCAGTCATTTCTCTTCATTGTGCGTCCTGTCAATTGTTTGTTTTTATCATATATATCCCATAATTCCATAATTCGTAAAATTCCTTTCGTTTTGATAATGTTTAAGAAAACAGAAGATATTCTTTATTCTGACAATTAATTGTTATTATATCTTGTTTTATTTTAATTTTCAATAATTTCAACAACTTTATAGTCTTTATCTTCTACTGTCTTTTTTAATATTTCATTATCAACTTCTGAATTCAGGCTAACCACTGCCGTTTTGTTTTCATGACTTACTACAGCTTCGTCCACCTGACTTAATCCTTCTAGTGCCTTTTTGACTGTTGCCTCACAATGTGCACACATCATACCTTCAATCTTCATCGTTTTCTGCATTTTGTTTTCCTCCATTTTTATGTTATTTTTCTTTGTATCAGCATTAATATTATTGCTTTTATGAATTTCTTTATTCTTTTCTTCTGTACCACATTTTTTAACATTTGCCTTTACTTTTTTATCTTTACCTGAATCATATATCTTGATAAGATTAAGCCGGAGTGCATTTGTCACAACGCAAAAGCTTGACAGACTCATTGCGGCCGCGCCGAACATCGGATTCAATTTCCAACCGAACAGTGATATAAAAAGACCTGCGGCAAGTGGTATTCCAATAACGTTATAGAAAAATGCCCAAAACAGATTCTCATGAATATTTTTTAATGTCTTTCTGCTAAGTCTGATAGCAGCAGGAACATCAAGCAGGCTACTCTTCATCAGCACAACATCAGCTGCATCTATTGCAATATCTGTGCCTGCTCCTATCGCCATACCGATATCTGCTCTTGTCAGTGCCGGTGCATCATTCATACCGTCGCCTACCATCATAACTTTTCCTTTTTCTTTAAGACTTCTAATGACCTTTTCTTTTCCAGACGGCAAAACGCCTGCTATCACTTCATCAACCCCCGCCTCGTTTCCTATCGCATGAGCGGTTCTTTCATTATCGCCAGTGACCATTACGACATACATTCCCATATTTTTTAACTCTTCAATCGCCTGACGACTGTCCTTTTTTATCACATCTGCAACAGCGATAATTCCAAGAAGTTGTTTGTTTTTTGCAAAAAACAATGGTGTTTTTCCATCATTTGCCAGGCTTTCTGCCTGCTTTTTCATATCATCAGATATGTCCGTATTTTCTTTGATAAAATGATAATTTCCAGCACAGAGTTCTTCACCATTATAAATTGCTTTCAACCCATTCCCTGGCATAGCTTTAAAATTATCAACCGAAAATCTTTCTATTTTATTTTCCTTAGCATACTCTGTAATCGCTTTTGCAAGCGGATGCTCACTCTTTATCTCAAGCGAATTAGCACACACAAGTAATTCTTCCTGCTGGTAAGTTATATTTTCGGATATACCACTCACTATGATGTCTGTCACTTTTGGTTCACCATTTGTAATGGTACCCGTCTTGTCAAGTGCAACAATCTGCATTTTCCCTGTCTCTTCTAAAGAAACAGCATTTTTAAACATAATTCCAGACTTTGCACCAACACCATTTCCAACCATAATTGCAACAGGTGTAGCTAGACCGAGTGCACATGGACAACTGATCACAAGAACAGAGATTCCTCTTGCAAGTGCAAATCCGACACTTTGACCCTGAAAAAGCCAAGCGGCGATTGTAATTCCTGCAATCAAAATGACAGTCGGCACAAAAATCCCAGAAACTTTGTCTGCAATTTTGGCAATCGGTGCTTTTGTCGCTGCTGCATCACTTACCATCTGTATAATCTGTGATAAAGTAGTATCTTCACCAACCCTTGTCGCTTTACATTTTAAAAATCCTGACTGATTTAGTGTGGCTGCCGAAACAGTGTCACCAACAGCTTTATCAACAGGTATACTCTCGCCCGTTAGCGCTGATTCATTGACAGCACTGACACCCTCAATCACTACTGCATCTACCGGAATATTTTCTCCCGGCCTAACAATAAATATATCATCAATTTTCACCTGTTCAATTGCTACCTCTGTCTCGATTCCATCTTGAAGTATAACAGCTGTTTTAGGAGCCAGTTTCATCAGACTTTTTAATGCATCAGTGGTTTTTCCTTTTGAACGTGCCTCCAACATTTTTCCTACAGTAATCAAAGTTAAAATCATCGCTGCTGACTCAAAATAAAACTCATGCATATAAGACATAACACTATCCATATTACCTTTTATCTGTGCATCAGTCATTGCAAATAAGGCATATGTGCTATAAATAAATGCGGCACTTGACCCTAATGCTACTAATGTATCCATATTTGGGGCTTGATGGAACAGACTTTTAAATCCGCTGATGAAAAATTTCTGATTGATAACCATTACAATCACTGCCAGCAAAAGCTGGACAAGCCCCATTGCAATGTGGTTATTATCAAAAAATGATGGTAATGGCCAGTTCCACATCATATGCCCCATTGAAAAATACATTAATACCATCAAAAATCCTACGGATGAAATCAATCTTTTCTTCAATATGGGCGTCTCTTTATCTCTCAACATTTCTTCCTGTTCATTGTTTGAGACTGAATTTCCGGCATTTATGTTATTTACATTTCTGTTTTTTATCACAGCACCATAGCCCGCCATTTCAACCGCCTTAATAATATCTTTCGAACTGGCGCTTCCCTCCACGCCCATAGAATTTGTCAAAAGACTTACAGAGCAAGATGTCACGCCTTCCACTTTTGAAACCGCTTTTTCTATCCTTGCACTGCACGCCGCACAACTCATACCTGTAACATGATATTGTTCCATTTAAACTTCCACCCTCTCTATCTCAATCACCTTATAATCCTCGTATTCCACAGCAGAACTCAAAATATCATCCGCAATCTCTTTTGTCATATTTATTTCTGCAATTTTTTTCTTCAGATTCACTTTTGCCACTGCACCATCAATACGATTAATTGCATTCTCAACTCGATTTTTGCATTTTTCACAATGCATTCCCTCAATATGCATTATCTTTTTTGCAACAACATCTCCATCCAATTTTTTCTTTTTTACTTTGATGCTGTCACCTCCACCGCCACCACAACAGCTTCCTTCTCCCTCGAAATGCTGTTTGCTGCTTTTTATAGAAAAAAATACGATAACCACTAGAATTGCAATCACAATATATGTTCCCATTCTCATCCTCCTCCAATCTTTGAATACAATCTTATGAATCGTATTCTCATTTTTTATTCATTTTGAATTATATGAGCTGATTGAGTTGTTCGTAGTTCTATACTATATCCATTTCAATCATAATTTTCCCTAACATCTCAACCCTGTTAAACGGAAATGAAAAATAATACCCATCAACAAAATCTTTGGACATTTCGATAATTTCTTTAGCAATCTCAATTCCAATCAATTCCCCCTCTTCTTTCGACACATTCGCCGGATATCTATCAACAATCTCATCTGTAACCATCACACCAGCTATTTCATTTTTCATGAACAAAGCATTTTTTCTACTGATTAATGGCATGATACCACATAATATTTTCGCCTGTGTTGCTTCTTTTATCATTCTTATCCGGTTAACATCTTCTATCGAAAATACCGGCTGTGTCATGAAAAACTGCGCTCCCGCATCCATTTTCTTTTTCACTCTGCCGATTTCAATATCAATATTTTTCCTACCCTGATTGATAGCACCACCGTACATAACTGGTCTGTCAGTAAATAATTCATCATTCATATCATTTACAATTTTCATAAGTCCTACTGAATCAAAATTAAATACTGCTTTCACTGTCTGCCTTGCCACTCCCGGAACAGGGTCTCCTGTGATGATGAGCATATTATTGATATCATTAATATGTGCTCCTAACAAAACAGAACGCATGGCTATTGCATTTTTATCCCTGCAGCAAATGTGAGGCATCACATCTAAACCTGTTTCCAGCCTGACCTTGTTTGCCATCAAAATCGAATCAACCCTTGTTCTTCCTGATGGTGAATCCGGAAATGTAAGAACATCGACACCTGCCTCTTTCATCATCCTTGCAGCCTTTAAAATTTTTTCATCATTCGCATTTACCGGCGGTGCAAGCTCAACAGCAATCAACTTCTTCTTCTTTTGATTACCATTTTCATCATATAAAAAGCCACTTTTTACAATACTCTTTTTATTCGGTTTATCATTTTTGATTCGCAATTGCTTCTCTGGTTTAGAAACCGAAATTTTTCTGTTAAGCCTGCTGATATATTCCGGATTCGTTCCACAACATCCTCCGATAATGTCAATTCCATTGTCTGTAATATCACTTACAATTTCCGCAAAATATTCCGGATTATTGTAATATTTGATTCTATCTCGTATCTTTTCAGGATATCCTGCATTTGGCAGTGCTATGATATATTTGCTGACGTCAAATTCAATTTGCGAAATAATCTGTTTCATATGTCCCGGACCTACACCACAGTTAAATCCCACCGCATCAATTGATTCGATTTTTTCAGCTTCTTTTATCAGTTTTTTTGCACTTAATCCCGCATTGCTGTAACCAAATTGATTGACACAAAACTGAACCATGATAAAAGTATCTTCATATTTGCTTTTTATTTTTTCAATTACAGAAATAATGCTTTCAAGCTCTGAAAATGTCTCAAATGTCAGTATCTTTATTCCTTCCTCGATAAAACCTTCCGCTATATGAAAATACTGATTCAAATTATTTTCTAACGTCTTATCATTTGGTATCGGACCTATATCTCCTGCAATATATACTTCTTTATCAAACTGCTCAACTGCTTTTTTTGCTATCTTAATTGCTGCCTTAATATTTTGCACCACCATTTGAATATCATTATTTAAAAGAACTGTATTAGAAGCAAATGTATTTGTCCTAATCAACTTTGCACCGGCATCTAAATAGGACTTATGAATTTCTTCCACACGTTGCGGATATTTGATATTTGCATATTCAGACATTTCCTGCGTATCATATCTCTCTGCGTAATATGTACCAAAGGAACCATCCGTAATAATATGATTATTTTTTAAATATTCTCTTATCGTCATTTTTAATCTCCTATCAACATGTTACTATGTAAAATATAATAATCACTATCAGAACACCACCCGACATTCAATTGATTCAGATGACAACTGACTTTCATAGATTAGCACAATTTAAAATCTAATTCAATAAAATATTCAATAGAACTTTCTTATTTTGTCGAGTATATATTTTGAAATATGATAACACTATCATTGATAACATATAATTTATCCAAGAATAAACTAATAAATATCAAAGGCTGCTGTACCAACTTAGATTTCTGCAATATATGATTCATCATAATTCTCATTATATATTACAATTCTTCCAACTGGTACAACAGCCTCAATTATGCTATTAATTAAACACCGTGATATAAAGTTATTTTACAATTCCAAGTATATCTTCGGCTTTTTTCACTTCCTCACTTGTAGGCACTGCAACTCCCTCAAGAGGGTAATCGATTTTCAAATTCTGCCATTTAAAAAGACCTAATGTATGATATGGTAAAATCTCAACTTTAGAAACAGTCTTCAGTTCATCTATCAATTCTTTGAGTTTTTTCAATTCTTCTTCTCCATCTGTGAGACCTGGAACAAGTACATGTCTAATCCACATTTCCTTTCCGTTTTCTGACAGATATTTTGCCATCTCAATAATATTAGAGTTTGTCCATTTTGTAAGAGTCTTATGTTTCTCCTCATCCATTTCTTTAATATCAAGCATAAACAAATCTGTTACTTTCATCAGTTCATTAAATTTACTGATAAAAGGTTCTTCTAAAGAAAATGGATTCCCACTCGTATCTATTGTGGTATGAATATTCTTTTCTTTAGCTAATTTAAAAATTTCTGTAACAAAATCAATCTGTAAAAGTGGTTCCCCTCCACTAATTGTAATACCACCATTCTTCTTCCAATAATTTTTATATCTGTACGCTTTATCAAAAACCTGTTTTGCGGAAAGTTCTTCACCCTCTGTGAGACTCCATGTCTCCGGATTGTGGCAATATTTGCATCTCATATGACATCCCTGAACAAAGATCACATATCTCACACCCGGACCATCCACCAGCCCAAAGGTTTCTACAGAGTGAACTCTTCCTTTAATATCTGATGATGTATTAATTTCTGTATTCATAAATATACCATTTTATACCTTTCTCAATTCTTCAAAATTATATATTCAGCCAAATGAACTTATTCTAAAACGCAGTACCAACTACATCATCTACATTTCCTAAATAGTCAAATTATACAATGACTTATAATAATATCATATTGATTCTGTATCTTAAAATAAATTCATCTGACTTTTTATTGTCAATATTATTTAAAAATGCCGGTTCCTGTAATTTTATTGTTACAAAAACCAGCATTTCTTATTCAAAATACATTACTATTCAAAATAAATTCGAACAATAATCAAAATTCACTTTCCTAATATAAGACTGATTCAAAAACTAAATCTTATAAATGTGCATGGAATGTTCTAGAGATAACATCCAACTGCTGTTCTCTTGTAAGGTCGATGAACTTAACAGCATATCCTGATACACGGATTGTGAAGTTAGCATACTCTTCTTTCTCTGGGTGTTCCATAGCATCCTGAAGTTTCTCAATACCGAATACGTTTACATTTAAGTGATGAGCACCCTGATCGAAGTATCCATCCATAGACTGAACAAGATTTGTAACCTGCTCATCTTCTGAATGACCAAGAGCATCCGGATTCATTGTCTGAGTATTTGAAATACCATCAAGAGCCCATACATATGGTATCTTAGCTACTGAGTTAAGGGATGCAAGTAAACCACTCTTCTCAGCACCATAACTTGGGTTAGCACCTGGTGATAATGGTTCTCCAGCTTTTCTTCCGTCAGGCATAGCACCTGTAGCCTTACCATAAACAACGTTTGAAGTAATTGTAAGGATAGATGTTGTAGGCTCTGAATCACGGTATGTGTGATGTTTCTTAATCTTCTCGATGAATGTCTTAAGTAACCATACACCGATTTCATCAGCTCTGTCATCATCATTACCATAACGAGGGAAGTCACCTTCTGTCTCGTAATCTACAACAATACCATCCTCATCTCTGATTGTCTTAACTTTAGCATACTTGATAGCTGAAAGTGAGTCAATAACATGTGAGAATCCTGCGATACCTGTTGCAAATGTTCTACGAACATCTGTATCAATCAATGCAAGCTCTGCTGATTCATAGTAATATTTATCATGCATATACTGGATAAGATTGAGAATATTTACATAAATATCTGCTAACCAATCCATCATTACATCATATTTAGCCATAACTTCATCATAATCTAAGTATTCTGAAGTAATTCTCTGGTAAGCCGGTCCTACCTGAACTTTACTCTTCTCATCAATACCACCATTGATTGCGTAAAGTAAACACTTAGCAAGGTTTGCTCTAGCACCAAAGAACTGCATTTCCTTACCTGTCTGTGTAGCAGATACACAGCAGCAGATAGCGTAATCATCGCCCCATACCGGTTTCATAACATCATCGTTCTCGTACTGTACTGAACTTGTTCTGATAGAAATAGCAGCTGCATATCTCTTGAACTCTTCCGGAAGTTTTGATGAGTAAAGTACTGTGATGTTTGGCTCTGGTGAAGGTCCCATGTTCTCTAATGTGTGAAGCACACGGAAGTCTGTCTTTGTAACCATTGAACGTCCATCAACACCGATACCTGCAAGGTCGATTGTTGCCCAAACAGGATCACCTGAGAATAACTGGTTGTATGAGTTACAACGAGCAAACTTAACCATTCTGAATTTCATGATTAAGTGGTCAACTAATTCCTGTGCCTCTTCCTCAGTGATGATTCCCTTCTTTAAATCTCTCTCTACATAGATATCTAAGAATGTACAAACACGACCAATACTCATAGCAGCACCATTCTGTGTCTTGATAGCTGCAAGATATCCGAAATATGTCCACTGGAAAGCTTCTTTAGCTGTCTTAGCAGGCTGTGAAATATCAAAACCATAAGACTCTGCCATAACTTTCATTTCTTTTAAACGATTAATCTGTTCCTGAAGTTCTTCTCTCTGACGGATAACATCGTCTGTCATAACACCGCATCCGCAGTTAGCCTTGTCAGCTTCTTTCTCAGCGATAAGATGGTCTATACCATAAAGAGCAACTCTTCTGTAATCGCCAACGATACGTCCTCTACCATAAGTATCCGGAAGACCTGTAACAATCTTGTTCTTACGAGCAGCTCTCATCTCTGGTGTATAAGCATCAAAAACTGCCTGGTTGTGTGTCTTGTGATACTCTGTAAAGATTTTGTGAAGTTCAGGATTAACCTCATATCCATATTCTGTTAAAGACTTCTCAGCCATCTGAATACCACCATATGGCATAAATGCTCTCTTAAGTGGTTTGTCTGTCTGAAGACCAACTACCTGCTCTAAGTCTTTTAATTCTTCACTAATATATCCTGGCTTATGAGATGTAATTGAAGATACAATATCTGTATCCATATCAAGAACTCCGCCTTTTGCACGTTCTGCTTTCTGAAGTTTCTGTAATTCACCCCATAACTTATTTGTCGCATCTGTTGGGTCAGCTAAAAAGCTCTCATCACCATCATATGGTGTGTAGTTATTCTGGATGAAATCTCTTACATCAATCTGCTCTTTCCAAAGTCTACCTTCGAAGCCATCCCACTGATCAAAATTTACCATTTTTACTTTTTCCTCCTTGTCATTTTTTATAAATTAGCTAGCGTTTGCTAACCTTTTTATTAATTATAGTAATCGTTACTGTTTTTGTCAATAGAGTTGTATGTTCTAATTTCAATACATGAAGTAAATTTTAAGTTTGGCTTTCTTCATTTAAAAATGTATCCCTTCAGTCATTATTTTGACTTAAAATTCCACTTAAAAAATCCACTTGCAAATGTATCTTAACTGACACCGGTTTCTTATGAATTTCTTCATAATTTTTCCTCTATTAACCTATATATAATGTAACATTTTTGTAAAATAAAATCAACATTTTTTCACAAAGTATTTTTAAAAATACAAGACTTTTTTGTGAAGTTAAATTATGAATAATTTCACAAAATGATAATGTCATTTTCAAACAGATTTTCATATAAAAAATACATTTAAAAAAATGTAGCTTTCCGGCTATAAAATCTCTGCCGAATCAAGTAGTATTGTAAATGGTCCGTCATTTAGCAGTTCAACTTTCATGTCTGCTCCAAAACATCCACATTCAACTTGGCTAATCTGTTTTTGGCATTCGCTGATAATATATTCATACATCTCTTCTGCCATATCTGGTTTTCCTGCCTTTGTAAATGATGGGCGATTCCCCTTTTTACAGTCGGCATACAATGTAAACTGCGATACAAGAAGTAAACTTCCGTTCACATCAGATAGCGACAGATTTGTCTTGCCGTTTTCATCTTCAAAAATTCTAAGTCCAACCAACTTTTTTATCATCTTATCAGCAATTTCTTTTGTATCATCATTTTCTACTCCTATCAGAACAAGAAATCCTTTATCAATATTTCCTATTATTTTTTCCTCTACTTTAACACTTGCTCTTAACACTCTTTGAATTACAAATTTCATTTTCTTCTTCCTTTCCAATTTATATGAATTAAAATTATTTTTTCTTGACTTTTCTATTTGTTTTGTGTTAAACTTCGTAACGCAATCATTTTTGTATACAATTGCATAGAAATGTATAACGACACATGTAGTGCACTGCACATAAATCTGATTATGGAACAATACTATTTAAAATAGCCTATTGATGCCACCAGATTTGCATGTGTCTTTTTGCATTATAACGGCTGCTATGCAAAATTGCAACAATTGCCATTACAATTTACTGTATTTCAATATGTAGTTGCATTAATAATACAGTTATTTGTACCAAAAAATACAGAAGGAGTGTGTATTATGCCACAAGCAATGAGTTTCCTCGCTTCAATAATGTTTCAATTTTCCATTCGCATTTTTCTCGCAGTTATTTTTCATTCAGCCTGCTGTAAGAACAATTTTTAAATTACTATTTGTTCGTGAAAAATCTATTAATAATAATGGTGATGCTGAGCTTGCTGCATAAAACAGAGACATAAATACATAAAAAAAGATGCCATCTTTCTTACAATATAAATGTCATTTATAAACATTTACATGTAAGATGTGAAGCATCTTTTTTTATATTCTTATCTGACTTTCTTACTGTTTGAAAAGTAATATTTTGAAGTGTCCCTTTCCTTTAAGGAACATTCATAATGAACTAGCTGCATTCTCAAATTAAATCTTTCATGCTGTTTAAGCCAATTGTAATTGTGGAACTGTTATGTAACAATGCAGAAGTTGTCGGCTGTAATATTCCCATAACTCCCAAAATGATAAGACCTGTGTTAAAACTTACAATTGTCTTGTAATTCTTATCAATCCTCTTTACAAGACGGTCACTTATCTTTTTAAGTGTGATAATCTCATACAAATTCTCCCCTGATAATGTCACATCTGCTATTTCTCTTGCAAGCTGTGCACCATCACTGATTGCAATTCCGACATCTGCCGCTGAAAGTGCTGGAGAATCATTAATTCCATCTCCAATCATGATTACTTTTCGTCCTTTTTCTTTTTCATTCATAACATATGCAGCCTTGTCCTCCGGTAAAACTTCGGCATGATATTCATCAACTCCGACTTTCGCTGCTATGGCACGCCCGGTACGTTCACTATCACCTGTCATCATGACAACTTTACTGATTCCAAGCTCCTTAAGCTCTTTCACAACATCTATCGCTTCATCTCTGATAGGATCTTCTATACATATTACTGCTTCTAATACATTTTCTATTGCCATATAAAGATGCGAGTATTCTTTAGGCAGTCCCTCAAATCTTGCACGCATATTTTCAGGTATTTTACAACCTTCATCTTCAAATACAAAATGATAACTTCCTATCACTGCACGCTTACCTTCAATTGTAGTTGCAATTCCATGTGCAACAATATATTCAACTTTGCTGTGCATTTCTTCATGATCAAGATTTTTCTGAACTGCTGCATTGACAACTGCCTTGGCAACGGAATGTGGAAAATGTTCTTCGAGACATGCTGCTATTCTGAGAAGTTCATCCGGATTCTTTCCGTTAAATGATATGACATTTTTTACAGTTGGCTGTGCCTTTGTCAGTGTACCTGTCTTATCAAAAACTATCGTATCTGCATCTGCAATTGCTTCTAAAAATTTGCCACCTTTCACTGTGACGTGATATTTATCTGCTTCCCGAATTGCAGACAAAACTGATATAGGCATCGCAAGTTTTAATGCACATGAAAAATCTACCATAAGAACAGCTACCGCTTTTGTAACATTTCTCGTAAAAAGCCATGTAAGACCTGCTCCTGCAAGAGTATATGGAACTAACCTATCTGCCAGATGTTCTGCTCGACTTTCAAGACCTGATTTTAACTTTTCAGACTCTTCAATCATTGAAACAATTTTTTCAAACTTACTTGAACCAGTGATTGCTTTTACTTTGATAATCAGCTCTCCTTCCTCAAGAACTGTTCCAGCATACGCATAGCCTCCTGCTGATTTTTTAACCGGAAGTGGTTCACCTGTAAGAGATGCCTGATTTACCATACCTTCGCCTGATATTACAATACCATCAAAAGGAATCACGCTTCCCATTCTCACTACTAACAAGTCATCTTTTTCTACATCAGATACGGATACAAGTACTTCTGTGTCATCAAAAAGCTTCCATACCTTATCGACATTTAATGACATGCTTCTTGCCAAATCTCCGACTGATTTTTTATGTGTCCACTCCTCAAGTATCTCACCTATACCAAGTAGAAACATAACAGAGCCAGCCGTAGCATAATCTTTTCTTATGATTGAAACTCCAATGGCAGTTCCATCAAGTACAGGAACCTCTATCTTTCCCTTAGCAAGAGTTTTTGCGCCATTCCATATGTATTTTATTGATTTAACAGTTGAAATACAGTTTCTAACGGGTAACGGAATCAACAATTTCCCTGTGTATCTTTTCAGAATCTTTATGATGAGTTTTTCCTGATATTCTCTGTTTATCTCTCTACCGCTGCTCTCTATGACTTCTGTCGGAACAGTGACATTTTCAAATGAGAACTTGCTAAGTAATCTGATAATTTCATCTCTGTCTCCACTATATTCTATCACTGCATCCATCGTTCTCTCATACACCTTTGCCGATGTTACATTCCCGTGAGAATTTAGATAATATTCAAGAATATCTGCCTGCTTTAATGTCAGTCTTTTATACATTGTATGAATACGTATTCGTCCCTGTAACTCATGCTTTATTATAAACTTCATATCTCTACCATCTCTTTCGGTTATATTCCATATTCTTTTATGAAAATTTATAATATTTCTTAAAGTTCAATGTTAACATCTTCATCTTTGTTATTGTTGCTTTCATCATCAGATATAATCTCTACATCTTCATCACCAAAAACGTCTTCGTATTGTTCTCTCTCTTTGTTTATTTCCTTAGCTCCTGCATAAATATCACCTGCATTTTCCTGAACTGTTGTTGCTGTCTTCATAACAAAATCCTTTGCACGCAAAACTGCCGCTGTACAATTTGTATAAAATTTCTTTGCGTCCTTGCTTGATAAAATCTTAATACCTGCAGTTCCAAATAAAACACCAGCCGCAAAAACACCTGTACCTTTTTTTGTAATATTCTTTGACATAATAAATTCCTCCCTAAGCTATAATTTTAATATAAATAAAAGATTATCGATTAATTGTATTTTATCATCATAAAAACACTTTGTAAATACTTATTAATCACTAACTTTTTTGATATATCACTAATTGAAAATAAAACTTTCTAACTATAAATCGATGTAACTAACATGCGGTATTGACATTGAACCAGAATCGGAAATACTATTTATAGCATCATTGATGTTCTCTCACAATTTTTGCAAACTGTATTATTTTTTCTCTGCTTTTTCCGATACCATTGTCATTTTCCACTCCTGAACTCGTATCAACACCATCTATATTAGTCATTTTCAAAGCCTGTGCTACATTTTCACAGTTTAATCCTCCTGCAAGCATGGCAAATTTCTCGTCTTTTGGAATATTTTTGATAACAGACCAGTCAAATGCCTTTCCACTTCCCGGTACCTGGGCATCAAATATATATCCCACAACTTTTTCACAATTATGAAATCTCACATATTCTGATAAATCATTCACATTGAATGCCTTAATAGCAGGAATGTTAATTTTTTCTAAAACTTCATCACTTATCGACCCATGAATCTGTAGATAATCAAATCCTGCCTCCTGTATTATTTCTATCTGTTCTATATCAGGACTTATTGTAACCGCAACAGATTTTATACTTTTATCAAGCAGATTTATCAATGCTTTTGCTTGTTTCGTCTCAATATTTCTTTTACTTTTCGAAACAAATTGAATAAAACCTGCAAAATCTACTTTTGCTTCGTTTAAATATTCAACTTCTTTTTCATTTGTTATTCCGCATATTTTTATTTTTTTCATATCATTCTCCATTTTCATTGATGCTCAATCATTATTTTACATTAGCTGTTAATACATCTTTCTCGGTTTTATTATTTTAAACATTTATCATTTTTTATGTCTACATTTTTAAATATAAAAATGTGCTGATTATTATATTTTATAATAATCAGCAGCCCATATTTTTACAATTCTATTGCAAATCATGTGAATGCTAATAAAGCACGTCAGTGTGGTTTTTCCAATGTCAATGAATGAAGCACTTTATATAAAATTTTATATAGCTGCATCGCCTCTTCTTCTTCCAAATTCACACATCTTCCAACTTTCTGTGGAATCTCTATAACCTGCTTTTTTAATGCATTTCCATTTTCTGTGATTTGTATGCGAAGGTTTCTTTCATCTGTTTTCGACCTTTTTCGCTCAATATATCCTTTGCTTTCAAGTTTTTTGAGAACCGGAGTAAGTGTTCCTGAATCAAGATACAGATATTTTCCAAGTTCTTTCACATTCATCTCATTATGTTCCCATAAAACCATGAGTGTAATGTATTGTGTATATGTCAGATCAAATTGATCAAGGTATGGTTTGTACACCTTTACAATCTCTTTTGCACATGCATATAATGGAAAACACAATTGATTTTCTAATTTTAAACAATCATAAACTTCCATAAATCTTCCTCATTTCCGGACAACTAAAAATTTAATCAATTATTGCACATGCTGCCAATGCTGCAACAGCACCATCTGCCGCTGCTGTTGTAAGCTGTCGAACCGATTTTGTTCTACAGTCTCCGGCTGTATATATGCCTTTCACATTTGTCATACAGTCTTCCTTTGCAATAATATATCCTGACTCATCAAGCTCTACCAAATCAGAAAACATTTGATTATCCGGTTCCTGCCCAACTGCTACGAATATGCCAGAGACATTGATATTCTTTGTCTCCTTTGTATTTTTATCTTTAATCTCAATGCCTTCAACGCTTGATTCTCCAAGTATTTTTTCAACGGTAGAATTCATGACAAACTCGACATTATCTTTTGATTTTAATTTTTCTACATCTTTAGGATCAGCACGGAAAGTATCCCTTCTGTGTATTACATACACCTTGTTGCAATAATTAGTCAAAAATAATGCATCTTCAATTGCTGTATTTCCACCACCTACTACAGCGACATCTTTATTTCTGTAAAATGCACCATCGCATGTTGCACAATAAGATATTCCATATCCTACAAATTCTTTTTCTTTCTCAATACCGAGTGGTCTGTTTTTAGCACCAGTTGCCAATATCACAGCTTTACATTCATATGAACCTTGCTCTGTGTTCACTATCTTTATATCGCCTTTGTCCTCTATTGAAACAGCTTGTTCATATTTTACCTCTGCTCCAAGGCTTGTCGCCTGCTCATACAAACCTGTCGCAAACTCAAATCCTGAAATATTTTTGATTCCCGGATAATTTTCTATATCAGGAGTATTGATAATCTGTCCACCATAAGATTTGCCTTCCAATATCAGTGCACTCTTTCCGGACCTTACAGTATATATTCCTGCCGAAAGTCCTGCCGGACCTGCACCGACAATAATTACATCAAACATAATTGCTCTCCAGCCTTTCTATTTTACCAATTCAAGGATTTCCGGTTTTTGTATGAATCCTACTGATCTCTTAACTTCTTTTCCACCTTTAAAAACTACAAGACATGGTATACTTGAAACTTTATATTCTAAAGCTAAATCCATTTCTTCACTTGTCTCTACCTTGCCTACCTTGAATCCCTCTGCTTCATCTGCAATTTCTTCAATGATTGGCGCTATCATCTGACACGGTCCACACCATGATGCACTAAAATCCACTAATACAGGAACATCCGAATTCAAAACCTCTGCCTCAAAATTATCTTTATTTAATACAATCGCTGCCATAAATAAGTACCTCCGTTTTTCTATTTTCTTTTTATATCTTTTATTATTTATAATATCTCATTAATCTTACTATCAATTTTTTCCGGTGTATCAGTAGGTGCAAATCTTGCTATGACATTTCCTTCTTTATCCACTAAAAATTTTGTGAAGTTCCATTTTATCTTAGATCCGAGTGTGCCTTTTTTCTGCGATTTCAAATACGTATATAACGGCTCCTCATTCTCACCATTTACTTCTATTTTTGCAAACTGTGTAAATGAAATATCGTACTTTAATGTACAAAATTCATGTATCTCTTCTGAAGTGCCAGGTGCCTGATGTCCGAACTGATTGCATGGAAAATCAAGTATCTCAAGTCCCTTTTCTTTATACTTTTTATAGAGTGCCTCCAAGCCTTCATACTGAGGTGTGAAACCACATCCTGTTGCTGTATTAACAATAAGCAAAACTTTTCCTTTATAATCTGCCATATCGACTATATTACCATGTCTGTCTTTAACTTTGTAATCATAGATTCCCATAAACGCCACTCCTTTTCTATTACCCAAATTCAATTTGCATACAATTATTCAATTAGATTTTTATAAATTAAATTGCTTACAATTTAATTATACACACTTTAACTAATATGTCAATATAAATTTTTTTTAGAAGATGAAACTATCCTATTCATTCTATATAGTAACAACAAAACTAATCTCACCATTACTATAAGATACACTTATCTTTCCCTTCAATATTTTAATTATTCCTTCCGCCATCGATAATCCTATTCCATACCCTTTCTTTTTGCTATTATGTGAAGTGTCCTCTCTATAGAATCTATTAAAAAAACGACTATAATCAACATTTGCTCCTTCTGCGTACGTATTTGAGACAATCAGTTTTGCTCCTGTATCACGGGATTTGGATTTGAGTTCTACCTTTATCATTCCTTCTTCATCACAATATTTCACAGCGTTATCAATGAGTATTGAAACAAGTTCACTAAGAAGCTTTTCTTCTCCCCTAATAGTAACTTTTTCCTTTATATCACACTGAAACTTTTTTTTTTGCTGCTCTATCACCGGCTTAAATGAAACAGATATATCATTTGCAATTTTAGAAAAATCAATATCACTAAGTACAACATCTGTTTTCTCATTCATTTTTGCAAGAAAAATTAAATCACTTATCAAATCTGACATTCTTTTTACCTGATTGACAATGCTTTGAGTCCATTCATTTTTACCATTCATCATTTCTAATACTTCTGCATTAGCTGAAATAATTGCAAGTGGTGTTTTCAATTCATGCCCTGCATTCGTTATGAACTCATTTTGTGCCTCAATATTTTTTACTGTCGATTTGACTGCTTTTCTTGAAAATAGTGAAATAAGTATCACAAAAAACAAAAAACTCAGTGTCCCGATTTTAAAAGCCATATTCACTATCTGTGATAAGTTGCCGAAAGTACGTGTTGAGTCTAAAAAAATGATAATCTTTCCATCATCTTTATCCTTTATTTTATATACATATTTGCAACTGTCTTTTTCAATACTTCCCTTCTTATTTCTTTTATTCAGCACTTTTATGGCAATTTCTGATGCTTCATTTTCAGAAATAGCTGCAACATTAGAAATATTAATTTCTTTTATATAGCTGTTTTCGTCAATTTCAATGGTAAAATATCTTAGTTCATACTCTGACTCGGGTGTTATCTTTACATTTTCATATTTTGCGCCATTACTCTTTTCGTAGTTTGGTATTTTATCACCATTTTCATGTATAAAATCTATTTCCGAGAATAGTCGTGAATATGTTGTAAAATACGCTATTCCAACAATCAGTCCAATGATAATTGCAATCATAAGAAGAACTGCACTGCTTGAGACAAATATAAATTTCCTTCGTATTATCTTTTCCATCTCTTCACCAAGCCTTTCCTGTATAATATAGCCTTAGCAAAACCATCATTGATCACTGTCTTGTAAGGATATAATTCCCACCTTCATTTCCTTCTATATTTATATCCGCTGCAATTGCTTCTAGTTTGTTTTTCAGGAATGATATATACATCCATACCACTTCTATTCCTTTATCCGGTTCATCATCCCAGACATGCAGATAGATTTCCTGAGTGCTTAATTCTTTCTCCGGATTTAACATGAAAAATTCCATGAGCTTTGACTCTCTTGCAGCAAGTCTGATGGAATTTTCACTCACAAGTTCCTGATCCTCAATATTGAGTGAAACTTTACCAAAATTGAGTCTGGTCGGTGTATAGGAACCTGCTCTCCTTGTCATGGAACGTATTCTGGCCAAAAGTTCACCCATGGCAAATGGCTTTGTGAGATAATCATCAGCTCCCGCATCAAGACCTGCAATTCTGTCATCCACTTCTGACTTTGCTGTCAGAAAAATAACAGGAGATACATTTCCTGAATTTCTTATTATTTTAAGTGCCTCTATTCCATCAAGCTTTGGCATCATGATATCAAAAACCATACAGTCATATGCAAATTCTTTTGCCTTACCTACTGCTTGCTCTCCATTTTCCACTGCATCAACTTCATAACCTGAATGTTGAAGCACGGCAGTCAAAGCTCTTGCCAAATCTGTTTCATCTTCTGCCAATAATATTTTCATCACTTATCATTCCTTTCCTATGGTGTCATTTACTCTGCATTTATCAGATTTCGAATTGTCTGCATTGAAACATCACATGATGCCATCTCATCAGCACATCTTTTGAGTTCCTCCACTATCAGTTTCTGATTTGACACATTCTTTTTATATTTCAGCTGATGCTCAAGGCTTGCCCACGAATCCATCGCAATTGTTCTAAGCTGAACCTCAATATAATATTTTCCGGGAGTATTACCCTTCACATCCTCGTATGGAACTGTCATCTCAAGAATCATATGATAACTTCGATATCCATTTGGCTTTGCATGTTTTATATAGTCTTTTTCTTTCACTACAACACATTGTGGCAAGGATTTGATATATTCAATACTCTGATAAATATCATCTACAAAAGAAAACACGATTCTAACTCCAATAGCATCCTTCAATTCATACAATGCACTTACTTCGTTTTCCGGAAGATCTTTTCTTCTGCACTTTTCCCGCATGCTATCCTCTGCTTTAATTCTGTTTGTGATATGTTCAAACAATTTATAGCCTGTTTTTTCATAGGATGCCTGATTATATGATTTAATATTTTCTACAAAATCATTCATAATCTTTTCTAAAGCAACTTTATATTTTCCGTAAATACTTCCATTCATAATCATCAATTCCTTGGTCTGTTCATTTTTTTGCAACTTCTTTAAATTATATTATAACAAAAATATGAAAATTTGGTGACAATTTCTATAATATTAAATAGAAATTGTCTGTTTTGTCGTTGTCTTTCAGTGCATCTTTTTGTTGCTCTAAATCAGCTTTCAATAAATCCTGAAAGGTAAGTAGATTACCCCAATGCCACATCCAAAGCCATCATAACCGTAAATCCAAATGCAAACATGACCGTTCCTAAATTAGAATGTACACCTTCTGACATTTCTGGAATTAATTCCTCCACAACTACATACATCATTGCACCTGCTGCAAAACTTAAAAGATACGGAAGTGCCGGAATGATAAATCCTGAGGCTATGATTGTCAATACGGCGGCTATCGGCTCAACTATTCCTGACAAAGTACCATATAAAAATGCCCTGTGCTTATTCACTCCTTCTGTCTTAAGCGGCATAGAAATAATCGCTCCTTCCGGAAAGTTCTGTATTGCAATTCCTATCGCAAGCGTCATTGCACCCATGACAGATATATCTGTTTTTCCTGACATCCATCCGGCATACACAACTCCAACTGCCATTCCCTCCGGAATATTATGAAGTGTCACTGCAAGAACCATCATTGTCGTTTTCTTTAAATTACTTTTAACACCCTCTGCTTCATCGCTGTTTAAATGCATATGTGGAATAACACTGTCTAAAAGCAGAAGAAATACTATTCCAAGCCAAAAGCCGACAAAAGCAGGTACAAAAGCAAACTTTCCCATTTTTTCAGACTCGTCAATTGCCGGAATAATCAAACTCCAGATGGAAGCCGCCACCATCACTCCTGCTGCAAATCCTGTTAATGATCTTTGCACTGCTATACTTAATTTTTCTCTCATCAGATAGACACATGCTGCACCAAGTGATGTACCGGCAAAAGGTATCAATACTCCCTCAATCACTTCTATATTCATACTAATTCACGCTTATCCTTCCTATAATTTTATCCCTAAATTGATAATTTTAAAGGCTTTTTGCCTCTATTTTCTAAAATATTTTCTGCTTCATACAATATATGACACGCCTGTGACAGCGTGCCATACCAACTAAAAAACTATATTCAAAAAGATGGAATTATCTAGTTACATTAAATGCCTTGATTCCCGGATAAACTGCTCCTTCGCCAAGTTCTTCCTCAATTCTTAATAACTGATTGTACTTAGCAACACGCTCAGAACGTGAAGGCGCACCTGTCTTAATCTGACATGTATTGAGTGCAACTGCAAGGTCTGCAATTGTTGTATCCTCTGTCTCACCTGAGCGATGTGAAGAAATAGCTGTATATCCTGCCTTGTGAGCCATCTTGATAGCCTCAAGTGTTTCTGAAACAGAACCAATCTGGTTTAACTTAATAAGGATTGAGTTACCACATCCAAGTTCAATACCCTTTGATAATCTTTCTGTATTTGTAACAAATAAGTCATCACCTACGAGCTGTACCTTGTCACCAAGTCTCTGTGTAAGCTTTTTCCATCCATCCCAGTCTTCCTCGTCAAGAGCATCTTCGATAGAGATGATTGGATATTTTTCAACTAATGAAGCCCAATGCTCAATTAATTCATCTGATGTATATTCTGTACCAGCCTTAGGAAGTTTGTAGAATCCTTTTCCTTTTTCACTCTTCCACTCAGATGAAGCGGCATCCATAGCAATCATGAAATCTTTACCAGGCTCATATCCTGCTTTCTTAATTGCCTCTAAAATTGTCTCGATTGTCTCCTCATCGCTAGAAAGGTTTGGAGCAAATCCACCTTCATCACCAACACTTGTTGCAAGGCCTTTTGCTTTTAAGATAGAAGCAAGCGCATGGAACACTTCTGCACACCATCTTAAACATTCTTTGAATGATGGAGCACCTACAGGCATAATCATAAATTCCTGTGTATCAACTGTGTTAGTTGCGTGAGCACCACCGTTTAAGATATTCATCATAGGAACAGGTAATCTGTTTCCTGAAACACCACCTAAAAATCTGTACATTGGAACACCAAGTGCAACAGACGCTGCTCTTGTAGCTGCGATTGAAACTGCAAGAATTGCATTAGCGCCAAGGTTAGACTTGTCTTTTGTTCCATCTGCTTTAATCATTGCTGCATCGATTGCATAAATATCTGTTGCATCAAGACCTTTTACTGCATCATTAATAGCTCCATTTATATTTTCAACAGCTTTCTTGACACCTTTTCCAAGATATCTGTCCTTGTCACCATCTCTTAACTCTAATGCTTCGAACTCACCTGTAGAAGCACCACTTGGAGCGGCTCCCCTTGCAATTGTTCCGTCACTTAAAGTAATCTCAGCCTCTACTGTAGGATTACCTCTTGAGTCAAGTATTTCTCTGCCCACTACTTTTTCAATCTTTAAATTACTCACTTTTTTTATTCTCCTTCCAATTTTATTGTATTTATAATATGAGTGAATGTAATATTATTAATTGACTGCAATCAAATTATGCCATTGAATTAAACCGAATACATTTTCTATCAAATGATAAATTGATCTATTATGATTGATATCTATTATATTCTGATTTTGTCCAAATATTCTGTTTTCATTCAACACATATGTATTTATATGCAGCAATAATAATGTTACCATATTATCGGTTATATACTGAATGTTTAGTACTGAACTCCAAACCGGAATCTGAATTTTGTAAAAATATAAACAAGATTTCCGGTAATCCTGACATTCGCAGTTATCAGAATCGGAGTCCAATATGATTTACACGTAGTTAGTTATTATTAACTAACCAAATACATAATATCATTTCATGAAAAAAAAAGCAAGAATAAAAACTAAATTTATCCTTACCTTGTTCTGTTTTGTCTGCAAGAGCGAAACACATTGCAAAAAAAGCATCAATACCAGTTATATTCCTGTGCAATGGATTCCACATCTCCCTCGCATTCAATCTCTTTCATATTTAGTCCGATCTTGCCGTACTTTTTGACAATGACATTGTCTGCCCCGACCTCTTTCAGAGAGCTTCTAATATCCATCACAAGCTGCCTTAAACGACCACCTTTATCAGGATTTCCATCCCACAAAATACCAAGAAGTTCACCATTGGTGCAAAGAGCTCCATTTTTATATACCATATAGGCAAACATCTCGATTGATCTGTCGCTCTTGAAATCAAACGGCTGCTCTCCAACAAACACTGCAAACGGACTGCATCGCACTATCAACGGACTTTTTGAAACGTCTATTGGGAATCGCAGATGCTTCAGCTCACGCATAATATTCTGTTCATCCACCGGTTTCACAAGAAAACCGCTCGGATGCACACCATGTGCCTGAAATGCATATTCCGGATGTCCCGTCACGAAAATGATATTCAGTTTTTTATATTGGCTTTGCAGCAGGTCAGCCGCTTCAATGCCGTTTATCCCCGGCATTTCGATATCCAGAAAAAGTATCTGCACATTATCCGACAGTAATTCAAAAGCCTCATCTATATTAGCAGCAGTCAAATGCGTACCGCCCGGGTCAATTTTTGTCAGCATTTTCTTCATCAAAGAAGTAACTTCATACTGATCATCTACAGAAAGTGTTATCACTTTATAATCCTCCTACTTTTCCTATATCATCTATGGTAATTATTGCAGTCGTTCCTTGTTCGTTACCTACTATCTTAAGCTTGCCACGGCTCATAGATTTTAACCTTGCACGAACATTTTCAACTCCAATTCCCTTACGAGTTTCCTGCTGAGGGGTAATATTGCTTTTACCAAAGCCCTTATCTATCACCTCGATAATAATCTCGCCATCTGCTCTGTGAGTGTTAATCTGTACAGTGCCGCCTTTTTCATAGGTTGCAACACCATGACGAACGGCATTTTCCACAAGAGGCTGAACAGACAGTGCCGGAATAAGAAAATCATCACAGTCAATATCATATTCTATCCTTAGCCGGTCACCAAAATTACATTTTTCCAGTGCAAGATAAGCTTCAATATTTTCCATTTCCTGCTCAAACATAATCAGCCGAGTGTCTCCTAGTGCTTCAAAATGAGAACGCGTGAAAAGTTCGTAAGGTTTTCGTAAATTTCAGGGTAATCAAAGCATTGGTAACGCAAAGCCATCAGAGAATTATTGATAAAATGCGGCTGTATCTGTGCCATCAAAGTTTCATTCTTACTGTGTTCAAGGGCAAGTCTGCTTTCCACAAGATGAATCTGAGCCTTTTCAAGTTCACAGGCATTCAAAACCAAAACATCCGTTCGTTGTTTTTCATACAATAAAAAGATAATCAAAGCCGTAATAGATACAGAAATATTATTAAAGCTGATACCTATATAAACATAATTACATATAAAGGCTATCAATGGAATCACAGAAGCTACTATGATAACCTGTCCGGGAAAACGGTCTATTTTCTTTCTGCAGGCCATATATACAACTATAATAAAGATAAACGAAATCAGCGTGATGTAATACCATACACCATAAAGTGGTCCTCTATGATAATAGTTCTGGCTGTCAAAATAATAAAGCATACCTGTGAATGGTGTGGCTGCCAATAAAACAAGACCTGGTATTTGTAAAAGCTGAAATGCAAATATTATGTTTTTCAGCTTATGCAATTCTTTTTTCACAGCTATATGATTTTTAATAATTTGCAAAAAAAACAGTGTCAAAAATGCACCAACGATATAATATCCTAACGAAGTAATACCCCTTATGTAATATCCTATCGAACTGACAACACCGGTATAGGCACAGAAAAATATGTCAAACAGATTATACATAAAGATTGCTATATAAAATATGATAACATCATCTATCATCGGTATTTTAACCTTACTCATTTCGATGTGCATTTTGTCCCGATATTTACCTAACAGTATTGATAAAATCATAATCAGCAAAAAAACTGTGTTCCAGCATTCTATGATGATTTGTACAAATAGTCGTATTCCAATCCTATGCACCCACTCTTCCATCCCCAAAGCCCTCCATCAGTTTTAATTGTTTTAATTATGTCATAATTTCTATTGATTTTCAACCCAAATTCAAAGTTATATTTTCACACTTTCATTTTTGATTACTTTTGAATACCTGCTCTCATGACATGTAAAATAAATCACCTGATACTCCTTTGCAATATTTTCTAACAATTCGATTGCTCCTTCTACTCTCGCATCATCAAGATTGACAAACGGATCATCAAATATAACAACCGGCTTTTCATTTGCATACATTGCACTGATAAGAGCCATTCTCATACATATTCCTAATAAATCCTGTCTTCCGGTACTAAGTGTGGTAATTTCTCTTTGCATCCCTTTTTCATCTACAGTAATATTTGATTGTGCATCGATATGAATGCCTCCAGTTTCACCACCGTCTATGATACGATAATATTTCAGAAAACCTGACATAATCGGCTGCATATATTTTGCCGTAAATGAATTTTTAGATTTTTCAAGCAGTTTTTTTGTCTGATTCAAAAGATGATATTTTCTAAAATTGGACTGATACTTTTCTTCGAGTATTTTTAGAACATCTCTCTTTTCATTCAATTCATCAAATCTTTCTCTCAATTCATTAATTTTTCCACTATAGTGAGCTATACTTTTTTGAATATGCTCCATTTCTTGTGCAAGATTAGCTATTTTCTCGTCAATACTCTGCATATTTGTTGTAAAACTTTCTTTCTCTTCTTCAAATCTTATCAAATCCTCTCTGTGAGCTTTTTCGTAATCAGTCTTCTCTTTACATATGTGATTTAATTCCTGACAGCCCTCTGTATACCGGTTCAAATTTCCTTTCATCTCCATAAGCTGTATTGCACTGCTTCGACTATCTTTTACCTTTAGAGATAATTTTGACAAAAATTCTTCTACTTTATTGAGAGTCAATGCATATTCCTGTTTTGCCTTTTTTAAATTCCTGCACTTTGAGTGCAACATAATAAAATCTTCTTTATCCTTTTCAATACTGTGAACTGCTTTTTCGTAATGTAACGCTGATAGAACTGTAATATCATAAAATCTTGCAATAAACTCTTTTATTTCATCACTTAAATTGTTAATCTGACTGTCATAATGACTATTTTTGATAGCTGCTTTTTTCGCCAATAATATCTCATATTGATTGATATCCGATTTCATCATATAGAGCATTTTTATAATATGATTATTACCATTAAGAGCAATATTCCCAGAATCATATCGTTCAACAAATCCTACAATTTCTTTTTCTGTTTTTCTGATATATAGTTCATCTTCTATGATTTCATTTTCGATTTGTTTGATATTACTGATGGTTATGGAGTCATCTGAAATGTTATTATCCTTTTCGTTTATTTTACATTCACTTTTATATTTTTTACCCTGCTCATTTTCATTAATCCCCTTCACATCCTCCAGGAGCTCTTTAATCTCTGATTTTGCGTTTGAAATCTCCCTTACCAGACTATTTTTGGTCTTTGAACAAAAATACATCAACAGAAAAAAAAATGCCCCAACCGCACAGGCTCCTATTGCTACTACCCCATTTTTCAAAATCAGAGCTATTATGATACCTAAAATAACAAAAATGATTCCCAATCCGAATAATCCAAACAGTTTCTTTTTCTCCGTTTCTACCTCACTTTTTAGCGAAGACAGATATGTTTTTTTTTCATTAATCTTATTTTTCACGAACTCTTTTTCTTTCATCAATTCATTTATCCTTCTCTTTTCATTCAGGCTCTCACGCTCTAAACTGCTTTTCATGGAATGTAAAGCGGCTTTCCTTGCCTCAAGAGAATTTTTCTTTTCATGACAGGTCATATATTGATTGATATGAAAATCCACCTCGCTTTCATCAGGTATGTCATTACCAAAATGTATTGAAAGTTTTTGAAGTTTTGCTTCTTCTTCGGGATTCATGCTAACTTTCTGCTTATCAATATTCATCTGTTGCATCTGTGATATCTTGTCTAAAATGTCATCTGTTTCCTTCTTATCCGGCATATTTTCACCATAATCAAATATATGATTGAGCCTTGCAAATCTATCTTTTTCCTCCTTTGATAATTCATAGATTTTTACAGCATTTTCATACGAAGAAAGTTTTACATTCTCCTCGATACATTCATCAACCTCTTTCATATCTGGTATATTTCCACCAAATAAACTTTTTAAATATTCCACCTTACTCTTTTTTTTAGAATACTCATCACATATATTTTGGTATCGTTCATGGATAATTCTGGTATCATTTAACCGGCTGATTTTCTTTCTGTCATTAACAAGTTTTATCTGATGATACTTCAAATCCTCTTGTTCTATCTTCTTTTTGTCACGCATCAATGTATATTCTTCTATTCTACGTTCTATCTCACAGATGTTACCGACTTCATATTGCAATGCAGCTATTTCATCTTTTAATCTGTACAGACTGCCTGTTTTTCTCGAAGGATTCATACTGTTAAGCAAATCTGTCAGTCTTTTGGCAGCAGTATCATAATTATTGATATCATCTGTATTTTCTGCAAGATTACCGATTTTGGCATTGATTCCTGCCGTAGCAGTCGCTGCACAATCATTTTGCGAGATATAAACTGTTCTCATAAACGAATTCACATCTATTTTAAATAATTCCTCACCGATATTTTTAGTATAATCATTACATACAAGATTTGTCTTTTTGTCTCTCAACACAAATTCATCTTCATTTTCTTTTATTCCAAAAGTTCTCTCAATTTCATAGATTCTGCCATATGTCTCAAATGTGATTTTTCCGCCATATCCTCCTCCCTGCCATGGTTTGTAACGTTTCCTTTCGTTTGTAATTCCATTTCTAGATTTTTCATTTAAAAAACCATAGAACATCACTCTGATAAATGTGGCAAGTGTACTTTTTCCCCATCCGTTTTCTTCACAAATCGAATTGATACCCTCATTAAATTCATACGACTGATTGTTCAGTTTCCCAAAATTTTCTATATAACAGCTAATTAATTTCACAAATATTTCTCCAATTTCTACTATGTATTACAGATTTAATTATCTTTTGCACCCATCAGAAACTGTATTCCATATCTGATGATTTCTGCCTTATCTTCCTCACTAATTGTGTTTTCACTCATTACATTTCTGACAAATTCTCCTTTTAAAGATTCATCCAGCTGAAATTCTTCATAATTGACCCTAAAACCAGACTCATCACTAACTTTCAAAAAGAAATACTCATTTTCATATTCTTTCTCTAATAATTCAATATTTTTTTCACATTCAATGTCTGTATAACCTGTCAAGACAATTTTAATCAAACTCTTTTCATCATAGGACGCACCATCAAGACAGTTGCCAATTCTGTCTGAAATATCAGATGTATTCATACAGTCCGAAATATCAACTTTCACCGTATATAAATTTCTATATGCCATCGGTACAAATTGTGTTTTAAAAGTTTTATTTTCCTCATCAATATCTAGAAGGACAAATCCATGTTCCCCACACTCATCAAATCCTCTGCCTTCAAGACATCCACAATAGCAATATCTTCCCCTGCTGTCAATTGTTCCTTGTTTGTATTCATGAATATGCCCCAATGCCATATAATCAATACCTTTATTTTTCAATTCTCTTATACTGATATTCCATGTGTCATTTTTTACCTTATGTAGTGATTCCTGTCCGTGGAGTACCACAATATTAAACTTATCATGAGCAAGAATCAATGTATCATAAAAACTGTTATGATTTTCAGCTGTCAATTCTATTCCTGTAATAATGATATTTTTTTTATTATCTGCCTCATAAGATATCCAGTTTTCATTAAACAGTTTTAGATTCGCAGGAATTTCTACACCTTCAAATAGACTTTCACTATCGTGATTTCCTCTCAGATAATAAAAATCAATCTCTGTATGTCTTACGATTTCGCCTATCACGGTATTCTTTGCTGTTGCTGATATATTCTTAGTGTCATACAAATCTCCTGCGATAATAATTGCTTTCACATCATTTTTACTTGCAAATTTTACCATATTTTTAAAAGTGTTTAGTAACTCTGCTTTTCTTATTTTCGCTTTTTCATTCGTCAGATTTGCTGTCATCTTCGAATCAAGATGAAGGTCTGCACAGTGAATTATTTTCATTCAATACTCCAATCTGATTGATAAAACAACCTGATAGCATAAACAATTTTAATTTAACAATTATTGTACCATATTTTGATAATAGTACAAGTAAAATCATACCCCTTCTCTTAAATCTACAATTCACATCCTAAAAGCAGGCTTGTAGGGTAATCAATTTTCTATTCTTACCACACAAGCCTCATAATTTACATTATTCAATCTTTTCCATAAAAGCTACTTTTATTCTCTCTATTCCATTCCTTTGAGCACTTCCACCATATCAAGGTTCTTAATCCTCTTTGAAAACATAAAACTTACAAGTACGGAAACTGCAAGCACCAATGCTCCTGAAATCAGATAATCCGCAACAGACACAACCGCCATGTAATCATAGCTGTCTCCATTTGAATCAAACATATACTGTAATAAAATTTTGCCAAACGGTGCACCAATCAACACACCGATGAGTGACAGCCACAAATTTTGTAATGACAAAAGTTTTCTAATCTTTCCGCTTCTAAATCCCATTACTTTCAATGTAGCAAACTCTTTCACTCTCTCATTAAATGATAAATTACCACAATTATACAGTACAACTACCGGCATCACTGTTGCAAATATCATAAAGATGATAACCATAAGATTCATCACTTCCATATTTGTTTCATATGCCTCTTTGATTTCTTTGCTGCTGTGTGTTGCCGATACAGCTTCATTTTCCTTTTCATATCCAACAATATCTTCATCTGTGTAAAATGCAGTAGGTTTATACTTATTTCCCGTTTTTTCAAAATCCTCTCTTAACATGGTAATGGCAGAAACAGTCGGATTCCTGCTAATCACTCCTACTTTGGCACTGTACCATTCATTCTTATCATAGATATGCCAGTATATAGTATCTCCCACCTTTATTCCAAGTGATTTTGCAAGTTTTGACGATATCGCTATCGTTTCAGGTTTCAGTGATACCACCTCTTGTTTCACATTTGTAATGCCGTAGTATCCCTTGCCTTCCATCACCACAATTGATGTTGTCTTCTTTTGGTTAGATAGGGCATGTTCTTTCTTCGCAATCTCGACACTTCCCATCATCACAAACTCACCTTCATATATTTCTGCAATTTCGCCAGCCTGTTCCGTTGTAATACTGTCTGAAAATTGCATGTCATATTTATAATTCTGCAATCTTTCAAATGTCCACTCATACATATTGTCAAGCGTTGTATTGCATGCAAATCCGGATATCATCAGCATCATACCACATGCCGTTCCGAATACTCCCATAAAAGCACGTAGCTTTGCTCTTGAAATATCTCTTAAATTATACTGACTGTAAAATCCAAGTTGATTCCAAAATGGAAGTTTCTCAAAGATGCATCTTTTGCCGGCTTTTGGGGGAGCTGGCCTAAGACACTCTGACGGATTCACTTTTAACAGCTTTCTACAGCTTAAATAGGATGTCAGGGTGCATACTAACACAACAATAAATGCAACAATGATAAATGATATGTTGTAGCCGGTTTTCCAACCAGGGACAATGTAAAATCCCGAAAATACATCTACAAGATACTTTCCAAGACAAAACGTTCCAAAGATAAGTCCCAAAATCGCACCGATCAGTGAGACAACAAAACTATATCCCATGTAATGCAATTTGATTTTTCTTCTCTTCATTCCCATCGCATTCATGGTTCCTATCTGCGTACGCTGTGCAGCCACCATCCTGTTCATTGTTGTCATGATGACCAAAAGTGCAATTGCAAGAAACACAATTGTAAATATATAAGAAAACTGCTCATGCTGGTTTAACTCATCTCGTAATATTTTTAATCCATATACGGAACTTTGGTCGATAAATACAGCATAATTTTCATCTAAAGCATCTGACAATTTATCTTCCAGTGAAAGTACATTTTTCACATCCGTTGTAAAAATCAACTCTGTGTATGGCATCAATTCCCTAACCGGAAATCCGCTATACGCCATATACACATAGGCAATGTTCTTAAAATCCACATCAAGATCTTCATCTGCACACATATATTCATACTCTGGCGACGCTATCAATCCGGCAATTTTTTTATTCACCACAACACCATTATATTCATATGCAAATGCATCTCCGATTTCTAAATCCCATTCCTCTGCAAATTTTTCTGATAGCCAAAGACTGTCCGTATCTGATACATCAAACTCTTTTCCTTTCACTATGTAAGGTTTGTTAACAACACTTTCCTCTTGCAGATAGATTTCTATCTGTGCATTTCCCTGTTCGACAGAATTGCCTGTCAGATGGGTTCTTAACTGTGCCTCGTTAATATCCTCCAAATTTCTTATATTTTCAAGATTTTCAGTCGTAAAACCTTCACCGTACAGCCATCCGTCGGCAAGATTACATTCTTTATGAAACTTTTCTATCGCTTTGTAAGCACCTGCGTTACTTGCTTTGAATGTAGCAAAGAGAGCTACTGCAAGAAATGATAGTAAAAAAAGTGAGAAAAACTGTCCAAAGTTCGACTTTATCTCACGGAACATTTTTTTTGTAAGCATTACCAAGCTACCTCCTTTACAGGAACAGGGTTGTCATTGATTTTTATTTCTTTTATTTTTGCATTTTTCATTCTGATTACTTTGTCTGCACACTGTGCAATGTCAGCATTATGTGTGACAAGAATTACTGTTTTTTTCTGCTCTTTACACATTTTCTGCAATAATTCAAGAACGATAACACCTGTTTTGGAATCAAGTGCCCCTGTCGGTTCATCTCCAAGTACAATCTTTGGATTCTTTGCAAGTGCTCTTGCAATCGAAACTCTCTGTTGCTCACCACCTGACATCTGAGATGGAAATTTATCCTTATGTTCTTCTAACCCTACTGAACGAAGAAGTTCAAGTGGATCTAATGTATCCTTTACAATATTTTTTGTAAGTGCCACGTTTTCATAAGCTGTAAGACTTGGAAGAAGATTATAAAACTGGAAAATAAATCCTATCGTTTTTGCCCTATAATCGGATAACTCATTATCATTCATTTTTGATACTTCCATTCCATCTATTGTCACTGTTCCCGATGTAGGTGTGTCCATACCGCCGAGCATATTTAATACTGTAGACTTTCCGGCTCCCGACTGACCTAAAATCACCACAAATTCTCCCTCATCAATCGTAAAATTCACATGATTGGCAGCAATCTGCTCTCCATCACCTAAACCATATATTTTCACAACATTTTTAAATTCAACTATTGTTTTACCTGCCATATTTTTCCTTCCTTTCTATCCTATTGTCAATCTGACTATCAAATTTTATGGACTTTACTTGTTTTTTAAAAAAGATTCTTATATACTCAATTTTTTTTATTTAAGTATTTCAATTTATATATTAGTTAGTTACTGCTAACTTCGTTATTCTACCACAACTAACTATATATCGCAAGCAAAAAAAAGAACCAGACGTGAATCTTTTGATAATCTTGTTACTTTTTCACATCTGACTCTAATTATTTGACATGATTTATATGCAGTTTTTATTCTCTGTTTTTCAGCACCTCTCCCAGAGTAATCTTTCTGATTTTTCCAACCAACACAGCATTAATGATAAAATACAACACAATAACCATCACAAAAATAATCACATAGAGCCACCAGTTAAATGCAATGTCCATGGCACATCCAATATTGGCAAATCTTCTGCATGACTTTTCTTATGACATTTCCTGTCATTACTCCCTTTGTTTTATTGCTGCTAAACTACAAATCTTCAAGTCTTGCCGCCGGCACTTTGTTCATATTCTCATATTTTCTCGTGTTCCTTTAGTCCAAGTATTTCTATCATCTCATCCATATTTAGTGGAGCATGTGATAAAAATTCACAGACCTGTATATTTTCCCTGACAGTCAGATTCTGCACGAGGTTATAAAACTGGAATACAAAACCGAGATTTTCCCTTCTGTACTCAAGAAGTTCTTCCTGTTTTAAACCATACAATTCCTTTCCGGCTACTTTTATGGAACCGGAATCAAATGTTTCAAGACCACCTATACAATTGAGAAATGTTGATTTTCCTGAACCGCTTGTCCCTTGAATCACATTTTTCCTTTTTCTACATTTGTCGTAATTCCTCTCAAAACCTCATTGAAACTTTCATCCTTGCCATAACATTTCTTAAGATCTGACACTTCCAAATACATCTGTTTCACCTTTTCTTATTTAATTTTATTCTTCTTTGTTTTCACAACACTTATATATCTTTTCTTTTCATTACCTTTTTTGCCAGCTTTTTCATCATAACTTACACCACTACTATTTTGATTATCTTTACCCTCTTCTTTTTCTTCACTGTCATTTAATTTCTTCCTCTTTTCTATGTCACTATCTTCACTATTCCTTTTCATTTCTACATACTCAATAATATTTAGACCTAAATCATCAATTTCTTCAAACAATGCTTTTTTTGCATTCATACTGAAATTGCTTAGTTTATAATATACAAAATAGTACACGATTCCTTCTATAGGGATGAGCACTGCTGCAAAGAACAATGAATCCACTATCCCATTCATAATAATATTTGATACCACAAAAGCTATGGCAATAACAATATAAAGAAGTATCATCAACTTTTGATATTTCTTTTCATTTTCGATTTCCTTCCTGATAATTGTTGTAAATTTGTCCGGTGTTCTCGTTTTCTTACGAAACTTTTTTAATATTTTATTAGTCCTTATATACCTTTTTTCAAGTTCCTTTGCAAACTCATAGTTTGAAAGCTTAAAACTGTTTTTGAAGGAAAATTCATACTCACCTTTGTATTCTTTATGCTTTCTAACGTAGCCATATGTTTTTTTCCTCCATACAGAACGTCCTACAACGTAGATGATGATATAAAGTCCGGTAATTAACAGTCCAGGATATACCCGAAACATAATCCGGTTGTCACTTAAAAATACTGTTCCAAGTATACATGCAACAATCTGCAATCCAAGGACAATGTATAGACATAATCTTGCTTTTGCCACACCTTTTTTAAACATTATCGGTTTAATGAACAAATACGCTATTAACATAGAGAGCCATCCAATACATAAGCCACCAATATAAGGTAGCAAATCGGATTTAGCCTCAAATATTGACAAGTTTTGATTGGAGTCAAGCAAAACCAAATCTAATAATTCAAAGATAAAAATAAACTTTACAATTCTGTATATATACTCTGGAAGCCTTTTGACTCTTTCCTTCCAATTGTAATTATTATAATAATCTTCACAAAAATTTTCTACACTATTTCCAATCACATATTTGACATTTTTATTCTTTGACTGTGCAGTTAAGAGTAAATCAAACAAATTCATCATCAAATCTTCTCTGACATCCTCGGCAACATTATTCACAACTCCATACAATTCTGCCTTTTCAAAAACATCTTTGTATTCTCCATTAAGCTGTTCCCCCATTGCATTGTAATCCATCATTTTCATCACCTTCTTTCAACTGTGTGTATCGGCATTCGTCAAAAAGAACTTTATCAGCATTCACTGTCACTTTTTTATAATTCTCTTTGAAATCATTCAAATATCTTTTTCCTGAAACTGTTATCGTATAATACTTTCTGATTGGTCCAAGAGGTGACTTTGCTTTTCTGCATGAAATATATCCATTCTTCTCAAGCCTTGTAAGCAACGGATAAAGAGTACCTTCTAACAAATCCTCAAATCCATTACTTGCCAGTTGAGATAAAATTTCATATCCATAAGTCTCTCCTTTTGCAATCACTCCAAGTACACATCCCTCTAAAATTCCTTTCATTAACTGTGTATCCTGCATCAATTATTTCCTTACCTTTCATTTTATATCTACTTTGTATTGCTTAGTAGAGCATATCATATCTACCTTGTATTGTCAAGTAGCAATTTAACATTGTAATCTCACTACTCTGCATTGTTTAGTAGCATAATAAAATATAACGCACCTGGTCAACTTTTTACTTCCACTGTTACTATTTATATTTTCTAAAATAGTAATGCTTTTGTTAACCAGATGCGTCAAAATTTATTTTATTCCTGATATGTTCTTATCCGATAATGAACTCCTAATTTGTCACATAATTGCTGACATTTTATTTCATCTTCTTTGCTAATTGTTGTACTGACTGTCGTCATTGTCACATCTTTCAGATACTTTTTTGCTTCTTTCGTAAATTCTATCATTGCTTTAAATGCACCTTTTCCAAATTTACTTCTGACGATCTCTTCATATTTTTCTTCATTTGGTGTATTGAGACTGACAGATATCGAATTAATAATCCCAGCCATTTCGGGAACTATATTTCTCCCATTAGATAGTGAACCCTGACCATTCGTATTTATTCTTATTTTTTTATTATATTTACTCTTTATCAATGCTGCAACTTTTAATAAATCATCAATCCGCTCTGTCGGTTCTCCAAAACCACAAAAAACAACTTCATTATATCGATTCATATCGATTTTTGAAAATTCCTGCACCACTTCTTCAACTGTTGGTTCGTGTTCCAGCCATAGGGAATCTGCGTCTCCAACACTATCCTGTTTGCCTCTGACGCAAAAAGTGCAGCTACATGTACATCTGTTTGTCATATTGACATAAATATTATCGTGAACTTCATATAAAATTGTCATCATTATTAACTCCAATAACTGTAAAATTGCTTTCCTACTGTTCTTGAGCAACATCATTTGATTCATCCTTAACTTTCACCTAATGAATACTAAATATGTATTATTTATGATATAATGTTTACTCTTCTGATGTTACATAAGTTACATTTTTAGAAACATCATAACTATGTGGCTCTTTTGTCACTGCCTTATATCCTACAGCAATTGCCACCTCATATCTGTATCCTTCCGGAAAGGCAAGCTCTTTTGCAAAATAACTTTCTTTTTCACCTCTTAATGCATCCCTGATACAGCCGATAATAAGACTTCCAAGGCCAAGTCCTTCCGCTGCAAGAGTGATGTTCTCAACTGCAATTCCGGCATCTACGGGACTCCAATAAAATTCCTTATCAGCACTCAAAAATATCACTACAGGTGCATCAAAATAAAAACTCTTTTCAGGAGCGATGTCACGAAGTTTGTTTTTTTCTGCTTCAATCTCTGAAAGTATTGGATTTTTTCCATCAACTACTGAAAAATGTATTTCCTGTTTATTAGCTGCAGTAGGTGCTGCAAGACCTGCTTTAAGCAGTATATCTATCAGTTCTTTACTAAGTTTTTCTTCTGTATATCCTCTTGTTGAACTCCTGTTTGCAATTAATTCTATAATATCACTCATTTTTTTTCACTCCTTTAATTTTATGACTATCTAGATTTCTGCCTACTTCTTTCAATTATAATCATATCATAATACATAGTGTTTGAATAATACATTTTTTCTCTTAACAGCAAACAATTTTATTTATATCTACGTCAAATTAACAATAACAACAAAAGCCCTATGGAAACCAAAATAATCTTTCCACAGAGCTTTTCACTTCATTGTTTTTATATATCACCTGACAACATCTTCTATCTTCTTGTCAGTTGAACCTGTATTTCCATAAAACTTATTTTTTACTCTTACTGTTTTCTTTTGTTTCATCACTTTCCAAAAACTTATATACAACAGCCGCAATCACTGCACCCACAAGCGGACCTACAATAAATACCCACACTGCTTTGATAGGTTCTGTATTTCCGTCAATTGCTGCCACGATAGCAGGACCTAAACTTCTTGCCGGATTTACAGATGTTCCTGTTAAACCAATACCAAGAATGTGGATTCCTGTCAATGTAAGTCCTATAATAAGTCCTCCAAATGAACCATGATTCTGCTTCTTTGATGTCACTCCAAGAATTGTCATCACAAATATACATGTTAAAACTGCCTCTACAAGAAGAGCAGCTGCCACTGAATCACCTACACCACCAAGTCCGTTTGTACCATATCCGCCTGTCATATCTGTCACATCACCAAGCTTGAATATTGCTGCAAGCACACCGGAACCTGCCAAAGCACCAAGACACTGTGCTACTACATAACCAACAAATTCACTCGCACTCATTCCACCAGATATCAGAACACCAAGTGAAACTGCCGGATTAACGTGTCCGCCCGAAATATTACCAACACTATAAGCTAGTGCAACAATTGCAAGACCAAAAGCAAGTGCCGTAAGCACATAGCCTCCGCCCATCACAGCATCACATCCAACAAGCATTGCTGTACCACATCCAATTGTTACAAGAATAAATGTACCTATCAATTCAGCCACATATTTCTTTAATGAAGTCATTATTACCTCCTGAAAAATATTGAATTGACTTTGTCTCTACTAACAAAGCCAACATATTTATAACATATATAGAGAAAAAATACAACTTTTATGATAAAATTTACTAAAATATGAGAGTTTATAACTTTCATAAGCATTTTATACTCTGCCCATATAAAAACGCTCTTATATCATGTTAAGCACTTCCATCAAATTTTCGGCACTGATAATATCTGGAGCAATCTGTTCGTTCCTCCTGTTTAGAAAGATAGACTTAATCCCTGCATTGTTTGCTCCTGCAATATCTGATTGTATGGAATCGCCAATATGCACTACCTCTTCCTTATCACAACCTGCTACTTTGAGTGCCTCCTCAAATATCTCTTTATGCGGCTTATATGCCTTTACTGTTTCAGCAGAAACAATTCCTGCCGGTGACAAACCTTTCTCTTCCATAGATTTGCGAATATATTTTTCTCCATCATTTGTAATCACATAAATCGGATAAGGACATTGCTCAAAGAACGGTCTGACATCATCAAATAACGGTGCATAAATCCATGATTTCTGCCATGTTTCATGCAGATAATCATAGTCCCCCTGAAGATGATATTCTTTTGCACATTTTTCAATAATTTTATCTACAATCTCATCTTCTGTAAGAAAATTGTCAAGATAACTGTCCATTTCATACTGTTTGACAAGTCTCCATACCATAGCAACTGCCTCTGCCGGATGATTCAAATCACTGTTTGCCATAAAAAACTCTATCAGCTTTTTTGTATCATCCCCATCTTCTCGAATCATTGTTCCTGTATAATCTAAAAAAACAGCTTTTATTTTTTTCATCAACATTTCCTTCCTGACATATCTGCATTTTTGCCATTGATTACTACATATTTGTCTCCTAAAATAACCAATAATCTAATTATAAATAAGTCATGTGTTTCTATATTTTTCTATCCATTCCACAGCAAAATCAACGAGCTCCCTCTGTCTCATCAATGTAATTGTTGCATCACCAAGCGATACCTTATTGACATGTATCTTACTTTCAAACGCCTTTCCAATGTCCACAAAGTCTTCCCCATCCACATATAGTGTACTGTATTCTTTCCATACACGTTTACCATTTTCAAATACAGCACTGTGTTCTATGCATTCATGTTTTCCCGGATACTCAGCTCTCACATCTGCAAGATGAAGAGATGTATTTTTATCATAATCTACACCTATCAGCAAAACATAACCATTTAATTCATATAGCTTTCCAATAGGTGAACCTTCTCCGAAGATATTGGAAATGTCATGGTTCTGTGTGAGATACTCCGCAAATTTTCCATTTGCACATACCGATCTTGCCGGATGATCACTGCGAACAGAGCCATCCCATGAACGAAACATTTCCGCAACTGCCCCCATCGTATTGGTCGGTGTAATTTTCTTATCATAGGCAGGCCAGTAATCTCGAATCTTTTGCCAATCCTTTTTGGAAACTTCCCAATGTACACCGTCCTGTGGATCCAGATTTTTCCAAGATTGTGTTGGCATCATTATTGTTCCTTCCTCTCCAACTGCATCCAACAACGTCTCTATCACTGTCTGTGCCCCTCCACAGACATAACCTATACTGCTTAGCGAAGTATGGACCATAATCGTCTGCCCTTTTTCTACACCTGCTTCAAGTAACGCATTCATAATATCTTCTCTAATAACTACAGCTTTGTTCATCATACATTTCCTTTCTATCTATTCATGCTCTTTTTTGTTGCTTTACTATATTGATAAAATATATTTTTTCTTTGCTTTATCATAGATGAAATATACTATATTTACAACAGGTTAATCGCATAACCCATCACAAAAAAACAAAGCTGTTTTTATGCATATTGTCAAACCATTGTCGTTTGTTTCTAATTATATTTTTTACAATTATAATCTATTCACTTCCCTAATTTTAAACGAATTCATCTTCCCTGTGAACCACAGTATGTTTTTTTACATAAATTGCAAAGTAGATGACATTGATAATAATTCCAAACAATGTCGCACTTGGAAATGCATATCCTATTTCACGCAGAGTTGCATTTTCCCTGATACTCATAAAATAGGACATTGGCAACCTCACAGCCAATGTCTGTGACAGTCCTTGTATCATCACAAATAATGTATGTTCATGCCCATTAAAATATCCGATAAAACTAAATAAAAATGCCGTCAATACCGTTTCTGATGCAAATCCTTTTAGGTAATCCCATGCATTTTTAACAACAGCATCATCTTTTGTAAATATGCCACACATAATATCACCAAACAGGAATATTGAGATAAAAACAATACTTCCAATGATAACACCAAATATCATACTTGTAAGCATTGACTTCTTTGCCCTGTCTTCTCTCCCAGCACCAACGTTTTGTGAGACAAATGCGGCCATCGACTGCATAATTGCACCTGGAATCAATAAGAAAAATGCTACCAGTTTATTAGCAACGCCATATCCTGATGAGGCATCAAGTCCGAGACGGTTGACAAATGCACACAATGCCAGAAATGATGACTGTGTCAACAAATCCTGCAATGCAATTGGTAATCCAATCATAAAAAATTTTTTCATTTCATTGTTTGGTCTTATTTTTTCTCGCTTTACCGTAAATGGAAGTTCTTTTTTTCTTATCATTATAATGGAAGCGATAACGCTCACTGCCTGTGCAAGTACGGTAGCAAGGGCGGCACCGGCAGTATCCATTCCAAGCACTGCCACAAAAACCAAATCACCTATCACGTTGACAATGCATGCAATGGTAACGAAAATCAGTGGTGATTTACTGTCACCCATTCCACGGAAAACACTTCCTATCACATTATAAGCAACAATAAAAACAATTCCACCACCGCAGATTCTAATATATTGAACAGTATAGCTGACTGCCTCTTTCGGTGCCTGTAACAAAATAGCAAGCGGTCTTGCAAATATAACAAGTACTACAGTAAGAATCACTGCTGCCACAACAAAAAACCATATAGCGCCCCCAATCAGTTCACTTAATCTTTTCTGTTCTTTCTGTCCTATGTATCGTCCAATGAGTACTGTGACACCCATTGCCAGACCTATGATGACATATGTTGCAAGATTTATCACACCACTTCCGGTTGATACACCGGACAAACCTGCTTTTGTACCAAATCTCCCCACCACAAGTAAATCCACTGCTCCATACATTGCCTGCAAAATGAGAGAACCTAATATCGGTATCATAAATGCAATCAGCTTTTTAGAAATACTTCCGGTAGTAAAATCCTTTTGTACATCAGACATTTTATCATTCCTCCTTAATTATGTAGTAATTCTAGTATATAATTTTCGAATATCTTATAAAATCTTTGTATAAATGGTTATGATTTTAAAAACGATACGCTTTCATTTTGTTGCCTTTCTTTCATCCTTGACCAATTGATATATCCATATACATCATTCACAAGAAACATGACAAAACAAATACTCACTGACAGATAGGATATATTGGACATCGCAGCCATCACCCATAAAATAATCAGCACAATATCATTTGCTGCATAGGCAAGTGCAAAATAAGCACTTCTTCTAAATGTCAGATAAACTGCCATAAAACTTGTTGTCACTGAAATAGTGCTTGGAATAATATTTGCTGTATCAAATACGTTTAAAATGAAATAAAAAAGCACTGTCACAACTCCTGTCAGTACCAGCATCAATACAATCTCTTTTTGATTTAAACGGTTAATTTTTACCTCTGACTTATTTCCGTTATACGGATTTTGAAGCCATGAAATAAGTGCAAAGACTGCCATTGGTGCAGTCATTCCAAGATACGTGACCATTTCACCATAATAAGCAAATGTAAACGAAATCATTCCATATAATATGCTAAATATAATCATCAGAAACTGACCAAAAGGGTTTCCCTTTGCACTAAAAATTAACGAAGTGACACCAATCAACGACGCGGTCAGTGTTAAATAATTATTCCTATCAAATGCAGTAAATGAAACCACAATCATTAATACAGACATTCCCCATAAAATGTACTCTCCCTTTGTAAAATAACCAAAAAACAAATTGATTTTTCCTTTCATGATAATAACTTTCTCCTTTCACGAAATTTCATCTGCATGTCCATACTCTAATCCGTCTTTCACGCAATGCTTGATAAGAACTTCTAAATCAACTTGTTTATGAAGTGCAGATTTTACTGTATTAATCTGAGGCTAAATACCATTTTTAATTTTCTTATATGCATTTCATCAAAACTTTTTTTACTATATCACATAGTTATCAGTAAGTCCAGACAAAAGTGCCGAAATGACTAATCACTACAATTAAAGTAGTTTTTGATACTACTTGACAAGTTTCTATAAACCGATATAATATATATTATCCTATTGGAAAATCATAAACTATTTGGATAACAAAAAAAAGAGAAAGGAATATCGCAGACCACAGTTTTCACGATTCGGTTTGCGTCTTTCAGCTACATATACTGTAATTGAGAGATTTGGTTCAAATTATGAAACTCAAACTTCGCACATAAATTTTATCTATGCACCTTGAAAATTCAATATCTGGCATCTATTCAATTGTCAATGTTCAGTAAATTATGCCGCTTGCA
>CADACD010000016.1 GCA_902786365.1 uncultured Lachnospiraceae bacterium | reverse complement strand
TGCAAGCGGCATAATTTACTGAACATTGACAATTGAATAGATGCCAGATATTGAATTTTCAAGGTGCATAGATAAAATTTATGTGCGAAGTTTGAGTTTTTTATATATATTTGAGTACTTTATTATAATATTTTCTAAATTTCAAAACGCCTGCTACTTCTGCCTGGTCAGAAGTATAATTTTAATGTATCGATTAATTTTTCATTTTCCTCATGTGTTCTGATAGCAATTCTGTAATATCCCTTTTTTAGTCCTGCAAAATTGCTGCAATCTCTGAGCATAATCCCCTTACATAACAGAAATTCATAACATTTCTCACTCCCATAGATTAGAATAAAATTGGCATGTGAAGGATAGACTTTTATCCCCATCGAAGTGAGTTCCCGGACAAGATAGTTTCTCTCTTTTTCCACATAATGCCTCGTCTCTTCCGGATATTCATCATCCTTCAAGGCTTCCACACCCGCAATCTGTGCCGGAACTGATACATTCCACTCAGCACCATACTCACTAATCTTCTCAATCAGTTCTGCATTACCACTCAATGCAAATCCAAGTCTTAAGCCCGCCATTGCATAAATTTTTGTAAAAGCATTCATAATGAGGACATTATTTCTCAATTTTACCATGTTATCTGCATTTTTAATCGGCACAAAATCCATAAAACATTCGTCCAATATCACAAATATATCTTCCCTGTCCGCCTTTTTTAGTATTTTCTCAAGCAGTTTTCCCCCTATAAGATCTCCTGTAGGATTGTTCGGCTGACATAAAATCAACATGTCAATATCATTCATATATTCAATATAATCTTCCCCCAGCCTGTAATCATTTTCTTCCTGTCTGAAATAATATTTCACTTCAAAGTCATTTTCTAAAAGTGCCTTCTCATATTCAGAAAAACAAGGCACCGCCAAAAGGCATACTTTTCTCTGCCTTACCTGTTCTTGTGATTGTCCCTCATACCATTCTGTGCATTGTTTTTCATACTGACCTCCATCCTTCTTCTTATATTTTTCTTCAAATTTTTCCTGTTTCATTCGTTTTATCACACTTACACATTTGTATAATACATCAATTGCACCATTTCCACACACGATATTTTCAGATAATACATTATATTTTTTTGCAAGAGAATTTCTAAGCTCTGTGCAGTGAATATCCGGATATTTTTCAAACATGCCAATATTATCCTTCAATGCCTCTTTGACATTTTCAGGCATACCAAACGGATTAATGTTTGCTGAAAAATCATATTTTATTTTATTATCATAAATATTCCCACCATGTTCATATTTTCTCATTGTGTCATCCTTTACCTATCAATAATTTTTCATACCAATCTGTATTTTCCATCTCTTTTCTACTTCTTTTTCTTCTTTATCACATAAGCTACACTTGCAATCAATAACAAGCCAACAAAACTGAGCAATACGCCTGCTGGTATCTTCCCCTGCCTTATCGCCATCACTGCCAAACCAAAAAACAAAGCATCATTCTCTTCACTGCCACTCTTACAATGACGCTAACCGCCAATACCATGACCGCTGTCACATACATCAGTCTGTTCGCCTGTCTGATATCCTCTGTTTCTATTTTTCTTTTTTCATCACCTATCGTTTCTTTCGGATATCGTTTTCCAAAATAATATGCATCACCGGCAAGCATGACACCAAGCGCTCCTGCACATACCGCTTCCGTCTGGGCTGCGTTAGGACTTGCATGTTTCTTTCTGTCTCTTTTCCATACCTTCAATGCATTTTTTCCATCCAGTCCACATAAAGGTGATGCAGCAATCATGAACAATGCCGTGATTCTGGCCGGAAGAAAATTCAAAATATCATCCAGTTTTGCAGCACATCTTCCAAAATAAAGATACTTCTCATTCTTATAGCCAAGCATAGAATCCATTGTGTTGGCAGCCTTGTAGAAAAATCCTAAAATGGCACCTCCAAAAGCCATATACATAAGTGGTGCTGTCACACCGTCTGATGTGTTTTCTGCAACAGTCTCAACTGCCGCCTTTGTTATCCCTTCCTTATCAAGCACATTTGTATCTCTTCCCACAATCATCGAAACTGCCTTTCTTGCCCCTTTTATATCCTCTTTTTTTAATTCCTGGTAAACTTTCATACTTTCATCTTTTAAACACCTTGGTGCTATGAGATAATAACACATCATCGATTCTAGTATCATTCCCAAAACAAAATTTTCGGAGTATGCCACATATAAAATCACAAGCGGACACATTGTCGATATAAAAAGTACAATCACTACAACAGCAAATCCTTTGAGCAGTTTCACTTTGTCGCCGTCATTTTCTCTGTAAAAAGACTTGTCCAGTTTTCCTATTAAACTACCTATCCACCTAATCGGGTGCGGAAGTTGATATGGGTCTCCAAGCAGACAGTCTATGATAAATCCAATTAGTATTTCCATCTTAATCTCACTCAATCTCTAAATATTTATATTTGTTTTACTTCTATATATCACATTCTATTCTTTATCACCCTCATTATCTTTAACTCTCTGCCATCAAACACAGTCTCATATCCCTCACAATTTTTCACATGATACTCATAATAATCTCTGTGATTTTCTTCAAACGCTTCCATGACAGACATAATAGTTCCTCCATGCACCACAAGTGCAATTCCGCTTTCTGAAAATTTTCCTGATAAATCTAGATCTAATCTCTCATTTTTTTTCACATTCTGTCTTACATTGGGATTGAACTTAGAATAGATTTCAACCACCTTACAAAACCCACTGACACACCGATTCTTAAATTCCTGAATATCCTCACCATCCGGAAACGGAAGTTTTCCTCCACTGTCTATCCATCTCTGGTACTCCTCATCTCCATCAAGTTCTGCATAATTTTTACCTTCAAATCTGCCAAAATCACATTCTGTGAAAGCTTTTTCATATACAATCCTTTTGTCCGGATAAATTATTTGTGCAGTTCTTTTACATCTTACCATTGGACTTGCATATACAACTTCACAATCCGGATAACATCCGGCATTTACCATCTTATTTAATTTTTCAATTCCTTCGCCACACAACTCTTCATCTGTCACTCCGATATATCTTTTCATCGAGTTTCCATATGTCATGGCATGTCTGATAAAAGTAATTTTCATTTGATACGATTTCCTATTCCGCAGATGACACGTACAACCTCATCTGCTTCACCTGCAATATAACATCCAAAAATTCCTGCTTTTTCCCTGTACTCTCTTTCAAATCGGTCAATCGGCACAATTCCGTTTCCTATCTCATCCATAATAACGCACCAGTTGTTATGAATGTGAAATTGATTTAATATTTTTTTCCATAAATCAATCACATCAATCTCATGTTTAACTGCCTGCTTCACTAATAAATGCATATTATTAAAACAAATAATTTCGTTCATTACATCTTCTATCCCTGTTTTTTGCTTGATAAAACTGATAATATATTTAGGCATATTTTCTGTTTTTTCAAATTCAAAATTCTCTGTTTCTTTAAAATCAATACAATTGCTCTCTGTAATATGATAATATTCTTTTGCATATCTGTACTTTCCCTGATATGCCCCACCTGTTATCAAAATTTTCTTCATCATATCGCTTCTCCATATATAAAATCTTGTATCGTAATCCTTATTTCATAATTTCACACATACACACAATAGTGGCAAGCTGCATCAGTTCACTCACTTGCAGAAAATATCCGGCTAAATCTCCTGTGATACCTCCAAATTCTCTGTAAGAAAACCATCTGTAGTAGATAAAAGCCACTATACCACCTGCCATTGCCATTGCTCCAACTGACACCGATATCACTGCCATTACTGCCGATAATACCAAAATATATACGACTTCTATGATTGATGTAATATTTTTATGTGCTGTCTTTGTAAAATTCATAAGGCTTCCTTTTCCGGCTGCATTCTTAAAATTGACTGCCGCCAGTCCGCTGTATGCCCTTGAAACAATAAATGTACAGGCAAAAATGCCTATATAGCGAAATTCATTAATGATATACAATTCACGGATACAGGCAAATTGTACCAAAAAATACATACACATATGGAATACTGCAAACGCACCTACTCTTGAATCTTTCATTACCTGAAATTTTTTTTCCCTGTCACCCATACATGCGCATGCATCATGTACATCCATATAACCATCAAGATGAATTCCACCTGTGATGATAACCGGGATGCACACTGAAACAGCCCCAAAAAGCATAGCCGAAATTTCAAATCTCTCACATATAACATACCAACCCATTAAAATTAATCCTATCACCACACCTATTAACGGAAAAAAACAAAGCGCATATCTTCTGTTTTCTTCTTTCCACTCCACATGCGGCATAGGAATTCTTGAATACATCAAAAACGCCGACGCAAATGATCTTATCACATTCATATGATTTCATCCTTTCATCAAATCTTCTTTCTGCACCATACGGGCAAAATTTTCGCTCTCTTTTACTATAACAGGAATACCGTAAACCATCTCAACAACATTATCGGCAATAGCTACAAGCTTTGTGTGAATCTCCCCAAGATTTTTTATATATTTCAACGTTTCTTTGGAGTATTCTAAGCCATCCTCTCCTACTATATTCGATACAATAACCAATTCTTTTGCATGTGATGCAAGTAATTCTATATCTTTTACTATTTTATCTGTTATACCTTTATCATCAATTTCTATATTATTTGTAATTCCGGTATTCGTATTTTTACCATCTATATCTCCACAATCTGTATTATCATCACATACATTTTGCTCTGCCATTTCATCGTGTTTCGAGAACATCTCATTTGCACACAGGTTTCCCATACATTCGAGCAAAACTGCTGAATCACTTACATCATATTTACTTGCAATTTCACCGACGGATGTATATTTTTCAATTGTTTCAAATCCCTTACCTTCACGCATTTTCCTGTGCCTTTGTATTGCTTTCTCCGCCTCGCTTCCAAATGGCATCATTGTCGCCACATAAAATTTTCTTCCACTGATTTTTTCCATCAGACCTTCTGCAAAACCTGATTTTCCCGATTTACTTCCACCAAGCACTAATGTAAACATTCCATACCTCGCTTTATATTATCTTTATTTTCTGTTGTCCTGCTTTACCGAATCATAGAATGCAATCATCATTTTACTTCTAACCTGCAAATAATCTCTTCAAAATTCTTCATATTGCTCAATATCCAGATTTTTAAATGAGTGTACCGAATGATATATGTTAAGAACACCATCCAAAAGTGGAAACATCATCACTGCTCCTGTTCCTTCTCCAAGACACATATCGGCATGTATGACAGGTTCCAGCCCCAAATATTCCATCAGCCATTTTGCGGCAGGTTCCTTTGAAATATGTGATGGTATCATATAATCAGCAGCATCAGCAGCTATCATTTTTGCAATTGCTGCCGCCACCAAAGAGATAAAACCATCAATCACAACAGGAATATGGTAAATAGCTCCTCCTAAGAATATTCCTGCCATTCCTGCAATATCATATCCGCCAAGTTTGCTAAGAATATCAATCGGATGATTCCTATCCGGCTGATGAGCTTTAATTGCCTCTTCGATTACCAGCTTTTTATTCTCCAAAAGCTCATCAGATAATCCTGCACCTCTCCCTGTGACATCTTCTACAGTTTTGTTTAAAATGACCGCTGCAATGGCAGAACTTGTTGTTGTATTTCCTATTCCCATTTCACCGGTTGCAATCATTTGATAACCTTGATTTTTTAAATTTCTCACGATATCAATGGACGATGAGATGACAGATTTGCACTCGTCATAATCCATTGCACATTCTCTTGCAATATTTCCTGTGCCATTACTGTGTTTTATCGTGATAACATTCCTCTTTTTTTTATCATTTTCATCAAAATCATCCACCATTCCTGCATCAACTACAAATACATCTGCATGAAATGCATTACACAGGTTATTGATATTTCCATCACCTGCTGCCATCGCCTTTGCAACAATATATGTGACATCACTGTCAGACTGAGATATTCCTTCTCTCACTACACCATTATCTGCACACATAACAACGGCACACTTTTTTTTCAAATCAACATTAGCACTTCCTGTTATCCCGGCGATTTTGATGATGAGATTTTCAAACTTTCCCAAACTGTGCAAAGGTTTTGCTATACTGTTCCATCTTATCTTTGCTTCTGATACCGCATTTTTATCCAACGTTTTAATCTTGTATATTCTTTCCATACCTATCCTCATTTTTTTATTGAAATTAAATGTACTCATTCCAATGCATTGCATCATCAGTGCATTGCTCACCCTAAAAACACTTCGCACTCCGTGCATTTTTTTACAAAGAAAATCACGCTCTCTATATTTCCGTAAAAGTAGACATGGGGAAATCCACCATAAAAATATTCACTTAAGTGTCCCTGCTCATATTCCATTTTCCGGCTAAGTTTTCGTACCATAAAATCACTGCCACAATTATCACTATCCCAATAATGAAATTCATGTGCTTTGATTTTCTGCCCTTCCCATCCAAAAATATTATCTTTTTTACTTTCCATTTCTACATAGCCAAACCTTACCAGTCTGCTTTCATTATGTACTGTACCACTAATGACTCCTGCCATCTTGTAATCTTTCCCATCGATTTGAAGATAATCATGAAGATACATAAATCCGCCACATTCCGCAATCGTTGGTACGGTGCTGACTGCCTGCCGGATGCTTTTTAGCATTGATTGATTGTTCGATAATTCCTCTGCATATAGTTCAGGATAACCTCCCGGAAGTATCAGTCCGTTGATTCCATATGGAACATGTTCGTCATTTAATGGTGAAAATCGCACTATTTCCACTCCCATACGTTCAAGAAAATCTATATTATCCCGATAAATAAACGAAAATGCCCTGTCATCTGCTATTGCGATTGTGATGGTATGTGTTTTTCCCAGACTAATTTCTTCCATATAGGCTTTCCTGATACCCAAGTCATTTCCCTTTATCTGTGTTGCTCTGTATTGCACAGGTTCTGTGTACTGTAGAGGTTCTGCCTTTCCAGCCACTTCTATTATAGCAGAAAGTCTCAGATTTTCTTTACAAAGATTTGCAAGTTCCTCTACTTTTTCTTTCAAACTGTCAATTTCATCAGCTGTTACAAGTCCGAGATGCCTTGATTCAATACTCAATTCTTTCTTAAATGGAATTCGTCCAAAGTATATGGTATTTAACTCATCACACATTTGTCTTACCATTTTCTCAAGGGACTCAGGAAGTCTGTTAAATATAAAACCAGCAATACGATTTTCCGTTTTAAATGTTAGAAATCCTTTCATGACAGCTCCAATGGACACTCCCATTCCTTTACAGTCTATGACAATGATCACCGGTGTTTTTGTAATCCTGCTTATCTCCATTGAGGAGCCTGCCATTCCCACTCCATCATAATATCCCATGACACCTTCTATCACCGAAATATCTCCCGCATTCACTGATGTAAGGTATCTAATCGTATTTTCATCACAAAACACACTGTCAAGATTTCTTGCCGAGGCACCTACAATCTTCGAGTGAAACATCGGATCAATATAATCCGGTCCACATTTAAATGACGACACATTCATTCCCCTGTTGATAAGTGCCTTCATCAGTCCTATTACTGTTGTTGTTTTTCCGGCTCCGCTCCCGGTTCCGGCTATCATAATCCTGCTCATACCATCTTTCCTTCAATTTTTATTGCCCAAAAATCTTTAAATAAGCCAAAAGATAATCTTATATTTCAAAAACTTCCATCCGGCAATACCTTATTTGCCAGATGGAAGTCTTTCATTTACTGCTTTTTATTGAACAAATGATTATTCATCATCTTCGTCATAGTTATCTTGGTCATCGTCACTGTTATCAGCACTATTATCATCACTATTTTCTGTCTGCTTGTCAGCACTGTCATTGTTGTCATTATCCTGATTCTCTGCTGCCTCAGCATCTTCAGAACTAGCCGTTGTCTCTATCTCATCATCAGGCACAACCTGTACCACATCTGTCAATCTGTAATATACTTTACCACAGATTAAATCATCTACTGTTCCCTGCTTAGGATAACTCTGCTGGAAACTTGCCATATCTTCAAAATTTCCACCACTCTGTGATATCATGCCATTAACAACAGCCTTATATTCTTCTTCTGATATCTCTATATTCTCCTGCTTTGCTATTGCAAACATTACTGCATATGAATCATAAATATCTGAAAGATATTCATCAAACTCTGCCTCTGATTCTAATCCTGCATATGATGAAATTACCTCATCTAAAGACATATCATTTTTCTCTGCATACTCAACATATGCCTTTTTCTTTTCAGTAATAAAATCAGCAAGAACTTCTTCATCTCTTTCAACCTCTGACTGATCCTTGATATCGCTAAACAACTGTGGTGCAACATTGAATACTTTGATTCCCTTTTTCATTACCTCATAAAATTCATCTACTGTCTTGATATCGCTGTAAGTAGAAAAATTCTGATACAGGAAATATGTGATAGCCGATGCATTGTCAGCAACAAACTCATCTGTGAATTCATTGATATAGTTGACAGTAACTGTAAATACTACATCTTTTCCGCCTAAATCTTCTGAATAGTTCTCAGGAAATGTAAGATTTAAATCAACTGTCTCTCCTGTCTTCACACCTAACAGTCCATCCTCAAAACCATCAATAAACTTGCCTGTTCCTATTGCAAGATTAAATCCGGTATCTGTACCTCCATCAAATGCTTCGCCATCTACCTTACCTGAATAATCAATATTGACAACATCATACTTTTCAACTGTACCTTCTTTATGATTCATATGTGTATCATCAATATTATAATATCCTGATGTCATAAAATAGCAGATAAGACTCTTGAGATCTTCATCCTTAACTTCTGCTGTACTCTCTCCAACTTTCATTGCTGTATAGTCCGGAAGTTTAACTGTTGCCTTGTAATCTGTACCAGTCATAACTGCAACTGTATTCTCTTCATTATACTCTGTATTTTCTCCAGAGGAATTTATCTTTCCAACATTTTCATCTGAACTGTCGTTATTCTTCTTGCTTCCACATCCAACCATGGAAACTGCCATTGCCACACATAAACCTATCGCAATAATTCTTTTTTTCATAGATTCAACACTAACACCCTGTGGTGTTTCTCTCCTTCTAAAATTTTCTTCAATTGTCTGCAATTTATCCGTATCTCTCACAAATGCAGTAATACTCATAATTTATATCATAAATTTATAAAAAAATAAAGTTAAAACTTTTATATTTCACATATTTTTCATAATGCGCTATATTCAAAGCTGTTTTTTTTAACATTTCGACACACTTTTGCCAATCAAATCCTATTTTATGGTATCTTATTCTCTTTTACTGCTATACGTGTCAGGTCCAATTCTTCGGTTGAGATTGTTGTATCACCAATAATGGTAATTTCATTATTCAATATTTTTAAAGCCAGCGCCTTTCTTTCTTCTTCACCAAATTTATCAAAAAATCCGATTTCCGAAACAAATGATATCTTATTGTTTTTTGCATCAAAATTCACAATGGAACTCCCATCAAGATTATCCGTAAAAAAATCAATTATAATATCATTAATTGATGACGTGATATCATTCGTAACTGTCGCTACCACATTATCTGTATCAAGATTATATCCTCCACAGAACATGACAGGATAGCCCGACAAATAGGAAGTAACCGTATTATCCTGTTCGGCTTCTGTGTCAGAGTTTGAGGCCTGTGATGAATTTGCAGTCTGTACCTCTATCAGACTCATGCTGGAAGTTGCAACAATATCAACATCCTTCTCTACACTTTTGACTGTCTGTTCAATATCGACACTTTCATTAAGATGAATAATACTTACCTCTATATTCTTCACATCGTTTTCTATTGCTGCATAATCTGCTCCTTGCAGAAATCCATAGCAATAACGGATAGATTTCGACATCGTATCATCACATATAAAACTTAATTTATCATATCCTTCACAGACTGCAGCATAGCCGGCAAAAAATCCAACCTCTGCCTCGTCAAACAGTACAGATATTACATTGTCACTGGCAGTATTATCAGTATTGTCTACATTGTGCGGAATGGCATCAATTAACAAAAAATATGTGTTGGTATATTGATTTTGATAATTATATATCACCTCTTCAAAAGTCGAATCCGGGAGAATGACAACTGCCGCTTTGCTATTCACTGCCGCTTTTAAGGTATCCTCATAGGAACCCTTATAATCTGCTACCGAAAAAATAAGATACTTCTTATCAAGTAAGTCTGAAGCATTTTCAACACCACTGCATATCAGCTTAAAATATGCTTCATCAATTTTATCATATGTAACTAATGCTATATCACAATTCTTTTTATCATTTGAACTTTTCTTTTTATCAAATATCAGTTCAGTTCCTATCAGTATTATAATAACAAATGCCAGAAGAACGATTGAAATCACTGTAAGGTTTTTATGAAATATTTTAAACTTCATGGTTTCACCACCTGATAAATTTAATAATTTTGTAATACATTCTACTATTTTTTTATAAAAATAGCAACTTTATATTTTTTTATGTTTAAAAATATTAAAAAATGGCAATGATAGTATCAGATTTATCGTTACTATTCACAGATATTTTCCTACTTTGCATAAATCAGCAGAATAATAACAATTGATCCAAAAATATCAGAAAGGAACTATATGCATCTGCCTACGCATATGTATTAGTAAAGGAACAAAAATATGAATACTGTCAAAAAAAATGAAACTTCGAAAAATCGTACAAAAAATACTAAACACACTGTGAAAACTAATCATTATCCAAAAAACAAGGGTGCCATTCCGTCAATCAATCCTCTCATAATGATTATTGTTGCTATCATTATCGGACTTACATATACAACTCTTACATCAAAGCCAAATAACGATATTCAGACAATTCAGATTGGAATTGCTGAAAAAATTGTGAGATTTCATGTCATTGCCAATAGTGACAGCGCAGAGGACCAGTCATTGAAACTTAAAGTTAAAGATGCTGTTGTTGCATATACAGCACCACTTCTTGAAAACTCTTCCAGTATCAGTGAAAGTGAACAGATTTTGGTAAATGAAAGTGAAAATATCAAAAAAATCGCATTGTCTGTCATCGCTGAAAATGGTTATGATTACCCTGTATCAATTGAGCTTTCAAATACTTATTTTCCAACCAAAATATATGGGAACTACACTTTTCCACCGGGAATCTACAGAGCATTTGAAATTAAAATTGGAAACGCAAAGGGGAAAAACTGGTGGTGTGTTTTATATCCTCCTTTATGCTTTATAGATATTTCACATGGTGTTATTGATGGAGACTCTGAAGATATGTTACGTGAAACTCTATCTACTGAAGAATTTAATGCCATTTCAAAAGACAGCAAAGTGGTATACCGCTTTAAATATCTGAAATTTTTAAATAAGCTGGCAGATTAATCTGCCGGCTTGTTATCTGTCAAGACTTGTTAACTGTCAGACTTTATCTGTCAAGCTTGTTATCTGTCAGACTTTATCTGTCAAGCTTGTTATCTGTCAGACTTGTTATCTGTCAGGCTCCATTTATCTCAATTATATAAGCTAATTCTTCCCTCATACTTGATTTTTCCACTGTCCGCATTAAATACTGACAATTCACAATGTCCAGGCAGTCCATATTGTGCCTGATCCAGTTTCAGAAATTTTGTCCCTGCATTCCGCATATTATTTTCAATAATTTTGCTGATATATATCCCCGGCTGTGATGTCAGTTCCATCGCATTTTCGGCAAACTCTTCTACCGACTGACTGGTTACACACACATTTAAATTATCTGAAAGCTCATTTTCATCTTCGATATATTTGATGATATCATCATATACTTCCCTGTTATTTTCCGGTTCATTATCTATTATTTTGTCATTTAGTTTTTTATCATTTTCAATCCTCAACATTTTATCTCTCACTATTTTATCATTTACAATAACTACCTGCACATGTGAAAAATCAAGCTTTCTGTTTGAAGACTGTGCACTTACCTTCTTAATTTTATCAAGACTCTCTATTTCGTATATTATGAATTTGTTAAGTCCTCCATCTCCCCTGAAAGAGAGCAGAATCTGATACATTCCTTTTGTTTTATCATAATCTATCAGCATACAATCAGCATATTTTCTATATTCAATTTCCACCCTGTTTTCTTTTTTCATCCTAATATCCCGAAAATACTCATAATGATATGTGGCAAAATTTACTCCACAAAAAATGAATAAGGCAAAAATTACAGCACAGGCTCTCTTTCTCTTTTGTTTTTTTTGCGAATTTACGCCAAATCGAAATATTAATTTTACAAGTTTTGTTATATGATATGTCAGGCTGAAAATGGCAAAATATATACTGATAATAAAAAATATAATAAACAGTCCCCCTTGATTTTCAAACATCAGATAGGGAAGTTTCATATTTTTTGCAAAACGTATCAGCGAATCCTGATTGTGATACACAAGTGTGGTACTTAAATTTCCTGTAATGATGATATAATAAATGATATTAAAAGCTGCTACAGTAGTCAGTGCTGACAGAATTGCCTTTTTTACTTTTGAATTTTCACCTATTTTCTTTGAATCATGGTATGTGGTAATCTTATCTGACATAAACAGTATCATCTCGACAGGTGAAAAAGCAAAAAATAAGATGACTGTTCCATAAACTATTCCAGCCGGAACTGCCGCTATTTGTTCAGATATTCCTTTTGATATGAGACTGGAAAATAATGTTTTTTGCATATTTTTCACAGATACATCTGAAAATATAAATTGTATTTTAACACCACATATGCCTATAATTGCAAGCAAAATTACCGGTATCAGAACAAAATAAACCATGCACTCTGCAAGTCTTCCCCTTGCCTCGATGTTTTGCTGCACAGAATATAAAATCATCAGAATCACTGCAATAAATATTATTCCGGTTCCTACATCTTTTAATATTTCCCTGCGAAGAAATCTTAACATCACTGCCACTGTCAGAGTTAGCATGATGAGATATTTCAGGAAAAACAGGATATATATCAGGTTTCTCAAAAAACTGTTCAGATGAAGGTCTGCGAATTTTTTGTAATTCCATTCTGTTTTTGAGCATATTGCAATTATGATAATGCCGTATAACATGGTTAACACAGAGGCAAAGAGTATACATAACAAACCTTTATTTCCTGCGTATCTTATGCTTATGTCCGTACTTAAAAGACATGTAATACCGACAGTACTGACTACTATCAAACAATATAACTGCCTTGCTGATATCTTTTCATTATTGAAAATCATGATACTCTTCCCCCTATTTTTTGGCAATTTTTATATTTCTTTATCTTTTAATTGTACCTTTTTGTTCTCTTTCATCGGCTTTTTGCATTACCATTTTCCGTATTTTGCCTACTACCTCAATTCTTTAATTTCAGTTTTGTTCTATTTTTTTCCCTTGCAAATACCGGTCGTTTTTTCAGATACCGATATGGCATTCTTACAATAAAATCTTTCATATCTTCATTTTCATTTATTTCTGCCGCTGCCACCGGTCCGAGATATGGAAATCCATAACTTTTCAGTCCGCTTAAATGCAGCATAATAAGGAGAATTCCTGAAATATATCCGAATATTCCATAAATCTGTGCAAGTACCATGAGAAAGTATTTGATAATTCTCAATGCCGTTGAAAACTCTGTATTGGGAATGGTAAATGAGCACATTGCCGTAAGCGCTACTATAATGACAATAATCGGACTTGCAAGTGATGCCTCAACTGCTGCCGAACCGACAATCAGACCTCCCACAACTCCAATGGCATTTCCCATCGCTCCCGGTACTCTTATTCCTGCCTCTCTTATCAGCTCAAACGCAATCTCCATTACCAATACTTCGACAAACACAGGATATGGGATATCACGCCTTGCTTCTATAAATACATGTATCAGGTTGTCAGGCAGTATTTCCGGATGAAAGTTGATAACGGAAATGTATAATGCCGGAAGTGATACTGAAAAAAACATTGCAATATATCTGATGATTCTCTCAAATGTCACAATCCCCCATCTCTCATAATAATCATCTGCTGCTTTCATAAATACTCCCATGTTGACCGGAAGTATCAATGCAACCGGAGAATTGTCTACCAATATCGCAACATGACCATCAAGCAGAAACTGTGCCGTTCTGTCCGGTCTTGTGGTTGTCATATACTGTGGAAACGGCGACCACTGTGCACCATCTGTCAGCTGTTCTACCACCCCGCTATCCATAAATCCGTCTATTGTAAAAGTATGAAGACGCTTTTTCACCTCGTTTAATACTTCTTTTCTGACGATTCCTTCCATATAAAGAATTGCCACACCTGTATCCGTTCTCTCTCCAAGCTGCATTTCCTCTATTTTAAGGTCTGCACTTCGTATTCTTTTTCTTACAAGAACTTCATTTGTCTTGTACGAAACGTTGAAGCCCTCGTTTGAACCACGCATTACCTGTTCGTCTTTTGCCTCAGAAATGCTGATTTCAGGATAACCGACACCTCTGATTTTGAATGCGATACATGGTAATTTGTTTTCTGATTCTGCTCTATCCTCACTATTTGCATTTCCTTTATTGATATTATTCACAACAGTGAATCTTTCGTTTTTATCCTCCAGCAAAAGTACTGCGTTTCCGCTCAAAACAGCCTGCAATACGCCCTCTATAGTATCTATTTCTTCTACGTCTGTAAGTCCCCACATGACTTTTCTGATTGTGACACTATTCACTGCCTCGTTCACAAAATAAATCCTGCCTTTTGCATTATCGAGGTAATTAAGCTCCACATCCAGTTTTGTAATATCGGCACATTTTTCAAATATTTGATTAAATTTGTTGACATTTTCGCTAAAAGTTCCTGTTAAAGGCATTGCACACCCTCCATGCCAAGTCATAATTTTTAACTATTATGTTTTACAGCATTTAGGGTGTGCAATTTTTTCTTTAATATTCAATATGGTATTGTGTTTAACATTCGATGGTACTACTTTATTATCTCCTGACTATTTGCAACTATTTACCATTCTCTATTTTTCAGAAGTCAGCTTTGCCGCAATAGTTTTCTCTTGATTGTTAATGTGCTTTTCACTAAATTCTTTCGCCTTTGTGATGTCCTTATTTTCTATTGCCTGTATAATCTGTGCATGTTCATCAACGAGAAGGCTTCTCTGTTTTTCATCTTTAATATATTCAAGTCTGTATCTGTACATCTGCTCACGAAGATTGTTGAGTATCTGAATCAGACGTTTGTTATCTGTAATCTTGTAAATTGCATCATGGAATCTGACATCTGCCTCTGCAAGCTCTGTCAGTTCAGGATTTGACATGGTATCTATGAATTCCTGATGTAATTTTTTTAATTCCATGATTTCTTCTGCTGTCGCTTTTTCACATGCCAGTTCCACTGCCATTTTCTCAAGATTCTTTCTAACTTCCAGCACATCTCTCAAATCTTTCAATGTAATTTCCGCAACGACAGCACCTTTTCTGGGTGTCATTATGACCAGACCTTCCAGTTCCAGTTTCCTGATTGCCTCACGTATCGGCGTTCTTGAAACGCCAAGTTTTTCTGCAAGTGATATCTCCATCAGTCGCTCTCCCGGTTCGATTTCACCTTTCAGGATTGCCTCTCTAAGTGTAATGAACACAACATCTCTAAGCGGAAGATAGTTATCGATAATTAATTTCAAATCTTTCATGTGTTTGAATACCTCCCCTCATTTTTTCTTCCCGGTAAAAACATATCTGTCACATAGACCTGTTTTGCAAGTCCTGACTGCTTGATTGCCTCCTTCGCCTCATATGCCTCTTTCTCTGTTTTGAAAAGCCCAAATACAGTAGGACCGCTTCCACTCATAAGTGAATTAATGGCATTCTGTTCAATCATTGCGTTTTTGATGTCCTGAATCTGAGGATATTCTTTCACTGTGACATTTTCTAAAACATTTCCCAGTTTTGATGCTACCCCATCCAGATTTCCCGTTGATATTGCTTTAATCATTCCATCAATATCCGGATGATTCTCCACCTCATCCAATTTCAGATTCTCATAGACAAATTTCGTAGATACACTGATAGGCGGTTTTGCAATCAATACACTGCATTGTATCATATCAGGCAGTCTTTGCAATTTTTCACCGATTCCTTCCGAAAGTGCTGTTCCTCTCATTAAACAATATGGCACATCTGCTCCTAATTTAACCCCTCGCTCCATCAGCTCTCTCATACTTAATCCAAGTTGAAACATTTTATTGATTCCAAATAGAACGCTGGCCGCATCAGAACTTCCTCCTGCCATGCCCGCTGCTACCGGAATGAATTTCTTCAGATAAATACGAACTCCCGACTTGATATGAAATTCATCAAAAAGCATCTTCACTGCTTTGTAAACAATATTATTCTCATTTGTTGGCAGGAAAAATATGTTTGTCTCTATCTCTATCTCTCCCGTATCTGTTTTCTCTATCTCTATCCCATCATAGATTCCAACTGTCTGCATCACCATTCGTACATCATGGTAACCATCTTCTCTTTTCCGCAAAACATCCAGTGCAAGATTAATCTTGCCATATGCTTTTAGAAACATTTTGTCTTTTTCCATATACCTGCTTGTCCTTTCATCCTTTTTGTTATTGTATACTACATATTCTCCCTCTTCTTTCTCCAGAGAGTCACCGTACATCTATCTAGAATTGACAATCAATTGACCGTCATTTCTAACCCTCTGTTTACACACCCATTTTGAACTTTATTTGTATTTTGTATACATTGTACAATATAAAAACCTAAAAAACAATATCATTTCAACTGTTTTTAGCTGAAATGATAGAAATTTTTCTAGTGAAAACTCAATTTATACTATACTAATCACTCAATATTTCCAGTGTCATCTTATATTTTTTTCTCCACTTTTCAATCTGTTCGTTTGATACTTTTTCATTTCCTGCTAATCTTGTCTCATCCATATTGTGTGCCAAATCACCTAATTTTACTGCTTTGGCGATATTATTATCCTTGATTTTCCGGACATAATTTTCGTAGCTTTCATTATTATTATGTGTCATGATCCTCACAGCCTCTGTCACTTCTTTTGGAAATTCCTTCTCCAATGCTTCAATGGTGACATCAGTGTCTTCAACGACATCATGAAGGAGCACGACACAAGTTGTATACTCATCCTTCATCTGCTCCGCAATGTGCTTTTTCATCATCCCTTTCATCAGCCACAGGCTGTTTAAGCTCATATCTACAATTATATGTTTTTTTGTATGTTTTATCAATAAAATATGTGTATTTTTTATTTTTTTGTCTAATTCATACAAAGTAAATTATGATTATGTCCGCTTCGCATGCATCATCTGATTATCTTTTATGCTTTCTGATAGTTTCTGTTCACAGGAATCAGTAATCAGCAGGATTAATAAGCATCTTCCTGTGTGTAAACACAACCGCCGCTGCCAATTCAATTGCTGTTGTCCCTTCTGCGATTGCTGTACCTACTACCGGAATTGCTGTCACCAATCCACCTGTTACCGTTGCTGCTGCTCCTGAAACTACTGCTAATAATGAAAGTATTAGTACAGATGGAGTATAACTTTGAATAATAACTTTACTGTTATTCTACATCCATAAAATCCTGTCAATATATTGATTTTCCATGACATTTGTGTTAAAAATATAGTAATACTTTTTTGTGATAAAATAACTAAAAAACATTAAGGAGCAAACTCATGAAACATATAAGCTTTATCGACACTGAAGTCAGTCAGGCAGACAACAAAGTTCTCGATTATGGATCAGTGAATGAAAATAATCAAAAGATTCATACAGGTTCCGCTTATGAGTTCCATCAGTTTATTTCGGGTTCAGACTACCTCTGTGGTCATAATATCATCAATCATGATTCAAAATATATTCAAATTCCTTCCTGTGCAAGGCTGATTGACACTCTCTATCTTTCTCCGCTTATGTTCCCCAACAAGCCTTATCATGCTTTACTAAAAGATGATAAGCTGCAGACCGATGAACTGAATAACCCTTTGAATGATGCACTAAAAGCAATGACTCTTTTTTATGATGAAGTAAATGCTTTTTCTGAACTTGATGATGACTTGAAAAAGATTTACTACATGTTGCTAAAAAACAGCCCATATTTTTCAGGATTTTTTCATTATCTTGGCGAAACATTCATTCCAGATGCAGCTACACTGCCATCAGTGATACTGTCTAGATTTTCCGGTGCTATCTGTGAAAATGCCCCCTTAGCAGACCTTATTTCACAGTCTCCTATTGAACTTGCATACTGTATTGCCTTGATTTCTGCTACAGAAAAGCATTCCCTGATTCCAAGATGGGTATTAATGACCTATCCCAAAGTCGATACCATACTTCGCACACTTAAGAATACTTCCTGCCATGAATGTGCCTATTGCAAGACAAAACTGAATCCGGCAGACTACCTCAGCAAATACTTTGGCTACCCTTCCTTTCGTACCTATAATGGTGAACCTTTGCAGGAAAATGCCGTAAAAGCGGCTGTCGAACACAAATCTCTGCTTGCGATATTTCCTACAGGAGGCGGCAAATCGCTCACATTTCAAATACCTGCATTGATGTCAGGCGAAACACAAAGAGCTTTGACAGTTGTCATCTCTCCTCTTCAATCACTGATGAAAGACCAGGTGGATAACCTTGAAAAAAGAGGAATTGCTGATGCCGTTACAATCAACGGATTATTAAGTCCTATTGAAAGAGCAGAGGCTATTGAACGAGTAGAATCAGGTATTGCCTCAATTCTCTATATCTCCCCGGAATCACTGCGTTCTGTCACAATCGAGAGACTGTTTTTATCACGCCATATCGACCGTTTTGTCATTGATGAAGCACACTGTTTCTCTGCGTGGGGACAGGACTTTCGTGTAGATTATCTGTATATTGGCGATTTTATCAGAGAATTGCAGGAGAAAAAGGGACATGGCTGTAAAATACCTGTCTCCTGCTTTACTGCCACTGCCAAGCAGAAGGTCATCAGCGATATCAAAGAATATTTCAAAAACAAACTTAATATTGAGCTTGAACTATTTGCCACCAATGCTTCCAGAACCAATCTGCGCTATGAAGTATTGTATAAAGAAACAGATGAAGAAAAATATGAAACACTCCGTTCATTGATAGAGCAGAAACAATGTCCAACCATCGTTTATGTATCAAGAACAAAGAGAACAATCATGCTTGCTGAAAAATTGACAAATGACGGGTTTTCGGCGGAAGCATTCAACGGAAAGATGGAAAGTAGCGAAAAACAGCAAAATCAGGAGGCATTTATCAATGATGAAATACAGGTAATCGTTGCCACTTCAGCTTTTGGCATGGGTGTTGACAAATCAAATGTAAAACTTGTTGTACACTATGATATCTCTGATTCCCTTGAAAATTATGTACAAGAGGCAGGGCGCGCCGGAAGAGACGAATCCTTGCAGGCTGAATGTTATGTACTATTTAATGATAACGATTTGGACAAACATTTTCTGCTTTTGAACCAGACAAAGCTCAGTATCAGCGAAATCCAGCAGGTTTGGAAGGCGATAAAAGATCTTACAAAAATCCGCCCTTTTGTATGCTGTTCTCCATTAGAAGTGGCAAGGCAGGCAGGATGGGATGAAAGTGTGTCAGATATTGAGACAAGAGTCAAAACAGCGATACAGGCACTTGAAAATGCCGGCTATCTCAAACGTGGAAAAAATGTTCCAAAAGTATATGCATCAAGTATTCTTGTCAAAAATATGACAGAGGCAGCCAAAAAGATAGACAGTTCATTCAAATTTCAAAATGAAGAAGAGCGTACAATAGCGAAGAGAATTATCCGCTCACTTATCTCCAGCAAGAGTATTTCTGATGCCGGCAATGCTGATGCCGAATCAAGAGTTGATTATTTGGCTGACAGGCTTGGTATTGAAAAAGCGAATGTGATACATTCTGTTCAGCAAATGCGGGAAGCCGGCATTCTTGCTGATGCAAAAGATTTGACTGCCTATATCCAGAAAACAAATACCACCAATAAATCATTAAATGTTCTTCACAAATTTCAGTCACTCGAAACCTTTCTACTTGATACGATTAACGAAGAAAGCCTTTGCATGAATTATAAAGAACTCAATGAATCTGCGCTTGCTGCCGGCATTCGTTCCAGTTCCGTCAATGCAATCAAGACCCTGTTTTATTATTGGAGTATACGCAGTTATATCACAAAAGAACAGGATTCTGCCACGAACAGAGTGACTATTGGTCCAAAATTGGGCATCGAAATGATCAAAAAAAGACGACAGAAAAGCTATAAAGTATCTGATTTTATCATTCATTATCTTTTTGAACACAGTGGTATCAATTCTGGAACAAAAGATGAGGTACTGGTTGAATTTTCCGTCTTGGAACTGATGAATGCATATCAGGCATACAATAAGAATAAAAATAAAGAAATCAATATAACGAAGCATCATTCTTCTGAAATTTCAGAATATGACATCGAGGAATCTCTGCTTTTTCTTTCCAAAATCGGTTCGCTCAAACTGGAAGGCGGATTTCTTGTACTGTACAGTGGTATGCGTATTCAACGACTGATATTAGATAATAAGATCCGCTACAAACTGGAAGACTACAAACAGCTCAATGAATTTTATCAGCAGAAGATACAGCAGATACATATTGTAGGCGAATATGCCAATATGATGGTTCGAAACTACGCAGAGGCGCTGCAATTTGTGAATGACTATTTCCAGATGGACTATAAAGAATTCTTAGCACATTATTTTTCGGGCGAGCGGTCTGCCGAGATTGAACGTAATATTACACCGGAGAAATACAGACAGCTTTTTGATACACTTTCCCCAAGGCAGTTTGAAATCATTCAGGATAATTCTTCAAAATATATTGTTGTCGCTGCCGGTCCCGGAAGTGGAAAAACAAGAGTATTGGTACATAAACTCGCATCTCTGCTGCTTTTGGAAGATGTGAAACACGAACAATTATTAATGCTGACATTTTCAAGAGCTGCCGTATTGGAATTTCAACAGCGTTTGAAGGAACTGATAGGTAATGCCGCTTACTATGTAGAGATAAAGACATTCCACTCCTACTGTTTTGACCTTCTTGGGAAAATAGGTAATCTTGAAAATGCCGGTAATATCGTGGAAGATGCAGGCAGACTTCTTAGAGAAGGAGATGTCGATTTAGGCAAGATAACAAAAACAGTGCTTGTAATAGATGAAGCACAGGATATGGACTGCCATGAATTTCGTCTGGTTGAGGCTCTCATGGAGAGAAATGATGATATGCGTGTGATTGCTGTCGGTGATGATGACCAGAATATCTACGAATTTCGCGGTTCTGATTCAAAGTATATGAAATCATTGATAACCACGTATGGCGCACACCAGTATTCTCTTACTAAAAATTACAGAAGTTATCAAAATATTGTATCCTTTTCGAACCGATTTGTAAGGGGAATTTCTTCAAGAATGAAAGATATTGATATTACGGCTGATTCTTCTTATTTAGGAGAAGTGAAACTTATCAAACACTGTGGTAGCAATTTGGAATGTGCTGTTGTCAATGATATTCTCTCCCTTCATCTTGGCGGCACTACCTGCGTGCTTACCAATACCAATGAAGATGCACTGAAAATATTATGTATTTTGAAGCAGAAAAACATTCCTGCAAAACTGATACAGTCGATTGACGGATTTGACATTTATGATATTGCAGAAATACGATATTTTCTAAATCAGCTGAATACAGGTAATCCTTCCCCTGTCATCAGTACAAAACAATGGAATGACGCACTGATTGCCCTGCAAAAGCAATACATCAAAAGCGCCTGTCTTCCCATTATCCTTGATATACTAAACACGTTTGAAATGGCAAATGAAAGAAAATACCGTACAGATTTTGAAATGTTTCTTCATGAGTCCAAAATAGAAGATTTTTATAAAAATGAACAGGGCATTATAACGATATCCACTATACACAAATCAAAAGGACGAGAATTTGATAATGTTTTTATGTTGCTTCATAATGTCAGACTTGACACAAATAAAAGCAAGAGAAATGTTTATGTAGGAATGACACGCGCAAAAAAATTTCTTCATATTCATTATAATGGTGATATTCTGGATAAATTTTTGGATGCTGCCTCATCAAAACCGACAGATATGTCTGCTTATCATCCGGCTTCTGAACTGGTTTTACAGCTTTCTCATAGAGATGTATATCTTGACTATTTCAAGGATAAACAAAAGCTAATCGGGCAAATGCGAATCAGAAGTGGCACACATTTGTCTGTTCAAAAAAACAGATTATTGATTCAGACCCCAAACGGATTACAGCCTGTTTTGCAGCTATCAGCAAAAGGCTATGGTGAAGTTAAAAAATATATAGAAAAAGGATACGCACCTTGTGATGCAGTGGTAAGATTTATCTGTGGATGGAGAGGCAATGAAGATGAGCGGGAAACTGCTGTCATATTGGCTGATATTTATTTTTCTTATAGAGGATAATAAAATTGTATAAGATGAAACAGTTAAAACTATAAATTGTAACTATTTGAATTTTGAATCGGGCTCCCACGGAAGAATCTGCTAAAATAATATAATCATAATTAGACTAATTGAGATGATTATATTAAAATCAAAATGGCATATACCTCACACTCCCATGTTGTATATGCCATTTTACACAATGCTTTTTATACCTTACAAAATCACCAAATGCCGGTTCATGATTTATCGCCCTGTATTCTTCCGTTACCCTCTTGTATTCTTTATGTTTCATTATATATTTCTTACAGTCTTTTCATCTTTCTCTGTATTTTCATTTTCTTACAGTCTTTCTATCTTTCTCGCATTTTCTTACAGTCTTTTATCTTTCCTTGTATTTTCTTACAGTTTTTCCATTCTTTCCCTACATCTTCTTCACCACAACAATCATCTGTCCGGGTTCGACATCTCCCTTTAAATCATTGACCTCTGTCAAACAATCCACAGTAGTGTAGAACATTTTTGCAATACTCCACAATGTATCACCATCTTTGCACACATATCCCACAATCCCCGGCATATTGCTAATCTTCTCCATATCATAATCACTTTCTTCTATATCAGTAATCACTGCTCTTTTTAACTTATCGAACACAATACAGTCCAGCATAAGACTCGCCTTTACCTCTATCTCATCAGTACCGGACATATTGGTAGATATTTGTTCCGGAACTGCACGTATTCCATACACACTATTATCCTTAATTCCGTTGACCTCGATTTTTTGTGAAAATGGAATACTTCCTCTCATGCAGCACAAGGGATTCGCATCATCAGAGCAAATATAAAGAATAGATACATCAAGGACACCTTCCACATCGATTCCATCTTCTGTGATAATTGTCTCATCTACTTTTACATCTCCATCACAGCTGCATATCTGCAGTATATGTGTATCATCGATATTATCTGTTGTTATTTTTTCTGAAACCTTGCATTTTGTCACATTTTTCATTAGCAAATTCTCATAATCTGTCTCCTTTGTATTAAGCTGCAGATCCTTTTTCCTGGAATAGGCATCTCGGACAATATCAAACTGCTGCTCCTCATACAGCTTGATGTCAACTGTCACTATTCCATCCATTGATAATACCCTCTGTTCACCATCATAGTCAGGCTTTGCCTCAATTTCAGAACTCATCAGTTTCAGTTCAATATTTGGTATCAAATCTTCACTGCAGCCTGGAACCTCTATCACTCCGTTAAACGGAACTGTCGCATTTGTCCACTGAAGCGGTCCCTCTTCTGACGAATACAGAACAAATACAGATATCTCACCATTCACTGCTATCCTGTCTTCCATCAGTTTTACATTACTTGATGATAAGTTTGCCGAACTCCAAATAATTTCATTGATATTTAACTTCCCAGCAATAAGATTAATCTCCTCACGAATTCTTAACAAATCTTTCTTCTTGATTGCTATCTGCGTCAGCTCAATCGAATCTTTGATGTATTCTATGCTGTCATCATCAATCTCAACCGCAAATTCTTCATCACTGATATTTTCCGCAAGTGCAACCACTGTTACCACTGCTTTGACACTGAATTTTCTTGAATTGATAACACTTACAGACAAATCATCTATCACAAGGTCAACACTTATTGTATCTCCGTCTTCTATCCCATCCATGTTGATGACTTCATCAAAATTAATCATTCCATCTAATTTATGTATTTGAACATCACTAGATGCTGCCTTATACATCATCTTAAACTGAAGCTTTCCCTTGACGGATATCTTATTCTGCGTTGCCTTTACCATATCCACGATAATATTACCTTTTTCTGTTATCTTATTGCTGATATCGGGAAGTCTGTCAGGCACATTGATATCATCATCAAGCGTAATCTGGCTGACTATTTTCCCTCTGATATTATTCATATGAATATTTTTCTTTATTAACGACATGTCTTTACCCCTCGATTTCTTCTATATTTTTGCTATTACATTTTTTACTTAAAAGTAGCCCGTATAGGGCAAATTTTGAATGTTTTTAGGATTGCGAGAGCACATTGTGCGAAGCAATTCGAAATATCACTTTATCTGTATAGTGACTTACTACCCGAATACCACCGGCTTATCTGAATATTTTGTCTTAACAACAATATATGGATACGAAACTGCCTGTGTAACTGTCTCACTTTTGGAAGGTCCCATAAATTCTGTTTTTATGTATAATCCATTATTTGTTTCATAAAGTTCATTCACTTTGATACTGTATCCTCCTGTTGGCTGTTTTCCATATCCGACAACAATATATAAATCGCCACCATCCTCAAATGTCGTCTTAAACAATTTTTCTTTTCGTTCATTAATAATTTCCTTCAGCTCTGACGGCAATTTTTCATCCGATACAATATCAAACTCTACATCTTCTTTATCACTCTCATTTTCTTTTGAAGCACCTGTAATACTGCATGAGCAAAAAATTCCACACATTACAATACACATACATATCAACAGAATCATTAATATTATTTTATCATTTGTCTTTCTGGTTATGGCATTTTCAATTCTTTTAGAAAAACTCATATTCATTTCCTGCCATTTACATATGCTTATAATAATGTATGCACACCACTAAAAAATATTCCTATTATTTTTCCTGCTTATTTTCTTATTTTCTATTACTCTCCTGACATAATACTCTATTTAAAATTCCTATGAATCTCTTTGCATTCAACGATAAGCTTTTGTCTGTCAAACAAAATAATTCTGAAAATCCTCCCTATCATCACAAACGGAATCAATATCTTGATCTTATACGCTATTGGATAATGATGTTCATAAAATTCCATTTTAGGAAATACTTTAGATAAAAAATATCCTGCTTTCATTCTTAAACTGTTTCTTGATTGATTATTTTGTTTCTTTTGATAATTTCTTATATCATTATCAACTTTATTTTTATAATTTCCATATGTTCCGGAACCCAATATATACTCAAGTATTTTTTTATCTTTATCACTCATAATCTCTATATTGCTAAGGCACGTGTCCGGATTTTCCAATACCATATATGCCAGATTTCTCATTTTTTTCTCATAGCCTGACATCTTAAACCGGCTTAGCTCATGTTCTATATATGCTCTGTCAAGTGCTTCTCTATATGTCTTATTGTAAATATAGATATCCATAAGACTCCTGATACCGGTTCCTTTTACTTTAAAATGCTTATAGGAATGAATTATCATATAAACATAGAAGTCCTCTTTCGAAAAATGATATCCGTACCGGCTGTCATCATCTTTTTCAAGCTTTGTAAAAAGTTCACTGTAATACTCTGCCACTTTTTCATTGATGTATTTTGAAAATAATTCTGTATGCATCTCGAAATTAAAGAATGGCTTTTTCGTATACACATCATGAATTGACTTACCAACACTGCTTACCGTATATCCTTCTTTTTCAAAAAAACTGCACAATTCATTCTGGTATTTCTTGTCATAGAAGATATCATTATCTGCCATTTCTCTCATACCAAAGGTCGGATAAAGTTCTTTAAGTAATATCCCCTTTAACGGCATATATTTTATTTTGTGATCTTCCATAAAGGCGACTACTTTTCTTCTCTCCTCATCAAACAAAATATATCTGTACATGGCAGAATGAATCACTGAATGAATCAGTTTAACAGACTCTTTATCCATTTTCTCTTCCTGAAATGGTTTTGAATTCTTTAATGCTGCTGCAGCTGCAACTCCTGTTGAATGAGACTGTGCATACTTGATAACTGCTGCAATATCAATATCACTAATGATTTCTTCATCAGGCTGTATCTCATTCATACTACATGAAATCAAATAAATTAACGCTTCATTTTTATTCATTTTACACCTCTGCACAATGTATTTCTTTGATTATTCTATTTCATTGACCCTGATTCCTTTTGATGACATATGTACTTCTCTATTGCATATGTCAAGAACAGACATTCTATGAGTTACAATCACAACCGTCTTATCTGTCATTTTTCTTATATTATGAAGCACTTTTTTCTCTGTCTGTTCATCGAGAGAGCTTGTCGCCTCATCAAACAACAGTACCGGATTTCCAGAATATACCGCCCTTGCAATTGCGATTCTCTGCATCTGCCCTTCTGAAAGTCCTCTTCCCCCTTCGCCGAGCATCGCATCAATTCCAGCTTGCAGTTTCATCACAAACTCTTTTGCACATGCTATCTCTAATGCTTTTTGTATCCCTTTTGTATCTTTCATTTTCTCTTCATTTGAGAACGCAATAATCTCTCTGATACTTCCCTGCATAAGCTGATTTCCCTGTGGAACATATGCAAAAATACTTCTGTATGCAGCTGTCATCTCCACTTCTCCATCAATTGTGTCAAGAACACATTCTCCTTTATCAAGCGGGTATAGATTCATCATCAGTTTTAACATCGTACTCTTCCCACAGCCGGAAGTACCCGTAATTGCCACATATTCACCTTTTTCAATATTCAACGACATATTTTCGATTACATTTTCATTGTTATCCTTATAAGAAAATGTTGCATTTTTAAGTTTGATTCCTTTAAACTGTTTTGTATAAAATTCATTAGTTTCTTTATCAGACAATACAGTGTCATCATATACTGTATTCCATTCTTCTGATTCCATCAGCCTCTCTGCACTTGCAAGCATCGCATAATATTTTGGAAGATAACCTGAAATATTGGCAAATGGTGACTGAATCTGTCCCACAAGCTGAACAACCGCAAACAATGTTCCATAGGTCATCCTCTGATTCAGAATCTGATACCCACAATAGATTCCGCCTCCTATATAGGCACTGTTCATCAGCACTGCAAATCCTGTGTTGCATACGTTTGAAAAATTACTTTTTCTCATTCTTATCGAAAGGTAATCTTTCAGATGTTTTTCAGATTCGTTTCCAATACTCTTTTCTTTCGCAAAAGAATGAACAATCAACAGATTTGTAAGCCTGTCGAGCATATATACTCTGACATTTCCATCCGTTTCTCTCTGCTTTTTATGAAGTTCCTTTATTCTCTTTCTAAACAGATATGTCATACTGCATAATGTAATTCCGCATGCTATGATACCGGCTGAAATCTGTGGAAGGAGTATGATAATCATAATTACCGCACCAATAAGTTTTATGATCATCCCCACAACCTCCGGAATAATTGACATTATCCCATCTGCCACAAGCTCCGCATCTGTTGTAAGCCGGCTCATCCATTCTCCTGAATGAACTGATGTAACAGATGCATATTCTTTTTCCAAAATATTTAAGAACAGCTTTTCCTTTAATCTGTTTTCAGCTGCCCCTTTTCCGTATTCTTTCAAATACCGGTTCGCCGCTCCCACAACAGCCCAGACAATGATGACACCAATCAGACAGCCTGCGTATATCAGGAATTTATGTCTGTTTCCTGTCACAGCACCATCTATCATTTCTTTAAAGAACCATGTCATCCCTATCCCTACTGCCGATGAAATAATCTGTAAAACCATGATAATATAAATTAACCATTTTACTCTTCCTATTGTCTTCAATATCCATTTTAGAGCTTTATCACGAATCAACAGCCACCCTAAAAAGTCCTTTACTTTTCGCAACATCTCCCTCTTCTCCTCATATAATATACAATTCAAACAGTTAGTTGTAAATGAATGATACTAGTTTTCAATATGACAAAAATCCGCTGCAATATAGCCGATTGTCGTATCATCAACGTATATTGCAACCCAGCTTGCTGTACACTGTGACGGTTCAATTCTGTAAGTCTGTCCTTCACTTGCATAACCTATAATATTGTCAGCAACATTTCTGTAAGAACGAATATTACAGCCGCCTCTAAGATAGGCAAGTGTTCCGGTCACTTCAACTGTCTCTGTTTCATCCTCAACAATACCTGTCTGTGCATTTTCACTTTGATGATCAATGTCATTTGCCATTTCTTCATTATCATTTTTATAATTATATGGTATTGTGTCAGTTTCTACCTGCATCTCAACAATGGATTCACTGCCATTTTCTCCAGTGCTGTCTGCATTATCACTATTTTCTTCTTCCGGAATTGTGGCATCCTCTATATTGACAATTGCCTGATTACTTGGTCTCTCTGAAGTGCTCTCCTTTTCATCCGGAATATTCTCTTGTATATTTTCGCTGTTTTCTTTGCCTTCATCTTTAATATTATTTTCTGCGATTTTTCCGGCAGTTCCGGTAAATAATACGATACATAATGTGATGCATATCGTTAAATTGATGATTAATGCTAACAGTATAAAACTCTTTTTACTCAAAATTCTCATCCTCCTCATCATTATGCAGTTCTATTTTTTCTCCCCTTTTGTATACACGCATATTTCCAACTGATTCATAGAAATCTCCATCCATATCCTGCATCTTATAACTATTTTCATAGCTGTTCTTATTTATTTGTGCACCATTCTTTCTTCTCTTTCCATTACCTGATGCCCCTGCCGTTTTTTCATTTTTATTGACAGAAAAATCTATGCTGCCTGATACTTTCTTTTTGCTGTTTGACCTTTTTCTTGCGGGATTTTTTAAATTGGGATTGGTCATATCAAGTATTCTGTCTTCCTCTGCCGACGCAATCATCAAAAACATGATAAGCACGCAAAGTGAGGTGATACACAATGATATCAAAGCAATCTTGTAATTTTCATTTATAATCATAATTCCTGTCACTGTAAATGATGTTATCACAAGACACATCACTATAATCTCTTTAAATGTAACTCTCGAATCCATGTTTATCCTTTCTGTCTGCCAAATTTTTAGTTACTATAATGATAATTCATATGTTATCAATTTTACCATTGTAGGTTTAAAATAGCAAGATATAAATAAACAGATACCTGATAGGTTTAATGCCAGCGTTACTACAACTGGCTTAACCTGTCAGGTATCTGTTTTTATGAACCTTTTGACCCTGGTATCATTTTATTTAAGTGCATTAATTCTGGCAAGTGAACGTCTAAGTGCCGCTTCTGCTCTGCCAATATCAACTCCGTTACCGCCTTCTTCTATTCTTCGCTCTGCCCTGATTCTTGCCTCTTCTGCCCTATTGATATCTATCTCTTCCGGCCATTCGGCAATCTCTGCTATAATTCTTACACGTTTTCTTAGGATTTCCACGAATCCTCCATGTATGATGGCTTTTTTAGGCTCACTGTTTGGACTTTCCTCATATATCTTTACCATTCCCGGCACCAGCATGCAGGTAACAGGAATATGCATTTTATATACGCCTATATTGCCCTCAGTAGTTGTCATTTCAACAAATGCCGCCTTCCCTTCATAGAAATCACGTTCAGGCGAAATAATCTCTAAATCAAACAAATTATCTTCCATACACTATCTTCCTTTCTCCCGACATGATAATGTAAAATCATTATGTATTACTATCACAATATTCTCTGATTTATGAATAGTACCTTATTTGAATCTTTCCAATACATCATCAATGCTGCCTGCATTTAAGAAATAGCTCTCCGGAATATCGTCATGCTTGCCATCTAAGATTTCTCCAAAGCTTCTTACTGTCTCACTGAGTGGTACATATTTTCCTTCTACACCTGTGAACTGGACAGCCACATTGAACGGCTGCGATAAGAATCTTTGCACTTTTCTTGCTCTGGCAACGACTAATTTATCTGCCTCTGACAATTCATCCATACCAAGAATTGCAATAATATCCTGTAACTCTTTGTATTTCTGCAAAATTTCCTGCACTCCTCTCGCAACTCTGTAGTGCTCCTCACCTACTATCTTCGGATCAAGGATTCTCGATGTTGATTCAAGCGGATCTACCGCCGGATAAATACCAAGCTCAACGATTGATCTTGACAAAACTGTTGTCGCATCAAGGTGGGCAAATGTTGTCGCCGGAGCCGGATCTGTTAAGTCATCCGCAGGCACATAAACTGCCTGAACCGACGTAATGGAACCATTCTTTGTAGAAGTGATTCTCTCCTGAAGCGCACCCATCTCTGTCTGCAGGGTAGGCTGGTAACCTACAGCTGAAGGCATACGTCCAAGAAGGGCTGAAACCTCTGAACCTGCCTGTGTGAAACGGAAAATATTATCAATGAACAAAAGAACATCTTTTCCGCCTTCATCTCTAAAATATTCTGCCATTGTAAGTCCGGTAAGACCAACTCTCATTCTCGCTCCCGGCGGCTCATTCATCTGACCGAATACCATCGTTGTCTTGTTGATAACTCCTGATTCTTTCATCTCATAATACAGGTCATTACCCTCTCTTGTACGCTCTCCAACACCGGTAAATACAGAATATCCTCCATGCTCTGTAGCAATATTTCTGATTAACTCCTGTATCAATACTGTCTTTCCAACACCGGCACCACCAAACAGACCTATCTTTCCACCCTTCTGATATGGACAGAGCAAATCTACTACTTTGATACCTGTCTCTAATATTTCGGTATTGGTAGACTGCTCAGCGAAATCAGGCGCTTTTCTGTGTATCGGAAGATACTGTACATCCTTTGGTGCATCAATATTATCGATAGGATTACCGAGTACGTTGAATATTCTTCCAAGTGTATTTTCACCTACAGGTACTGTAATTGGTGCACCTGTTGCCACTGCTTCCATTCCACGCACAAGTCCATCTGTAGGTCCCATAGCGATACATCTGACAGTATCATCACCAAGATGCTGTGCCACTTCCACGACAAGTGTACCATTGCCATTTGTCTCTATCTTAATGGCATCGTATATTTCCGGAAGATTACCCGCACTGAATTTGATATCAAGTACGGCACCGACAATCTGGGTAATTTTACCTATGCATTCTTTCTTTTCTGCCATCTTTATACCAATGCAGATTACATATCTGCAATACTGCACTTATTCCTTTCTTATACGAATTTCTTGTTACCTCTTCTGACTTATTGTCATCTATTACTGCTAATTATTCATTTCATATCTCTATCAGCTGATTGCCTCAGCTCCAGCTATAATTTCTGTCAATTCCTGTGTAATCGAGCTCTGTCTTGCCCTGTTATACAAAAGTGACAGCTCTTCTATCATCTCATCAGCATTGCTTGTAGCAGAATCCATCGCTGACATTCTGGCTCCGTTCTCACTCGCAACTGCCTCTATCAAAGCACCATAAATCAGGCTTGTGACATACTTTGGAATGATGAAATCAAGTGCTTGTTCCTCTCCCGGTTCATAATTCATCAGTATGAGTTTACTCTCATCAGACAATTCTTCTCTTGCCTCTTTCGATACCGGAAGTACCTTTAACATTGTCGGGATATGGCTTACTGTATTTTTAAATACAGTATAGGCGATATACAATTCACCAAATTCACCGTTCTCAAATGCCTTCAGTATTTCTTCACATATCTCCATCGCATCACGGTACATAGGCTCATTGACCACCTCGGAATAGTCACTCTTTATATCATAACCATTTCTTTCAAGTGTCTCTTTACCTTTTTTTCCAATAACATACACTACTGTTTTGTCGGCTGAAAAATTCTCATCCTTTGTCAATAGTTTTGTCACATTATTGTTGTAACCTCCCGCAAGCCCTCTGTTACCTGTAATTACTATGACAGCCTTCTTTTTATCTTCATCCGAATTTAAATATTTATGGTTAATATCTCCTGAACGCTTGATGATAGACTGAACAGTGCGGTACATCGCATCGAAATACGGTTTTGCCTGTTCTGCGCGCGACCTTGCCTTTTGCAGTTTTACCGTTGCTACAAGCTTCATAGCTTTTGTAATCTGCTCTGTACTCTGCACACTTACCTTACGTCTCTGAATATCTCTCATTGACGCCATGACTTATCACCTCAATATCTATTTTTATCTCTGCTCAACATGTTCCATCAATTTTTCTTCATCTGAACAGATACTCTTTTTAACATTCTATTTAAAATCTTCTTTAAATTTCTCAATCGCTGTCTTTAATTTTTCTTCTGTCTCTTCTGTCAGTTCTTTTGTCTCCACAATACTTGCCGGTATCTCCGGATATTTTGTGTCAATAAACTCAAATAATTCCTTTTCAAATATCAGTATCTGGTCTACCGGTATATCTAAAAGAAGCTTTCTTGTTGCCGCATATATGATAATTACCTGGTACTGTACAGGCATGGTATTGTACTGATTCTGCTTGAGCATCTCTTTGATTCTTTCACCCTGTTCCAGTTTTTCTTGTGTATCGGCATCAAGTTCTGAACCAAATTGTGAAAAAGCTGCCAGTTCCCTGTACTGTGCAAGCTCAACACGAATTGGTGCTGCTAACTTCTTAATCGCTTTAATCTGTGCGGCACCACCTACTCGTGATACGGAAAGACCTGCATTGACCGCCGGTCTGAAACCAGCGTTGAACATCTCTGTTTCAAGATATATCTGCCCGTCTGTTATCGATATCACATTTGTCGGAATATATGCCGAAACATCTCCTGCCTGTGTCTCTATGATAGGAAGTGCTGTAAGCGAACCTCCTCCAAGTTCATCGGAAAGTCTTGCTGCTCTTTCCAGAAGTCTTGAATGAAGATAGAATACATCACCAGGGTATGCCTCACGTCCCGGCGGTCTTCTAAGAAGCAGTGAGAGTGTACGGTATGCAGTTGCATGTTTGCTCAAATCATCATATACAACTAATACATCCTCTCCATTTTCCATCCATTCTTCACCTATCGCACAACCTGAATAAGGGGCGATATATTGAAGCGGTGCTAAATCACTGGCCGTAGATACAACAATCGTTGTATAGTCCATTGCACCATATTCTTCTAATGTCTTCACAATATTAGCAACAGTAGACGCTTTCTGTCCTATTGCCACATAGATACATTTTACATTCTGGTCTTTCTGATTAATAATTGTATCGATAGCTATCGCTGTCTTACCTGTCTGACGGTCGCCAATAATCAGCTCACGCTGTCCTCTTCCTATTGGAACCATTGCATCAATTGCCTTGATACCTGTCTGAAGTGGCGTATCAACCGACTTTCTTGATATGACACCTGACGCTACTCTCTCTATCTGTCTGCGCTTTTCTGTATGTATCGGTCCTTTGCCGTCTACCGGCTGACCAAGTGCATTGACTACACGACCAAGCATTGCATCACCAACTGGCACTTCAACAACTCTGCCTGTAGATTTAACAGTATCGCCCTCGTTAATATTCTTCTGATTTCCTAGAAGAACGGCACCTACATTATCTTCTTCCAAATTAAGTACCATTCCGTATACCTCTCCCGGAAATTCAAGAAGCTCACCCTGCATCGCCTTCTCAAGACCATGTATTCTGGCAATTCCGTCAGCTACCTGGATAACTGTTCCGATGTTTGATACATCAAGCTCAGTGGAATATTTTTGTATCTGTTCTTTAATTACAGAACTGATTTCTTCCGGTTTTAAATTCATCGAGCTAACCTACCTTCTTTCCGGCAATATAATATATTTACTGATACTAATATTATAATTGCCCAATTTTTGTTTCTTAAATATTTTATTTAAGTTTCAGTGCCGTCAAATAACAGCACTTTCATAGTTTTACATTCTTAGCATATTTCTATTCTTACCATATGCTTCACAGTATATCATGAAATATGCAGCTGCATCAGTTCCCTTGACAACTTGTCAATCTTCGTTCTGATACTGCTGTCAACAACTCTGTCACCAATACGGATAATCATTCCTCCAATGATAGACTCATCAACAATATAAATCATTTCTATCTCATTATATTTCGTTGTTGCAATCAGTTTATCAACAATATTTTTCTTCTTTTCATCACTAAGCTCAAACGCTGTTGTAACATATGCAACTCCAATGTTTTTGTATTCTTTCACAACAGAAATAAAATATTCTAAAATGCTTACTATTTCTTTCTGTCTCTCTTTTTTGATTATAATGGTTAAAAATCCGATAATATCCTTTGATGCCCTGCCACCGAAAATATTTTCAATCACCTTAATCTTCTCTTCTTTATTAATCTTAGGGTGATTCAGCAGCTTCACAAGCTCATCATTACTCTGAAACACATCTTTGACAACCTTAGACTCCTCAAACAGAGTATCTAATTTATCCTCTTCAAGAGCCAGTTCAAACAATGCATCACCGTATGTCTTCGATACTAGCTTAGCCATGTACTATCACCTATCTCTCTTAATGTTTCATCAACAAGTGCCTCCTGTGTCTTTTTATCTACAGAAGCCGCTGCTACCTTTCCTGCCATAAGCGTTGCCACTTCGATAATCTCTTTCTTCACTTCGTCAGTAATCTTTTTCTTTTCAAGCTCAGCTTCTGACTTGGCATGTGCAATAATTCTGTCCGCCTCCTCTTTTGCCTCGGTTGTGATTCTGTCCCCGTTTTTAAGAGCTTTCTGTCTGGTTTCACTCAAAATATTTTCTGCTTCTTTATCTACATCTTTCAGTCTTGCCTCATATTCTTCTTTAAGCTTTGCAGCTTTTAGTTTATCTTCTTCTGCCTGCTTTTTGTCATTTTCAATCCTTGCCTTTCGTCTGTTAAGCAAATCCCTTACAGGATTAAACATCATATAGGACAAAAAGAAAAACAAAACAAACATGTCGATACAAAGCACTGCTGCATCAAATAATGTCTGCGCATCTAACCCAAATAGGCGTTCACCAAACAAGGTTATGCCTCCTTTCTATCTTTGCAATTTTATTTAAAAGGCTTAACAAACATTAATATGATTGCTACAGCAAAACCATAAAGACCTGTTGTTTCGGCAACTGCCTGACCTAAAAGCATAGTAGATGTAATATCTGATTTTGCTCCCGGATTGCGTCCTACTGCTGCGGCTGCCGCACCTGCTGCATAACCCTGACCTATACCAGGTCCTACACCTGCTATCATTGCTATACCTGCACCTACTGCTGACATAGCGTTAATAAAATCCTGTCCTGTTACCTGATTCATAAAATTTCCTCCTTCTATGTCGGAATATCACCGACATCCATATGAATTTTTATAATAAATCATGCACTATTTTTTGATCTTGAATTATTTCAATCAAAAATTTCGCATTTACTGTTTAACCTTTTTTCCAATATTATATTATATATTTCTTCCTAACCTTTTCCTAATATATATCATATGTATCTTTTATCATTTAATCTCCTATTTTGTCAGTAATATAAACCATTGTCAACATACATATAACATATGCCTGTATACAGCCTGAGAATATATCAAAGTATATATGTAGCACTGAAGGCCATGCAACCGAAAACGGTCTTAAAAGCCCGTAAATCAGTCCCATCAGAACCGTACCTGACATTACATTACCGAAAAGACGGAGTGATAGCGATAATGGCACAGCAAACTCTCCAATTAAATTAATCGGGAATAAGAACCATATAGGTTTGAATAAATCCGTAAAGTGGTTTACTTTATTTACCTTCATACCATTATATTGTATTAAGCAAAACGTGATTACACCTAATGGTAATGTGATACCATAATCCGCTGTTGGTGGTCTTAATCCAAACAAACCTGAAATATTACACAGCAGTACAAACATGAATAATGTCCCTATATAATTGACAAATTTATTCGCATTTGTTCCCATGATTCCCTGAACCATGTTATCCACAGCTTCGACAATTATCTCAGCAATGTTTAGTAGGACTCCCGGCGGCTCATCTTCATTTGTTGTTTTTACCTTATGATTGACAACCAGCGCGAATATCATCAACACTATTGTAACAATTGCAAGGCAGACATGAGTTGTTGTAATATGTAATGTAGTATTACCTATTTTGAACTCCTTTAACAGCTGAATCATAAAGCTACCGCTGCTTTCCTGCTCATCAGACGTTGTCTCAAGCAGAGTCGCAAATGCACTCGTATTCATAAAATGAAACGAAGCACCAACAATTCCATTTCCCACATTCTCACCTTCCTTCTTTCAATTTATTGAATAATATATGAGTAAACGGCTGAATATAAGCCGATACTTTCAATGCCATGACACCTGCGACAGTTGCTACAATATTTCCAACATCTGCAACTCCTGCCAAAACGAGCATAGCAAATACAATCAACATCCTTACCAATGTTGTCTTTCTGATGTGCTTATCCGCACCACTTTCGTTAAAGCACATCGCCTGCTCCATTGCTATTGTCATGTTGATAATCATAAAAATTGATATCATCAATCCTATGATAAATCCAATGGAACAATACAATTTTCTATTTGCAAATATCAAAATGATTATCTCACCAATAATACAATAGATAATATCGCCAATAATCAGTTCTTTTCCTGTATCATTTAACCTTATTCCACTTTTCAATAGCTTCATCTACAAGCCTCTTCTCTTCTTCCATCTCTTTATTTCTTCCACTTTTTGCCGCTTTAACAGTCAAAATATATACATTTCTAAAACCTGCCAGAAATCCAAGTATCATACACGGAACAGTCAAAAACCATCCTGTCTTTTTTTCCAGATAAAGTCCTGTCATGAGCATCAGAAATATTGGTGTCATCATACTGATTCCTATCTGTGTGATAAGTGCAAAATTTTTATATACTTCTTTGTTATATTTTTTTTTAATATTCATCAACCTCTTTTAGTTGTATATACTTTACAGATGAATGTTTATATCTCTCCCTGTATGTTCATACCTGATTATCTTCACTCCTGCTGCATTGAGCATCCGCTTTGAAGCTATCACTGCTAATGTGCCATCATATTTATCACTATCATAAACAACCTTCCTGATTCCGGCTTGTATAATTGCCTTAGCACATTCATTACACGGAAATAATGTCACATACATCTTAGAACCTTCAAGGCTTCCGCCTCTATAATTCAGTATTGCATTGAGTTCTCCATGAGTTGAATAAAGATACTTGCTGTTTATTTCATCTTCAGACTTTCCCCATGGAAATTCCTCATCCGAACATCCATTTGGAAATCCATTATATCCCATTGACATTATCTTATTTTCACTGCTTACAATACATGCACCTACCTGTGTATTCGGATCTTTCGAACGCATTGCTGATAAATAGGCTATTCCCATGAAGTATTCATCCCAGTTAATATAATCTTTTCTCTTATCACTCATAAAAACCTCCATGTATCGATTTCGATCAATAATTACTCTTCTATCATCTTAATCCTTCTGATATGTCTCTCTTCATTTGAAAATTCGGTATCAAGGAATGTATCAACTATTTTCAGTGCAAGTCCCGGTCCTACAACCCTTCCGCCTAATGCGAGTACATTCGCATCATTGTGCTGTCTTGTTGCCTCAGCCATGAAACAATCTGTACATAAAGCCGCCCTGATGCCTTTCACCTTGTTCGCCACAATCGAAATCCCTATTCCTGTTCCACATATCAAAATTCCTCTGTCACATGTACCATCTGCAACAGCTTCTGCGACCTTCCTGCCATATTCCGGATAATCAACAGACTCTTCACTATAGCTTCCATAATCCTTAAACTCCAAATTTCTTTCCTTAAGGTGTTTCATAATTGCCTGCTTCAGCTCAAATCCACCCTGGTCACTTCCAATTGCTATCATTTTATATTACTGCTATCATAAATGCAGATGCAAATACTAGCTTTTCCTTTCCTAATATTATTTTTGAGCATGTAAAAAACACATAAAAAAAGTGAAAATATGCCCAAGCTACATGCTCATTTGCACATTTTCACATTATTATACCATCATTAACTGCAAAATAAAATAAATATTTACTAAATTTTTATTATCATCTTTTTTATTGTTGCTATTCACAGATCATTTATTTCACTTCTTGCGGACATATTTTTTCACTTACCTTTTCTATAAGTTTTTCAAGATATTCGTATCCAAGTCCGTAATCGACAAGTTCTCCCCCAAAAAGTGTCTCCACATCAACCGCTTCCTCTGTGAATTCCCTTATAGAATAAACATTTAATGCATTTTCGAATTTGTCATATACCTGCTTTTTTAATAAATCAGTCATCACAAGCACAATTGTATCATCCGAAAAGTCTTCTGCCACTAACAGTTCTGATTGTTCTCCATCAATATCAATCCCTTTACTCTTTGCAATCGCTACTGCCTTTTGATTTACCGGTTCACTAAAAAGTACAACCAAACCTCTTGATTCTGTTTCAAGTCCGTTTTGGCTATTGATTTTATCATAAATTGCTTTTGCCAAAATGCTTCTGCAAGTACCATCCATACTCACAAAAATTAATTTCTGATATCTACCCATAATACTTCAACCTCTATTCCACATCAAATTACAGTTCTACTCAAACTTTCTCAACCTGATATCCTGCTGCTTTAAGCATCCTGTTCATTATGGCGTAACCAAGCTCATCACTTTCAAAATTTTCCCCCAAAATATAATCTACATTTTTATCATCAAATTCTCTCAGTACTTTATACAGTTTTTTCGAGATACTAAGTTCATCTTTTCTGCTTCCGATTGATACAACATCACCAAATTGATAATTCTTTACCGTTTCATCGCTTGCAATGACACCCACTCTATATCCCTGTTTGATGCACTCCGCTGCCCTTGCATTGATTTTTTCGGATACTTTAGTGCTTTCTCCTTCATATATGGTAAAATCCGCTTTAGGAGCATAATGCTTATATTTCATTCCCGGTGCTTTCGGCTTTACCCCTTCTTTCATTGGTCCTGTAATCGCACTGTCAATTTCAACTTGTCCAACAACTTCTTCCAGCATATGCTTTGTTATGTATCCCGGTCTCAATATCATCGGAATTTCACTTGTCACATCAATAATAGTTGACTCTATTCCGATTCCTACCTCTCCACCATCTATTATCATGGAAATCTTTCCATCTAAATCATCTTTTACATGCATAGCAGTTGTTGGGCTCGGTCTTCCAGATGTGTTTGCGCTCGGTGCAGCTATCACCATATCTGAAATTTCCATCAGCTTTAACGCTATTTGATTGTCCGGCATTCTGACTGCCACAGTGTGAAGACCGCCTGTCGTACCAAAAGGAACAATATCCGCTTTATCAAATATGATTGTAAGCGGTCCCGGCCAGAATCGATCCATCAATTTTTTTGCATTATCAGGGATATTCCTTACAACACGCCTGACCTGCTCTTCGCTACATACATGGACAATTAATGGATTATCAGACGGTCTTCCCTTTGATTCATATATCTTTGCTGCTGCATGCTCATCTAAAGCATTCGCTCCCAGACCATATACTGTCTCTGTAGGAAACGCAACCAGATTTCCTTCTCTTAATATATCACGTGCTTCTTCCAAAACACTTATATCTATATTGTTGTCATCTACTTTTCTGTATATTGTTTTCATAGCTGTTCCTTAATATATGTTTTAATTTTCTAAGTATTATATCACTTTTTATCTGCCAATTGTGTTAAATCTTTATTAATGTCATGTTACATTATTTCACATATTAACAAATTTTGACAAATTTCGTGTAATTTAACATACCTGTCTCTTATTACATAATGATATATGTCTTTACCACACATGTCATTCTTCACTATTTATGTACCGGACAATTCCATTGATAATAGCATCAGCAATTTTATCCTGATAATAATCATCTTTTAAATTGGTAGCTTCCTCCCAGTTTGACAAAAAACCACACTCCACAATTACAGTCGGACACTCTGATTTCAGCAATACATAATAACTGTCATTTGACTTCTCCATCCTTTTGTTTCCATCATCCAGACTGTTTTTTAATGATTCCTGTATAATTTCAGCTAATTTTTTACCATTTTCAGAACCTGAATAATAAAACACCTGTGCCCCCTTTACATTCTGTGAACTGTAACTGTTTTGATGAATGCTGATACATAGATCCGCTTTTGAATCATTGATTATTTTAACTCTGTTTCTCATATCTGTTTTTTTCCAACCTTTATCATTATCGCTACTTAACTGTGTATCATCATCTCGAGTCAACACAACATTTACATTCATGTCTTCCAATTTCTCTTTTAATTTCAATGCAATTTCCAGATTGATATTTTTTTCGAGTTCATCATTGATTCCTATTTTCCCCGGATCGAGACCCCCATGTCCCGGATCTATTACTATAGTGAATTCTCCTTCATTTAAAATATGTACATCACTTTGATTCTCATGATTTTCATTGCTTTTATCAATTTTGTAATCACTAACATTCTCTTTCTGTTCCACCCCAAAATTACTTTTTTTTGAAGTACATGTATAATTTAACAATCTGTTATAATAAGCCGATGCTGTCAATACAATAAAAATAATCAGTATCCCCATAAAATTCTCTATTCTTTTCTTCACTTTTTCTCCAACATGATTTATTCAAAATCATGAATCATAATACATACCATCTATTTACTATAAGCATATGATGTAGTACAGGCCCAATATGAACAAATGCATGCTGTTATTTGAATTTATCAAAACAATTTTTGGTTTCCTAACACAGTCCGCTAAAAGAAATAGCCAGTATCATCATGCCACACAAGATACTGACTACAAGATACTGACTATTTCTCATACTAACTCAGATACATCTAATCAACTTCATCAATAATTACAATTACGAACTTGTATATTTAATAATTGTATTCCACAAATCACTATTCTCAAGTCCAAGTCTCCATGCTGCCATTCCAGCAATTTCATACTCAGAGATAAGCTTTAATTTTTCTTCGATAGACCTTGTATCTTCTATCCAAATTCGTACAACGTTCCCATCACCAGTCTCATACTCACCATAATACTGTCCAAAATTGTCAACCCAGACAGATTCAACACCCTTACTGGCAAGATTTGCAATCGCTGTATCCATATCAACTGTCACACATTCCACTACTTGACCGTCTGCATTTTCTGTCCATATTCTTGTGTAAAATGGAACAGCTAAAATTACTTTTTGCGAATCCACATCATCAACTGCAGTCTGAATTCCCGCTGTCACCCATGGAAGCGATGCCACAGAACCTGCTCCTGATGACGGTCCCCAATGCTCATCATATCCCATCAGTATTACATAATCGACCACTTCACCCTGAGCCTTAAGATTCATGAACCTATTTGACGGTTCCGGCATCTTATCACATATGGACAAAATAATTCCATTTGCCCTACATTTAACTGAAAGCTCTCTCACAAACTCAATGTAATCATCTGCTATATCTGCTGTGATAAACTCTATGTCAAGACTGATGCCATCAAGATCATATTCAATCGCACTTGCTATAAGCTGATTAATAATCCTCTCCCGCTTCGACGTGTATGGAAAAATATCCGAATCACTCACACCTTCTGCCTGGTCATCAACAGATGCCCACACATTCAATCCTAGCATATGTGCTCTTGAAACATAATCAGCACTTGCAATAGAATCTATATTTCCTTCGCTGTCTGACAATCTATACCATGTCGGTGCTATTACATTAAGTCCCTTTGCCGGTGTTACCAAATCAATCAATTGCGCATTCGCCGCTGATGATGTAACCATATGCCATGCAAGACTTACTGTTTTTCCAAGCGATATACCGGTATATTCCGGTGCTTTATAATCATTTGTAAGTGTTTTCTCACTTTCCTTTGTCAAGGATGCATTCTGCACATAACCAAAAAATCCATCTTCTGTCATAATATCTGACCATTTTGAACCTTTTTCAATAATGGTAACTTCCACATCACTATCACAGCTGTGGATAATATCATCCTTGATACTTTTTGACTTTCTTATCTTTGTTCCTTTTTTCAATGTTGCTGTATTAACAGTCACATTCCATTCATTTTTTATGCATACTCTCGAAGGATTCTCATAATATGAATACTCAACATTAGAATATAACATAATATATTCCATTGCAATATAGGTCTTTGAACCAATTACCTTTACTATTGTATAGTCAGTTTCATTCTTCGTCTTTGACACATAATATTCTCCGCTTCCTAAATCTGCCTTAATAATATCTGTCGGAGTAGTATATATAAGAACATTTTCATTATTATCCCAATAAAATTTATCATCTATATTCGCCTTTACAAAACTGTATTCCAAATAAACCTGCCCATTATCCACAAGTGCTTTTTCCTCTACAAGACTATCCTGCAGGATAATAGCAGCCTGTCCGTCGCTATCATCTTCACCTAATCCATATATTGCCAAAAGCTCTCCATTTGAAATATGCTTTTTAGAAGGCGTTCTTTTCTCTATAATATTCCCAACCACAATGACACTAATAACAAGTATAACTAATATAGCTGCAAATAAACCTTGTACTGTACGTTTTGTCAAACTTTTCTCCTCCTTAATGTTGATACTTTATTATATCATTTTTTATGCATAGCGTCATTACAATTTTTAAATTTATTTATACTCCCTCATTTATCACTCTAACCTGTGAATCGCAGCTTTATCCTTACTCACTATTGTCCTCTTCACTGATTTTTTGCAAAACATAATCTTCATACGTTTAATTTCTATAATTAATGATCCGGTTTGTTTTTTCTGACATCTTGACGTTACATCCCAAAAAACAAACCAGACCTTTTCCCCACTAACTTAATTATTAATATTTCAATGCCATAAATCTCCATTATTTAAAATTTGGTGTTTTAAAATCTTCCCTAATAATGTGCATAGTGTGTGATATATTATTTATTTCTCCTTCGTCAGAAACATTTCATTCTATTCCTCCCCACAAATTTTCCAAATTATGCATTTGAAAACCTTCAACATAACGATATATACTCATGTGTATTTCACATTATTTATGATAATCATAAATATCCCTCTTGTCTTTTTACATCCACCTCCTTAGCCACACTTATATATCGTTTTTACATTATATAACATCTCTTTTTATTTTTCAAGTTATTTTTTTATTTTTCAGTATTCCTAAATTAATTGCATTTACCAATTCAGCAAAAATAATAAGTTGTGTAGTATTTGACTGGTGAATAATAATCTTACCATAAATTGTTTAACATATTTTTTGGTTTTTTCTTTACATATTTGCTAATTATAAGTTATACTTACTCATATAAACATGGCTATACCGATATTTAAACATATATAACCATGCTTTAATACATTAGAATATAAAATGAGTAAAGGTGAGATACATGAAGATAGAAAAAATCAATGAAAATAAAATTAAATGTATTTTGAACAAAAACGATCTTACTATCAGAAATATCGATATTTCTGACTTTTCATATGGTTCAGATAAGACGAATGAATTATTTAAGGAAATGAAATCAGTTGCATATCAGAAATTTGGATTTCAGAGCGACAGTACCCCTCTTGAAATAGAAGCTATTCCTCTCAATGATGACTGTGTAGAAATAACAATCTCAAAAGTAGAAGATCCGGAAGAGCTAGATACGCGTTTTTCAAAATTCACACCAACTCCTGATGATGTGACCACTGCTGTCACACAGTCATTAACTGACGAAAAGAATAAGCTAAATAAAGCAAACGAAATACTCGGCCTGCTTTCCTCTTTTAGAGATGCAATAGCTGGAGTTGCTTCCAATCAGCCAAGAACAGCACCTGATGTGAATATTTCTGATAATACTAATACGAATGATGCCCCTCGCATGGATACTTCTCCTAAAGAGGTATTTATGGCATTCTCTTTTAACAATATTGATAATATCATTATGCTTTCATCTATTTTGAAAGATAAATATCATGGTCTCAGTTCCGTATACCAAAAAGAGAATGCTTTTTATCTGCTAATTAATAATAAAAATCATTCTCCGGAAGAATTTAACCGTATATGTAATATCATTTGCGAATACGGAGAACAGGCAAAATATCATAAACATATAAACTTATTTTTCTCAGAATTCTGTGACATAGTCATAAAAGACAACGCAATTGAAGAACTTTCTCAAATATAGTGATACAATTTTTTAAACAAAAAAGCATTTGAAGAATCTCTTTACCCGATAAGATAAACAGCATCTTCAAATGCTTTAGAATTGTTTATAGCCTATTGCCTTTTCCTATTGTTTGCAATAATTATTTATCTGCTAAATATTCATTAATCTCTGCTACAAGCTCATCCGGATTGATACCATGAACCATAGCCGCTTCTTCCAGGCTCTCTCCCTGTGAAGACGGACAGCCAAGGCAGTGCATTCCTGCATTTAAAAGAATAGGAATGACTCCATTATCTATCTCTAATAATTCGCCTATCAAAATGTCTTTCGTCACTTTTGCCATTATAATTTCCTCCTTGAAAAATAGCATATATTTGTTTAATTTAAAATCTTGTTTCAAATTATATGATATTATATAACATTAATTCTTTTATTGCAAGTCTATCGGTGATTGGAAAACTCAAAAAAATGTTTGACTTTTCTTCAATAAATGTTATAATATCTAGGCAGATATGAATACCTGCTTCGTTTTTCTTTTATTTTCGGGGTGTGGCTCAGCTTGGTAGAGCGCTTGGTTCGGGACTAAGAGGTCGCAAGTTCAAATCTTGTCACCCCGATTTTGCATTTATCATTTACTAATTCATATTCGATTTTTAAATTTCGATACTAAGATTTTATATAATAATATGATACATATCCATCACCTTATGGTGATGATTTTTTTTGCATAATTTTACAAAATATAATTCCAACTACTGTACTCACAAATGTTGCCACAATTGCAGGCACTACTATGGCTGCCGGGTTGACACTCCCATACTGACTCCTGTATGCAATAATATTGATAGGTATCAGTTGAAGTGACGAAATATTTATGACAAGAAATGCACACATTTCATCACTTGCATTCCTTATTTTTTCATTTTTATCATTACTGCTTGTGTTGTTTGTTTTTTCTTTTATTTTATTATTTTTCTTCTCTATTTTGTTTTTCCCAGCACTGTCTTTATTATATTTCGTTTCTTTCTGATCTGTATACTCTGGATTTCCTCTTTCTTTTTCAAGATTCGCAAGCTCCTCCATTGCCTTTAGTCCCGGCGGTGTCGCTGCCCATCCAAGCCCTAATATATTTGCAATGATATTTGTTGTTATGTATTCTCTGCTCTTGTGGTCTTTCGGAATTTTGGGAAACAGAAAATCCACAAACGGATTTACTATTTTTGTCAATTGACTGATAATTCCTGCTTTTTTTCCGATTTCCATAATGCCCAGCCAAAAGCTGAGAATTCCGAGCATGGTTACACACATTGCCACAGCATCCTTTGATGCTTCAAGAAGGCCATTCGAAACCTCCTGTACATTTCCAGTGATAACAGAATACATTATTCCAATAATTATCATAAATGCCCATATATAATTCAGCATTTTCTTGTTTCCTTTACATTCTGCTTACTATTATTATATTGATGTATATCAGCATTTAATACATATATTTTATCTTCATAGTTACGCTTTTCCTATCATACATTTTGTCGTTTTTGCTAATAGTAATTTAATAATCGTAATTTACGATTGGCGAGCCAATATTGACATAAGTAACATTATCATCCTCATTATAACTGAATGCAATATTGATATTAATCTTATTCATTCCAACTGATACATAGTCATTAATTTCATCTGTATAAGCATAAAGACTATACAAATCATCTGTGTTTTCTCTCCTATTATCCACATTTTCCGGCTTGCTTTCCACATTATCAAATACAATCTCTGCCTTCATTCCGGCAGCTATCTCACCTGCAATTTCTTTTTGCTTATCAAGATTCATGTATCCATATATTTTCCCCTTTATTCCCACACTGAGCGTGTCCACCAGATTATGTCTTCTGTCATAATCATATCCAAGGTCTTCGTATTTCACTTCTGATTCTTCTATGATTTTTTCAACACTATCCGCAATCATTTTTCTATAATAAAATCCACTGTTCACTGAATTTTGAATCTTAAGATTAACACTTAAATACTGGTGCTGTCCAATCAGATTTTCATTTTCTTCATTTTCCACTGTAATCATTTTAAGTTCCAGCCTTGAATATTCCGCATCTTTGATAAGAACAGCATCATACCCTGTATCTGTCCTTTCCCGTCTGTATTCATATTCACTATTGACCCCTATAAGACCTGCAAGCCTACTTAAAAGTTCATGGCACCCATCATCTGACAGATACATTGGACCATAATAAAAATATCCGTCAATCTCACATTCACTTTCATAGATTCCTGCATTTTCAAATACATTTTCTACTACTGCCGATACTTCAATCTCGTCTTTTTCAGTTCTTTTGTGACTGTATGAGTCATAGGCATGTTCAACACCTAATACCACAAATAAAATCACTATTGCATAAATAATTCTCTTCATCAAAATCCCTCCTATCAATACTCCTACATAGTCTTTCATGTTTCTATAAGTATTGACCGGAAAGATTTTGATATACAATTTTTTAATTTTTTGTTTATATACGATTGATAATTGCTCGTTGCTTTATTTTCATATTTACGATAAAATAAAGTAAAAAGGATACTTATTTATTCCACTAATTAATGGAATAATAACCTGTGAAAAGCAACATAAAATCAATGAAAAGCAACGAAAGGATTTATATTATATATGGATAGTAATGAAAAGAAAATTGCCTTTAACGAGGCTCTTGAATATCTTGTCGAATCCGCAAATATCAATAATGGTACACTGACAATTGATGAAATCAAATCGGCATTCGAGGGAATTATAGACAATGATAATATGTACAGCCTTGTATACGATTACATGTTAAAAAAGAATATTAATGTCGAAGGCTACACACCTTCTTCTCAGGTCACACACTTGTTAACATCTGCAGACAATTTAAATTCCTCCCCTGCAGAATCTGGAACGAATTTAACTGAAATAAATTTTGATGAGAATGCTGCTTCTAAATATTCTGAAAATATTTCAGTAGTTTCTGCCTCTGCATCAAAATCATCATGCTCAAAGGAAAACAGTATCATAGAAATGTATTTATCCGAAATAAATAATACAAAGGATTTTTCTGAACTTGAAGAATATGAGTTGTTAACCAGGTATTTATCAGACCATATGAACAGAGAAACTGTTAATCTGCTCACAGAGATGAACTTAAAATTGGTTCCTCCCATCGCTGATGATTTTACTGACAAAGGTGTATTATACAGCGATTTATTACAGGAAGGAAATCTTGGCTTAATTGAAGGTATCATGACATTTCGTGGAAAAAATAATTTAGATGATTTCCATGAACATATCAAAGAGGCTATACGATGTGCAATGAATGATGCCATCCTTGAACAAAATGCTTCTTCAAGAATCGGAGACCATGCAGCTGACAGAGCCAACGAGCTCGACAGAGCATCCGTACATTTGAGCAAGGAACTTGACAGAACTCCTACACTTGAAGAACTCGCAAAATATCTGTCTCTGCCTCAAGATGAAGTGGAGCAGATTATGAAAATGTCACTCAATGCACTTACTATTCATGAAGATGTTGAAGAGTAAAAAACTTCTCCCCATAAACCTGCATTATATATTGCAACATTTATGGGGAGATTTTCATATGTGATATCCTTTGTCTAAAATATACAAAAACCTTCTACATACTCTCCATCTCCGCATACAACGCCTTCAGTCTTTCATCTGACAAGTCTGTCTCATTTAAGATGGTATATCTGTCTGCTCTTGTAGCTGCTGCCTGCTGCCATGCTCCTACAAATATCTCTTCTGTAATTCCATACTCAGACGGTGTCTTAAATACACCATATTCCTTTATAACCCGCTTAATCTTTTCAATATTTCTATTTTGGAACACACATGCACCATAACTTCCTATCGCAACCGCAATTCCATGTGGAACATTGACATATTGACTGAAATTTTCCTCAAGCGCATGGCAGAATAAATGTTCCGAGCCACTACTCGGCCTTGAACAGCCGGCTATCTCCATGGCAAGTCCACCCATAACAAGAGCTTGTGTCAGGCGCTTGATGAAATCTTTTGACTTCAATTCTTTCTGGTCATTATAACAGATAGAATTGAATGCCATCTTTGAAATCATATAGGCAAAATCATCTACATATTCCTTTCCTTTTGAATAGGCAATCTTCCAATCATTGAGTGCTGTATACTTGCTTATCGTGTCACCAATTCCTGATAAAAGCTGTCTGTCAGGCGCACTTACTATAACATTGACATCCACAAGAATTGCATCAGGAATTGTACATTTGAATGTCTTTCTTGCCTTGCCCTCTGTTCCAAGAACTGCGACCGGTGAAGCAAGACTGTCATTGCTCAATGTTGTTGGAAGTGATATGAGATTCGTCTTGCTCACAAAAGCCGCAAACTTCGCAAGATCAAGTACTGTTCCACCGCCAAAACCAATCACCAGTTTTATATCATTCATTGTAATATATTTCGCAAGCTCCACTGCTTTGTCATAAGTTGCACTTTGAATCAGGTACGTCTCACTGTTCTCAAAGTCTTCATGTATTCCATCAAGAATATCTCCAAAGATACTCTTTAAGTTCTCTTCTGTCACGATGATTGTTTTTCTCTGGCTGATGTTTGGGAATACATCTTCCATCACTTCGTTTACTTTGTAAAATATGCCTTCCTCCACTATCAAGTGGTATGGTAATCTGAATCTGTTCATAATGTAGATTAACCTCCTGTTTTTTAATATCTTTTCGCTACTGTTCTTTCATCTTACAATAAAGTGTTTTTTGTTTCAAGTATTACTTCCATATCCATAACCCTTTATTTCTGCTGTAATGCATTCGTTCGCAAAGTTGACATACTTAGGAAATTCTGAAGAATTTCCTGGTAAAAAAAACTGCCCTGCTAAGATAGCAAATCTATCATTAGTGTGGCAGTTCTTTACCTTAACAATCACTTAACCAGTTTTTATGGTTGTTGTTTTAATAATTGACACTGCAAAAACAACAACCACATTTACTGTATTCCAAAATCCTATTTTAAAAATTCTTTTACAGTATTGTAAATACTCTCGCCATCAAGTCCATACTTTTTCACAAGTTCCACAGCCGGACCTGACTCGCCATATCTGTCATTAACTCCAATCTTCTTCACCTTTACAGGATAATTTTCTGCAAGCACATCGCATACCGCACTTCCAAGTCCGCCAATCACAGAATGTTCTTCGACTGTGACAATCTTTCCTGTTGCTTTCGCTGCCTCTATAATTGCGTCTGCATCGATAGGTTTGATGGTATGCATATTGATAACCTTTGCCTCTATTCCATCTTTTGCAAGAAGTTTTGCTGCCTCTAATGATGTAGAAACTGTGAGGCCTGTCGCTATGATTGTGACATCATTACCTTCTCTGAGAGTAACTGCTTTGCCAATCTCAAACTTGTAATCATCTCTGTCATTGATGACTGGTACTGCAAGTCGTCCAAATCTTAAATAACATGGTCCATAGTATTCATACGCTGCCTTCACTGCAGCCTTAGCTTCCACATAATCTGACGGATTAATAATTACCATTCCCGGTATTGTTCTCATAAGGGCGATATCCTCATTACACTGATGTGTCGCACCATCTTCACCTACGGAAATACCTGCGTGAGTCGCACCAATCTTTACATTCAAATGCGGATATCCGATAGAATTTCTAACCTGCTCAAAAGCACGTCCTGCTGAAAACATTGCAAATGAGCTTGCAAACGGAACCTTTCCGGTTGCCGCAAGACCTGCTGCCACGCCCATCATGTTTGACTCTGCTATACCACAGTCTATATGCCTGTCAGGAAATGCTTTCTTAAATACATTTGTCTTAGTTGCCTCTGCAAGGTCAGCATCCAGAACAATCAGATTGTCATATTCCTTTCCTGCCTCTGCAAGACCATCACCGTATCCTTCTCTTGTTGCCTTCTTTATTACTTCTGACATAATGCTGCACCTTCCTTCTCTAATTCTTCTATTGCCTGTGTATACTGCTCATCATTTGGAGCACTTCCATGCCACTTCGCCTGATTTTCCATAAATGAAACGCCCTTACCCTTTACGCTCTTTGCAATAATTGCAGTCGGCATCCCCTTTACATTCCTTGCCTCATCGAATGCTGCTTTTATCTGCTCAAAATCGTGTGCATCAATATTTATTACATGGAAATTAAATGCCTTAAACTTCTCATCTATCGGATATGGTGAACACACCTCGTCAACCTTACCATCTATCTGAAGATTATTATTGTCAACAATCACCACAAGATTGTCAAGTTTTCTGAAACCTGCAAACATGGCAGCTTCCCATACCTGACCTTCCTGAATCTCTCCATCACCAAGTAATGTATACACTCTGTAATCATCACCCGATAATTTAGCAGAAAGTGCCATACCCGCTGCAACAGAAATTCCCTGTCCAAGCGAACCACTCGACATATCCACTCCCGGTGTCCCTTTCATATCAGGATGTCCCTGAAGATAAGAACCTACTTTCCTAAGTGTTGTCAAATCTTCTACAGGAAAATATCCTCTGTGTGCTAACGTAGAATACAAAGCCGGTGCAACGTGCCCCTTTGACAATACAAATCTGTCACGATTATCCATCTTAGGATTCTTCGGGTCAATATTCATCTCCTCAAAATACAGATATGTCATAATATCTGCTGCTGAGAGAGAACCGCCCGGATGACCTGATTTTGCACTGTGAACTGCTGTAACAATCCCTTTTCTAATCTCATTTGCCTGTTTCTTAAGTTCTAAAACTTCCATGACTTCCTCCAATTCACATTTATCTTTAAACTAAACATATAGCAATTATACGCATATGCAAAGCTACTTTTCCGCTTAAAATATAACACATTCATAGTTAATAATCAATCTTAAATTTTAACTTACTAATATTCTTGCTGATTTTTAGCTGAAACGGGGATATGAAGTGCAGGTAAAGGATACCTAACGATTTTTATGATTCACAGGTAAAAAAAGTCTCACAAATCTCTGTACAAGAGGTCTGTGAGACAAAATCATTATTTTTCTATCAGAATCATAGAAAAATCCTACTTTACTTATTTAATATTGTTTCTCTGCCTTTACTGGAAATCCTGTTCCGTTAAGACAGACATATCGCCTTTGCCTTTTTTCATCTTTCCAAATATCTTACCAAATGAGAATTTTTTCTCATGCTCTATTGCTTCATCGATTACTTCCTGGATATCTTCAATTGACATCAATGGGTTACTTCCACTGATATCATCAAGCCTTGCATACAATGCAAGTTCACCCATAGCATCAATTTCATAAAACTGAGTTGCTGCATATTCCTTTGCAATCTTTACCATATCATTTATTTCAAGCTCTTCAATATCAAGCCTGTTATTGAAGTAAGAACGAAGTTCAAGATTATTGTCTAGCATTCTGTCAATTGCTGCCTTATCATCTTCCAATACAACCAGCATTTCTTCTGTATATCCTTTCATTGCTGTCATCAAATCTTTAATCGTATTAGGCATCAAGTTTCCGGCCTGTTCGATAATAAGGTCTGTACCTATGATTTGCGTCATTGCAGGTGCTACTCCACGCTTATTTAATACTGTCGCTTTTACTTTTGCAACTCTTCGCTTGCTTCTCTTTCTTCCTCTGTTTGAAGCTTTTATAATACTTAAACCAAGTGTCGTCTTTCCTGATTTTGCTGATCCCGTAATAATAAGGTTATTTGTCTGAGAAGTTCCATCCATCACAAACTTATTGATTAGGTTATTCAAAGTATCTGCTATTCCCTTTTCCATTGTATCAGTGCTTGCAAAATCTTTGAACATGTCTTTGTAATTATCAGGAATACGATGATCTACACTTACATATACATCTGGATCTTCTTTTTCTTCCTCGCCTTCTTCAACAAGCTCTGCCATCTCTACATTCTGATTCTTCATTGGCTGCGAATTGATTTTTAAACGTTCTTCACCTTTTACTTCTGATGCATCAACAATCTGTGGAGGTTCCTCCTGTGGCTGTACCGTTTCCACTTTATTTGAACCATCATTGCCAGCTTCTGTTTTTTTCTCAGAACCACCCATATCTAATGCTGCCATAACTTCCCTTGCCAAATCTGTTGCCGACATAGCACCCGCAGATAATTCCTGTTCTTGGTTTGCTTCTGTCTGCTGTATTCCTGTCTGCGGTTCTTCTGGTTTTGTCTCTGTCTGCCACATACTTGCCTGCGATTCTTCCGGTTTTGCTTCTGTCTGCCACATACTTGCCTGCGGTTCTTCCGGTTTTGCTTCTGTCTGCCACATGCTTGCCTGCGGTTCTTCCGGTTTTGCTTCTGTCTGCCACATGCTTTCCTGCGGTTCTTCCGGTTTTGTTTCCGTCTGCCACATACTTGCCTGCAGTTCTTCCGGTTTTGTTTCTGTCTGCCACATACTTGCCTGCGGTTCTTCCGGTTTTGCTTCTGTCTGCCACATACTTGCCTGCGGTTCTTCCGGTTTTGCTTCTGTCTGCCACATACTTGCCTGCGGTTCTTCCGGTTTTGTTTCCGTCTGCCATATGTCAGCCTGCGAAGCCTGGCTATCTGCTTCTATATCCTCTACTGATTTATCATCTTGTTTTTCTTCGAATATTGACTCTTGTGCTTTTGCAATTTGAGCTACCTCTTCATGTGATATCTCATTCATATCAGCAATATTCGTAATAGTATTTTCAGTTTCCGCTGTTGTTTCTTCGCTCTCGTTTTCTACTGTTGTCTCTTCATTCTCGGCTTCTACTGTTGTCTCTTCATTGTCTCTTCATTCTCGGCTTCTACTGTTGTCTCTTCATTCTCGGCTTCTACTGTTGTCTCTTCATTCTCGGCTTCTACTGTTGTCTCTTCATTCTCGGTTTCTACTGTTATTTCTTGATTTTCAGTATCCGCTACAGTTTTTTCTTCTGCTTTCTCATCTTCTTCTATTGTTTCTTCGGTCTCATTATTCTCTGCATTGACATTTGAAAGAATCTCATCAATTGTCATCTGACCTTCTATCTGTTCTTCCATTTTCTCATCATTGTCCGCACATACTTCTTCCGCCTCATTCTGTGCAAGCAGTGGTGATAATGGCACTGTCTCATAAACATTCTTAAGCTGTGTTGCCTTTAATATTCTGTTTATCTCTTTTTGATCAATCACCTTTGTAGGCTGTTTGTCATAATATTCTTTCAGTCTTTCCTTCAATAATTTTTCATCTATATCCTGTTCATCAATCTCCTGATTCAACTCAGACATATTTGAACTATCCTGTTCATCTTTTACATTTGCGCTCTTGTCGTCTTCTTCACTTGTCTCCTGTTGTGTCACTGCTGTTTCATTTATTTCTTCTGTTTGTTCAGTATCGTCTTTCTCCTCACTGTTAAGGTTCTTCGATGCCTCATCAATATATTCTTTTGCCTTTTCTGATTTGCTTAATGTAGGTTTTTTGGTTTTTGTACCACCAACCGGCTCTCCCATCAATGTTGCCATACTCTGTGCAAGCGCTTCCTGAATATTAGCTGTATTGTACAAATCATTATCTGTGTCAAGTCTGAAGTTAATTTCACTAATATCAATTTCTGCTGTCTTAGTAAGCTCATCTCCGATATTTTTGCCTTTGCCTTCTTTACTCCTGTCAAATTCAAATATCTCTATCTTTGAATCACTTTCTATCTCTTTTTCTTCTTCTGTTTCAATTAAATCACTACCAGTAATATCTGTTTCTGATTTCTCTTTTGCAGCATTCTCACTATCCGTATTCTGTGAAATTTCATTTTTAGCTTTTCCGTTTTCATCTATGCCAGCATCATCAGACTCACTCTCTTGTGAATCTGTATCCATTACTGCAATGTTGCTCTCTCTTTCACTTATTTCTTTTGCTTTAATATCTTCTTCATCAAGCTGCTTTCTGAGTTCATCAATTGTCATTCCCGCATATATTCCGGTAGATAATTTTCCTCCAGTTAATGCATCTTTACTTACAGGTATTCCCTTTATGACATTGACATTAATAGTTGCCTCTTCAACAAGTCTTTTTGCAATATCTGCTGCTCTCTGTGCTTCTACTGCAGCATCCATCGCAATTTTTAATGCTTCCTGTGCTGTTCTTATCTGCTCATCTGTTCCTCTATTACCTTTGTAATATTTTTCTGCACCTACATTGTAATTACCTGCATTGTATTTATTTCCTCTGTTATCATATTCTTCTGCCTTAATGATACTTTCTGCCACTTTTGACTTACTATAAATGTTTCCATACTTTTCAGATACATCCTTCTCACCCATATCTTCTACAGTAATTTCATCATCTGTATCTTCCTCGTATCCGTCTTCTTCACTATCATAACTATTATTGTATTCACGGTTCTGTATATCATTTTCCTCTTCCGCTTGCACAATTGATTCTGCTAAAGACTTTACTTCTGAATACTTTTCTTCATCATCTATACTATCTTCACGATCTTCTTCATCATCATTAACCTCTTCATCATCTGCTTGTGAAGCATTATCCAGTCTTACTCTTTCTTCCCCATCTGAAAAAGTGTTTTCAACATCATTTACATCACTTTGTGAAACATCCTCTTCATCATCCACATTATCTGACAGAATATCGTCTTCACTATCCGATACTAATTCTTCTTCCTGTTCATGTTCACCACTGTTCACATCATCCTCATTTTGATATTCTTCGTAATGAGCATTTTCAGAATTCTCGTCATATTCGTTCTGTTCCTGCAATGCTTTTAAATCATAGGTAAAACTTTCCCTCTGATTTTCATTATTATCAAAATTATCCTGATAATTGTCATATGAATAATCTGTATTGTAATCCTCCACACCGCCTGTTATGATTTCCTTAAGCTCCTTTGCCTTATTGACATACTTGCCCTCATTAAACCATAATTCAAGTTCTTTGCACATTTTGATACAGTCGTCATCTCTTCCTGCCTCATGATATAATTTGGCAAGCTCGTACTGCCATCTCTCATCCATCTCAACATCTACATATGCTTCCAAGATTTCAATAAGAATATCAATATGCTCACCCTTTGCCTTTGCAATCCTGTATTTCAACAGATATTGTGTCACATCTGTCGGTGCCATCTCTACAAAATCCTGATAAAATTCATCTGCCTCAACAAAATTCTTTGTTCTAAGTGCAAGAATGGTAAGTTTATATGCAAGCTGTCTTCCAAGCGGAGAACGCTCATATGCAATGAGAAGAATTTCCTTTGCCTTATCATATTGTCTTATATTTTCATAAATATCAGCAACCTTATTAAGCATTGCATTATCTTTTACCTTATACCAGTCAATCTCATCTGCAACCTCTGCTGCTGACTCAAAATCTTTCTGACTGTAATATTTCTTAATTTGATCTGATTTCACATTATATTCGTATCTGTCCACTTTTACCAAATCCCTTTCATATAAAATAGAATGTATCTATTTATTATTATCTTTCTGTTCAAAAAAATTAATACACCATATCTAATATAGTCTATCACACTAAAAGTCGCTTGTCAAAACAATGATGTCTGTTTATAAGATAAAGTTGTGTAATCAAGCTCCTCTGTGATAACATCGCTAAAGTAATCGACTACTACTGTCTGCTGCTTCTTTCCAACCATCTTCTGTCCCAGAACATAATTGACATCAAATCTGCCTGTTATCGCCGGTGTTGCACCTCTCGCCGGAACAATGAGCTGTACATTGTTTACTTTTAACAGTTTAAAAATCGGTTCCCAAATGTAAATATCTTTTGCTGCTCCAAACGGATTATCGATAAATATCACTTTTCTCAGACCTGTCGCATCTGCATTTTTAGAATTAATACTCGTGATATAATTAATAATGGAAATCAAAAACTGTATATAAATTCCCTGCGATTGTCCCGTACTTCCAACCGCCTCTTCATAAGGAAGATACCTTGACTGCTCTGCAATTCTTTCCCGTTTATAAAGATTTAACCGGATTGCATTCATATCTGTCACAATGACAGAAAACATTTTTTTCCAACACAGATTATTCCGGATATATTTTAATCTTTCCTCCTGTGATTCAAAACTGTCCGCATCTTTTGCAAGTCTGTCTATGTAATCTGACATTCTGTCTTTATACAATTCTTCATTCACATATGGAATTTTCAGATTCAGTATAGAAATATTTTCATTATCAATGGTTATCTTTGAAAGCCTTGACAATCTCTCAAGTTCTGTCTTGATATTGATACAGCTCTGCACACACTGGTTTTCAAAATTATCCTTTATCACCTGAATATCTAAAAGACCTTTTTCTACTCTCTGTTTTTCTAATGCAATTAGTGAATTTGTCTCTTTTAAAGCGTCTGTAAGTTCTCTGGCTTCCTCGACTGTCTTTGGCATTGTAATATTAAATCTCAATTCAGAGGCAAGTTCATCAGCTTGCAGTTTTTTAAGCGTTTCCACAAGAATTGACAGTTCTCTTTCAAATGCTTCTCCACGCTTATATCTGTCCTCTATAAATTTATCAAGACCTAAAGATGTCTCATTATATTTATCCTCAATTTCCTTTGTACTGATATTTTCAAAAAATCCTGCTGTGATATCTTTTGCAATACCGGACTTTACCATAAGTCTCTCACAATTTTTCTTAAGAACTGATATGACAAGTTCTTCCTCTTTTAGTTCCTTTATTTTTTTCTCTGTATCCGCAAGCCTCTCTTCAAATGATGATAACAGTCTCTCATTCTCATGAATAAATGTATTTATCTCCTCACTTTTAACAAGTTTCTCATCAAAAGCTCCATAATTTTTTTCTATCAGTGAAATAGAATGATTTATTTTTCCCTGCATCTTATCTCTGTCCGAACGGCTCGCTTCCACCATCTTTCTGACAGATTTTTGCTTTGCCCTGACTTCATCTGCTTTTTTCTTTACTTCTAGCATATCTTCTCTCGATGCAAAATCCAAATCATTATCCGCATACATTTTGTCAAACATTCCCTTGTCGAGTCCGAGATAATCAAGTCTGCTAAGGCTTTTCTGCATAATAATCTGATAATTATTCAAGAGTTTTTCTTTGTCGCCGACTGAAGAATTTTCATTCACCAGCCCCATCAAAAGTGCCTCTATACAAGTTTCCAAATCATCTTTTCCAATGGTAAAATCTTTGATTTCTTCTGTTGTCTTCCCTTTGTTTTCACTGATGATAGTCTGGTAAATCCCTTCATCAAAATAGACTGCAAATTTTTCATTCCAGATTTTGTCCATATTATCAAGCTCTGCATTTCCTGCTTTCATCCTGCTTATACGGTGGTTATACCTATTTTCAAGTGCCAAAAGTTTCTTAGTTCCATCACTATAGTCATGCTTTATTAGTGCGAGTTTTTCTTCTTTATCTTTTTTATTCTTCTCACACTCCTTATATTTTTTCAAATCTTCATCAATTTTGATAAAAATCCTGATTTCCTCTTCGCACTCACTCAATGCTTTTCGGTTAGCTTCAAGACTTTTAGACAAATCCTTATTTTCTTCTTTCAGCTTGTCCCTCTCAAATTTTATATGATTAATTTCATCCTCTGTGGATGTAATTTCGTTATTCAGTTCATCAATGGCTTGTTCCGGGTTTACATCACTATCCTCTATCATGCCTCCCATTATCATTCTGATAAACATGTAATCTTCACAGACTACTGTTTCATTTTCGATTTTTCTTTCATAGCTTACTGTATCTCTTTGGATTTTTTCCTTTAAAACTTCATATTCAGTTCTCACTGACTCATCTTTGAATCTGTCAGGATTTCCTATCATACATATTATTTTTTCATAGTCTGTAATGCTCTGTGAAAGAATATATTCATCAAAATTTGCTATCATTTCTGCGTTAATAATCGGAATCCACTCATCAGTTGACAGCTGTTTTATCATTTCCCAGTCATCCATAATTTGTTCTGCTTTATCATAGACAATGACTGAAAATGCGATAACCGGATTGCTTCTGATTACAGATAGCCTGTCCTCCTCTTCAAGTCTCTTTAAATACTCTGAACCAGTTATCACGTTTTTCGTGTGATACCTGATGATATATTCCTTCAGCTTTTCAACATTTTCACTCTCCCCGAATGATTTATTTTCTGCCAATTTATTAAGTCTTTTTTTCGCCTTTTCAATGGAAATTTTTTCTTTATCAAGCCTGATGACCATCGACTTATAGGCTTTCTCAATAACCTTTAGAAGTTTTTTTGTATCACTTTGTCCATAGACTTCTTTTAATTTCTCAAGTTTGCCTGAAACACTTAAAAGTTTCTCACTTCTTTCTTTCAACTTTTCTCTGTTTTTTTCAAGTTCCAGATGTTTTGTCTCTAATCTCTTGCTCTCAAGTCTGAGAGTAAATTCCCTCTCTTCATTTTCCGCTATGATACTTCGCTGTTCATCTATCCTTTCATTAATAGCAGCAATTTCATTTTCTCTTTTCGCACATTCCACCTCTGCCTGCGAAACTAACAGAAGAGAAGTTACATTTTTCAACTTCGCCATTTCACTGTCGAGTTCATTTAATTGTTTTTGTAGACTTTCTATCTCATGTTTTCCAACTGCGATTTCATTATCCCAACTTCGAAGTGTATCTCTTAATTCTTCTATTGTTTTGTTCTCTTCATTAGCACTCTCTGTTTCACTTGCAACCATTCTTTTAATGTCATTTTTCTTTTCAATATCACACAGATACTTAACAGCAACTGCCTCTTTCAGTCTTGCAAGAAGCTCATTATTATCCTTTAACATATTTTCCATCACAATGGTCAGTTTGTCATACTCTTTTTTCGCCTCTATGTATTCAAGATAATAATTTCCACCTTCCATGATGTTAAATCTATTGTTAAAGTCCTCATATTCTTCCAGCAGAAGCTCATATTCTCTCTCATATTCTTTCAGTGTTTCTTCTAATTGCTTTAACTCCTGCTTATCAACTATTACTATCGCAGTGTCCACTTTCTTAGAAAGGCTCTTTTTCTGTTCTATGATATCCTGCTTCTGTCCGGAAATCTTATCTTTTTCTTCATTTATTTTCTTTTCACTCTCGTGTATTGTATTATCAATTTTCTTTAACTTAAAAAAGGTATCTTCCATCCCCTTATACATCTGTTTTATAGAGTTTGTCCTCTCTATAAATCCGTTGATAACCTCAATCTGCCTGTCAAAATTATTGATTTCATCTTTCTTTTTGGAAAGCTCAATCAGTTTGTCCTTGATATTTAAAAGTGTCTTTGCAAGCTTGTCCTGTGAGCCCTCTTCCAGATAATTATTTCTAAATGACTTTTCAATAATTTCCTCAATAAGCAAATCCTCAACAACTTTTCTGGTTGTCTTATAATTTGTCTCAAAATAAGTTCTCACATGGCCTTCTGTCTTGTTAATTCCCCGGATAATCTCCCATTCACTCTCGTATAATCCATATCCTGCAATAAACCTCTGATAATCTCCTTTTCTGTCAAAAATCTTCACTTCAAGGCTCATATCATTTTTTTCAAGCTCTTTGAGATAATTTTTCAGACCTGTATAGGTTATCCTCTCTCCGTCCTTTTCGAGTGGGAGATTTTTGATATCATTGTCATTGAACTTTCTGTAAAAAATGCAGTAATTAAAGTATTCAATTGCCTGATTATTTTTCTGTTCCTGCTCATTTTCGTTATCACTTGCATGTTCTTTTGCTTTTCTGGCACAGAAACCTGTCAGCATATAAGTGAAATTGTCCTTGACATGTACATCACTTAATTTCCATTCAATCAATGAATGAATCGTTGTGCTTCCTTCATTTGTCCTGAACAGTTTTTCAATCGGCTGTTTGTCATCTAATGTACAATTTGGAATGAGATTTTGAAACAATAACAGCATAAGCACACTTTTACCACCACCGTTTGCAAGGTCATATATCGTATTTTTGCATGAAAATCTCATCATAAAATCATCATAAAACTGTGTGCCGAAATTGTACTTTACATTATTTACCCTGATTCTGTTGATATGTGGCATTATCTGTCTCCTTTCATAATCTCGTATAATCTTCCCTTGTACTCCTCAAAATAATTTTGCACGAGTGCCTTTAATCTCTTCTTCGGATAATATCTTCCCTCACTTTCAATGACAAGCCCCTGCTTGATTAAAAAATTCAAGGTCATCTTTGAAAATCCGTATTTTGAACCTCTTGCCGCCCTTGCATTTGTCTCCTCATTTGACATAATGGGCAAATCTTCCCACAAAAGTGCAATCATCTTAAAACTGTTTTCTTCCACCTCATTCAGTGCCACTACTGACAATTGGCTTGTCACTCCGGCAAGTGAACCATCCACTGAATGAATCAAGTCATGAATCTTGATATATTCGTTGAAAGTATAACTTCCCGTGTCATTATAAAACCATGTAACCACATTGTATATGATGAAATAGCATAAGAAAAGTTCTCTGTTTAATTTCACCCCTATCTCTTTTTTCAGCTCATCATTGGAGTATCCGAACACCCTGTTATTTTCACCTGCACTGGCATACAGGGAATATTCATATTCATAGAGTGATACATTTAATTTTTTGCAGATTGAATTCGTGATATCATAAATTTCCGCATTCGTTGTATAATCTTCGTACAGACTTTTTGTGTTCTTTTCATCACGACTGATTTCTTCACCGTTGATTAATTTTGCGACAATGTCTAATGCCTTTGATAAATTTCTCTCTTCCATGGTTTCCTCCGGTTTTGTTTTAACAAGTGCCTCTTATTAAAAGGTTTGCGGTTTTGTTTTTTCCTATGGTAATGGTATTACGTTCTACATTACCATCCTGTCCTTTTTCGCTGTTTTTCTCTTCCGGTACAAATTGTATTTCAAATTTCAGTCCCCTGTATTTTTCGTATTTCTCTCCGTTTTTTTCAAGGTTTCTGCATATAATATCTTCAAGAAAAGTGTCCGGCTTTTTCAATGTTTCTTCTATGTCATATGATTTTTTCTGGCATAGATGGACGATGAATGAATAGTAGTCGGAGCTGTTTAAAACTCTGCTTCCCAGTTTTTCTGCAAGATATTCATTGTATTTTATCAGGTCAAATGTTTTCCATTTTATCACCATATCAAAGAGCATTTCGATTAATATGCTGCAATTTTCAAATATTCTCTCTTCCTCAATCTCATCAGGATATTTGAAATTTTCATCATATTCATTTTCCTGAATTTTTCCCGCATCTTCGCTGTCATCCGGCTTGTATGTAAGCATATTGTCAATGAGTGACAGTGAAAATGTCTTTTTCACTGCCAGTTTCAGAAGCGGCTTTATGTAATATTCTAATTTTTCAGCATCATCTTCCTTGATAAGTTCAGATAACATTTTTCTAAAATCAAGGGATGAACGGATTCTTCCCAACTTTGAATTGATAATAATCTCATCTGTCTTTTCCTGTAATGCAATACATGCTGATAAGAGTTCACTATGTTTGTTAATCGCCTTATTTAACTCGCTCTCCAAATGGTAGATATCTTCCATGACTGCATAATATCCCATATCACTCTCACAGCTTTTCAAGGCCTTATTTACCAGTTCTTTATTCTTTTTGAACAGTTTCTGCTCTTCATCAAACCACTTTACTGTATGCTCCATAAAGTCTTCATATATCTTAATTCCGGTAAAAACATCATAGCTTATCACATTTAATATCTCATTTTTTCTTGCTATCAGTTTGCCTACCTCCCCATTAATTCTTTTGATTACCTCTACTCCACCCTTGAAATTTCTTGTTGAAATCATCTTTGACAAAAGAACCTGCGCCACAGTAATATTACTCTCATCCTTAATCTCTTTTGTGTCGAGGTAGAATGCAACTGCATCTGCTGTAATATAATACATGACATTGTCATCTGCTATTTTGTTATCAATGATTCGTGTCCTTACTGTTTTCTTTTTCTTCTCCTCCGGGTCAAAATAGGTATATGAAAATGGTTTTCCATCGTTTTTCAATTTATCAAATATATAATTTACAAGCTCTTTTTCTTCTTCCTTTTCAAGGTAAAGTTCGAAATCTCTCACAAGAACCTCATGCATGAAACCTGCATATTCCTTATAAGAGACTAACTTCTCCCTGAAATTATTTTCCTCAATAAAAAAGCGCAGCACTGCCATTAAAATATAACCCATATCCAGTATTTCATACTTTCCATCTTTATACTGGGTAAACGAAATTTCAGAAAGCCTGAAAAACGGGTAATATTTTTTGATGTTGTGCATACGCTCATTATGACCGCTTACAATATCCCT
>CADACD010000015.1 GCA_902786365.1 uncultured Lachnospiraceae bacterium | reverse complement strand
GACAGAAGAAAATGAAATTTTAAACTAGAAATAATCACAAAAACTGCATAAATGAAGCTGTCGCTTCACGAATTTTCATTCGTTAAAGCGACAGCCCCATTTTTAATAATGAAAAAGAGAATGATAACACGTATCGTGACAGTTGTAATGGTTGGAATAATTACAATGGCAGCTGAGACAGGCTGTGCCGGTCAGGACATATCATGCTCCAGGCACCAGCTGTTCTTTGACTTGACACATGCGATGTAGAGAAAGATTTTGGTAGCGTAAAAGAAAAGTTTATAGTATAGTAGAATATGTGAGGACGATGATGCCTCACATGCAAATTTGGATTTGAGAAGCCACAGTTACATAACAAAGAAAATAAAAAGAAAGGATATTATAGAGGTAAATATGATGAACAATTATACAATTAACACAAAATGCGTGCAGGCAGGTTATACACCGGGCAATGGAGAACCAAGACAGATTCCGATTATCCAGTCCACAACATTTAAGTATGATACAAGCGAGGATATGGGCAAATTATTTGATTTGGAAGCATCAGGATATTTTTATACAAGACTTCAGAATCCGACCAATGATTATGTGGCAGCAAAGATTGCCGAATTAGAGGGTGGTACGGCAGCTATGCTGACATCCTCAGGACAGGCGGCCAATTTCTTTGCATTATTTAATATCTGTGAGTGTGGAGGTCATATTGTGGCGTCCTCATCCATCTATGGCGGAACATTCAACCTCATTTCTGTCACAATGGCAAAGATGGGAATAGAAGTCACATTTGTATCACCGGATGCGACAGAGGAAGAATTAAATGCATCATTTAAAGAAAATACAAAGGTGATGTTTGGAGAGACAATCGCCAATCCGGCACTCACTGTGCTTGATATTGAAAAGTTTGCTAAAGTAGCACATGCACATGGTGTACCACTTGTGGTTGACAATACATTTCCTACACCTGTCAATTGCAGACCGATAGAATGGGGAGCAGATATTGTCACACATTCCACAACAAAATATATGGATGGACATGGTGCAGCGGTAGGCGGTGCAATTGTAGATAGCGGAAAGTTTGACTGGATGGCACATGCTGATAAATTCCCGGGACTCTGTACACCGGATGAGTCTTATCATGGCATTACATATGCTGAAAAGTTTGGTAAAGAGGGAGCATTTATCACAAAGTGTACAGCACAGCTCATGCGTGATTTTGGCTGTATACAGTCACCACAGCATGCATTTATTTTAAATCTTGGACTGGAATCACTTCATGTAAGAATGCCGAGACATGTGGAAAACGGACAGGCAGTTGCCGAATTTCTAGAGAGCCATCCCCAGGTTTCTTATGTAAATTATCCGGGACTTAAGAGCAACAAATATTATGAGACAGCGAAGAAATATATGCCGAATGGCGGTTGTGGAGTAGTATCATTTGAATTAAAAGGGGGAAGGAGTGCAGCAGAAACATTTATGAAACATCTGAAACTGGCAGCCATTGAGACACATGTGGCAGATGCAAGAACATGTTGCTTAAATCCTGCTACATCAACGCACAGACAGATGACAGATGAACAGCTTATTGAGGCAGGAGTACCGGCAGGGCTTGTAAGAATTTCATGTGGTCTTGAAGACAAGAACGATTTGATTGCAGATTTAGAACAGGCATTGGCTGCGATAAACTAATCATGGAAAAATGGCACATGATTGGAACAAATCTGGAAGGATAAGTACCAGATAAATAATAAGAAAAAAACAGTATCTTTTTTATAAAAGGATACTGTTTCTTTTTGAAAATAAAAAATAAATGAATATTATCTGACTTTTATTTATGCCTGACTCTGGTTTCTGTACTGTATCGGTGTCATATCAAATATTTTCTTGAATGTTCTGATAAAATGTTCAACATTTGGATAGCCGACTGCCTCGGAAATATTTTCAACAGTCATATTTCCGTTTTTCAGTAATGTCTTTGCTTTTTTCATTTTTATCTGTGTCACATGCTCACCGAATGTCTTACCTGACTTATCTTTAATATATTTTGAAATATAAGGTGTAGATAAATGAAAATGTTCTGCCATATCATCAAGTGTGATGGTTTTGAAATTTGCCTGAATATAATTAATCATTTCTATCAGACGGTCATCTTTGATTTTTTTGTCATTTTGTACCTGTGGAAGCTTATTGACTGCTACAACCAAAGCATCGATAGAAGCCTTGATGATATCTTCATCAATTCCAGCTCCCCAGTAGGCTTTTCCGTCACAGTGTATGCCGACATATGCCATTGCCTTTGAAGAAGAACCTCTCGATAATGCATGTTCTTCATAAACAGACAATTCATAACTGATGCCAAAATACTGTTTTATCGTATTGCTGACAGCGTCAAGTCTTCCGTTTCCATTTGCATCTACTATTGTTTTTTTCTCACCACATACAATTGTTGACTCTGCCATAATACCGTTTGTCTGGCTGAAATGACATTCGCTGATATGGAAATTTGGCATATGATGGATATAATTTTCTTCAAATATTTCATAAACCCACTGTGGTGATAATTCTTTATGCTCCTCATCAGATACCTGCTTTACAGTATAGCCGATTTCTTCCTTCATTCCATTTGGTACAGAAATGGAAAAATTCTGTTTCAGGATGTACGCGATTCCGCCTTTGCCGGACTGGCTGTTGATTCTGATGACATCTGCATCGTATGTTCTTCCAACATCAACCGGATCGATAGGAAGATAAGGAACAGTCCATTTTTCAGACTGATTTTCCTCACGTAAATTCATGCCTTTTGCTATCGCATCTTGATGTGAACCAGAAAATGCAGTAAATACAAGGTCTCCGGCATATGGCTGTCTTTCATGGACATGCATCTGTGTTAAACGTTCATACTTTTCACGAATTTCCGGCATATTAGAAAAATTAAGTTCGGGATCCGTTCCGTAGGAAAAAAGATTCATTGCTATTGTGATGATATCAACATTACCTGTTCGCTCTCCATTTCCAAATAATGTTCCCTCAATTCTGTCCGCACCGGCAAGTAATCCAAGCTCCGCATCACTGACACCACATCCTCTGTCATTGTGTGGATGAAGGCTGAGGATTACATTATCCCTGTATTTCAGATTTTTGCTGATATATTCAATCTGGGTTGCAAAAACATGTGGCATGGCTGTCTCAACAGTGGCAGGAATATTGATGATGGATTTTCGCTCTTTTTCAGGCTGCCATACATCAAGAACAGCGTTGCAGACTTCAAGTGCATATTCGACCTCTGTGCCATGAAAACTTTCAGGACTGTATTCAAATGAAAAGTTGCCATCAGTTTCATCAGCAAGTTCTTTTAATAACTTTGCACCCTCCACAGCCAGTTTCTTAATTTCTTCTTTATTCTTTTTAAATACCTGCTCTCTCTGTGCAACAGATGTTGAATTGTACAGATGGATGACTGCGCGCGGAGCACCTTTCACAGCTTCAAAAGTTTTTTTGATGATATGTTCTCTTGCCTGCGTCAGTACCTGAACAGTGACATCATCAGGAATCATGTTTCTTTCAATCAGTGTTCTCATAAAAGTAAATTCTGTTTCAGAAGCGGCAGGAAATCCGACTTCAATTTCTTTAAAACCGATATCGACAAGCATCTTAAAAAATTCAAGTTTTTCATCAAGTCCCATCGGCTCGATTAATGCCTGATTACCATCTCTTAAGTCAACAGAACACCAGATAGGTGCTTTCTCAATATGGTCTTTTTTTACCCAGTCATATTCACACACAGGTGGCATGAAATATTGTCTTATATATTTATCAACATTTTTCATAAAAATCCTCCAATCTTTATTTTGAAAATCAATGATAATGTCATTTCATACAAAAAAAATCAATAGATATTAAATTTTATCAATTTTAATGATGATATTTTAACACTATATAGTAAAAAATAGAATGATTAAATTTAATCTATTTGATTGATAAAATTTAATCATTCTATATGCTAACTAAAAAAATGATACTTTGTTAAATGATATTGGCAAATAAAGAAGCACCGGCTACAGTGATTATACCGGCAACAACAATAGAAAGGCTACTTAGGGCTCCTTCTATTTCACCTAATTCCATTGCTTTTGCAGTACCGATTGCATGAGAAGCAGTGCCGAGTGCAATACCTTTTGCAACAGGTTCTTTTATTCTAAAAACATACAATACAAGCTCTCCGATTACATTTCCAAATACACCTGTGATAATGATGATTGCAGTTGTGATGACAACATAGCCGCCGAGTTCTTCTGATACTCCCATTCCAATTGCAGTAGTAATAGATTTTGGAAGAAGAGAAACATATTGTTTGTGGTCCATATCAAATAGCAGGACCATAGCTAAAATGCAGCACAGCGAAGTAAGAACACCTGATACAATGCCGGCAAGAATTGCGGCAAGATTTTTTTTGAGTATTTCAATTTGCTCATATAATGGTATAGCCAGGCATACAGTGGCCGGGGTAAGAAGATAGCTTACATATTTTGCCGAATTATAATACGTTTCATAGCTGGTACCCGTAGCTATAAGAAAGACGATAGTGGTAATAATCGATATGAGCAGTGGATTAAAAATGGAAAGCTTAAACTTATTCTTTAAAAATACACCCAATCCATATGAAATAAAACTTATAGTCACTCCAAAGAAAACTGAATTTTCCAAAAAATTACCCATGTTTTTTTCCTCCGTTATTTGATGTCTGCGTATTGTTTGTCTGTTTATGTTTATTGTCAGATGTTAGAGAAGATTTACCGGTAAGTCTGACAACAAATTGTGTCATAAGACCTGATACCGCCATCACTGCGATTGTAGAAATAATAAGAATGGCAACATATTCGAAACATGATGGCTTTATGATGCTCCATACATCAATGACACCGGCAGCAGCAGGAATAAACATGACAGGCATGATTTCTATCAGAAATTTACCTGTATCTTTTACATCATCAAGTTTAATTACCTTCAACTCAAGGCATAAAAATAAAATGACAATTCCATAGATACTTGCCGGAACCGGAAGTGGAATAAGATGATTTAAAATTTCTCCTATAAAAGAAATGAATAATATAATTCCAAATTGTTTTAAGTATTTCATAGTGTTCCTTTCGTACGTTAGTTGTGGTAAAATAGTTACTGGTTCACAAAAACTGTGAATATAGGCAGACAGATTGTGAATAAGAATGTAAAATAAATCATACAGATGTTACCACTTAAATTTTACATTTGCAAGAGATAAAAGTAAAAAATATATGAGCGATAGAGTTGTGTCGTTAGTAGCAGAAATGGAGTAAAAGATGGAATTAATAAAAGCAGAGACAATCGAACATTATCATAAAATAAGAGAATTATATCAGAGTTCATTTCCTAAATGTGAGAAGAAACCATTCAGACTGATAAAATATAAACAAAAGCAGGGGATGGCGGATATGTGGTACATTGAGCAGGATGGGGAATTTACAGGTCTTGCAATAACGATGAATACATCAGAAATGGTACTTCTAGATTATTTTGCTGTTTCGCAGAATAAGAGAAACAGTGGTATGGGAGGCATGGCACTTTGTATGCTGCAAAATTACTATTCAGATAAAAAGTTTTTTCTTGAAATTGAAAGCCCTGCTATTCCGTCACAAAATCAGCAGCAAAGAGAGAGAAGAAAAAAATTCTATCTTAATCATGGAATGAGAGAAATGGGAATATTGGCAGATGTATTTGGAACAGAGATGGAATTATTGGGATATCATTGTAACATGACATTTGAAGAATATGTCTCTGTATATAAAGATGTGTATGGAGATGAAAAAGCGGCAAATATTAGAAGGCTAAGTGAAAAATAGAACAAAAGCAAAATAGTAGAAGGTATTGAAAGACTGAAATCTAAAATATTACAAAATATTTGTTTAATTTGACTGAAAAACACCAAAATTAATAAATATTTTCTACTTGCGTTTTGTAATCTACTTATGGTATTTAATATAGCAGACAGATTTGAAAAATATTAGGCTTGACATAATTTACTTAAATGTTATACTGTATTAGGTATTGAAAAGGAGGAAAATATGACTTACCAGGAATTAGTAGAAAAAGTAAAAGTAGCTTATAATAAAGCAAAAGCAGTGGAGATAACAGAGCACATTGCTGTTCAGGTTAATGTTGAAGGAGAAGCATCAGGTATATTTTATATCGAAGTTGCAAACGGAGCTGTAAATGTTGAGCCATATGATTATCATGACCATGATGTTTTAGTAATCGCTTCAACAGAAGTTATCAGTGATATTGCAGATGGAAAGCTTAGCGTTGAAGAGGCATATGCTTCGGCAGCAATCAGAGTAGAAGGTAATCTTGGTAAAGCTGCATTGTTAAAACAGATAGAGATTAAAAAGGCATCAAAGAAAGCTGCTACAAAGACAACAGCAAAGAAAGAAACAACATCAAAGAAGACAACAGTGAATGAAGAAAAGAAGCCGGCAGCAAAAAAGATAGCAACTACAGCAAAAAAAGTAGAGACAAAAGTTGAAGCGGCAGATACAAAGGCAGCTGAAAAGAAAGTAACAGCAACAAAAAAAACTACAACAAAGACAACAACTATAAAGGCAACAAAATAATTATATAGTAATTATTAGCATTGATAGTAGTAAAAGTGGATTTTGCAAAACAGATGATTGTATGTTTTGCAAAGTCCACTTTTATATTTTTGTATTAAATACATTTAGTGTAAGTTTAAACAAATATATGGTATAATCTGTATGTAATTTAGTATTTGTTTAGAGTGAAAATGGAAAGGATATACATAAAATGGAAATTTATATTGTAAGGCATGGACAGACGATATGGAATGCAAGTGGTCTGCTACAGGGGAGTGCGGATATTGAACTTAATGAATGGGGAAGAGAACTTGCAGGAAAAACAGGAATGGAATTAGAAGACGTGCATTTTGATAAAATCTACAGTTCGCCATTAATTCGTGCGTATGAAACAGCATGCCTGATAAGAGGACACAGGAACATAGAAATTATACGGGATGAAAGACTTTGTGAGTTATGCTTTGGTGAGAATGAGGGAAAGAATTTTAAAGAACTTCTTAAAGATACATCGAATGATTTTCATTATTTTTTTGACAGACCACAGCTGTATAAAGCACCAAAAGGTGGAGAGTCATTTGAGCAGATTAGCATTCGTGCGAAAGAATTTATGGAAGAGATAGTTGAACCACAAAAGAATGAATTTGAAAGAATTATGATTGTAGGACATGGGGCTTTGAATAAGGCGATTATGAGACACATAAGAAAAAATGAGATAAGCGAATATTGGTCAGGAGGACTTCAAAAGAATTGTAGTGTGAGTATCGTCAACCTTACAGATAATGGATATCATATCATAGAAGAAGTGAAATTATTCTATTGATTGAGTGATATGATATTGTTTTGATTGGTGCTTTTGTTAAGTACCATTCAGCTTATGTATCAAGGCGACATACTGTGAAGTAGATGGAAAACCGATTCCTATTTTTAAAAATCCAAAAGATGGTGGGTTTAAAAAGAGTCAGAAAGGCCTATGCTATGTTTACAGAGATGAAAATGGAAAAATAACATACAAAGATGGTTATACAAAAGATGAGCTGCCACAGGAAGGCAATCTGCTTGTAACGGTTTTCAGGGATGGAAAACTGGTAAAAGAACAGTCGCTTGCAGAGATGAGAAACTTGTTGAATAATGGGAAATTCTAGGATAAAATGGACTTATTGAGAAAAGTGATGTAAAAGCAGGTTTATGCTCTTTCGTCCGGAGCAGTTTTGAAAATGCTGGTTTTCAAAAAAAAATACGAAATAAATGAAAATTAATCTCAGGAGGTTTGACATGTTAGAAAATTTATTCAGGGTGGCGGCAGCTACACCGAGAGTTCATATTGGAAATGTAAGTAAAAATTGTGAGGAAATTAAAAAAATATATGATGAGTATAAGGATAAATCAGATGTGATCATTACACCGGAACTGTCACTGACAGGATACACATGTGCAGACCTTTTCAGTAACAGACATCTGTTAGATAATACAATCAATGAACTAATGAGACTGGCAGAATATACAAGAGAAGATTCGAAGAAAAATGTAAATTCCAATATAGTGAAAAATGAAGATACAGTTAATGATGCAAGTCAAGATATTAATGCAGATATAAATGGAGTGAAGAATGCAGCACTCGTTGTTGGACTTCCGCTAGAAAAAGACGGAGAATTATTTAACTGTGCAGCAGTGATACAGAATGGAAAAATTATTGCAGTCATACCAAAAACATACCTTCCAAATTATGGGGAATTTTATGAAAAGAGGTGGTTTACTGCCAAAAAGTATGACAGAACTAAAATTGAACTTCCGAATGGAGAAAAAACTGATTTTGGAAATAACATTATTATAGAGATGCAATGTAAAAATGGGAATACCAAAATCGATGGAAATGACAAGATAAATGAAAATATTGGAATTAATAGCAATACCGGAAACAATAGAAGTGTTAGTGTAGGAATAGAGATTTGTGAAGATGCGTGGACAACAGTTTCACCGGGAAGACTTCTTGCATTGAATGGAGCGGAGATTATTCTTAATCTGTCGGCATCCAATGAGGTCATAGGAAAGGAACAGTATAGAAGAAATCTGATAGGAAATACGTCATCAACCTGTATATGTGGATATGCCTATGTATCAGCCGGACGATACGAGTCTACCTCAGACCTTGTATTTGGCGGACATAATTTAATGTATGAAAACGGAAAACTTCTTGGAGAGATAAAACCATTTGAGAACGGGGTTCTCATCAGAGATTTCAACCTCACAAAAATCAGACATGACAGGATTGCAAACAAATCATTTGCAGACTGCAAAAGAGATTTTTCAGAGAGGGAATATGTAAGAGTTGTATGTGAAAAAGAGTTTCTGCAAAAGAAGGAGATACTTGCAAGAATACCAATCACGCCATTTGTGCCATCAAGGAATAAACTGGAGAGATGCCTTTCTATTTTCCATATGCAGGTGGCAGGACTTCAAAGAAGAATTGAGACAACAAAGAGCAAATGTGTTGTGGTAGGCGTGTCAGGTGGACTTGATTCTACGCTTGCACTTCTTGTGGCAGCACAGGCAGTCAAAAATATTGGTCTGCCTTCTAAGACAGTGCTTGGAATCACAATGCCGGGCTTTGGAACAACAAACCGCACAAAAAGCAATTCAACAAAGCTGATGGAAATCCTTGGGTGTGATGCAAGAGAAATCAATATTGTTGATTCTGTAAGACAGCATTTTAAGGATATCGGACAGAGAGAAGATGTCCATGACATTACTTATGAGAACTGTCAGGCAAGAGAACGTACCCAGATACTCATGGATGTTGCTAATAAAGAGGGTGGATTTGTTATAGGTACAGGGGATTTGTCAGAATTGGCGCTTGGATGGTGTACCTATAATGGTGACCATATGAGCATGTATGCAGTGAATACAAGTATTCCAAAGACATTAGTCAGAACTCTTGTTGATGAGATAGGTCATTATCTAGGAAAAAATGGATTTGACAGAATAGAAAGAGTGATTGAAGATATCGTAGATACACCTGTCAGTCCGGAGCTTCTGCCACCGAATCCGGATGGAACAATCGCACAGAAGACAGAAGATACAGTCGGTTCCTATATATTACACGATTTCTTTTTGTATTACACACTTCGTTATGGAATGTCTCCAAAGGAAATCTATGTTTTATGCAAAAATGCAGTAAAGCAGAATGGAGAATATAAGTTTAGCGATGAAGAGATTGAAAAGTGGCTGAAGGTATTCTATACAAGATTTTTCAGACAGCAGTTTAAGAGAAATTGCATGCCGGATGGGGTGAAAGTCGGAACTGTTTCGGTGAGTCCGAGAGGAGACTTGAGACTTCCTTCAGAGGTAGAATTTGAAGAATTTACTGAATGGGAATGGTAGAATGAAAATAGGAAGAGTGGCATCCTGACGAACTCATGTCAGGATGCATTGAAAATTTTACATACTTTTTACATATATCCGATACAAATTTTACTTTTGGCCGATATGGTTTTGCTTGTAAAAAAAATTTTATCATATGACACGAAAGGGAATTTTATGGATATTATCAGTATTATACAGTTATTTGGAGGAGTTGGCTTGTTTTTATTTGGAATGAATCTGATGGGTTCTTATCTTAAAAAACTGGCAGGCTCAGGACTTGAAAGGACACTTGAAAAATTAACAACAAGTAAAAAGAAAGGCATAGGGCTCATAAAGGGATGGAGCCTTGGAACCGGAGTGACTGCGATTATACAAAGCTCAGCGGGCACAACAATGATGCTGCTAGGCTTTGTTAATGCAGGGATTATGCAGCTGAATCAGGCTGTGCCGGTTGTTCTTGGTTCTAATGTCGGAAGTACAGTCACAGCACAGATATTAAGACTTGGAGATTTAGGGTCGGGAAATATCTTATTACAGCTTTTGAAACCATCAGCTTTTGCACCGATACTGGTTGGGCTTGGTGCCTTTATACATATATTTGCAAAGGACAAGAAATTAAAAAATATATCAGGGATATTAATTGGACTTGGAATATTATTTTATGGAATGACAACAATGGAAAAGGTTTTTGAACCATTAAGTAGCAGTGATAAATTCAAGTCATTTTTTACGTCATTTGAAAATCCTTTAGTAGGAATATTGACAGGTCTTGTTATCACTGCAATCATTCAAAGCTCCAGTGCATCTGTTGGTATACTGCAGGCATTATCAGCAACAGGCAGCATTACATATGCAACAGCAATCCCGATTATTATAGGACAAAATCTTGGAAAATGCATGACGATTATTCTTGGAAGTATTGGTGCAAATAAAAAAGCAAAGCGTGTTGCATACAGTTATCTGATATTTAATATTATTGGTGCACTTGTTTTTTCGGTGGTTATCTATGGTGTTTATTATTCAGTTGGAATACCTGCTTTTTCACATACGGTAAATAGGGGAAATATAGCCAATTTTCATCTGGCATTTAATCTTGTTACAAGTATTCTGCTTTTGCTATTTTCTGATAAACTTTCAGAGTTCACGGGAATTATTGCACATGATACTGAGAGTGAGGACAAAAACTCCGAGTTTAATAGACTTGATGAAAGACTTCTTTTGACACCTTCTGTTGCACTTGAACAGTGTAAGCAGCTCATTATTAAGATGGCTGAAAAGGTAACAGAAAATTATGAGCTTGCAAATGGACTGATTCATCATTATGATGGAAGTATATTCGAAAAAGTTGAAGAAAATGAAACATTCATAGATAAATGTGAAACTTCATTATCGGCATATATCATAAGAATTGACAGAAAAAAATTAAGTTCTGATGAAAAAAGGGTAGTTTCTGAAATTCTCAATTCTATAGGAGATATCGAGAGAATAGGCGACCATATGGTAGATATTGCTTACGCATCAAGAGATAAGAATGAAGAAAATCTGAATTTTTCAGATTTGGGGATGAAAGAGCTGGAGAGCATTTCAAAAGCTGTGGTTGATACGATGGAAAATGCGATTACATCTTTTACACAGGATGACACTGCAAAGGCATACAGAATTGAACCACTTTGTAGGATTGTAGGAAATCTGAAAGAATTGATAAAGGCACATCATATTGAAAGGCTTCAAATGGGGATATGTGGAATTCAGGGTGGAGTAATTTTATTTGATATTATCTCTGCATACGAACGTATTGCGGCTCACTCTCAAAATATTGCTCTGCATGTGATAAAGCGAACATCAGGGGATAGTGATTTTGACGAGATGCATGGTCATTTGGGAGATGTTAACAGTGAAGAATATAAGGCAATGTATGACTATTATGCAAAGAAATATATTGAACCGGTGGAAGGATTGGATATAGGGGAATTGAACTATGAAAATTTATGATAAAATGGGTGGAAAATGGAACAGATTTATATTGTAGAAGATGATAAAAATATTCTTGAAATAGAAATGTATGCACTTCGAAGTGCAGGATATGAAGTGAATGGTTTTGAAAGGGCAAGTGAGTTTTATGAAAAAATAAAATTGGATACACCAAATCTTATACTTTTAGATATTATGCTTCCTGATGAAGACGGACTGCATGTATTAAAAAAAATAAGAGAAGATAGCCGTATAGCTAGTCTGCCGGTGATAATGGTGACAGCAAAATCATCAGAGATAGATACTGTAAAAGGACTTGATATGGGAGCGGATGATTATATTACAAAACCATTTGGCATTATGGAACTAATTTCAAGAGTCAAGGCGCTTTTGAGAAGAACCGGTGGCAGCAAAGAAAAACAAAAGCTGGAGCTTGCAGAAATTATTTTGGAACCTGATAAACGGTTATGTATGGTGGAAGGGAAACAGATAGAGCTTACATTTAAAGAGTATGAACTTCTCGTATTCTTACTTCACAATGCCGGTATTGTGATGAAGAGAGATGTTTTAATGGACAGAATATGGGGAATTGATTTTGAGGGTGAATCGAGGACACTTGACATGCATATCAAGACGCTCAGAAAAAAACTTGGAAATGCAGGAAATCATATACAGACAGTCAGGAATGTCGGGTATATTGCAAAGTGATTTTATTTTGCGAAAAATATAACTAAACAGGTAAACAATAATGAAAAGAAATATTAATGTATATATCATGATTATTGCAGCTTTGGCAATTCTTCTCACAACAACGCTTTGTACTTATGCGTATTACAGAGTATTTAAGCAAGAAGTGATGACAGATCTTAAAGTGTACACAGAACTGCTGGCAGATGCAAGTTTTATGGGAGATGAAGAGGCAATAAAAGTATATGCGAAGGAATTGTCGAAAGAACATATTCGCATGACATTGATTGATGAGAATGGAAGAGTAGTATTTGATAATATTGCTGAAGTAGAGGTACTTGATAATCATAAAGATCGTATCGAAATAGAAAAGGCAATTGAACATGGCAGTGGAAGTTCTGTGAGAAAGTCAAATACCATCAATAAGACAAATTTTTATTATGCGATTAGACTTTCAAATGGAGGTGTGGTAAGAACGGCAAGAGAGACAAGCAGTATATATAATATTTTTGCGAGTGCCATTCCAATAGTGGGGGCAATTGCATTTATACTTCTTGTTATATGCTTTATTATTAGCAATTTTCTTACCAGAAGCATATTGGCTCCAATTAAAAATATGGCCTACAATATGGAGCAACCGGAAAATATCAAAACATATAAAGAACTGGAACCGGTGATTTCACATATTAAAGAACAGCATCAGAACATCTTAAGAAATGCGAATATGAGGCAGGAATTTACAGCAAATATCTCACATGAATTAAAAACGCCACTCACATCTGTATCGGGCTATGCGGAATTGATTGAAAATGGAATGGCAGATGAAAAAGATACACGCAAATTTGCAGGGGAAATTCATAAAAATGCGAACCGGCTTCTGACACTCATCAATGATATTTTGAGATTGTCAGAGCTTGATACAACGGAATACGGAGAATTTGTGACAGAGGAAGTGGATTTGTATGAATCTGTACTCAATTGTATAGCGATGCTGGAACCTTCAGCAGAGAAACATAATGTTATATTGAAAGCAACAGGTAAAAGTACAATTATCAATGCAAATAAAGATATGATAGAAGAGCTGGTCTATAATCTGTGTGATAATGCAATACATTACAATAATCCCGGAGGATATGTTTCAATTCATGTAGAAGATAATGTGCTAACAGTAAAAGATACTGGAATAGGAATTTCAAAAGAAAACCAGTCAAGGGTATTCGAAAGATTTTACAGAGTGGATAAGAGCCGGTCAAAAAAAACAGGAGGAACAGGACTGGGTCTTGCGATTGTAAAGCATATTGTAGAAATTCATGGGGCAAAATTATACATAGAAAGCGAGCCGGATGTAGGAACAACCATTACAGTAGAATTTCAATCTGCGGAAACGTTTTAGAGGGAAAGTAAGCGGCAAAGACAAAGTAACCGGAAAAATGACCATAAGATAAAATTTTTACTTGTACAGTGAGGTATTTTGCATTATTATATTAGAATAGGTTGATTATTGCATTTTGAAAAAAATAATTCAGCACATTCATTAGTTAAGAATCAAAGTTATTCTAGTTAAGCAAAAGAGAATTATTAAGAAAGGATAGAAGCAAAATACTGTAATTCCTGTTATTGTTTTGATAAATTCTGTGAAAGAAATACGAATGAAAAATGAAAACAGTAAGAGATTGTAGGTTTTGCAATATCGCAGGTCACGCGGTATACAAGGGTGTAAAGATGGATAATAATATTTATAGTGACATAGTTAATTTAGAACCATGGGATGCTATGATGAAAATGATGGCATGGAATCAGCTGGGTGAAATCAAGAATAAAAGAATCCTTGATTTTGGAAGTGGCATTGGTGTGACAGCAAGCCATTATGCAGCAGAAAATGAAGTAGTTGCAATTGAGCCGTCAGAGGAAAGTGTATCAAAAAGATGGCTGAAAAACGATTACAGACAGATTTGTGGAAGTACAGAAATACTTGAGATCTTTGAGGATGAATCATTTGATGTTATCATATGTCATAATGTATTAGAGTATGCAAAGGAGAGAAAAACAATTATCAAAGAATTTTCAAGACTTCTCAAAAAAGATGGATATATTTCTATCATAAAACATAACAAGCCGGGAAGAATCATGCAGATGATTGTGCTTCTAAATGATTTTGACAGGGCAAACAGCTTGCTTGATGGCAATGACTGTACATCAGCAAAATATGGGGATATTCATTACTATGATGATGCTGATGTAGAAAAATGGGGTGAGAATTTAAAAGTTGCAAAGACAATGGGAATGAGAACATTTTGGGATTTGCAACAGAATCAGGATGTGCAGAGAGATGTCAATTGGCAGAATAATATGCTGAAGATGGAGATGAGAGTTCAGGATATTGAAGAATATAAATACATTGCGTTTTTCCATCATTTGATTATTAAAAAGGCAGGGAAATAAAATTTTTGAAAACAGCAGAATAGAAAGAGTAGTTGTGTTTAGTGTGATATAATGAATTGAGCAACGTGGATGGAGGGAGTTGTATGGCGAAAAAATCAGGAAGAACAGTAGCAATAGGTGTACAGAATTTTGAAACCATTATTCGAAATGATTATTTTTATGTGGATAAGACAGGATTTATCAAAGAATGGTGGGAGAATGGTGACAGTGTGACACTGATAGCTCGTCCACGCCGTTTTGGGAAAACACTCAATATGAATATGCTTGAGATGTTTTTTTCAAATCAATACAAGAAACAGGAAGAATTATTTCAAAATCTTGAAATATGGAAAGACGAGGAGATGAAAAAACTGGCAGGTGAATATCCGGTTATCTTCTTTTCGTTTGCAAGTGTGAAAGATGTGTCATGTGACAAAGCGATTCTGTCTATCTGTGATATTTTAAAAGAGCTGTATATTAATAATTGTTATCTCCTTCAATCTGATAAATTGGTTGATGAGGAAAAGGTTTTCTATAAGAAAATGATGTCTGATATAACAGAGGATGAGGCAAAGAAAGCGATATATCATTTGTCAGGATATATGTATAAGCATTTTGGAAAAAGGGTTCTGATTTTGCTTGATGAGTACGACACACCGATGCAGGAGGCATATATCAGTGGATATTGGGATGATTTTACAGTGTTTATCAGAAATATGTTTAATTCTACTTTTAAGACAAATCCATATTTAGAAAGAGCTGTCATGACAGGAATTACAAGGGTAAGCAAGGAATCAATATTTTCGGATTTAAACAATCTTGCCGTTGTTACAACTACAAGTAAGCCATATGCCACATCATTTGGATTTACTGAAACAGAAGTATATACTGCAATGGATGAATTGGGATTAACAGATAAAGTCGGTGTTAAAAAGTGGTATGATGGATTTGTATTTGGCGATGTTTCTGACATTTACAATCCATGGTCTATTATCAATTATTTTAAACATAAAACTTTAGGAACATACTGGGCAAATACAAGTTCTAACAGTTTGGTAGGAAAACTCATACGTGAAAGTGGAGCAAAGACAAAGAAATTATTTGAATGTCTGATTGAAGATAAGACAATTGAGGTTCCTGTTGACGAACAGATTGTATATAAACATCTTGACAACAGTGAAGGTGCTATATGGAGTCTTATGTTAGCAACCGGCTATCTAAAAGTTTTAAACTATCAGACAGGAGAAGAGTATATTGGCAACAGGAAACCGATGTATGAACTGGCACTTACGAATGAAGAAGTTAAAATGATGTTTTATCAGATGGTAAGCGATTGGTTTGAAAGAGTGGATGATTATTATAATGATTTTATCAAGGCACTTGTTATAAACGATTTAAAGGCAATGAATGTATATATGAATCGTGTTTCTCAAAGTATATTCAGTTATTTTGATACTGGTAAAGGTCCGCTAGGTGCTGAGCCAGAGAAATTTTACCATGGATTTGTTCTTGGACTGATGGTTGACATGTCCAAGGATTATCAGGTTCGTTCTAATCGTGAAAGTGGATTTGGACGATATGATATTATGATATATCCAAAAGAGTTAAATAAAGGGGATGGAATTATTATAGAATTTAAAGTGCGCGCAGATGATGAAAAAGATTTGAATGAAACAGTACAAGCGGCATTAAAACAGATTGAAGATAGGAATTACGCCACGGAGCTTATAGCACTTGGATTTAAGGAAGAAAATATCAGAAAATATGGATTTGCATTTGAGGGGAAGAAAGTGTTAATAGGTCAGAATAGTAAGTAAATAAAATAGTAAAAAAATTCATTATTAGAAATATTAAAATGGAACAACAAAAACAGGTAAAGAGGTTTCGAATGTAATAAAACTATTTGGCAGCAGTTATGTACCGGATAGTTTTATTTTTGTTGGGATGAGATGTATACTTTAGGGAAAAGATTGCGACAAAAGTTGTTGAGTAAAAAAGGTGAGTAAAATTAGCGAATTAAAATTGATGATTACCAATATAAGTTGTATAATAAACTAATATTAAGCATAGTGAATTTTAGAGGTAAAAAATGGATTTATTTGATTATATGAGAGAAAATACAAAAAGTACAAGAGAACCATTAGCGTCAAGGATGAGACCTAAAAAGTTGGAAGACGTGGTAGGCCAGCAGCATATTCTTGCCAAAAATAAATTGTTATACAGAGCAATCAAGGCAGACAAGTTAAGTTCTGTTATTTTTTTCGGACCGCCTGGAACGGGCAAGACCACACTGGCACAGGTGATTGCAAACAGTTCTAATGCTGAGTTCTGCCAGATTAATGCGACAGTGGCAGGTAAGAAGGATATGGAGGCAGAAGTTGCAAAAGCAAAGGATAATCTTGGAATGTACGGCAAAAGAACCATCATGTTTGTTGATGAGATACACAGATTCAATAAGGGGCAACAGGATTATCTCCTGCCTTTTGTAGAGGATGGAACAATTATTTTAGTTGGTGCGACTACCGAGAATCCATATTTTGAAGTAAACAGTGCATTGATATCGCGTTCCACTGTATTTGAACTAAAAGAGCTTGGCAAAGAGGATATCAGACTTCTCATTGGCAGAGCATTAAAAGATGAGAAAGATGGTGTGGCAGGATATGGAGTGGAGATGACAGAGGAAGCAATAGAATTTTTATCTGACTGCTCCAATGGTGATGCAAGGACGGCACTCAATGCAGTAGAACTTGCGGTGCTCACGACAGACAGAGAGGCTGATGGTATCATCCATATTGATACAGCAGTGATTGAGGAATGTATTCAAAAAAGAAATTTAAGATATGATAAAAAAGGTGACAACCATTACGATACGATTTCCGCATTTATCAAAAGCATGAGAGGTTCTGATCCAGATGCAGTCGCTTACTATCTTGCAAGAATGCTGGCAGCAGGGGAGAGTGTAACATTTATCGCACGAAGAATTATGATTTGTGCAGCAGAGGATGTAGGGCTTGCAGACCCGAATGCACTGACAGTTGCTGTGGAGGCGGCAAGGGCAGTAGAGCAGATTGGTATGCCGGAGGCGAGAATCCCGCTTGCCGAGGCGGCGATTTATGTGGCAAAAGCACCAAAGGACAATTCGGCATATAAGGCGATTAACAGTGCTATGGAGTTTGTCAAAAACCATCCACAGTATGAAATTCCGGCATATCTCAGAGTTGGATCGTACAGTGGTGCGAAAGAACTCGGACATGGAATTGGTTATCGATACCCCCATGATTATGAAAATCATTATGTGGAACAACAATATCTGCCGGATGAAATAAAAAATGTACATTTTTTTGACGAGAGCTGATAAATATGGTATAGTAGTAATATCATTTATGTTTGAGAATAAAATATTAACTTAAAATCAGGAACGGCAAAAATTGAAAAGAGGTATTTTCATTGAAGGAACTTATAGGGAAATTATCAAGAGGTCAAATTGAATATTTTTTACCAAAGACAGATGTTTCTGTCACATCGATTGAGCAGTCGATTGAGGCAGGGACTGTTTTTAGTTCGTCATTTGATGTATACAATCAAAATGATGGAGAGATTAAAGGTATCGTATATTCAACAAATGAGTATGTAAAAATTATAAACAATAATTTTATAGGAAAAAGAAATACAATAAAATATGAGTTAGATACAAAAGTTTTGGAACAGGGGGACAGTATCGATGGAAGGTTTAATATTGTAAGTAATGGAGGGGAAATCTATGTTCCGTTTAAATTTGACATTATGCCCGAGGGGATATCGTCGGGCATAGGTTCCGTGTCAAATATGTTTCATTTTATTAATCTTGTAAAGCAGGACTATGATGAGGCACTGAAAATGTTTTATACAGAGGATTTTGAGAGAATCCTATTAAAAGATAACATGAAAGAAAAATCCATGTATCAGGGGTTGATAAAAGGAGCAAACAGAAAGAGAGCGTTAGAAGAATTTATTATAGCCATTCATAAAAAGCAGAGAGTCGATTTTGAAATATCTGATACATTGAGAGAATATGATTCGCTGACAGCTTCATATGGGGATATCCTGGTTCTTACCAGAAATACGTGGGGACTACTTGACATTTCTGTGAGTGTGGATTGTGAATTTATCACAGATTACAAAACAATGATTACAGATGAAGATTTTGCAGGAAACAGGCATGAGTTTAAATATCTGATAGATATAAACAGACTACATGCTGGAATGAATTATGGGAAAATCACATTTAAGACGATGAACAAAACACAGGAATGTGTGATATCAGTTAACAATGTGAAAGAACGTGATCTTACAAGACTTGAAGTGAAAAAATGTATGATAGAAATCAATCGGCTATACATTGATTTTAGAACAAGGAAATGTTCGATTGATCAATGGGCTGATGAGTCATTAAAAATGATTGAGAGAGCGAGAGGATTTGATGACAGTGATCCGTATCTGAAACTGTTTCAGGCACAGGTCAATATTTCAAAGAAAAATGACAAAGAGGCAGAATGGCTGATCGACAGTGTGACAGAAGAAGTTGTCAGAAAAAAGGATGAGAATATTGCACTGTACTGTTATTATTTATATATCAAGGCATTACAGAAACGTGAACTGGAATATACGGTAATGGTAACAGAGACAGTCCGGAAATATTACGAAAACGGATATGATAACTGGGAGCTGTTATGGATTTTACTGTACATTGACCATTCTTATGAAAACAATAAGAGTTTAAAACTGGCAAGGATAAAAGAACAGTATAAACTTGGATGCTACAGTACACTTATGTACTATGAAGCATTATATGTTTTGAATAAACAGCCACAATTACTAAGAATGTTAAATAGTTTTGAACTTCAGGTGTTAAATTTTGGAAGTAAATATGGAATTATTGACTTAAGACTTGCAGTACAGATTTCAGAAATCGCACTTCACGAAAAGAAGTTCAGGCCACTTCTGTTTAGAATTTTGGTAAAGTTATATGAAAAATTTGAGAATAAGGTTATCTTAAATGCCATTATCAGTATTTTAATCAGAGGAAACATGATGGATGAGAAATACTTTAAATGGTATGAGCTTGGCGTCAGATTTGAATTACAGTTGACAAGACTGTATGAGTACTATGTATTTGCAATGCCAAGAGATGAGTATGTTGAGATACCGGAACAGATTTTCAGGTATTTTAATTATAATGCAGAACTTTTGCATGACAGAAAAGCATTTTATTATGCACTGATTATCAGAGACAAGGAGATAAATCCAGGTGTTTATAAAAGCTATAAGGAAAGTATTGAGCAGTTTGCACTTGAGATGCTGAGACTTGGCAAGACAGAAGAATATCTTGATATTATATATGCTGATGCTTTAAATGAAAGGCTGATAACAAAAGAAAATGAAAAAATGCTGCCAAAGATTTTAAACACATGGAAGATTACGATTGATAATAAAAAAATCAAAGAGGTAATCGTTCTTCATAAAGAAATAGCAGGAGAAGATATTTACAGTATTTCTAAGGGAAGTGCCTATGTTCATATTTATACGGAAGATGCTGTGATAATTTTCAAAGATTATAAGGGCAATCTTTATATGGGTACAATTGACTATAAAATCAGAAGGTTTATGAATAGCCATGAATTGCATGAGGTTGCGATGTCAAGAAATAAAGACAATATTTATATTATGGCAAAGGAATGCGAACAGTCATTAAAATACCATAAACTGCTTGTCAATGGGGCGAAGTTATATTCTACTATTATGGATGACAAGCATTTCAAAAAAGAATATAAAGATTATATTTTACAGGATGTTATTACCTATTTTCTCAATAATTATGAGGGCGATGAGCTTGACTATTATATGAGAAATCTTGATGTAAACAAATTGACAAGAAAGTCAAGAATTCCGGTTGTTGAACTGATGATTATGAGAGGATTATATGCAGAGGCATTTGAAGTTCTTGTAAAATACGGCACTTATGGAATTGATGAGAAGAAACTTCTCAAGCTGAGTACCTATGCACTGGCAAGAGATGAAGAACTTGAAAATGATGAGATAGAATTGTATTGTAATATTGCGTTTAAAAAAGGAAAATATAATGAGAATTCCTTAAATTTTTTAGGAAGAGTATTTAATGGTACAACCAAAGAAATGTTAGAGCTTTGGAGAATATCCAAAGAGTTTTCTATTGAGAATCGTGATTTGGAAGAGAAAATTATAGCGCAGATGCTGTTTACAAGGACAGGACTTTCAAACATATGCAGTGTATATGATTCTTATTACAGAAAAGGTGCACTCAGAATGATTAAAAACGCATATTTATTCTATGAAGGCTACAACTATTTTGTACTGAAAAAGAAGGTAGATGAGATGTATTTCAGACATCTTGAAGATGAGATTTTATCAAGTGATACGGTTCATGATGTGTGCAGGTGTGCATATCTTCTTAAAAATTCTGAAAGAGTCAATCTTAAATCAACAACAAAACAGATGTGCAAAGAAAATATTTCTTATCTGGAAAAGAAAGGTATTATATTTGACTTCTTTAAAAGCTATGAAAAATGGTTCAATATATCATATAACATTCTGGATAAAACTACAATAGAATACCGAACAGAGCCGGGAAGTAAGATCATTATCAATTATTACATTGACAAAGGAAATTTTGAACACAAGGAATATGTGTCAGATGAAATGAAGCAAGTATTTCAGGGAATGTATATCAAATCTTTTACAGTTTTTTATGGCGAAAAGATTAACTATTCCATTACAAAAGTATCAGGTGATGACACCCTTATTGATGAGAGTGCGGAACATATTCTTGATGACAGAGGCGTTGAGACAAATACTTCACGATATGGAAGACTGAACGATATTTTAGTATGCAGAGATTTGAAGGAAGAATCTATTGTGAGCAATTTGTCATTGGATTATTATGTTGACAATGAACTGGTAAAAAAATTATTTGGTAACGCGTAAGGGGAAGGGGTGAATTTATGGAAGAAAGAAAAACATTTGTTTCAATTGACTTATGTCGTGATTACAGTCAGATAGCATACTATTTTACTGATAGTATGAGTGAGCCGGAGTCAGCAAGTACGATTGTAGGAGAACAGAAATATTTAATACCTACGGTGGCAGGAAAATTAAATGACAGGGATGAGTGGTGCATAGGTGATGATGCAATCTTTAAGGACAGCCGGAGTGAGGCAGAGACTGTATCAGATATTATTCCTGCGGTGCTGAATGATACAAAGCTGCATTTGTGTGGAATGGAATATTCGGGAGAACAGGTTTTAAAAGAGTATTTTAGATGCCTGTTTAAACTGGTAGAGGATAATTATCATATTACGGTAATTGATTACCTAGTTGTGACAGTTGAATATCCTGATAAAACATTAGTCAATCTGATAAGAGGCATATTAGAAGAAATAGGATTTTCAAGAGAAAACGTAAAGGTACTAGGTCATTCTGAGAGTCTTATCTATTATACAGTATTCCAAAAAAGAGAACTATGGGTAAATGATGTTCTTATCTTTGATTTTACCAAAAGTCAGTTTTTTGTGCGAAGACTCAATACGGTAAGAGCGAGAATTCCACAGCCAATTATTGTGGAAGAGATGGATTTGTCATCCAAATTTACAATTGACATGCTTGACACAGCAGACGGTAAAAAAAGACTTGATGAAAAGTTCCTAAGTGTTGTCAAAGAGCTTTGTTCTAAACATATTGTGTCGACAGTCTATCTGACAGGAATAGGATTTTATGAGAAATGGATGAAGGATTCTATAAGATTTCTCTGTGCAAAAAGACGTGTATTTCAGGGATATAATCTGTTTGTCAAAGGAGCATGCTATGCGGCTCTCAGTGCACATGGAGAGGGAGATGCCGATAAATATCAGTTTGTATGCTCGGGAAGAACACTGATTAATATAGAACTTGAGGTATTCAAAGGAGAAAAGACAGTACCTGTTATTTTGTCCAAAGCGGGAACAAACTGGTATGAGGCAGGAGCAAGGGCTGAAGGAATTCTTGACGGCTGCAGAGAAGTAAAATTCAGGATTAACTCTTCCATTAGTAAGAAATCAAAGATATTGACAGTAAGTCTGATGGGATTTCCTCCAAGACCAAACAAGACAACAAGAGTTGAAATCATTCTTTCTTACAAATCGGACAGGCAGTGCGTGATTTATATAAGAGACATTGGATTTGGAGAATTTTTCAAGTCAAGTGGCGAACAGGTAAAAGAAATCATCGATATTGAGGATTATCTGTAAAGATCAATAAGATTATATATAATCCTTGAAATCGAAAGAAAGGAGTAGAATGAGCGGATTAATACTATGTACAAAAAAGTCAGATATTCCATATAAGATTACTGATTCAAACACTAATATATATTCTATCGAAGAACTGGCATATTATCTTTATAACAATGCCTATTTTGTTGATGACAGCTTCTTCACTGAAGAACTGGTAAACTATATTGAAACGAAATTGAAACTGAAAAAAGTTTCTGAAAAACTAAAATTTGCAATTAAGCAGAAGATGGATTTTACAGAGAAGGTAATGATAGTGATTACCGGTTCTATGTATTATACAGAGAGTGAGATGAAGTCATTCGAAAAAGAACTCAAATCAATCAGTTCAAAGAGTATGTTAGAGAGAATGAATGCAAGGGCAAAAATGTTGTATGAAAATAATAAACTTCTCGGTGCTAAGATTGTTTATGAAAATATATTAGCTGGAACAAGCCAGACTAAGCAGGAAAAACCCGAGAAAGGCTTTTATGCAGATGTCCATTTCGGAATGGCAAAAATACTTTGTAGAATGTTTTATTTTAAAGAGGCACTTGAAGAGTTTGAACTTGCATACAGTCTTGATGATTCTGATGATATATTAAAGGCAATTGTCAATACGAAACTGATGATGAAAAAAACAGAGTCTGCAGAAGTTGACTTTTCAAAAGAACGTGAGATAGACAGTAATCTTGTCGATGAGTGTGAGTTGGATTTTAGAGATTTGGTAAGAGATATCAAACTCAGTGGCGAGTATGAAAGTATTGAAAGAATATTCACATATGACGGAAGGCGTAATCTTGATGAATATTATGATAATATGCAGGCAGTAATTGGAGGATGGAAAGAAGAATACAGGAGTGAAATATCATAGAGTGAAAAACAGACCTTGACAAACTCCTTTAAAACATTTATTATTTTTATGATATGAAAATGCAGCGACAAAGAGGAGTAAAAGTTCAAACCTTTTCAGAGAAAGTAATTCATCGGCTGAGAGATTACTTAAGGCAATTGACTTTGAAGGTAGCTTTCGAGCAGTGCTGTTGAACATGAAATAATCATACAGTTTATGATATACTAAAGAGTATCGAAGAAGATTTCATCGTTTAATGATTTCATAATTAGACAGCAACGGAGTCATCCACGTTATAGGATAAGACGAGATACAATTTTACATTGACAGTTAAGACAAAGGTCATATAAAAATTGTGTTAAAAAGGTGGTACCGCGAGGTAAAGATTGAGATTTACACGCCCTTTATTCTGAGATTCGGGATAGAGGGCGTTTTTTGAATTTTTCAAAATTCTAATTTTAAATTGGTTTTTGACATATTTAAATATAAAGTGATAGATGAAAGGAAGAGAATGATGGCAAAAGAATTGGAAAAAAATTACAACCCCACAGACATAGAAAAACGTCTTTATGAAAAGTGGGAAACAAACAAATATTTTCACGCAGAGGTAAACAGAGATAAGAAGCCGTTTACAATCGTTATGCCGCCGCCAAATATTACAGGACAGCTTCACATGGGACATGCACTTGATAATACTATTCAGGATATCCTGACACGTACAAAGAGAATGCAGGGATACGAGGCTTTGTGGCTTCCGGGAACAGACCATGCATCCATCGCAACAGAGGCAAAGATTGTAGAGAAAATGCGTGAAGAGGGTATCACAAAGGAAGAGATAGGAAGAGAGAAATTCTTAGAGAGAGCATGGGAATGGAAGAAACAGTACGGTGGAAGAATTGTTGCACAGCTGAAAAAAATTGGTTCATCATGTGACTGGGACAGAGAGAGATTTACAATGGATGAGGGCTGTAATAAGGCAGTCAAAGAAGTGTTTGTCAATCTCTACAACAAGGGGTTAATCTACAGAGGAGAGAGAATTATCAACTGGTGTCCGCATTGCCTTACTTCTATTTCAGATGCAGAGGTAAATTATGAGGACCAGGCAGGTCATTTCTGGCATTTAAGATACAAACTTTCAGATGGAAGCGGTTATATCAATCTTGCAACAACAAGACCGGAGACGTTGCTCGGTGATACAGCAGTAGCAGTCAATCCGAATGATGAGAGATATAAAGATTTGGTAGGAAAGACAGTGATACTTCCGATTGTTCACAGAGAGATTCCTATTGTGGCAGATGATTATGTAGAGATGGATTTTGGAACCGGTGTTGTAAAGATTACTCCGGCACATGATCCTAACGATTTCGAGGTAGGACTCAGACATCATCTTGAAATTATTAATGTGATGACAGATGATGCAAAGATTACAGAGGATTATCCACAGTATGCAGGAATGGATAGATATGAGGCAAGAAAAGCGATTGTCAAAGACCTTGAAGCAGAGGGAGCTTTGGTTAAAATCGAGGACTACAGCCACAATGTAGGTACATGCTACAGATGTAAGACAACTGTAGAGCCTAGAGTGTCAAAGCAGTGGTTTGTAAAGATGGAAGACCTTGCAAAACCGGCAATCGAGGCAGTGAAACATGGAGACACAAAATTTATTCCGCCTCATTTTGATAAGACATACTATCACTGGCTTGAGAATATTCGTGACTGGTGTATTTCAAGACAGCTTTGGTGGGGACACAGAATACCGGCATTTTACTGTGATGACTGTGGCGAGATGGTAGTGACAAAGGAAGAAAAATGCAATTGTCCTAAATGTGGCAAGGAGATGAGACAGGATCCTGATACACTTGATACATGGTTTTCATCAGCACTTTGGCCGTTCTCAACACTTGGCTGGCCGGAGAAGACAGAAGAACTTGACTACTTCTATCCTACAAATGTACTTGTCACAGGTTATGACATCATTTTCTTCTGGGTTATCAGAATGATGTTCTCTGGAATTGAACATGCAGGTGATGTACCATTTAAGAATGTATTGATTCATGGACTTGTTCGTGATTCACAGGGAAGAAAGATGAGTAAGTCACTTGGAAACGGAATTGATCCGCTTGAGGTAATTGAAAAATATGGCGCTGATGCACTCAGATTTACATTGATTACAGGAAATGCTCCGGGAAATGATATGCGTTTCTATTATGAGAGAGTGGAAGCAAGTCGTAACTTTGCCAATAAAGTATGGAATGCATCAAGATTTATCCTTATGAATATGCCGGAGGATGGAATAAAGGAAGTGGATAATAAAGCACTGACAGCAGCAGATAAGTGGATATTATCCAAGGTAAACACACTTGTGAAAGATGTCACAGACAACATGGAGAAATTTGAACTCGGTGTTGCAGCAGACAAGCTCTATAACTTTATCTGGGAAGAATTCTGTGACTGGTATATTGAGATGGTAAAACCTAGATTATACAGTGATGATAATACAACAAAGGAGGCAGCACTTTACACATTAAAGACTGTCCTCGAAACATCGCTTAAACTCTTACATCCGTATATGCCGTTTGTAACAGAAGAAATTTACTGTACATTAAATGAGACAGCAGAAACTATCATGACAGAAAAATGGCCTGAATATGCGGAAGAATTAAATTTCACAGCAGAGGAAGAAGCTGTTGAAGTCATCAAAGAGGCTGTCAGAAATATCAGAAATGTAAGAGCAGGAATGAATGTGCCTCCTTCAAAGAAAGCATTAGTATATGTAGTGACTGAAAGTGAAAAGGTGACAAAAATCTTTGAAGACAGTAAGGTATTCTTTGCTACATTGTCATATGCGAGTGAAGTAATCATACAGAAGGACAAGACAGGAATTGATGAAGATGCCGTTTCGGCAGTGATTGAAAATGCGAATATTTATATGCCATTTGCAGAGCTTGTTGATATCGAAAAAGAAATTGAGAGACTGAAAAAAGAAGAAGAGAAGTTAAACAAAGAATTGGCAAGAGTGAACGGCATGCTTTCAAATGAGAAATTTGTAAGCAAGGCACCGGCAGCGAAGATTGAGGAAGAGAAAGAAAAACAGGCGAAATATACACAGATGATGAAGCAGGTAAAAGAACAGCTTGCACATTTGATGAAATAGTAAAATGTTCCATTCAGAAACAAATTATCTCTGTAACGAATCCTCACGAAATTTGCGATAATTAATACTTGAAATATACACAAATGCTTTTTATAATCAGAGAGTACACATTTTTATGAAAAAAATGCAGAAAAAATATCTGCAAACAGCAGCGAAAAGGAGATGTACAAAAGATTATGAAAAGCATTTTTGATTTATCAGGAAATCCAAATTGGTCTTATCATGAAGCAATAAAATACATAGAAGAGATACCAAAGTTTACTGAAAAACATCCACTTTCACATACAAAGGCATTTTTAAAAAAAATTACGGGTGATGAAAATAAGATGAAAATCATACATGTGGCAGGAACAAATGGCAAAGGTTCTGTGTGTGCGATGTTGTCTAATATTTTAGTGAAAGCAGGAAGAGATACAGGACTTTTTACATCCCCACATTTGGTTACACATAATGAAAGAATACGAATTAACAATGAACAGATTAATGATGATGAGTTTCTTGCAATTTTTATCAAAGTTAAAGAGATAGTAGATGAGATGGAAAAAAGCGGATATTCACATCCATCCTATTTCGAGTTTTTGTTTCTCATGGCAATGTATAAGTTTAAGGTAAATAATGTGGAATATGTCATTTTGGAGACAGGGCTTGGAGGAAGACTTGATGCAACTAATTCCATTGAAAATCCGATTGTGACTATCATAACGCAGGTAGGACTCGACCATATGGAATATTTGGGAGATACTGTCAGTCAGATTGCAAATGAAAAGGCAGGTATTATCAAGAAAAATGTGCCTGTTATCTATTGGGCAGAAGATGAGATTGTCAGAACCGTTATATTAAGAAATGCAAATGAGAAAAATGCAGAAAATGTGCCTGTCTGTAAGAAAGATTATAAAATAATCATAAAAAATGATAAAAGTATTGATTTTTCAGTTGGGAATGGTTATTATTTTAATGATACATTCAAACTGCCTTTTATCAGTGAATATCAGGTACAGAATGCAATGCTTGTACTTGCTTCACTTGAATATATTGATAGAGAGATTGCAAAAGAGAAAGAGTTGGTTTTTGAGGCACTGAAAAGTGTCAGATGGGAAGGCAGAATGGAGATGATATGCCCGGGAGTGTTTTTTGACGGAGCACACAACGGACCAGGCATTGATGAGTTTGTAAAGACATTTCAGGAATACAAATGCGATGGCATGAAGAATATATTATTTTCTGTTGTAAAAGACAAGGATGATGATTACATGGTCAGTATGATAGCAAAAACAGATGTGGACAGAATTTACATCACACAGCTAGATTCTGACAGAGCGTTAAGCATTGATAAGATAGAAAAAGATTTTAGGGATAAGAGCTGTGATGCACAGATTGTGGCAGAGGAGAATGTTGTTACGGCATTTGTTCGTGCCATAAGAGAGAAAAGAGAGCATGATGTGATATTCTGCGTGGGTTCATTATATCTTATTGGTGAACTGAAAAAAAATATTGCGTCAGGTAATATTATGATACCAGAGTCAAGAGGTCAGATTGAAAGATAGAAAGGATAAGGAAATGTTAAAGTCATTTAAGTGATATTCAATTAAGCTGAAATTAATGTGTGTGAAATTAAATGAAAGTGACATTCCATGGATATAGATTTATGATAAATTATGATGAAGAGATTAAGAAATTCAGCCCAAGTCTTGAGGTTGATGAAACGGAAGATGCCATATACAACAGCAATATAAAGGATATCACTGATGTTGTTTTAGAGATGTTTAAAGAAGTAAAAGGAAACGAATAGTTCATGATTATTATAGAATAGATGATTGGAGAAAACATATGAGATGCTATAAGTGTGATAGTGTCCTCTCTGACAATGATTTCTGTAATAGTTGTGGAGCGGACGTTACTGTATATAAAAAAATTGTCAGGCTTTCAAACTCCTATTATAATATGGGACTGGCTAAGGCGAAGATTAGAGATTTAACAGGAGCATGTGAGCTCCTTAGGAGAAGTGTCAAACTTGACAAAAAAAATACACAGGCAAGAAACCTTTTAGGACTTGTTTATTTTGAGATGGGTGAAGCAGTACAGGCTTTGAGTGAATGGGTAATAAGTAAAAATCTGGAGCCAAAGAAAAATCTTGCGAATGAATATATAAAAAGACTTCAGGCGAATGCTGTGAGACTTGATACAATCAGTCAGACAATCAAGAAGTATAATGTGGCGTTAAACTATGCAAAACAGGGAAGTGATGACCTTGCTGTCATACAGTTAAAAAAAGTTTTGAATACGAACCCTAACTTGATAAAGGGACATTTGTTGCTTGCACTTTTGTATATGAAAAAGGGTGATTATGAAAGGGCTAAAAAGCCAATTATGAAAACTCTTAAAATTGATGCAAATAATCCTCTTGCAAAGAAGTATCTTGAGGAGGTGAACAATCAGACTGAGGGGAAGAAAATTGAACAAAAGAGAAGTCAGGAGAATAGAAAGGGCATACGTGATTATGAGCAGGAACAGATAGAAAAAGAGCTTGCTGCCGGATATGATATAGCACTTCCAAAAAGAAGGATGGTTTACAGGGAATCGAATTCCGGATTTATGACTGTGCTGAATGTCATTATCGGTATTGTGATTGGTGTTGCCATGACTTTTTTTCTATTGATACCTGCAAAAGAAAAATCTTTAAATGAGACACATAATAAGGAAATTTTGAAGTTGAATTCTCAGATAGATACACTCAATAATGAAAAGAAAGAGTTAGAGAGTCAGAAAGAAACACTTGAAAGTGAAAAAAGTGATTTGTCAGTTCGGCTTGATTCTAAAGGAAATGAAAACAATGTAGTTATATCAGATTATGACAATCTGATATCGGCTGTAAATTCATTTAATGCAAAGGATTTTGTGGGGTGTTCGGATAAATTAAAGAGTATCCAAAATACAGCACGATCAGAAGTTTTTAGTGCATTGTATGGAGCCATACAGCCGGAAGCATTTAAAGAAGCATCCAATGCATGTTACAAAAAAGGAAAGGATGAGTTAAGCAAAGCATCCTCACTTGAAAGTTATGATGAGGTTATTAATGATTTGAAAAACTGTTTTTCGTATGATTATATGCAGACAGATTATATTGACGCAGCAGAAAAACTTGGCGAAGCATATGAGAAACAGTATAAGCTTGCATTGGAGACAAACATTGAAGAGGCAGGAAAATATAAAGAGAAAGCGCTCAATGAAATGACAGAACTGATTAATAAGCTGACAAGTGAAGCGGTTGCCGATAATAAGGCGGCACAGAATCTTCAGGTCCACATCAATAATATCAGAGAAAGCTAAATGAAAATAATTGTAGTTTACGAAAGAAAAGATAATCACAAAAATGTGGTTATCTTTTTTGCTTATATTGATAAATATTAAAAGTCAGCTCAAAGCAGAAAGGTTGGAGTATTATAAGGTTTAAGACATGATTTTGATAAGAGACATAGTAGGAAAGGGGAGTATGTAATGGATATGACAGAGGCTATTGCAAATGATGAGAGAAACATGAAATCAGACACAACGATGGAGGTGATAGAAAATGTACTTATCATACATATCAGTGGTGAATTAGACCATCACAATTCTGTCGATATAAGGCAAAAAGCAGATGAAATCATTTGCAACAAGGGAATAGTAAATATTTTGTTTGATTTTGAGGGGACAGAATTTATGGATAGTTCAGGCATAGGAGTGATTATGGGAAGATATAAAAAAGTAAAGAATTTTGGTGGGATTATAGGCTCAGTTAATACAAGAAAAAATGTTGAAAAGATATTGTTCTTTTCAGGTTTAAATAAAATTGTAAGACATTATGACAGTATAGAATCTGCGGTTGGGGAGATGAAGGGAGGAAATCAGATTGGATAACAGAATTTATGTAGAGTTTGACAGTATATCAAGTAATGAAGCATTAGCAAGGGTGATAGTAGCCGCATTTTTAACAAGGCTTGATCCGACGTTAGATGAGATAGAGGAGGTAAAGACAGCTGTATCGGAGGCAGTTACAAATGCGATTATTCACGGATATGAAAATGCCGGGGGAACGATTTTCATGGAATGTGATATACATAATGATGAATTTACAGTGACAATAAGAGATGAAGGGGTAGGAATCGAAGACATAAAAAAGGCAAAAGAGCCATTATATACAACCAAAGCAGAAGAGGACAGATCAGGAATGGGATTTTCATTTATGGAAATATTTATGGATAGTCTTTTGGTAGAGTCGGAAGTTTCAAAGGGAACAAAGATTACCATGAAAAAGAAAATAGGGGGGAGATAGACTTTAGGGAGTGAATATATGATGAATAATAAGGAGTTATTATTATTGGCAAAAAGTGGAGATAAAGATGCCAGAAACAGACTTGTTCAGGACAACACAGGACTTGTGTGGAGTATCGTCAGACGATTTTCAAACAGAGGATTTGAGAGTGAAGATTTATTTCAGATAGGCTGCATTGGACTGATAAAAGCAGTGGACAAGTTTGATAATACATTTGATGTTCAATTTTCAACATATGCTGTACCACTGATTATGGGAGAAATCAAGAGATTTATGAGAGATGACGGTATGGTAAAGGTGTCAAGAACAGTCAAAGAAAATGGCTGGAAAATCAAAAAAGCAGTGCAAGTACTTAACCAAAGACTTGGACGTGATCCGACTGTAGAAGAAATAGCAGGAGAAACAATGCTTGAAAAAGAGGACATCGCATTGGCATTAGAGGCGGCAGGAGAAGTAGAAAGCATTTATAAACCGGTCTGGCAAAAAGATGGAAGTGAGACCTATTTGATAGACCAGATAAAGGATATGAGTACAAATACAGACCAAGTTGAGAGAATCCTGAATAATATGGTTCTTGAGCAGGTGATAGAAGAACTTGATGAAATGGAGAAAAATATCATCATCATGCGGTATTTTCAGGAAAAGACACAGGTAGAAATAGCAGATAAACTTGGGATAAGTCAGGTTCAGGTTTCAAGAATGGAGAAAAAAATTCTTATTAATCTTAGAAAGAAGATTGTATAAAAAGACTAGAGATTTTAATGATAGTATTGTATAATGATATCATATAGTTATTGTTCACGGTGCGACTTTGTTTAGGACAGTAATTCCATATCAGTGAGAAAGTAGGTGCGAGCAGTATGGAGGGCGATGGAAGGGTATCAGGTTTAGGAATTAAAGGTATAAAAATTAAGCTGATAGGAGCGTTTTTACTGCCAGTGGTATTATTTATTGTTTTTGGCATGATGATATATGGAATATCGGAACAGGGGCTTAAGGAAAATTCAGAGATACTGACATTTACAAGTGTTGATATGATAAAAAAATATTGTGAATTAGGATTTGAAAGTATTGAGCTGACAGCGACAAGGATTGCAGTTAACAATAGTGTCAATACACATTTTGGAGGAAATTTTGATTCAAATGAAAATTATGAGTTGGAGGCAAAAAGAGCGATTGTCAATGAATCCGTTGCAGATACATATATTCAGGAGATAGTTGCATTCAGTAAGAATCAGGAAACTGCAATTTCCAATACAGGGTTAGTAAGGGATGACAGCTTTTATGATACATTTGTCAATTCTGAAAGTGGAAAATATGTGATAGAGAATATGGAAAATCGTACATGCTGGATTAGTAAGCATCCGGAGATGGACAGTCTTATGAACTATAATACGGATGCGTATATTTTATCATATGTCAGAGAGATTCTTGATAATTCCAACAAGCCTGTCGGATATATGCTGATAGATGTTAAGACATCTTTTGTGAGAAATATTCTTGACAGTGCCGATGTAGGTAAAAACAGCATTATAGGTTTTGTGACAAGTGACGGGTATGAGATTGTAAGTGGCAGTGATAATTTTAAATTTACCGGAAAGAAATTCTTTGACAATATAGGTGATAATGAAAGTGGATATAAATATGTAAAGTATAAAGGCGAATCATATCTGTTTTTATATGATAAGGTTGAGACTGGTGATGGAATTGTATGTGCAATGGTGCCTCGTAATGTAATTATTGAAAAGGCATATGATATAAGATTATATACAATAGTGGCAATCCTTATCTGCTGTATGATTGCAATCATTGCTGGTTCAATTCTGGCGACAGGCATATCAAAAGCGATTAACAGAATCAATGGTATAATGAGACAGACAGCCCATGGTGATCTGACAGGAACCATAGAGATGAAGCGAAATGATGAATTTGAAATTCTTTCTAAGAATATTGCTAATATGATATCAAGCATTAAGAAGCTGATAGTCAAGATGAGAAATGTAAGCGAAGAGGTTCAAAGTTCAGCAAATAAGGTAAATGATAATTCAGAAGTATTATATAAAGCAACGAAGGATATTACAGAGTCTATTGAAGATATAGAGCTGGGACTGATTCAGCAGTCATCTGATACTGAAAGCTGTCTGATGCAGATGTCTGGACTTGCAGACAAGATTAGTGTTGTTTATAACAGTACAAATCAGATTGAGAAAATAGCAGGCAAAACGCAGGCTACAGTCGACAGTGGAATGGTCATTGTGACAGAACTTGAAGACAGGGTTAAAGATACCACAATGATTACAAAAGATATTATCAGGGATATCAGTGAACTTGAGAAGGAATCAAGAGCAATTAACAGTATTATTCTTACGATTAATGATATTGCAGATGAGACGAATCTCTTATCACTGAATGCTTCGATTGAGGCAGCGAGAGCCGGAGAGGCAGGAAAAGGATTTGCTGTCGTATCAGAAGAAATTAGAAAACTGGCAGAGCAGTCGAGTGAAGCCGGTACACAGATTGGTGAGATTATTGCACGTATACAGGCAAGAATGGTAAAGACAATTGAGACAGCGAAGAAAGCAGAGGATATTGTGTCATACCAGTCAGATGCGCTTGGAGATACAGTAAATGTATTTGAAGATATCAAAGGGCATGTTAATACTTTGGCGAATGATCTTGACACAATCTCTGACAATATTCAGCTTATCGCAGTTGCCAAAGATGATACATTAGAAGCCATTGCAAGTATATCAGCTACATCGAATGAAACAGAAGCAGCATCTTCAGAACTGAGCCGAAATGCTGAGAGACAGAAGAAAGCAGTGGAGGTACTCTATAATGAGGTGAAACTTTTGAAGAAAAATTCTGCTGACCTTGAACAATCTGTAAGCATTTTCAAAGTCGAAAAAGAAAAAGAAGATAATTAGAAAATATAAAAAGAGTTTTATTTTTGATAATATTAAAAATAAAACTCTTTTTATTTATTGGAAAATTCTTAAAATGTGAAAATAAAATTTTCAATTTGGAAAAATTTATTTAATACTTTTAAGATTAAATTTTTATTTTTTTTGCAAAATAATAAAAGAGAGGCTATGTATAATTTTGAAATTAATATAAAAGGATTGAAAGAATAAAAAACTGAGAAGAGATAGTAATGTGAAAAGAAAGCAAAGATATTTATTATAAAGAAAAACGGAGGGGATTGAAAGAAATGAAAGAAGATGGAATGTATGGAACACAGGGAAAAATGAATGAGAATAAATTACAAGAAAATGGATTAAAAGAAACAATTAAAATGATTTTCGTTGCAATGATAGTATTTTTTGGCACGGCATTTGCAATTATGTCCTTTAATGAAGATGTAGGAGTGGGAGATTTATTTGAAAAAATATATCTGATTATTACCGGAACAGAGCATAAAGGACTCGGCGTTCTTGAGATGGCATACGGTATCGGAATGGCACTTGGGATAACAATGTTTTATAACAGACTTACTAATAAGAAAAACAGACAGAATGAACCAACGCCAATTGAGATTAAAATGAAGCAATATGAAGATGATATCAATGATTATATTGAATATCAAAGTCAGAACATGAACCATATCAGCGGACAAAAGCAATGAGTTTGTCAATCAAGATGGTATAAGAGAAGGTTTTTAGAATATTAGACATTCAAATTTTAGGCAGGTGATTTTAGGTTGAAGTATTTGTTTTTGGGGTTGATTGGTGGCAGTGCAGGTGTTCTGGTAGCATGTGGTCTATGTGCCTTTATCACAATGCTTGGAGTAATTACCAGAATATCATGGAAGACAAGGACAACAGATAAAATAAGAATATATGAAAATTGCATGATTGTAAGTGCTGTTGCAGCGGCTTTTATATACCTTATGCAGCCCGATTTTCATTTAAACAGGGTTATATCTGTGCTACTTCTTGCGGCAATGGGATTGTTTATAGGTATCTATGTCGGATGTGTTGCAATGTCATTAGCAGAATCGCTGGATGCATCTGTTATATTATTTAGAAGAATAAAATTGAAAGGAAATACAAAGTATATAATACTGGCAGCAGCCTTAGGAAAATTTGTAGGAAATTTTATTTATTTTCTGAAATTCAGAACATGACATGATTTAGAAGGGAGATATGATTTTAATGCAGGTTAAAGATGATGAAGAACTTTCAAAACAGTACAATGATTATGTGAAAAATGTCACTAAAACGACAAGTCTGGCAAAGAATATGTTTTTTGCTTTTTTAGTGGGAGGTGCAATATGTACTTTGGGACAGATTATAATAGATGCATTAAAAAATAACGGAGTGAATCAGGAACATGCAAATTCTATTACACTTCTTGTTTTAATAGCATTGTCAGCATTTCTTACAGGACTAAATATTTATCCTAAGATAGGAAAATATGGTGGAGCGGGCTCACTTGTTCCGATTACGGGTTTTGCTAATTCCATTGCTGCTTCTGCAACCGAATTTAAAGCGGAAGGTATGGTAATGGGGCTTGGATGCAAGATTTTCACAATTGCCGGACCGGTTATTTTATATGGGCTGCTTAGCAGTTCGTTATTAGGATTGATTTATTATCTGTTTGGAGGGATTGGACCATGGGCGTAAAAAATAAACCTTTAGGAGAGCAGAGCATTCAGTTTGGCAGAGCACCTTATATTCTTGAATATGCAAGTGTATGCGGAACAAAAGAAAGTGAAGGACCGTTAAAAGATGAATTTGACGAATGTTCTGCGGATGATTTATTCGGATGTGATACATGGGAAAAGGCAGAAAGTGCATTACAGGAAAAGACAGTGAGACTTCTTCTTAGAAAATCAGGCTTTTTAAGTTCAGATATAAGATATATGTTTGCAGGAGATTTACTCGGACAGCTCATTGCTTCAACATTTGGACTTCTTAATTTTGAAATCCCATTTTTTGGTTTGTACGGAGCATGTTCTACTATGGGAGAATCACTTTCTCTCGGTGCAATGACAATCGCAGGAGGATATGCGGATAAAGTCATTTCTCTCGCGTCAAGTCATTTTGCAAGCGCAGAGAAGACGTTCAGATTTCCGCTTGAATACGGTAACCAACGCCCTTATTCCGCTACATGGACTGTGACAGGCTGTGGTGCAGTAGTGCTGGGAGAGGGAAATGAAAATAATGAAAAAAATGCCAAAGCCAAAATTACAGGTATAACGACCGGAAAAATTGTTGATTTTGGTGTTAAAGATTCTATGAATATGGGAGCTTGTATGGCACCGGCAGCAGCAGATGTAATTCAAAAAAATCTGTCTGATTTTGGATATTCTGTGAATGAATATGACAAAATTATCACAGGCGATTTAGGATATATCGGACAGAAGATACTGATTGATTTATTAAATGCAGTTGATATTGATATCAGCAAAAATCATATGGATTGTGGAATTGAAATCTTCGACTCTGAAAAACAGGATACACATGCAGGAGGAAGTGGATGTGGCTGTTCTGCATCTGTATTATGCGGTCATATTCTCAATAAGATTAAGAATCATGAGTGGAAGAAAGTTTTATTTGTTCCAACGGGAGCAATGCTTTCTCCGGTTAGTTTCAATGAGGGACAATCTGTTCCGGGAATTGCTCATGCAGTAGTAATCGAGGGTGTTAATGAAAGATAAAAAACGCAAATTCAGGTAGAAGAATAGGAGGATAAGAAATGGCACTTTTAAAGGCTTTTTTGATAGGTGGAGTGATATGTGCATTCGTTCAGATTTTTATTGATAAGACGAAACTGATGCCGGGAAGAATCATGGTAGGTCTTGTTGTGATTGGAACAATTCTGGGATTTTTTGGAATATACCAGCCGTTCATAGATTTTGCGGGAGCAGGAGCCAGTGTACCATTAGTTGGTTTTGGAAACACACTTATGAAAGGTGTCAAAGAGGCAGTCGACAGTGATGGACTCTTAGGAATCTTTATGGGTGGATTAAAGGCAAGTGCAGTTGGTATATCAGGTGCACTTATTTTCGGATTTATTGGTTCATTGTTTTTTAAATCAAAAATGCAAGGGTAATCATTTTTGTCAAAATCAAAGGTATGGAGGAAATGGATGATGTTAAAAAAAAGCTATTTGGACTTAATACCGATGATAAATAATGATAATTTATGGATTACAGGAGCAAATGACAGAATTGTAATAAATACAAAAAGAAAAGGATTTGTACAAAAGATGGGATTAAAAAATTTTAGTGAACCAAAAGAGAGGCAACTTGAATTAGACGGGTACGGAAGTATTGTATGGAAAAAAATCGATGGTCATAAAACCATAAGAGATATTGCTGAGGAAATCATGAGGGAACTTGGTGAGGAAAGAGAGTTTGCAAAACAAAGGGCAGCGATGTTTTTTAAAATGTTAAAAATGCATGGATTGATTTTGTTTGTGAACAATAATTAGATTTTTAAAAGTTACTTCTCGCAGGTCAGTGGAATGAATAAGATAATTTATTTCGCTGATTCCTGCGAGAATTTATATTTTTCTTTTAAAATGGTGAATCGAATGATATAATAATATACATGCTTATTTAGCTAAGGAGAAAATAAATGGAAAAAATATTAATTGTTGAAGATGATGTCAATATCAATCATCTTATCAAAGAAGCACTTAGAAAGAAAAATTATGACTGTACACAGGCATTTTCCGGTTCAGAGGCATTACTTGCACTGCGTATAGAAAATTTTCACCTTTTAATATTAGATCTGATGCTTCCGGGACTAAACGGTGAAGAAGTACTTAGTAAGATAAGAGAGAAAGAAGATATACCCGTCATTGTTGTTTCAGCAAAGGATGAACTTGATACGAAAGTTGATGTGCTGGCTATGGGGGCGGATGATTATATTACAAAGCCTTTTGAGATAAAGGAGTTGGAAGCACGAGTGGCAGTGTGTCTTAGAAGAAGCAGGTTAAAAAATGATCATGTCACTGATAATAGTGAAAATATAGCTGACAGTAAAGAAGGGGATGCACTGATTTCTTATAAAGAGCTTACAATCAATAAAAAAAATTATGAAGTAAAAGTGAGCGGTAATGTGATTTCACTTACAAGGCAGGAGTTTAAGATACTGGAGTTATTAATGTCATATCCGAATAAGGTATTTACCAAGCAGGACATATATGACTATGCATGGGATGAATATTACATAGGAGCAGATAAAACAATCAATGTACATATAAGCAATATCAGAGGAAAGATAAAGAAGTATACGAAGCGTGATTATATCGAAACAGTATGGGGGATTGGTTTTAAAATGTGCTGATTTTGATTGCACAAATATAACAAACATCGATTAAAAGACCACATCTTACGATTGGGTGAGAGGTGGTCTTTTTACATTTCTTTACCATTTCTTAAACTTTTATTTGCGTTTAATTTAACCGGAAAGTTTAGTATTATCTTTAGTCATGAAAGAGAAAAGAGGTAAAAATATGAAGTCAGATATTATCAGTAATAAAAATATCGAATATGTGATAGAGACGAATAATCTCACAAAGAAATTTGGAAAGAATTTTAAAAGCAGTTATGCAGTCAAGGGAGTGAATATGCATATAAAGAAGGGTGCCATCTACGGACTGATTGGGAAAAATGGTGCAGGTAAAACAACTATCATGAGAATGATATGCGGGCTTGCAAGGCCGACAGAGGGAGAAATACAGATTTTTGGAGAAAATGCAGGAGAAAATATGACGTACAGAAGGCTTGGAACGTTGATTGAAAATCCGGGTGTTTTTCCGGGAATGAGTGCATACGACAATATGAAATGCAAAGCAATCTGTCTTGGAATCAGTGGTTACAAGGAGAAAATCAATGAGATATTAAAACTGGTGGGACTTGAAAGTGTCGGAAAAAAACACGCCAAAAAGTTTTCACTCGGTATGAAACAGAGACTCGGCATTGGTCTTGCACTCTTAGGTTCTCCTGATGTATTGATTCTTGATGAGCCGATTAACGGACTTGACCCTCAGGGAATTTTGGAGATTAGAGAACTGCTCATCAAACTGAATCGGGAGAAGAATATCACAATCCTTATCTCCAGTCATATCTTGGAGGAGTTGTCAAAACTTGTGACACATTATGGAATTGTCAAAGATGGGGAACTGATTGAGGAAATTTCAAGCGAAAAGTTAAGAGAAAAATGCCTTGAAAGAATAGAAGTAAAGACAGATAATCCTGACAAAGCTTCAACTGTGATAGAAAAGATGGGAATCAGTAATTATAAAGTTGTTGATAAAAATACAATTCATATCTATGAAAAATTGAATGAATTAAAAGAAATTAATAAAATTCTTATCAAAAATGATATAGATGTAGATTCGATATCACTCAACAGTGAAGGACTTGAGGATTACTTCATTGATATTACAGGAAGGTAGGAATGAGATATGTTGAAATATATTAAAATGGATTTATATAAATTATTCAAAAGCAAATTTTTCTATGTTTGTATGCTGGTGTTTTTAGTTTTGATTATATTTGTGATAGTTGATACAAAATGGGCAGAGAGAGAAGTTTTGTCTGATAAATCCCAGATAAGCATAGCTGAAGCAGAAGAAACGCATTACGCAGATGATACATTTTATACATCAGGAATTGGAAGTGATGGGTTTGCGATTGTAGAACTTGGAATCAATCTAAAAAATCTCGTAAATGCATCATATGGCAGCAACATTATGGTTCTGATGTTACTTATTACGATTGTTATATTTATATGTAACGATTTTTCCTGTGGTTACATAAAGAATACCATTACCATTCCGAGATATAAATGGTATACAAATATTTCAAAACTTGTGACAGCAGCGGTGATTTTAATGGTTCAAAATCTGATTGCGATTATCGCCTATCTGTGGGCGATAAAGTATTGTTTTAGGAGTGGAGTAGTAGGTTCTTTCAAAGGTCTGATACCATATCTTGCAGTAGAGATGGTATTATATCTTGGAATCACGGCATTTTTTCTGTTGATATGCGATTGGACACAGAGCAAAGCATTGGGAATTTCTGTCAGTGTATTTTACGCATGCCAGCTTATCGGAACAATGGCAGTTTTTATATTGTACAAGGTATTTGATTTAAAAACAGAAAAGGCAATGAAAATGGTTATTTCTGTTACACAGGGAAATCTGATGGTGGGAATGTCAAATACAGTATTAAAAGAATCGCTGGTTTTGGGAATTGCATCAATGTTTGTGTATATGACGCTTGCTAATATTATCGTCTGTAAGAGGGATTACTAATGAATACGAAAGCATAATATGATTTTTATGGAGAAATCATGTTATGGATACAATGATAGATTCTGTACAATGGAAAGTGATGGAAAGGGTAATAATAGATGTTGAATTATATTAAGATGGATTTTTTGAAAAGTGTTAAGAGTAATATGCTCATTTTTGCTACAATATTTTTTGTATTGCTCAATGGATTGACGATTTATGAGATTAAGGATCAGTTGAAATACAGCAGTGAAAACAGCAGTCGTACCGGTTCTGCAGGAATTATGGTATCAATGGAGGACAAAGAAGAGGATATGAAAATGAATCTGGGGATGCATGTAGATACTGCAGATGCTGTGCGAAACAAGGGAAGTCTTTTATCATGTGTAGAGACTTTGTATAATGGAGGATTTTTAGTGTTTATCGTTACACTTGTGGCGATTGTTCTGATATGTAATGATTTTTCGACAGGCTTTATCAAAAATACTATCACAATACCAAAACACAGATGGTATGCGAATGTCTCAAAAATTGCCAATACTTTCATCATATTTTTGATTGAAAATCTGATTGGAATTTTGATGTTTATTATTACAATAAAATTTACAGATTTCTTTGGAGATGCTAAAATTGGAAATGTAGAAAATATATTGATATATATTGCAGTACAGGCAGTTCTGGTTATGGGAATTACTTCAGTGATGATTTTTCTTGCCAATCTGACAAGGAGTAAAGTCATCACAATTCTTATCAGTATGTTTATGATATTTGGGGTGTTTGAAGTATTTCTTTATGTCTTTGCAAAAGGTGCATTAGGAGCAAATGCAAATGTGATGATGAAATATTTAATTATTCACAGAAGTCTTTCTATTACTGCAAGTGACAGTATGAATGTGCATTTAAAAACGATTGGATTAGGGATTGTCTGGCTGGTGATTTTTATGGTTCTTGCCAATATTGTCATTAGTAAGAAGGATGTATGATGTTAATCGACAGGAAGGATAGATATATGTTTTTGAAGTTAATTTGTGTGATAAGCATGACAGTTGCATTTTTCAATACAATCGCATTAATTTTATACAAGCGGCAGGTGAAATCAATCTGTCGCCAAATCCGTTTTCTAAATGAAAATAATTCCAATCTTGAGATTACAAAGGATATCGGTTCAAAAGAAATTGATGAATTGGTGGATACTTTAAATGACTTTCTTGAAAATTTTAAGAATGAGAAAATCAAAATTAATGAGAAAGATTTAAAGCTTAGGGAGATAGTTACCAATATTTCGCACGATATCAGAACGCCACTGACTTCTTTGAATGGATATTTTGAACTGCTTGGTCAGGCAGAGGATGAGAAAGAATACGAAAGATATGTACAGATTATCAAAGAAAGGATTGACTGCTTAAAGGAAATGCTCGAGCAGTTATTTACCTATGTAAAATTACAGAATGACGAGTATCAATTTGATTATGAAGAGTTTGATGTGTGCAAGGAATTATGCAGTACACTTATCGAATTTTATGAAGTGTTTCATAAAAGAGGGATTGAACCGAAAGTAGAAGTGCCCGATGAGGCTGTATCTATGAAGCTTAATAAACTTGCTTTTAGGAGAGTGTTTGAGAATATCATTAAAAATTCAATTGAGCATGGAAATGAGAAATTTGAGTTGAAGATGGTTCATTGTCCGGCAGGAAATCATGATGAAACTGTAGGGGAAAATTTGATAGAAAGTTCAAACATAAATTTAGATAAAAATTTAAATAAAAACGGAATTGTTATTATTATCAAAAATGATTTAGGAGAAAATTATATTAAAAATGATGAGGTAGATATTGACAGGGTGTTTGAACGATTTTACAAAGCTGACAAGTCGCGCAGCCAGAACTCCACAGGTCTGGGGCTGGCTATAGCACGCGACATGGTCATCAAAATGAAAGGAAATATCAAGGCAGAAATAGAGGATGATTTCTTTGTGATTAAGGTTGAATTATTTTAATTCTGCCTTTGATAATGCCTGGGATACGCCGTCAATCAGTATCAGATATGTGTATTTGCAGTCATCAGTATATGTAATATTTTCAAGTGACTGGGATGTTACAATCTGGTACTCCAAGTCTTTCATAGAATTTTCAATAAGTGGATACATGGTTTTAATTCCTGTATCCATATTTTTAATAGAAATAGAAGTGATTTTAGTGGAGTCAACACAGACTTCTATTTCAAGAGCACTGTTATTTAACATCAGCGCTGTTGTATATACACCCGGTGAATATTTTTTTCCAGATGTATTTTTATGTGTCTGTTTTTCGGTGTCAGAGCCTGATGAATAACTGGTAGTGGATTCACTATTGCCGGTAGTTTCTTCACCTTCATTTGTGGTAGAATTGCTGGTCGTTCCTTCACCTTCATTTGTGGTAGAATTGCCGGTCGTTCCTTCGCCTGTAGAAGAACCTGTCGTACCTTCGTTAGCAGAAGAATTTCCGGTGGATTCGTTGTTTGTCGTTTTGTTGGCTGCACTGATATCTGAATTGTCAGAAGCAGCGCTAAAGCTGTTATTGTCTGCTGTATTTGTATTGACAGGGGTGTTTGATGCAGGAGTGTCTTTGGTTTTGCCAGACTTAAACATCCACACCAGTAAGATTATTAGTAATATACCAAGAAGGATAAATATGCCGGTATATATTAATTCTTTCAGTTTAAATACCACAATTTTTGGATTTTTACTCATTTTGCCTTGCCTCACCTTTATTAATTATAATTATATATATTCGGGGGTGAGCAGGAATATGACTAAAATTTTTGGAATGTTATATGAGAGAAATAATGTTGACTATTATAACGGATAATCGTTATAATATATACTTAGGTAAAAACGGCAAATATGATGCATGGAAAGGTATAAGAAATAAAATGGGATTACAATTAATCATAGGCGGAAGCGGAACCGGAAAATCGCACCTTATGTACACGAAATTATTGCAGCACAGTCTTGATGAGTCATCAGGAAAACTGAAAGAAAAAACATCACAAACAACAAAATGCTATGCTATAGTGCCAGAGCAGTTTACGATGGAGACACAAAAAACAATCGTAGATTTGTCTGAAACCCAAGGAACAATGAACATTGATATCGTCAGTTTTGACAGACTTGCAAAACGTATTTTCAATGAAGCAGGCCTTAGCACATTAAAAGTATTAGATGATACGGGAAAATGTCTGATACTTAGAAAAATCATAGAAGAGAATAAGGAAAAATTCACAGTGTTTGGCTCAAAGGCAGGAATGGCTGGATTTATAGAAGAAATGAAATCAATGATTAGTGAATTATATCAGTACGGAATCACAAATGACAAGTTTGATAAGATGATGGAAAATGCAAAAAAGCGTCCGCTTTTATATGCAAAGCTGAAAGATATTAAGCTGATATCAGAAAAGTTAAAGGAATATTTAAATGACAAGTTTATCATTAATGAGGAGCTTTTGCAGAAGGTGTGTACGCTGATAGGAAATTCAAAGATTATGAAAGACAGCTATATTACTTTTGATGAGTATACCGGATTTTCACCTGTTCAATATGAAGTGATAAGACAGTTGTTAAAATATGCGAAAGATGTCTATGTGACAATTACGCTTAGAGATGCAGATGTAGTTGATTATACAAAGGAAAATGATGCGGATATTTTTAGCTTAAGTATCAAGACGATTAACAGATTGAAGACGATTGCAAGAGAAGAAAATGTATCAGTTTACAGTGACATCATATTGACGAAGCCACACAGGTTTAAAGACAATGGCATGATATCATATCTTGAAAGAAATTTATTTAAGTATGGGGTAAAGCCATATCGGGCAGAAGCAGATAACAATCCGGATAACATTAAAACAGATAAACACCAGAATCAACATATCAGTATACATATATGTGACAATCCCATTTCGGAAGCAGAATATGTCGCTTATACCATCAGCCGCCTTGTAAGATGTGAAAATTACAGATATAAAGATATTGCAGTTGTGACTGCTGATATGGAAGGATATAACAGATATATCACAGAAATATTTGAAAAGCATGATATTCCGTGTTTTGTGGATTTTAAGAGAAGCGTGATTGCCAATCCGATGGTAGAGACCATAAGAGCAGTCCTTGAGATTATTTCAGATAATTTTTCTTATGAAAGTGTTTTCAGATATTTAAGGTGTGGCATGTCAGGACTTTCAAGAACGCAGATAGATTTACTTGAAAATTATGTGATTTCACATGGGATAAAGGGAAAGAAAAAATGGACTACACCGATTGAAGAGGAAAGAGAAGAATATGAGATTGCAAGACAGAAAGTAGTAGAGGATATTTTTGAGACGTATGAGGCGTTTAAGGTACAAAGGAGAATACCTGTAAAGGATGCCATTACCGCACTTTGCAATCTTGTCATCAGACTTGATATAGAAAATAAATTGGAAATCATTACAAAGCATTTTTACGATGAGGGGGATATATCAAGAGGAAATGAATTTAAACAGACATATGGTCTTGTGATGGAGCTGTTTGATAAGACTGTTTTTCTGACAGGGGATGAAAAGGTCAATGCAAATGAACTGCTTGCAATGCTTGATTCAGGATTTGAAGATATCAAGGTAGGTCTTGTACCACCGACACTTGACAGGGTTGTGGTTGGAGATACAGAGAGAACAAGACTTAATCATGTAAAAGTATTGTTTCTGATTGGTGCGAATGATGGAATTATTCCAAAATCGGATGCAGGAGGAGGAGTTCTTACAAGAGAAGAGAGAAATTTTTTATATGAAAATGGTGTTGAATTATCACCTACAGTGAGGGAAAATGCGTTCATACAAAAATTTTATCTGTATCTCATGCTGACAAAGATGTCCGATCAACTACATATTTCATTCAAGCGAAGCGGGGCAGACGGTACCTCAAAAAGACAGTCATATATTGTGACAACAGTTGCTTCTATGTTTGAAAATATAGAAGTCATTGATGAGGCAAAGGCAGAAAGGGAAAGTCTGCCAAAGAATATTACAAATATAAAATCAGCAGTTTCCTATGTTTCAAAAAATATCTATGATTTCATTTCGGGAAGAATGAGAGAAGAAGAGAAAAAGACATTCTGCGAGTTATATACAATGTGTGCGAAAAACGGGATTGATATGAAACCACTTATTAATGCCGCCGCTTATTCTGTAAAAAGTTCGAAACTTGACAAGGCAGTTGCAAGGGCTTTATATGGGGAAAATCTTTTCAACAGTGTTTCAAGGCTTGAAACCTTTGCGTCATGTGCTTACAGGCATTTCCTGACGTATGGCTTGCAGCTTGTGGAGAGAAAGGAATTTGGTGTCAGAAAAAATGATATAGGAAATGTCTATCACAGTGCAATTGAATTATTCTTTAAAAAGGTGAGAGAGAGAAAACTGTCATTTGATAAGATAGATGATGAGCTGAGGCGGCTGCTGATTAGTGAGAGTGTATCAGAAGCAGCAGTCAATGAGGCAGGAGTATTTCATGACAACGGAAGAAATGCTTACATGCTTGAAAAGATAAAAAAGGTTTCTGACAAAACAGTCTGGATTTTGCAGCAGCAGATAAATGCAGGAGATTTTATCCCATCGGAATTTGAGATGAGATTTTCATCAAACAGTGGGCTTGATGAAATGAAATATGTGTATGATGATGGTGCACAGATGGGGCTTCGTGGAATTATTGACAGAATTGACTATTATAAAGATAAAGATGATATTTATGTCAAGATTATTGATTACAAATCGGGAACAAAAAAATTCGAGATTAATGATGTATATAACGGACTTCAGCTACAGCTGATAATTTATATGGAGGCAGCACTTGAACATACTAAAAAGAAATATCCGGGAAAAAATATTATACCTGCCGGAATGTTTTATTACAACATTGATGACCCTGTTATCAAAGAAGAAGATTTAAAAAAATGGGAAAGTGAAGAGGAATTTAAGAAAGTTGTCGATGAAGCAGTTCTAAAAAGTCAGAAAGTAAATGGAATTGTAAATGATGATGAAAATGTGATAAGAGCATTTGATAGTACCATTGAGAGTGTCAAAGCAAATGGCGGCGACTCAATGTATATACCAATTGGATATACAAAAAAAGGAGCATTTAAGAGTAGTTCAACCAAGGCTGATAGTCTCTCAATAAAATGTATGATTGATTTTGTTCACGAAAAGACAGGCGAGTTCGGAAAGGAAATACTTGACGGGGATATTGATATTAATCCATATATGAAAGCCGGCTCTAACGAAAAAACTGCGTGTGAATATTGTGAGTACAAATCTGTATGTGGATTTGATAAAAATTTAAGTGGAGCAAAGTATAGACTTTTATATAAGGATAAACCGGAAGAAGTGTGGAAAAAAATTCGAAAAGAAAGCCTTGTGGTGGATGAAGAGACAATAACGAAAGGAGAATATGATGGCAACATGGACTGAGGCACAACAAAGAGTTATCGATACAAGAAATAAGAACATCTTAGTATCTGCGGCGGCAGGTTCCGGAAAGACAGCAGTTCTTGTGGAACGAATTATCAAAAGAATTATGGATAAGGATAATCCGATTGATGTAGATAAAATCATGGTGGTGACATTTACCAATGCGGCAGCAGGTGAGATGAGAGAGCGAATATTAAAGGCGATAGAACAGGAGCTTGAGAAAGACCCGGACAATCTTCATTTGAGAAAACAGCAGGCATATATTCATAACGCCTATATCACCACAATTCACAGTTTTTGTCTGAATCTTGTGAAAGAGCATTTTAATGATATCGATTTAGATCCTGGAGTGCGTGTTGGAGATCCTGGAGAAATGGAACTGTTAAAATCAGATGTTGTGAAAGAAGTAATCGAGGAATACTATTCTTCGGAAAGTAAAGAATTTCATCAATTTGTGGAACAGTTTGAAAACAGGACAAGTGATGATTATATTGAGGAGATGATACTCTCATTATACGGAAAAGCAATGGGTTATCCGTGGCCGAAAAAATGGCTTGAAGACTGTGTAAAAAAGTACGAATATACAGATGAAAATGACTTGAAAAACAGTGAATATGTAGAGATTTTGAACCAATATGCAGATGGCGTGCTTTTGGAAATGTTAAAGCAATATGACATCATGCTCGATTTGTGTAATAATGGAGGTCCGTTTGTATATCTTGACATACTTACGAAAGAAAAAGAACAGATAGAACAGATATATGCGCAGAAGGATTATGACAAAAGAAAAGTAAAACTAAATATGGAATTTTCACGTCTGCCGGCATGCAAAAAAGATTCATGTGACTCTGACTTAAAAGATATGGTGACAGAAAGCAGAAACAATGTGAAAGATGGCATTGCCAAATTGAAAAAAAGAATTTACAGCCAGAGTATTGGAGAGGCATTTACAGAGCTTCATAAATGTCGTGATATTATAGAGACATATGTAGATATCACAAAAACATTTATGGATAAATTTCAGGAGAAGAAGAAAACCAAAAATCTGATTGATTTTGATGACTTTGAACATTATGCCATAGAGATTCTTGTGTCAGAGGAGAATGGAAAGTTTGTTCCGACAAAAACAGCAGATGAGATTGCGAAAGATTTTGAAGAGATTATGGTGGATGAGTACCAGGACAGCAACATGGTTCAGGAGACATTGTTAAATGCTCTGTCAAAGGAGCGGTTTGGCATAAATAATCGTTTTATGGTGGGAGATGTCAAGCAGAGTATTTATGGATTTCGAGGTGCAAATCCTGACATATTTGTTGAAAAATATAATACATACAAGACTTCCGATAGTGAGCCGGATTATAAAATCATACTTGATAGAAATTTCAGAAGCAGAAGAGGTGTTATTGATACAACGAATTTTCTGTTTTATCAGATAATGAACAGTGAGCTTGGAAACATTGATTATGATGATGAAAACAAACTTTATTTTGGAGCGGTTTTGCCGGAGCCTGATGATAATTTTGCCGGAAGAATTGACGATAGGGCGGAACTTATTCTTATCAATACCAAGGAAAAAACAAAAGATATTGAGAGTGATTTTAAAGAAAATTCGAAAGAATATGATATAACAGAAGATGAAGCAGATGATGAGAATATGGAAGCGACCGCTTTTGAAGTTGAGGGAAAAGTGATAGCAGGAAGGATAAAGGAACTTACTGACAAAGAAAAAGGGATGGTTGTTTTTGATAAAGAGCTACAGAAGTACCGTCCTCTTCAATATTCGGATATAGTGATTCTACTTAGAAGTATCGGGAAAAATGCAGATGGCATAAGCAGTGAGCTTATGAAGGAAGGGATTCCGGTCTATATGGAATCGAAGGAAGGCTATTTTAAAACAATTGAGATAAGAAATGTAATAAGCTACTTAAAGATTATTGATAATCCGACACTCGATATTCCCATGGCGGCAGTTTTAAAATCTCCATTTGCCGAAATCAGTGATGAAGAAATAGCAGTAATCAGGGCGGTAGGCGGCAAGGATGTAAGCCTTTTTGAAGATATGAAATTGTATATTGAACTAGGAGAGAGTGAAGATAGGGATGGAAATATCACAAATCCAACAATTGGCATCAAACTTGAAAAGAGTAACGAAATTGGCAGCATAGATTATAAAAAAGATGAAACGAATACAGCAGAAGTATATTTGCCGGTAGGAATAGAGTATGATAGAAAACTTGCCCAAAAATTAAAGTCATTTTTAGAACAACTCACATTCTTCAGAGACAAAGTGATGTATATGTCGATTTATGATTTGGTGAGTGAAGTGATAGAAAAGACAGGTTATTATGATTTTGTCTGTGCGATGCCATCAGGTTCACAAAGGGTGGCAAATATAGAGATGCTAAAAGCCAAGGCAGCAGCGTATGAGAATGGTAGTTATAAAGGTTTGTTCAATTTTATAAGATATATCGAAAAAATGAATAAATATAATATTGACTTGGGTGAAGCGTCCATTGCAAGTGACAGTGATAATACGGTCAGAATTATGACAATCCATAAAAGTAAAGGACTTGAGTTTCCGGTAGTATTTTTGTCAAATATTAATAAACAATTTAATCTGATGGACGCAAAAAAGAAAGCAGTAGTTCACTCAAAACTTGGCATAGGAATGGATTATATGGATGAAGATACAAGAGTATCAAAGAAAAATCTGATGAAATTTGCTATCAATAAAAAGATTGAATTGGAGGCAATCGAAGAAGAACTCAGATTATTTTATGTGGCATGTACAAGGGCGAAAGACAAACTCATATTTACAGGCGGGGCAGCAGATGAAAAAAGAATTTTGAAAATGACTGCACAGCGAAATAACCATTCCTCCTACCTTGGATATGGAGTGGTAAGCCAGTTTAACAGTTATATGGATTTCATCACGATTCCACTTGCAAGAAATAAAGCGTTTTGTGATATTTATCAAAATGTAATTGGGATAGAGTCTCCGGTTGACAACCCGATTTATGGTGAAGAGAGTAATTTGAAGGTAAGGTATGTTAAAATCAGTGATGTTGCAGGCAGTCTGGTGAAGGAAAAGTATCTGGAGGCGGTTAGTACAGAAGTGTTAAAAAATCTTGATACGGAAATGGTATATTCTGAAAATGTGAAGAAAATGTTTGGGGAGATTATGTCTTTTGAATATTTATATCGAAAGCAGATTCAGTCTCATGCAAAGATGAGTGTTTCAGAGATTAAGAAAATCAGCTATGAAAGTGAGCAGGATGAACGACTTGCAGAGGATGTCATCAGATTTGATTTTATGGCAGAATATACAGAATATATACAAAAAGAACAGGAGCGTGTTGAAAATCCAAAGTCAACTATAAGTGGGGCAGGCAGAGGTACAATTTATCATATGATATTTGAAAAATTTGATTATGATATGGAACCGTCATGGAATAATATTGCCGGCATGATTGAACGGTTTGAAAAAGAAGGTGTAATCAGTACGGAAGAAAAGGAATGTATATGGATAAAGCACTATTTTGAATTTACAAAATCAGAATTATACAGAAGAATGAAGGCTGCATATCTGCGAGGAGAACTTAAAAGAGAGCAGCAGTTTGTTGTCGGATTTTCGGAGTCTGAGATAGATGAATTTAAAAGGGTGGCAAAAATAATAGGTGAAACGGGAAAAATTGTGAAACCAGAAAAAGTCAAAAAAACAGGCGATACCATTTTGATACAGGGTATTATTGATGCATTTTTTATTGAAGATGGAAAGATTATTCTTGTAGATTATAAAACGGATAATGTAAAAAATGAGTCTGAATTGATACAGTATTATTATATACAGCTTGAACTATATAAAAAGGCGGTTGAACAGATTACAGGAATGACAGTTTCACAGAAAATATTATATTCAACGAAATTAGGGAAAGATATTGTCATGGCGTGAATTATAGGAAAGGTGATGAATATGTATTGAGAGAAACTTCGGGGAAAGGTTAGAAAGACTATAAACGTAAGGGTCTGTCGCACTAAGAAATTAGTGTGCAGCTTCTTTTGTAAAAACCAACAGCCAGGCTCCAAAAAGTCTGGCTGAGTGTATAATGTAACATCCTTATCTAAATGTTCAAATGACAACATTGGTATTCCGTACTAATGTTCACGCATAGTATCCACTAAGTTCTTGACTGCCTCGATTTCATTTGGCGTTAAACCCGACAAATCTAACAGATTTTTATGTTCAAATCCAAGTAAGTAGTCAATACTCACATCATACATGCTTGCGAGGTGAATCAGAATGTCATAGGATGGCATTCGCGTTCCACGCTCATAGGCGCTTATTACTGATTTTGTCACACCTAATTCAAAAGCAAGCTCCTCCTGGGTAAGATTATCTCTCTTTCTTAGTGCCTTCAATTTTTCAGATAAATCAAACATAATATCTCCCAAAATTATTATATTGTAAAAAGGTGAACTTTAGCATTTACAAAATATTTTAATACAGTTTTATCAATTGTACATACACATAAAGTGGAAAAAATAAACTAAAAGTTGACTTTTGAGAATAAAATATGATAATATTATTTGTAAAAAATATGTATTAAAATATGATTTTCTATACACGACATTATCCGTGAATAACCAAATAGATAACGTTTGTTATGAATTAATTGATTGTGATATTTTAGAATTATCGTTGAATAAACGAAATCAAAAAGGTGATATATTAATGGAGGATTAAGAAAATGTCAGAATTTTCAACTATGCTAAATGATATTATTAAAAATAACAATATTTCTGTATATAGTATGGCAAAAACGATTGATTGTAACCGCTCATGGTTCCAAAAAGTAATGATAGGTGAAAGAAAAATGAATTTTACGAGTTTTTGTGCGATGTACAAAGAGCTTGTCAACAAAGTAGACAGTGAAGTATTGAGTAATTTATATGAAAAATTTGTAGAAGACTTTTATGGAGAAAAAGAATATAAAAGAGTCTTGTATATCAAAGATAGGTTATATGAAACAAAAAGATTGCAGGATTATTTGGAAGGGGCAGGAAGTAATTTTGATATAGAAGAATATGCAGAAATATTCAAAATGAGTGACAGTGAAAAAAGATTAATGAGTAAAATTGATGAAATGATAAAAGAAGAGCTTGCATATGCAACTTATATGAAAATATTGCCTAAATTGTATGTCAATATTCCGACGGATTGGAGTAATATAAAGAATCTGTTTCTGATAGTCATTCATATGTTGAAACTGAGAGGAAATATTGATTTTAAATATAGCATCAATAGTAAATGTAATGATGACACTGTCACGGTACAAGTTGAAAATTTTATCACATCATGTGAGTTTTCATCATATGGTATTAATACGCTGGTTACCAGTGAATTCACAAACAATACAGGTGATGATAATGCCATTTTTCCATATTATATTGTAACAGGCAGGAAAGTGATGATGATATCCGATGATGGAAATCTGTATATAGAATATGATGAGAAGGAAAAAGTAAAATTAATATGTGAGAAAATTGAAAGTAAAATGTCAGGCATGAAAAACTTTCTAATTGTTGTGAATCCTGATACATATTTGTCAAAGTTGTTAAGTGGAATTATGAATAATGTTGAAGAAATATTTGATGTTGGTAACAGAATATGTGTTGCGATGCTTTATACAAGAGATATATTAAAGAAGATTGTACCGGATAATTATCCGAAGAGGGATTTTGTGATTGAAACACTTGATATGGTTTATGGTAAGTGGAGAAAAGGCAATTTGATGATGTATTTTACAATCGAATCTGTAAGGCATTTTATGGAAAGTAATGAAAGTAAACAGGAGGGACAATATTTTAATTTGCAGTTTACAGACGAAATAAAGCTCGATTTATTAAAGAAATTGTATCACTATTATGAAGAACGTGTGCCAGAAATTCATATGCTCAAGACAGGAAAATATCTTGCAAATGATGATATTCATATATTTGGCTGGGACGATATATTCGTTGGAGCAACAGGATATGTGTATTATGGTGACATTCCTGTAGAGGCGACGAATTTCACACATTCGCCTACTATATCCGGATATATGAGAATGTACAATGATTATATGAAAAATTCCAATATATGTCTTGATAAAGAAAATTCGCTGAAGGTATTGAAAAATCTGATTGCATCGTATGAAAAATAATAACATAATTTTCTGAGGATTTTTGATGTGTGACAGCACTGTTGTAAAAAAATACAGTCTTGTCACATCTTGCAACTGCAAAAAAATGATAATAAAATATATATTGTGTTATGAATGAATAGGTTAAAATTGAGAGGAAAAAAACATTGTCAGAATTTTCAGAGTTATTAGGTAATATTATTAACTCAAACTTCGCACTTGAATAAGTGCCTATGCACCTTGAAAATTCAATAATAACTGGCATAAAAATAGCATGAAACCATCTGATTTGGTATAATTG
>CADACD010000014.1 GCA_902786365.1 uncultured Lachnospiraceae bacterium | reverse complement strand
TTCAAGCAGATTTTACATAGTAAAATCTGCGTAGTTCCGATAGGAACTCATAAGTTAACGAGCAAAAATGCGAAGCATTTTTACGAGTTAGAATGAAAACAAGCGGCTGCGAAGTTTGGAGGTGTGTTTTTATGAAAAATACAATAAATAGAGTGATATGGATTGTACTTGACAGTGTCGGCATGGGGGAATTGCCGGATGCACCGGATTTTGATGATGTGGGAACTGATACAATAGGTCATGTATCAGAAAAACATGGAGGATTGTATGTGCCGAACATGGTAAAGCTCGGACTCGGCAATATCAATGGAATTCATAATATTAGAAAGTGTGAATTACCTATGGGCTGTTATGGTAAAATGGCAGAAATATCAAATGGAAAAGATACAACTATTGGACATTGGGAGATGACAGGAATCTATTCAGAAAAAAGATTCCCAACTTATCCAGATGGATTTCCTCAGGAGGTAATCGATGCATTTATCGAAAAATGCGGACTGCCGGGTGTACTTGGAAATAAAGTGGCTTCTGGAACAGAAATATTAAAAGAGCTCGGTGATGAACATATTAGAACAAAGAAGCCGATAGTCTATACATCTGCTGATAGTGTTTTTCAGATAGCATGTCATGAAGAAGTATATCCGCCCCAAAAACTGTATGAGTTATGCAAGTGCGCAAGACAGATTTTATGTGGAGAGAATGAAGTGGCAAGAGTGATTGCAAGACCTTTTGTAGGAGAGAGTGCAAAAAAAGGATTTGAAAGAACAGCTAACAGACGTGACTTTTCGAAACTTCCTGACAAAAATAATCTGTTACAACTGATGAAAGAATCGGGTGAAAATGTTGCAGGTGTAGGAAAAATAGAGGATATTTTTGCAGGAGTAGGAATTACACATGCTGTCCATACGAAGGATAATATGGATGGAATGGATAAAACATTAGATTATATGGACACAATAGATACAGGGCTTATTTTTACAAATTTGGTAGAGTTTGACTCTAAATGGGGACACAGAAATGATTATGAGGGATATGCAATAGGACTTGAGCAGTTTGATAAAAGACTGACAGATGTAATGGAAAAAATGGGAGAGAATGATTTGTTAATTATTGATGCAGACCATGGATGTGATCCGACAACAAAAGGAACAGATCATACGAGGGAATATGTACCTCTTCTGGTTTATGGAAAAGGAATAAAGAAAAATGTTGATTTGGGAATCAGAAGCACTTTTGCTGATGCCGGACAGACGGTCGCTGAAATATTTAGTGTTGGTCCGTTAAAGATAGGAGAAAGTTTTCTAAAAGATATTGTGTTGGATATTGTGTAAGAGATTGTCAGTGATAAGGATAAATGATATTGAGAATACTGACTGGTATGATAAGAAATACAAATAGGCTGCTTTTGCATAAATTATAATGTGGAGGATTTACAGAAATATGAGGATATATGATATTATCGCAAAAAAGCGAGATGGTTTTACACTGTCAAAAGAAGAAATAGAATACTTTGTTAGCGGATTTACCAAAGGTGAAATACCCGACTACCAGATAGCAGCACTTTTGATGGCAGTCTATTTTTCGGGAATGAATGAGGAAGAGACTTTGTATCTTACTATGGCGATGGCAAATAGTGGTGATTTACTTGATTTGTCACGGATATCAGGTATCAAAGTTGATAAACACAGTACCGGTGGTGTTGGTGATAAAACTTCGCTTGTGATTGCTCCGATGGTGGCAGCGGCGGGAATTCCTGTGGCGAAAATGTCAGGAAGAGGTTTGGGACATACCGGAGGTACAATCGATAAACTTGAGAGCATTCCGGGTTTTTCTGTTGTATTAAGTGAAGAGCAATTTATTGAAAATGTGAATAGAATCAAAATAGCGCTTGTCGGTCAGACTGCCAATCTGGCACCGGCAGATAAAAAGTTATATGCTCTTAGGGATGTCACTGCTACGATTGATAATATGTCGTTGATTGCAAGCAGTATTATGAGTAAAAAACTTGCTTCGGGAGCAGATGCGATAGTTCTTGATGTCAAGACTGGAAGTGGAGCATTTATGCAAAGTGAAGATAATGCTATATGCCTTGCAAGACAGATGGTTTCAATAGGAACCGGAGCAGGTAAAAATACGATTGCCGTTGTTACCAATATGGATGAACCACTTGGAAATGCTGTTGGAAATGCACTGGAAATACAAGAAGTGATAGACACTTTAAATGGAAACGGTCCGAAAGATTTGCTTGAAGTTTCATTGGTTCTTGGTGCATTTATGCTGATTTTGGCAGGAAAAACTGACACAGTGGAAGAAGGAATTGGCATTCTTGAAGGGACAATAGCAGATGGAAGTGCTAAAACAAAATTCAAAGAATTGATTGAAGCGCAGGGGGGGAATTCTGATATTTTAGATAATTCAGGGCTTCTTCCTAAGGCGAATATTATTATGACTATTACAGCAGATGCTGAAGGATTTGTAGGAAGTATTGATGCAAAAACAATCGGTAAAGCATCACTTGTGCTTGGAGGGGGCAGAGAGACAAAGGAAAGTAGCATTGACTATTCGGTTGGTGTTGTTTTAAAGAAAAAAGTCGGAGACAGAGTGGAAAGCGGAGAATGTGTCGCTTTGCTCTATGCAAACGAGCCCGATAGATTAAAACAGGCAGAAGAGCTTGTCAGAGAAGCATATGTATTTTCTGATAAACCGGTTCAAAGGCAGAAATTGATAAAGTGGATTGTATCAAAAGAGGGAATTTCAAAGTATTGATAAGTTATTATTCACAGGTTAGTAGAATAGTAATATTTGATAAAAGCAGAAGTGTGAAAATTTTGTGATAATATGGACTTTCAAAAATAAATGTGATAACATTGTGAGTAATTATATGAAAGGAATGTACGATTACTATGGGTACAAAAACAAAAAAAATAAAAGAAATCTGGAATGATAAAATATACAGAAAGAATATATTTGGATTTATATTACTTCCGTTTTTGCTTGAACTTGTTATAGAAATGTTAAACAGATGTTCAGTGGTAAAAGGTATTGAATTCTTGTTTACAAGTCCGCTACAGTTCTTTTGTAATTTTATGTTTATATTTGTTTCTCTTATTATAGGTTTATTGGTAAAACGGAGAGTATTCTATCTTTCGTTTATATCGGCGATATGGCTATTTTTTGGAATTACAAACTTTGTTATGTTAAATGTGAGAGTATCTCCCTTTAATGCAAATGATTTAAGGTTGATTGATGCGGGAAGAGCGATTATTGACCAGTATTTTACACCTGTTACTATCACTCTTATTGCAATGGGAGTAATTTTGCTTGCATTAGTGATCATTGCATTATTCATTAAAGGACCTAAAATTGATTATAAAATCAATTATGGAAGGAATCTGATTGTGGTGTGTGTATCTGCAATTATATGTACGGTGAGCGTATATACGGGGATGGAGACCGGACTTCTTGCAAGGAAATTTACAAACCTTACCAATGCTTATAATTCATACGGATTTGTATATTGTTTTGGCTCGGGAATGTTCAATCATGGTGTGAAGAAGCCGTCCGATTATTCGGAGGATAAGATTGATAAAATTCTTGATAAGATTGAAAAAGAAAATCCCCAATATCCTCAGAATGTAAAAAAAGCTGATGAGGTCAAAAATACACCAAATATCATCTTTTTGCAGTTAGAGTCATTTTTTGATATAACAAAAGCTGTGAATATTGAATTTTCAGAAGATCCAATCCCTAACTTTAACAGACTGAAAAAGGAATATACATCAGGGTATTTGAATGTTTTTAATGTTGGATATGGGACATGCAATACAGAGTTTGAGTCTATGACGAGTATGAATCTTGATGATTTTGGACCAGGAGAGATACCATATAAGTCAATATTGAAAAACACAGTATGTGAAAGTATTGCGTATGACCTGAAAGAATATGGATACAGAACACATGCAATACACAATAATGATGGAACATTTTATTCAAGAAACAGTGTATTTCCAAATCTAGGCTTTGATACATTTACGTCTGTTGAGTATATGAATATTGAAGAATATACGTATGAAGGGTGGGCAAAAGATAAGTATCTTACAGGCGAGATATTAAAGGCATTGAAAGAAACAGATGCTCCAGATTATATCTATACTATTTCTGTACAGGGACATGGAAGTTATCCGACAGACAAAGTTCTTGATGACCCGAAAATAAAAGTATTGTCAGGCATAGAAAATGAAGGAAGAAGAAATGCGATAGAATATTATGCCAACCAGATACATGAGATGGATGATTTTATTGTAGAGCTGATAGAAGCTCTTGAAGAGTATGGAGAAGATACCATTCTTGTAATGTATGGAGATCATCTTCCGGGACTTGGTTTTACTGAAGAAGAGTTATCAAATGGATCTATTTACCAGACAGAATATATTATTTGGAATAATTTCGGATTAGAAAAAGAAGATGAAGATATACGTACGTATCAGATTTCACCGAAGGTTATGAAATCACTTGGCATGACAGCAGGTATTATCAACAAGTATCATCAGGAATATAAAGAGGAAGAGGATTACTTAAGCGGATTACAGAATCTTGAATATGATATTCTGTATGGTGATCAGATTGCGTATGATGGTGTCAGTCCTTACAGCGCAACAGAAATGAGGATGGGAATCGATGAGATATCAATATCGAAAATTCAGCCGGTTACAGTTGATGGAAAAAAATATGTAGATGTCATTGGAAATAATTTTACGAAATACAGTGTGGTTAACATCAATGGTGATGAATTTGAAACCAAATATATTGATGCAAATACACTGCGAATAAAATATGATGAGCTCGCTCCGCTTGATTCATTTGTTGTCAATCAGGAAGACAAAGACAGTGGTGCCATTATAAGTACCACAAAAGAATGTCTGTATTATGGAGATGAAGAGTAATTTTGTATGAAAACGCCTCATATAATTAATAACAATATTAATTATATGAGGCGTTTTGATGAAAAAAATGTGTGGTAAATTAAGGAAGGTAAAAAAGCGGATGCTGACATTTACAAGCATAATGGTTATTTTTTTAGCTGTTTTCGAGATTGATTGTCGTGCAAATAGTGTAGAAACAATTAAAGTAGACGCAAAAGAAGCTGAGGAACTTTCGCTTTCAGCGGATAGTGCAATACTGATGGAGGCTGAAACAGGGAAAGTGTTATACGAAAAAGAGGCAGATAAGATAGTGTCACCTGCAAGTATTACAAAAATAATGACACTGATTTTGATATTTGATGCGATTGAAGCAGGAAAGATAGACTATAGTGATGTGGTGACAACAAGTGAACATGCAAAGTCGATGGGTGGTTCTCAGGTTTTTCTTGAAACAGGTGAGCAACAGACGGTAGAGACATTGATTAAATGTATAGTGATAGCTTCAGGAAATGATGCAAGCGTGTGCATGGCTGAATACATTGCAGGAAGCGAAGAAGCGTTTGTTCAAATGATGAATGAAAGAGCAAAAGGACTTGGGATGGAAAATACAGTATTTCTTGATTGCTGCGGACTTAATGATACGATGGAGCATCATACAACAGCTCGTGATGTTGCCATAATGAGCAGGGAACTGATTACGAAATACCCTGAAATACATCATTATTCTACAATATGGATGGAAAATATAACTCATGTAACAGCAGCGGGAAGTAAGGATTTTACACTCGCTAACACAAACAAACTTTTAAGACAGTATGATTGGATAACTGGACTTAAGACAGGCAGTACATCACTTGCAAAATATTGTCTGAGTGCAACGGCAGATAAAGATGGCAATAAATTGATTGCGGTTATCATGGGAGCACAGGATTATAAAGCAAGATTTTCTGAAGCGGCTACACTTTTAAATTATGGATATTCTATATTGGACATTTATCATGATGATAACAGTGACTTGATAAAAAATATAAAAGTTAAAAATGGAACAAAAGATGAAATAACAATGATGCCCGAAAGTATGTTTATGTATGTGTGTGAAAAAAATGAAAAGAGCAGCGATATCACAAAGAATGTTGAAATTAAAAAGATGAATGCACCTGTAAAACAGGGACAGATTGTTGGGATAGTTACATATTATATAGGTTCAAAGCCAATAGGATCTGTGAATTTAATATCGTCTGATGATATTCGGGAATCGGGATATATGGACTATTTAAAAAAAATGTGGTATAAATATATATTGTGAATTGATTTAAGTGTCTGGTTCACTGTTTGATAATGTAATTATAACACTGTAGAGAATTAGAACAGAAAGTGACAGTGGAGGAAAAGATGGATTTAGAATTTAAACTTCAGGTTTTTGAAGGACCATTAGATTTGTTGCTTCATCTCATAGATAAAAATAAGATAAATATATATGATATTCCAATTGTTACAATAACAGACCAGTATATGGAATATGTAAAACAGATGGATAAGCAGGATTTGAATATTGTGAGCGAATTTCTTGTTATGGCAGCTACACTGCTTGATATAAAGGCAAAAATGCTTCTTCCAAAAGAGAAAAATAACGAAGATGAAGAACAAGGGGATCCAAGAGTAGAACTCGTAGCAAAACTTCTTGAATATAAGAAGTATAAATATATGTCGTATGAACTCAAAGACAGACAGATTGATGCATGTAAATATATGTATAAAAAGCCTACAATTCCTGATGAAGTCAAAAAATACGAAACACCGGTTGACCTTGATAAACTTCTTAACGGTATTACTTTGAAAAAACTGAATGATATTTTTAAAGAAGTTATGAAAAGACAGAGTGATAAGATTGATCCAATTAGAAGTAAGTTTGGAAAGATTGAAAAAGAAGAAGTAAGCATTGAAGAAAAAATGGACTTTGTTATGGAATATATGGTGGAACATAAAAGGTGCAGTTTTAAAAATCTGTTGAAATCACAATGTTCGAAGATACAGATTATAGTGACATTTTTAGCTGTACTTGAGCTTATGAAAACAGGAAAAGTAAACATTATGCAGGAACACATTTTTGATGACATTATAATAGATGCAGTAGCGTAACAGATGTAAAAATAGTATTTATGGATTGATAGTCTGCACAATCCGTTGGCAGGTTATAAAGACAGATTTACTTTTGGAAGGATGGATAAAGTGGATATACGAAAAATAGAGGCAGCCATTGAAGCGGTTTTATTTACGATGGGTGATTCAGTAGAACTTGATAAGATAGCCTGTGCCATTGGTCATGATAATCAGACAACAAAGAAGATTATCGCAAATATGATGGATAAATATGAGAGTGAAGATAGGGGGATAAGAATCTGTGAACTTGAAAATTCTTATCAGATGTGTACAAAAAAGGAGATGTACGAATATCTGATAAAGGTGGCTTCACAGCCAAAAAAGCATGTTCTTACGGATGTCTTACTTGAAACACTTTCTATTATTGCATATAAACAGCCGGTTACAAGAGCGGAGATTGAAAATATTAGAGGAGTCAAATGTGATCATGCGGTCAATAAACTTGTTGAGTATGATCTTGTGTGCGAAGTAGGAAGACTTGATGCACCGGGAAGGCCTTTGCTTTTTGGGACGACTGAGGAGTTTTTGAGAAGGTTTGGAGTTACTTCTGTAGATGAACTTCCACAGTTAAATGCAGATAAAGAGGAAGAATTTAAAGAAGAAGCAGAAAAGGAAGCACAGCTGAAATTTGAGTTGTAATTTTACCTATGTGAAAAATGTATACAGGGTAAATATGCACAAAAAAAAGAAAAAAAAGTTTTTGATGTAAAAAAAAGGTATTTTTTTATGCAAAATGCACAAAAAAATACCTTTTTTTATTACATAGAATATTGACAATAGTAATAACGAATGTTATACTAGCATAGAACAGTGGTGAATATATACGATTTTAGATATTTATATAATGTTTCATGAAATTTTAACATATATCATATGGTGATTTTGTGAATATTTATCATATATATGTAAAACATCGGATATGTTATACCGGGTGGGATAAGCGGTATTGTGGAAAATGACGAAAGCGATATTTTATCCCGCTTGATTGTTATGTAACGGTCTGCGAACAGACTATTATATGAACGAGGAAGTTACTGTTCGCAGGATTTTTTATTGATTGAGCAAAAGGCTCGGAAAGGTAGGAAAAAAATGAAAAAGAGAATTTTAGCAAGTGCACTGGCGTTGACAATGGTTGCATCTGTTTTTACAGGATGTGGCTCTGGATCTTCAAGCAGTAGCTCTTCAAGAAACACAACAGATTTCTCAAGTGATCAGCTGAAGGAGAGTTTTAAGACTAACCAGGAGATTAATACAACTGACAATATTACACTTGTGGTTTGGGAGTCAAAGAATGGTCCTGATGAATTTATTCAGAAGGCAGGAGAAAAGTTCCATGAAATATATCCAAACATTACAATTGAGTATGAAAACGTTGAGTCTACAGATGCAAACTCAAGAATCGTACTTGACGGACCGGCAGGTAATGGAGCTGACTTATTTGCAACAGCACATAACAATATCGGTGTAATGGCATCAGGTGAGGTTATTTATGAAGTTCCTGATTCAGAAAAAGATATTGTAGCATCATCTTGTACAGCTTCAGCTTTAGCAGGTGCAACACTTTCAGCAGCAGATGGAACAAACAAACTATATGGTTATCCTATATCAACAGAGACATACGCATTGTTCTATAACAAGAAACTGATTCAGGAAGAAAATGTTCCAAAGACAATGGCAGAAATGGTTGAATATATCAACAACTTTGATACATCATCAGGTATAAAACCTTTCCTTTTAGATGCAGGTAACGCATATTACAGTGTAATGTTTACATCAACAAAAGACAATCATTTATATGGACCTGAAGGAAATGATATCAAAGATACACACATGGTATCAGATGATGCAGTAACTCAGATGGAGGATTTCAAGGCATTATCTAATGCTATAGCAATGCCAGCAGAAGATATCTCATACTCAACAAACGACGGTTTGTTCAAGTCAGGTATGCTTGCTATGGAAATTTCGGGTGCATGGAATATCAGATCATTTGAGGAAGCAGGAATTGATTTTGGTATCACTGCTATACCAGCTCTTACAAATACAGGTGAGGCGCCAGTTAACTTTATGGGTGTTAGATGTATGTTTGTATCAAACTATTCAGAGCATAAACCGGAGGCTGTAGCTTTCGCAGAGTTCTTGATGACAAAAGAAATGCAGCAGTTACGTTGTGAGCTTACAACAACAATGCCTGCAAGAGATGATGTTTTAGATAGCATTTCAGATGAATCTATCAAAGCATATCTTAGCGGATTGAATGAACAGTTACAGTATTCTTATCCAATGCCTAACATGTCACAGGCAAGTTTGTTCTGGACTGCATTCAAAGCTGCATATTCAAATATCTGGAATGGTTCAGCAACAGATGTTAAGGCAGAATTAACAACAGCAGACGGTTCAGCAACTAAGAAATAATATTCTTTAAGTTTCATATACAATCACTACTGTTGCTTGTAGCGATTGTATATGAAATGTTATTCTACAATATATGAAAGATAGGTGAGTTTATGGGAACATCCATTAAATTAGATGGTTCTTCAAAAAAACAAGTTCTCGGTGCTGCATGTATTTTTATGGGGCTTGCTCATATTATGTATTTAAAGCAGTATTTAAAAGGTGTTGTATTGGCTGCTTTTGAATTGATATTTATTATTTTATCTCCAACTATATATGAAAATATCAGAAAATTGTTTGCGTTAAATGGTAACCTTGCAAATCCTTCTAGAGTAAGACTGATAGATGGTTTGTTTTACATTATCATCGTAGCAATTTTTCTTGTGGCATATTATTTGTCAATACGGAATGCATTAGATTCTTATGTGGAGTGTTGTCTTGATGGCAGATTAAAATCGCAGAAGGAATCAATGAGTGGTATTGCAGGTAAGGCTTTCCCAATCTTTGGTTTAGCTCCTGCATTTATACTTATCGTTTTCTTTGTTGTATTACCACTTCTATTTTCAATGCTTGCCGCATTTACGTCATATAGCAATAAAGATATGATTAGGTTTAAATGGGTAGGATTTAAGAATTTTGCAGACATGTTTGGTGGAAATGCTTCATGGACAGAATCTTTCGCCGGTGTAGCAATATGGACAGTTATTTGGGGATTAATGGCAACTGTAACATGTTATCTTGGTGGTATGATTCTTGCAACAGTATTGTATGGAGCAAAATTAAAGGCAGTACCTGTTTTCAGATCAATATTAATTCTTCCATACGCAATTCCATCACTTTTGACAGTCAGTGTTTGGACATTTATTTTAAAGAGTTCTGATATCGGTATTATTAATAAAACATTAATTAGTTTACATATTATTGATGCAAATAGTACGATACAATTCCTTAGTGGATCGAATTCTATGGCGAGAGTAATGTGTATTCTTGTTAACATGTGGGTAGGTATACCATACTTTATGTTATTGATCACCGGTCAGATGACAGCTATATCAGCAGATGTTTACGAAGCTGCATCTATTGATGGTGCTTCTAAATTTCAGGTATTCAAGAGCATTACTTTGCCATTGGTTGTATATCAGACAGCTCCACTGATTATTATGTCATTCACACATAATATTAATAACTTCGGTGCTGTTTATTACTTAACAGGCGGAGGCCCGAATACAAATGCCGCAACAAGTGCTGGTGGTACAGATATCTTTATTTCTTGGATTTATAAGATTAGTACTGATCAGGGTAATTATTACATGGGTTCCGTACTTGCGATATTCGTGTTTGCTGTATTAGCGCCGTTTGCAATTTGGAACTTTACACGTACAAAATCATTTAAGGAGGGTGAGTTATAATGGGCGGTAATATGAAAAATAAATCATGGGTAACAGCAGTTTATGTTGTAGTACTTGTTATTGCTTCAATTGTTACAATTTATCCGTTACTATATACAATCAGTATCGCTTTTTCTCCTGGTGAAGAGTACAATATTGGTGTTGTTCCTTTTACACAGAAGGTTACTGAAACATCTTTTAATGAAAATGGAAAACTACAGATGAGGGTAGCAACAAAGTTTGGATTTAGTACAAGACATTTTCAGGAACTCTTTGAGTATGACGGATATTTAGATTGGATTAAAAATACTTTTATAGTTGCAATAGGCGTAGTTCTTATTACAATCTGTGTTTGTACTTTGACAGCCTATGTATTTTCAAGATTTAAATTCCCTATGAAAAAGGGAATGATGCTGACAATCTTGATTCTTCAGATTTTCCCTACATTCATCGGAATGCAGGCAGTATATGAAATAGTAGTTCGTGTTGGTGGTTACAACCATTTATGGGCTTTGGTATTGATTTATGGTTCTGGTAACGTACCGTATAATACCTGGTTGATTAAATCGTATCTTGATACGATTCCTATGTCTCTTGATGAGGCTGCTCGAATTGATGGTGCCAACCACTTTAAAATTTTTGGAACAATTATCATGCCTATGTTGAAACCGATGATAGTTTTCTTAGGAATCACATCGTTTACAGGTCCATGGGTAGACTTTATTTATCCAAAATTGATCCTTAAACCAGATAATACTACATTAGGTCCTGGTTTGTTACAGCTTTTGGGAACTGGTAGTACTGAGTCGCACTTTACATTATTTGCAGCTGGAGCATTATTGGTAGCTGTGCCATTCATTCTTGTATTTATATTTGGACAGAGTGCGATGGTTACTGGTCTTGGTGCAGGAGCTGTTAAGGAATAATATTACTAAAATTCATATGAGTTAAGTATAAAAGAGCAATTAGAGGTAATCTATATTGCTCTTTTTTTGAATTGATTTTGTATGTTTCCTCTTGACAATGACTTGCATTTGAGTTATAATATCGTCAGTTTAATAAATAAAACCGTTGAGGCGGAGATAAAAATAGTTGTGCACTCACAGAGAGTCGTGTTGCTGGGAAACGATAGAACGCAGATTATTAAATGGACCGCTGAGGGCTTAGTCAAAGGTATATTGTATATATTGAGTATTCTAAGACGTAAGGCATACGTTAGTTGCCAAGAATATGTTTGTATTCTTATGAAGGTGTACGATTTTTCGTAAAACAAGGTGGTACCGCGAATTTGTTGATTCGTCCTTGACAGAAGTAATTCTGTCAGGGCTTTTTTTGTTTTTGTAAGAAATTTTCAGGAAGTGTGAGAATTTTTCTATCATCAAATATATTGTTTCTTAAAAGAAGAAGTTTTGGCGGTTACTCATTTGAAGAATATTTGCAAAAGAAATGGAGGCTATGATATGGTTGTAAGACCCAGATTAGAGGAAGTTTATGAGACTAAAAAAGAAGGAAACTACAAATCTGTTCCAATCAGTACAGAGATTTTTTCTGATATTAAGACACCGATTGAGGTGATGCGAATTTTAAAAAGTGTGAGCAGTCACTGCTATATGCTTGAAAGCATCGAGGATAATAGAAATTGGGGAAGATATACATTTCTTGGTTTTAATCCTACATTAGAATTTACATGTGCCAATTCAAAGATAACAATTAAAGGAGAAAAGAACGAACAGTTTTTATCAAATGAACCGGGAAAATATATCAGACAGATTCTTGCTGAATATAAGAGTAAGAAATATGATTATCTTCCTTCGTTTACAGGCGGGCTTGTCGGATATTTTTCGTATGATTATATAAAGTACGCAGAACCTTCACTTAATCTTGATGCAAAAGACGAAGAAGGGTTTAAAGATGTTGATTTAATGCTTTTTGATAAGGTGATTGCATTTGACAATTTCAGACAGAAGATAATTATTATTTGTAATATTAAATTGACAGGTGATGTAGAAGCAAATTATCATGATGCAATTGCACAGATAAAATCTATCATAGAGCTTATTAAGAATCATAAACCGGCAGAGATAAAAAATGGTAAAAGGACTTCGGAGTACAGATATCTTTTTGAAAAAGAAGAATATATGAAAAATGTGGAAATCACAAAAAGTTATATCAGAGAAGGAGATATATTCCAACTTGTGCTTTCAAACAGAATCGAAGCAGATTATGAAGGAAGTTTATTTGATGTATACAGAACATTGAGAACATTAAATCCGTCTCCATATATGTTCTATTTTGCAAGTGATGATATAGAAATGGCAGGAGCTTCACCTGAGACGCTTGTGAAACTTGAAGATGGATATCTTTATACATTTCCGCTTGCTGGAACAAGACCGAGAGGGAAAAGTGATGAAGAAGATAAGAAACTTGAAGTAGAACTTCTTGCTGATGAAAAGGAATTATCAGAACACAATATGCTTGTAGATTTAGGAAGAAATGACTTGGGAAAAATTAGTAAATATGGAAGTGTCAATGTTGAGAAATACATGGAAATCTTAAGATATTCACATGTCATGCATATCGGTTCCACCGTTAAGGGAGAGATTAGAGGAGATAAAGATGCGATTGATGCAATATCTGCTGTACTCCCGGCAGGAACATTATCAGGGGCACCTAAAATCAGGGCATGTGAGATTATCAATCAGCTTGAGAATAACAAGCGCGGGGTTTATGGCGGCGCAATCGGTTATCTTGACTTTTCCGGAAATATGGATACATGTATTGCCATAAGGCTTGCTTTTAAGAAAAATGGTAAAGTCTTTATTCGTTCAGGGGCAGGAATTGTTGCAGATAGTGTTCCTGAAAATGAATTTAACGAATGCATTAATAAAGCAAAAGCTGTTTTGAATGCGATTGATTTTGCACAGGGAGGTGTTGACGATGATACTGTTGATTGATAATTATGATAGTTTTTCCTACAATCTTGTACAGTTGATAGGAGAAATCAATCCGGATATCAAGGTAATCAGAAATGATGAATTGACAATAGAAGAGATTGATGCATTAAACCCTGAGGCGATTATTATTTCGCCGGGTCCGGGAAGACCGGCTGATGCGGGAATCTGTATAGAACTTGTGAAAAAGCTTGGAAATAAATATAAAATATTGGGAGTTTGTCTCGGACATCAGTCAATTTGTGAGGCATATAATGCCACAATCACTTACGCGAAACAGTTGATGCATGGAAAACAGTCGGTTGCGAAGCTCAGTACTGATTCTGTATTGTTTAAAGAGATGGAGCAGGAAATTAAAGTTGCAAGGTATCATTCGCTTGCAGCCGATGATTCGACAATAGGTGATGAACTGAGAGTGACAGCTATTACAACTGATAATGAAGTGATGGCAGTGGAACATAAAAAATACAAAGTATTTGGTGTACAGTTTCATCCGGAATCAATTCTGACACCTGATGGAAAGAAGATTATAGAAAATTTCTTAAGTTGTTAGGAAGTATGAAATAAAGGCGTAAATTACAATAATAACGGGCAAAGGTATTAATAATCCTGCAAAACAAAACGTTAAAAAAGTATCATAAAAAAATAATATCAAATTGTAAAATGAAATATAAAGGATGGTAAAATAAATATGATTAAGGAAGCAATTATTAAATTATCCAAAAAAGAAGATATTGGCTATGAGATGGCAAAGGCTGTTACTGATGAAATTATGAGTGGAGAAACATCTCCGGTTCAGATGAGTTCATATCTTACGGCAATGTCAATGAAAGGAGAAACAATAGAAGAGATTACAGGTAGTGCTAAGGCGATGAGAGAACATGGACTTAAACTTCTTGATAACAGTGATACGCTTGAGATAGTTGGAACAGGTGGAGATGGTGCAAATTCTATCAATATATCAACGATTGCATCAATCATTACATCTGCCGCTGGTATCAGAGTTGCCAAACATGGAAACAGAGCAGCATCAAGCAAGTGTGGAACAGCAGACTGCCTTGAGGCACTTGGAGTCAATATAACACTTGAGCCAGAGAAGAGCGTGAAAGTGCTTGATGAGATAGGAATTTGTTTTCTTTTTGCGCAGAAGTATCATATGTCTATGAAATATGTTGCACCAATCAGAAAAGAACTTGGTATTAGGACAATATTCAATATATTGGGACCACTCACCAATCCGGCAGGAGCAACAATGCAGCTTCTTGGGGTATTTGACGAAGAACTTGTAGAGCCTCTTGCGAAAGTTTTACATAATCTTGGTGTTGAAAAAGCAATGGTAGTATACGGAAGAGACGGATTTGATGAGATTTCAATGAGCGATGAGACAGCAGTATGTGAAATCAAAAACGGAGAATTTGTTAAATATGTGATTAAACCGGAAGATTTCGGATTTACAAGATGTAAAAAGGAAGAACTTGTTGGTGGAACACCACAGGAAAATGCGCAGATTGCACTTGATATTTTAAATGGAGCCGAAGGACCAAAAACAGATGCGGTTCTTATCAATGCCGGAGCAGCAATTCATGTGGCGAGACCAGAGGTTTCTATTGCTGAGGGAATTGATATTGCAAGAGAGATGATTTCAAGCAAAAAGGCACTTGAGCAGCTTAACAATTTCATCAAACTGACAAATGCATAAAACAGTTAAAAAATTGGATGGCTTTATGAAATGATAAAATATAAGAAAGGAATTTTAGACAATGATACTTGATAAGATTGTAGACAGTACAAGAATCAGGGTACAGAAATCATATGAAAATGAAAGTTTAGAATCTGTTAAAAAACGTGCCTTTGAAGAATATGAAAAACAGAAAGAAAATGAATTTTCATTTGAAAAAGCATTGGATAAAAAGCCGATTGCATTGATATGTGAGGTGAAGAAAGCATCACCTTCCAAGGGACTTATTGCGAAGGATTTTGATTATGTTAATATTGCAAAGGGATATGAGAAAGCAGGAGCTGCATGTATATCAGTTCTTACAGAACCCGAATTTTTTCTCGGAAGTAATGATTATCTAAAAGAGATAAGTGAAAATGTGAAGATTCCTATTATTAGAAAAGATTTTGTGATTGATGAATATCAGATTTATGAAGCGAGAACAATAGGAGCAAGTGCAGTTTTGCTAATTTGTGCAATTTTAAATGAAGAAAAGATAAAAGAATATATTAAAATCGCAGACAGCATTGGATTGTCATCGGTTGTAGAAGCACATGATGATGAAGAGGTACTGATGGCAAAGAGGTGCGGCGCAAGAATCATAGGAGTAAACAACAGAAATCTTAAGGATTTTACTGTTGATATCAAAAACAGCTTAAGATATCGAAGAATGGTGGATGATGATGTGAAGTTCATTTCAGAAAGTGGAATAAAGACTGCTGATGATATCAAAAAACTTGTAGATAATAATGTGAATGCAGTTCTTATCGGGGAAACTCTGATGAGAAGTGAAGACAAGGCAGGGATGATAAAGGAACTTTTATCAAAAACTGTATAAAATCTAAATAGTATAAAATGTAACAGAAAGGAAATTGAGATGACACAGGAAGTTATTAAAAATGGACGTTTCGGTGAATATGGCGGACAATATATACCGGAAACGCTGATGAATGAAATAAAAAGGCTTGAGGAAGCATATGAGTTTTATAAAAATGATGAAGAATTCAATAAGGAATTGGATACACTCTTAAAGGAGTATGCAGGAAGACCATCTTTATTATATTATGCGGAAAAGATGACAAAAGATTTGGGAGGAGCTAAAATATATATTAAGCGAGAGGACTTGAATCATACAGGTTCACATAAAATCAATAATGTTATAGGTCAGGTACTGCTTGCAAAAAAAATGGGAAAAACAAGAGTCATCGCTGAGACAGGTGCAGGTCAGCATGGTGTTGCCACAGCCACTGCTGCAGCACTTTTGGGACTCGAGTGTGAAATTTATATGGGAAAGCTTGATACGGAAAGACAGGCACTCAATGTATACAGAATGGAACTTTTAGGTGCAAAAGTTCATCCTGTTACAAGTGGAACAATGACACTAAAGGATGCTGTCAATGAAGCAATGAGAGAGTGGACAAACAGAGTAAATGACACTTTGTATGTGCTTGGTTCTGTAATGGGACCACATCCGTTCCCTATGATTGTAAGAGATTTTCAGAGTGTTATCAGCAAAGAGGCAAAAGAACAGATATTAGAAAAAGAGGGTAGACTTCCGAATGCGGTTGTTGCGTGCGTAGGTGGTGGAAGTAATTCTATGGGAATGTTCTACAACTTTATTGGTGATGAAAATGTGAAATTGATAGGCTGTGAGGCTGCCGGGCATGGAATTGACACTGATATGCATGCAGCTACAATTGCCAAGGGCAGTATCGGTGTATTTCATGGAATGAAGTCACTGTTCTGTCAGAATGATGAGGGACAGATTAAAGAAGTGTATTCTATTTCAGCCGGACTTGATTATCCGGGAATCGGACCTGAACATGCATACCTACATGAAACAGGCAGGGCGCAGTATGTGAGTATCACGGATGAGGAGGCTGTATGTGCATTTGAATATATTGCAAGAACAGAGGGAATCATTTGTGCAATTGAAAGTGCACACGCAGTTGCACATGTGATGAAGATTGCTCCGACAATGAGCAAGGACGAAATAATCATAATATGCTTATCAGGACGAGGCGATAAAGATGTTGCCGCAATAGCAAGATACAGAGGAGTTGATTTACATGAGTAGAATAAATAAAGCATTTGAAAATAAAAAAGCATTTATCGGTTTTTTAACAGCAGGAGATCCGAATCTTGAAAAAACAGAAGAATATGTACTCAAAATGGTACAAGCAGGAGCGGATCTGATAGAGATAGGGATACCTTTTTCAGATCCTATCGCAGAGGGAATTGTCATTCAAGAAGCAAATATAAGAGCATTAAGTGCAGCAACCACAGTTGAAAAAGTGTTTGAACAGGTAAAAAGCATCAGAAGAAAAACAGAAGTACCGCTTGTATTTCTCACATATTTAAATCCGGTATTTCATTATGGATATGATGCATTTCTTGCAAGATGTAAAGAGTGTGGTATTGATGGAATCATTATTCCAGATATGCCTTATGAAGAAAGAGGAGAGATACTTGATATTGCTGCAAAATATGATGTGGATATTATATCAATGATAGCACCTACTTCAGAAGAAAGAATAGGCATGATTGCTTCAAAAGCGAAAGGATTTGTCTATGTCGTATCATCGTTGGGAGTCACAGGTGTGCGTTCAGAAATAAAGACAGACCTTGAATCTATTGTTGAAGTAATCAAGAAAAATACAGATATACCTACGGCAATTGGATTTGGAATCAGTACACCGGAGCAGGCAAAACATTTTTCGCAGTTTGCAGATGGCGTGATTGTTGGAAGTGCGATAGTGAAAATTATTGCAAAATATGGAGAAAATGCAGGCGATGAGTTGTACAATTATGTAAAATCAATGAAAGATGCAATATTATAAAATATCATACATCTTCGATGTATGATGCCCTTTCGGCGAGAAAATATCATACATCGAAGATGTATGATAAAAAATTATATTTTTGTGTGGAATAATAGGATAAATTGTAATATAATAAATCTATTGTGTAAAGGAAGGGTACAATTTATTTGTTTGGTATATAAAAATGAATCAAAAGAAAAGCATTAAAAATTTGATTTTAAATGGAGGTATTCTTGCAACAGCGGGTATTCTTGTAAGAGTGATTGGCCTTGTATACAGAATACCTATGGTAAATATTATAGGTGCGGAAGCAAATGGTATATATAGCGCCTCATATAACGTATATAATATTATGCTTGTATTGTCATCTTATGGGCTTCCGATGGCAGTGTCAAAACTGGTTTCAAATAAATTGGCGAAGAAACAGTATAGGGATGCAAAAAAAATTTTTCGTATATCGCTTGCTGTAGCAACAGTCACAGGAGGGCTGGCAGCGTGTTTGACATTTTTTGGAGCACATTTTATAGAGAGACATTTTTATGAAGATTATGTTGGAATCGCACTTCCGTTAAAAGTTCTGGCACCAACTATTTTAATTGTGTCAATGCTTGGTGTGTTTAGAGGTTTTTACCAGGGACAGGGAACAACGATTCCGACAGCGTTATCACAGTTGATGGAACAGGTTGTAAATGCTATTGTAAGTATTGCAGCGGGGTATATTCTGATTCATTCGTTTAAGGATTCATCAAACGCAGCGGGATATGGTGCAGCAGGTGGAACAATGGGTACAGCGTTCGGTGCACTCACTGCCCTTGTTATATTAGTAGCTATTTACATGATATATAGACCGGTATTCAACAGAAAAATAAGAAAAGATACACGAAGTATTGATGAAGAAACCTCAGAAATACTCAAAGTAATTATTGTTACAATGATACCTATCATTATTGGTCAAACATTTTATCAGATTAGTGCAGTTATTGATGACATTATGTTTGGCAAGATGATGAGACTGGCAGGTTATACAAGTAAAGAGATTACAGTTATGCTTGGAAATTACAGTTCAAGCTACACAATGCTTACCGGTGTTGTGATGGGAATTGCATCTGCAATGTCGGCATCAATGCTTCCAAGTATAGTGGCATCCAAAGCAAGAGGTGAATATGAGGAGATTAATGAGAAAATAAGTGCAACAGTGAAGACAAATATGTTAGTTGCTATTCCTGCATTTATGGGACTTGTCGTTTTGGGAGAACCGGTTGTGGAACTTCTTTTTAGAAAGTATGACAGTACACAGGGGGGAATGATGTTGACAATTGGTGGAATTGCTGTCGTTTTCTATACCATGTCTACTGTGACAAGTTCTGCACTCCAGGGAATTGATAAGATGGATGTTCCGGTATACCATTCATGTATATCACTTGCAATACATGTTGTTTTGTTATTTATGCTTTTAAGATTTACAAATCTCGGAATTTATGCAGTTGTCATCGGAACAACAACATTTCCGATTGTTATTATGATTTTAAATCTTTTGGCACTAAATAAATATATCGGATATACACAGGAAGTATTGAAAACATTTATTATACCGTCTGTATGTGGTATCGTTATGTCGGTGTGTGTCGTTTTAGTATATAATTTGTTTATATTTCTGACAAACAGAAATATCATTGCGATATTCTTTGCACTGATAGTGGCGGCAGCTTCGTATTTTGGGCTTTTGTTGATATTAAAAAAGAAAAGGATTTATTAAATTTTGGTTTTATATGAAAGGAATATTATGAGTAAGATTATTTTGACAGGCGACAGACCTACAGGAAGACTTCATGTCGGTCATTATGTAGGTTCGCTTAAAAGAAGAGTGGAATTACAAAATTCCGGTAAATATGAAAAGATATTTATAATGATAGCAGATGCGCAGGCTCTTACGGATAATGCTGACAATCCTGAAAGAGTGAGACAGAATATTATGGAAGTGGCTCTTGACTATCTCTCATGTGGGCTTGATCCTGAGAAATCAACAATCCTGATACAGTCACAGATACCGGAACTTACCGAACTTTCGTTTTACTATATGAATCTTGTAACTGTTTCGAGACTCCAGCGTAATCCGACAGTAAAATCTGAAATACAGATGAGAAATTTTGAGGCAAGCATTCCGGTAGGTTTTTTCACATACCCAATCAGTCAGGCAGCAGATATCACTGCATTTAAGGCAACGACAGTGCCAGTAGGTGAAGACCAGCTTCCAATGCTTGAACAGACAAAAGAAATTGTAAGAAAGTTTAATGCTGTCTATGGGGAAACACTTGTTGAGCCTGAAATATTATTGCCAGATAATAAAGCGTGCCTGAGACTTCCGGGAATAGACGGAAAGGCAAAGATGAGTAAGTCACTTGGAAATTGTATCTATTTGTCAGAAGAACCGGCTGATATTAAGAAAAAGGTGATGAGTATGTTTACAGATCCGGATCATATCAGAATAGAAGATCCGGGAAAATTAGAGGGAAATACTGTATTTACATATCTTGATGCATTTAGCAGACCAGAACATTTCGAAGAATTTATGCCGGAATATAAAAACCTTGATGAATTAAAAGAACATTACACAAGAGGCGGTCTTGGAGATGTAAAAGTGAAAAAGTTTCTTAATAATGTGATTCAGTCAGAGTTGGAACCGATACGAAACAGACGAAAAGAATATCAAAAGGATATTTCATATGTTTATGAGGTGCTCAAAGCAGGAACGGATAAAGCCAGAGAAGTGGCTGCAAATACACTATCAGATGTAAAAAATTCAATGAAGATTAATTATTTTGATTCAAGAGAATGGCTTGAAGAACAGATAGAAAAGTTTTCAAAATAAATTTGACCGTAAATTTATATTTTTTATAATTCATTCATTTTTTTTTCACCAAATGGTCACAAAGTTCGTTTATGATATAAACATCAAAGCATTATAGCGATGATTAAAAAATTTTCTTTTCATATTTCCTCTTAGAAAAGCAACTGTGATGGTTGCTTTTTTTATGTTTGAATATGCTATTTTATCAATTTTGAAAAATTGAGGGAAGTTGTTTTCTTTGCATATATTTTTAGAAAATTAATATAATTTATTAATTAGAGAAAATATGGTGTAAAAGTGGTGAAAAATAAATCGACAGTTTTATTAAAAAAAATGTTAGCGGTTCTGTTTGTCATACTTCTTTTGCCGGAATTAATATTTTGGGAAAGTTCAGACAATGCTTTATTTAGGATACATAATGTATATGCAATAGAAGAGAATGAGTTTTATGCCAAATCGGCACTTTTGATGGATGCAGACAGTAAAAGGGTGTTGTATCAAAAGAATGGCTATGAAAAACTTCCCATGGCGAGCACCACAAAAATAATGACATGTCTGGTTGCACTTGAAAATTCAGCTTCAGATGATGTGGTTGAATTTTCATCCTATGCATCCGCAATGCCGAAAGTAAAACTTGGAGCTTCAAGTGGAAGTAAATTTTATATGAAGGATATGCTATATTCATTGATGTTAGAATCTCACAATGATACAGCAGTGGCGATAGCAGAAAAAATAGGAGGAAGTGTGGAAGGATTTGCCACAATGATGAATGAAAGGGCAAGACAGATTGGGGCAAAAGACACTAATTTTGTGACACCGAACGGACTTGATGATCCGAATCATTATACAACATCATATGATCTGGCATTGATTGCAGCAGAAGCGATAAAAAATGAAGAATTTGTTGAAATAATTAATACTGCTTCACATACATTTAGTGAAATTGAAGGAAAAGGAAATTATACTGCCAATAACAAGGATGCTTTTCTTGGAATGATGGATGGTGCAATGGGGATAAAAACCGGTTTTACAGGAAATGCGGGATATTGTTTTGTGGGGGCTGTTAAAGTAAATAATAAGACTTTGATTTCGGTGGTTTTAGCCAGTGGGTGGCCTCCTTCAAAGACTTATAAGTGGAAAGATACCATGAAACTTATGAAATATGGAATTGATAATTTTGATTATAGAATTTTATTTTCAGGAATTGATAATTATAAAATGGTCAGGATAAAAAATGGCGTCAAAAAAGAGACAGGGACATACATAGATGGAGAATGCAGTGCTCTTATGTCAGACTCTGATAATGTGGAATATGTGTATGAATTTGAAGAAAAAATGGAAGCACCGGTGTATGAAAATCAGACTGCGGGATGTATGAAAATAATGGTGAATGGAGAGGAATTTGCAAGATTTGACATCCGGATAAAGGAATCCGTAAAGAAAATTGATTTTAGGTATTCCATCTTAAAAATAGTGCAGAAATTTTTATTATAAAAACTTCGTAAAATTTGTTTATCTGCTTGCATTTTTCCGTTTGAAGTAATAAAATATAATCGGCAGAGATTTTAAGTTTGTTAATAGATTTTAATACTATTTAGCCACTTGGCTCTGAATGATAACATACTTGCTTCAATGCCGCAAAAATTCGCTGATTCACGGATTTTTGTGTGTTAAATATATAAAATGGAGGTTTAAGAGATGAGTACTACATCAAATGTATCAGCAGGTAAGAGAATAGAAGCATTACTTGATGATAACAGTTTCGTTGAAATCGGAAGTCTTGTAAAGGCAAGAAACACAGATTTTAACATGGCACAGAAAGAAACTCCGGCAGATGGTGTTATTACAGGTTATGGAAGGATTAATGACACCTTGGTATATGTTTATAGCCAGGATTCTACAGTTTTAGGCGGTTCAGTTGGAGAGATGCATGCGAAAAAGATAGCTAAGATTTATGATATGGCTATGAAGATGGGAGCACCGGTCATTGGTCTGGTTGACTGCGCAGGACTGAGACTGGAAGAAGCGACAGATGCACTCAATGCTTTTTCAGAGATTTATCTTAAGAAGACATTGGCATCAGGTGTTGTTCCACAGATTACTGCAATTTTCGGCAGGTGCGGAGGCGGACTTGCAGTACTTGGACAGTTGTCGGATTTTACATTGATGGAAAGCAATGCAAAGCTTTTCGTTAATTCACCTAATGCAATTGATGGTAATTACGAAGGAAAATGTGATACAGCGTCTGCTAAATTCCAAAGTGCGGAGACATCAAATGTTGACTATACAGGTGATGAGAATGAAGTGATTGAAAAGATTAGAGAATTGGTGGATTTACTTCCGGGTAATTATCAGGAGGGTATACCATATGTAGAATGTCAGGATGATTTAAACAGACTGTGTGAGGGAATTGATGGAAGTATTGATGATATACAAACTCTTTTACAGATGATTTCAGATAACGGACAGTTATTTGAGACAAAGAAGGATTATGCACCGGATATGGTGACAGGATTTATCAGATTGAATGGTGATACTGTCGGTGTTGTTGCAAATAATTCTGATTTACTTACTTCGAACGGAAGTGAGAAAGCCGCAGAATTTGTTAATTTCTGTGATGCATTTGGAATTCCGGTTGTTTCATTTACAAATGTGACAGGATATGAGACAACAATAGAGGAAGAAAAGAAGGTAGCAAAAGCGGCTGCAAAGCTTACATATGCATTTGCAAATGCAACAGTTGCTAAAATTAATGTGATTATCGGTAATGCCCTTGGAAGTGCTTATGTTGTCATGAACAGCAAAGGTATAGGAGCCGACATTGTTTATGCATGGCCGGAAGCTAAAATAGGTATGATGAATGCAGAGTCAGCAGCAAAGATTATATATGCAGATGAGATAGCTAAATCAAAAAATGCGAATGAGATTATTGCAGAAAAAGCAGCACAATATGATAAACTTCAACTGAGCACGCAGTCAGCAGCCGAAAGAGGATATGTTGATTCGATTATTGAGCCAGAGGATACAAGAATTTATCTGATTGGCGCACTTGAGATGCTGATATCAAAAAGAGATGAGCGTATTAGCAAAAAGCATGGAACAGTATAGTGAGAGGTGAAGAACATGAAAAAAATGAGAAAACTATTGTTAATCGGCTGTGTTCTTACTCTGATATTTTCTCTTACTGCATGTGGCAATCAAAAAGAGGATAAAGGTCCCGGATTTTCATATGAGATAGAGGAGCTGGTTTCAAATGTTGTAGATAATGCAGAAACTGTCTTTGAGCTAAATGATGAAGAACTTGATAAGTATTATTCGAATTATATGGAGCAGGCAGAGACGGATTCGTCATATAAAGTTTTAGCAGGTGGAATTGAACAGGTCAAAAGCCTCAAAAAGGAAGTCGGCAATTATGTTGGATTTTATTTAGATAAAAATGATTTTCCAAAATATAAGAAAACAGTTGATGATGACAGTGTGACAGTTTCTACAACAGCAAGATTTGAGAAAAATGGAAAGAATCTGGATGTAGTGGTGAAATACACATATGTTAAAGAAAACGGACAGTTAATTAAGTCGGCAATTTCGTATGAACCACAGTATTCACTTGCCCATAGAATGAAACAGGCAGGTATGAATACACTGATGGGTATGGGAATTGTTATTATTGTTCTTGCTTTCTTAAGTGTATTGATTTCACTTTTTGTACATGTGTCAAAAATAGAAAAAGCAGTTACAGATGCAAATCAGAGAAGAGCTGAGAGAAAACTTAAAAAAGTTGAAAGAAAGTCTGTTTCACATGATGATACTGATGAAGATAGTGATAATCAGAATAGTGTAAATAAAGAGGAACAGCAGGCGGAAGAAATTGATGATACAGAACTTGTTGCAGTTATTACAGCAGCAATAGCAGCTTCTTCGCAGAATACGTCAAAAGACGGATTCGTTGTACGATCAATCAAGAGAGTTCCAAACAGCAGATGGAACCGAAATTAAAGAAATAGATTTGGTAGTTGAATAGAAATTGCATTTTTATGATAGGTTGAAAGAAAACAAAATTGAAAGGATAAAGCTAAGGCCCGGTCTTTCAATCTCAAACGGGCACAGTCGAAAATGACTAGCATGGTATTGATATGAAAAATTATAGAATCACTGTAAATGGAAATGTATATGATGTAGAAGTGGAAGAATTGGGAAGTTCTGTTACACCGGCTCCTGTAAGTGCGGCACCGGCAGCCACAAAGAAAACAGTAAAGAAAGAAGTAAAAGCTCAGGCTTCAGGTGCAGAAGGCTCAGTTAAGATTAATGCGCCTATGCCTGGAAAGGTTTTGTCAGTAAAAGTAAAAGCAGGTCAGGCAGTAAAACGTGGAGATGTTGTGATGATTCTTGAAGCAATGAAGATGGAAAATGAAATAGTTGCTCCACAGGATGGCACAGTTGCAAGTATCAATGCAAATGAAGGAGCAAGTGTAGAGGCAGGAGCAGTACTTGCAACATTGAATTAGAACGTGAAAAATTGAATGGACAGGAGGACTTACAATGGATTATATTTCTGATACATTAGGAAATCTATTGCATCAGACAGCGTTCTTTAATCTGACAGTTGGAAACTTTGTCATGATTTTAGTAGCACTTGTATTTTTATATCTTGCAATAGCAAAAGAATATGAACCACTCTTGCTTGTACCGATTGCATTTGGTATGCTGCTTGTAAACATATATCCGGATATTATGCTTTCTATAAAAAACTCAGAAAACGGAGTAGGTGGTTTATTACATTATTTTTATCTGCTCGATGAGTGGAGTATTTTACCTTCACTTATATTCCTAGGTGTAGGTGCAATGACAGACTTCGGTCCTTTGATTGCCAATCCGAAGTGCTTTTTACTTGGTGCGGCAGCACAGTTTGGTATTTATATAGCATATTTCCTTGCTATATTCATGGGATTTAATGATAAGGCAGCGGCAGCTATCTCTATTATAGGTGGTGCTGATGGTCCTACCTCAATTTTCCTTGCAGGTAAATTAGGTCAGGCATCGTTGATGGGACCTATTGCAGTGGCGGCATATTCATATATGTCACTCGTTCCTATTATCCAGCCACCTATTATGAAATTATTGACTACAGAAGAAGAAAGAAAAATTAAGATGGAACAGTTGAGACCTGTTTCGAAGCTCGAGAAAATATTATTCCCTATTGTTATTACAATTGTTGTGACATTAATTCTTCCTACAGTTGCGCCACTTGTCGGCATGTTAATGCTTGGAAATTTGTTTAGGGAATCAGGCGTTGTTAAACAGCTTACAGAGACAGCTTCTAATGCATTGATGTATATAGTAGTTATACTTCTTGGTACAAGTGTGGGTGCGACAACGAGTGCAGAGGCATTTCTTAACTGGGATACAATCAAGATAGTCATTCTTGGACTGGTTGCATTTGCATGTGGTACGGCAGCAGGTGTAATTATAGGAAAATTAATGTGTAAACTGACACATGGAAAGATTAATCCTCTTATCGGTTCCGCAGGTGTTTCAGCAGTTCCGATGGCAGCAAGAGTTTCGCAGAAGGTTGGCTCAGAGGCAGATCCTACAAACTTCCTTCTGATGCATGCGATGGGACCGAATGTTGCCGGTGTTATCGGTACAGCAGTTGCGGCAGGTACGTTTATGGCTATATTCTTATAAGATAATTGGAATTCATGTTAAAGAATATTTAGATTGATTCGTATCATTCGATATATAAACATAAAAAATAATTAGATTTCATAGTTAAACAGTTAAAATGCAGGTAAATAAGTCATAAAACTAATAAGACGGAAAGGACAGGTAAAAAACATGGCACAGCAGGGAAAAAAAGCAAAGGGAGCTAGACCGGCCGAACAGTCAAAACAGGAAACTGTAAAAGTGACAGACCAGCCAAAGAAAGATTCTTCTAAGGAAACTGTTAAGCCACAGAAGAAACCTATCAAGATTACTGAGACAGTTCTTCGTGATGCGCATCAGTCATTAATTGCTACAAGAATGACAACAGAGCAGATGCTTCCTATTATTGATACTATGGATAAAGTTGGATATCATTCTGTAGAATGTTGGGGAGGAGCTACATTTGATGCTTCACTCAGATTTTTAAAGGAAGATCCATGGGAAAGATTAAGAAAGTTAAGGGACGGTTTTAAGAATACAAAACTGCAAATGTTATTTAGAGGTCAGAATATTCTTGGATACAATCATTATTCAGATGATGTTGTTGAGTATTTTGTGCAGAAATCAATTGCAAATGGTATTGATATTATCAGAATTTTCGACTGTTTTAATGACCTCGAAAATTTAAAGACAGCAGTAAATGCTACAAAAAAGGAAAATGGTCATGCACAGATAGCATTATGCTACACACTTGGAGATGCATATACACTTGATTATTGGAAGAACACAGCAAAGAAGATTGAAGAAATGGGTGCTGACTCTATCTGTATCAAAGATATGGCAGGACTTTTACTCCCATATAATGCTACAGAATTGGTTCAGGCATTGAAAGAAGGAACAAAGCTTCCAATACAGCTTCATACACATTATACATCAGGTGTTGCTTCAATGACTTACTTAAAGGCGGTTGAAGCAGGTGTTGATGTGATAGATACTGCAATGTCTCCATTTGCGATGGGAACAAGCCAGCCTGCAACAGAGGTTATGGTTGAGACGTTTAAGGGAACACCTTATGATACAGGATATGACCAGAATGTTCTTGCTGAGATAGCAGATTATTTCAGACCAATTCAGGAAGAAGCATTAAAAACAGGTTTATTGAATCCGAAGGTTATGGGTGTTAATATTAAGACATTGTTATATCAGGTACCTGGAGGAATGTTATCAAATCTTGTGTCGCAGCTTAAGGATGCACATGCAGAAGATAAATATTATGAAGTTCTTGAAGAGATACCAAAAGTAAGAAAAGATTTCGGTGAACCGCCTCTTGTTACACCTTCATCACAGATTGTTGGAACACAGGCTGTACTCAATGTATTACAGGGTGAGAGATACAAGATGGTAACAAAAGAATCTAAGAAGGTTCTCAGTGGTGAATTTGGTAAGACAGTAAAACCGTTTAACAAGGATGTTCAGAAGAAATGTATTGGTGATACAAAGCCTATCACATGCAGACCGGCTGATTTGATTAAACCTCAGCTTGAAAACTTCAAGAAAGAATGTGAACAGTATATACAGCAGGATGAAGATGTACTTTCATATGCTTTATTCCCACAGGTTGCGACAGATTTCTTTAAGTATAGGGAAGCGCAGCAGACGAAGATTGATCCGGCAGCAGCTGATACAAATGATGGTGTATATCCGGCATAAAAAATATGAATACTTTTAAAATAGAGTTATGCAAAAGCAATGACAAGATGATGGTTTGAAAGTATATTGAAAAAGGAAAAAGTGGTGTCTTATGGCATCACTTTTTTCTTGACAAAATTTTTCAGATATGTGATTATATTTTATATGTAAATTATCAGTTTTGAGAGTTACAAAGAATAGTAACTTTGAGTGAATAAATTTGGCGTGAAAGGATTTATATAAGATGGATATAGCAGTGATCGGAGCCGGTGCAGCAGGTATGATGGCAGCTTACAGTGCTGCAAAGAATGGTGCAAAAGCTACTATCTATGAGAGAAATGAGAAAGCAGGAAAGAAGATTTATATAACGGGTAAGGGGAGATGCAATGTATGTAATGCATCGGATGTTGAAGGTGTGTTGAATAATATTGTGACAAACAGGAAATTTATGTACAGTAGTATTTATGCTTTTACAAATGAGGATGTCATGAAATTTTTTGAGGATAATGGACTCAGACTAAAGGTTGAGAGAGGAAACAGAGTTTTTCCGGAATCTGACCACTCTCAGGATGTTATCAATACTTTGAAAAAAGTGCTGAGAGATAACGGAGTAAAAATGATATTTGATAAAACAGTGACAGGTATTTTGGCAGAAGATATTGCTGAAGATAATAAAGAAGAGAACGGTATAAAACACAGTTTAAATAGTAGCTTCGATAATATTATTAAGAAAAATATTTCCAAGAAAGTAATAGGGATTCTATTAGAAAATGGTGAAAAAAAATATTATGACAAAGTAATCTTTGCAACAGGTGGAATATCATATCCGGTTACGGGTTCTGACGGAATGGGAATCAGAATATTGGAAAAAGAAGGTCACAGAATTGTGGCAATGCGGCCGGCACTTGTTCCGATGAATTGTGCCGATGAATGTGTGAAAGATTTACAGGGATTGTCACTTAAAAATGTGAAAGTGTTATTTTACGAAGCTGGAAAAAAGAAACCGATTTTTGAGGATTTCGGCGAAATGTTGTTTACACATTTCGGAGTGAGTGGTCCGGTAATACTCAGTGCAAGCAGTTTTATTGGGAAGAAAATAAAAGATGCAAATATAGAACTTGTGATTGATTTAAAACCTGCACTCAGCGAAAATCAATTAGATGACAGAATTCTGCGTGATTTTGATGAAAGTAAAAATAAAGATTTCAGAAATTCACTTGATAAATTATTGCCAAAGAGTCTTATTCCAGTCATTATCGACAGATGCAAAATCGATCCATATAAAAAGGTGAATGAGATATCAAAAAGTGAGAGGATTGAATTGTTAAATGCAGTCAAAAAATTCAGGTTACATATTTCTTCACTGAGAGGATTTAATGAGGCGATTATCACAAGTGGTGGAATTAATGTGAAAGATATTAATCCGGCGACAATGGAATCAAAGATTATTAAAAATCTGTATATTGCAGGAGAGATGATAGATGTGGATGCGCTGACAGGAGGATACAATCTTCAGGTAGCCTGGTCAACAGGATGGCTTGCCGGTATAAGTGCTGCGAGTGAAAATCTGCAATAAATGTATTGACAAAATATATCGGTAAATGCATCAGTAAAATAGAACAACAAAAAACGGAGGTTTTTATAGTGAAAAATATTAATATAGCAATTGACGGACCGGCAGGTGCAGGGAAAAGTACAATCGCAAAATTGGCAGCAGCCAGATTAGGATTTATTTATGTAGACACAGGAGCAATGTACAGAGCGATGGCGTTATCATGTATCAGAAATAATGTCTCTGCAGATGAAGAAGAAAAAGTTATCAAAATATGTGAAGAGGCAGAAGTAACTATTGAATACAAAAATAAAGAGCAGTGTGTCTTGCTGAATAGAGAAAATGTAAATGCATATATCAGAACAGAGCAGGTAAGCCGTATGACATCTTCCATATCGACGTATAGTGAAGTAAGAGAAAAATTATTAAAGTTACAGCGAAATATTGCGGAAAATAATAATGTCATAATGGATGGCAGGGATATAGGTTCTAATGTTCTGCCGAATGCAGATATCAAAATTTATCTCACTGCGTCTGTAGAGACAAGGGCGAAAAGAAGATATTTAGAGCAGAAAGAAAAGGGATTGGATGTTGATATTAACGAAATTGAAAAAGATATTGAGGAGAGGGATTATCGCGATATGCACAGAGAATGTGCACCGCTTGTAATTGCAGATGGAGCGATAGTGATAGATTCTTCAGATATGACTATTGAGGAAGTTGTGAATGAAATTATCAATCTCAAATTAAAATTAGAGAAAGGATGAAATGAATGAAGGTTGTTGTAGCCAAAAGTGCGGGTTTTTGTTTTGGTGTGAAGCGTGCTGTAGACAGTGTTTATGAGCAGATTGAAAACAATGATAATGATAAGAAAATATATACTTACGGACCAATTATTCACAATGAAGAAGTTGTTAAAGACCTTGAAAAAAGAGGTGTGTCTGTCATCAATTCTATTGATGAATTAAAAAAAGTAAAAAATGGCATTATAATTATAAGATCGCATGGGACAACAAAAGAAACTTATGATATAATAGAGGACAATGGATTAACACTTGTCGATGCGACGTGCCCTTTTGTGAAGAAAATTCATAAAATAGTGCAGGACGAAAAGGACAAGGAAAAGCATATTATCATAATTGGAAATTCTGCTCATCCTGAGGTTCAGGGAATCAGAGGATGGTCTGGGAATGATACAACTGTTATTGGTAATGAGGAAGAAGCAGAGAGATTTGAGTTGAAAGAAAACAAACAAGTCTGTATCGTCTCACAAACGACATTTAATTACAAGAAATTTAAATATTTAGTTGAAATTATTACGAAAAAGGGTTATGATATAAGTGTTTTAGACACCATTTGCAATGCTACTCATGAAAGACAGGCTGAAGCAAAAAAGATTGCAGCTGAAGTTGACGAAATGATAGTAATTGGTGGGAAGCATAGCTCCAATACACAGAAGCTATACGAAATATGCAAAAACGAATGTAATCATACCTACTATATACAAACATTAGATGATTTGGACTTAAGTAACTTTAAGGAAGATAGTTATGTAGGTATTACAGCCGGGGCATCAACCCCAAATAATATAATCGAGGAGGTTCATACTAATGTCAGAATTAAGTTTTGAACAGATGTTGGAAGAACAGGGAATGAAACAAATAAGTACAGGAGAGGTCGTTGAGGGCACAGTAATCAGCGTTAAAGAGGACGAGATCGTCTTGAATATAGGTTACAAAGCAGATGGTATCATCAGTCGCATTGAGTATACAAACACACCGAACGTTGACTTAACAACATGTGTTTCAGTTGGCGACAAGATGGAAGCAAAAGTCATTAAGACAAATGACGGAGATGGTCAGGTGGCATTGTCTTACAAGAGACTTGCTGCTGAAAAAGGAAACAAGAGAATTGAGGAAGCATTTAAGAATAATGAAGTCCTCAAAGCTACAGTCATTGATGTAAAACCGGGTGGATTAAGTGTTGTTGTTGAAGAGACAAGAATATTTATACCGGCAAGTCTTGTATCAGATACTTTTGAGAAAGATTTGACAAAGTATAATGGACAAGAAATTGAATTTGTTATCACAGAATTTGATCCGAAGAAGAGAAGAATTATCGGTAACAGAAAGACACTTCTTGTTGCAGAGAAAGAGGCAAAGCAAAAAGCATTGCTTGAGTCACTCAAAGAGGGTGATATTGTAGAAGGAACAATCAAGAATGTGACAAATTTTGGAGCATTTGTAGACCTTGGCGGTCTTGATGGATTACTTCATATATCTGAAATGTCATGGGGACGTGTTGAGAATCCGCAGAAGACATTCAAGGCAGGAACACCTATCAAGGTGCTTATTAAAGAAATTAATGGCAAGAAGATAGCATTAAGTCTTAAATTTGATGATACAAACCCATGGTTAAAGGCAGCAGTAAACTATCAGACAGGCACTGTGGTAAAGGGTAAAGTTGCGAGAATGACAGATTTTGGAGCATTTATCGAACTTGAGCCGGGTGTTGATGCATTATTACATGTTTCACAGATTTCAAAGACAAGAGTTGAAAAGCCTTCTGATGTATTGTCAATCGGACAGGAAATCGAAGCAAAGGTTGTTGATTTCAATGAAGAAGGAAAGAAAATCAGTCTTAGTATCAAAGCATTAGATTTTGAGGAAGATAACAAAGATGGAAAGGCTATAGAAACAGAGACAGAACCAACAACTGCAGAATAATGAATTACGAACAATTTAAAAAGCATATATACAGACTTACTCATATAGACTTAAATTCATATAAGGAACGTCAGATGAAAAGACGAATTGATGTTCTGACACAGAAAAATAAATTTATTGGATATGATGATTATGTACATGCTTTGAAGAATGATAAAGAATTGTATGAAGAGTTTGTCGGTTTTATCACTATTAATGTGTCTGAATTTTATAGAAATCCTGAACAGTGGAGGATACTGGAAGAAGAAATTCTTCCGGATATCCTTAAAAATGGTAACGGGATGATCAATGTATGGAGTGCGGCTTGTTCAACAGGCGATGAACCGTATTCACTGGCAATGCTACTGCTTGATTATTTACCAAAGGATAATATAAGAATTTTGGCAACAGATATTGACAGAAAAGTGCTTAGCAAAGCAGAAGAGGGCATTTACAATTTTAAAAGTATGTCTAATCTTCCGGTAAAATATATCAATCAATATTTTATTAAAATTGATGAAAAGAGATATAAAATAAAGGATTCAATAAAAGAATGTGTAAGATTTCAGCAACATGATTTATTAGAAGACAGTTATCCGATGAACTTTGATTTGATTATATGTAGAAATGTTGTTATCTATTTTACAGATGAAGCAAAAACAAAAATATATAAAAAGTTTAACGATTCAATGAATTCAAATGGAATTTTGTTTGTTGGATGTACAGAACAGATAGTAGATTATAAAGAGCTGAATTATGATTCTTTAAAATCATTTTTCTATAAGAAAAATTAGGTAAAGCGGGTAATTTATCCGCTTTACTTTGTGATATATGGAGGGAACAATGAGAGTGATTGCCGGCAGAGCAAGAAGGCTGCAGCTTAAGACAGTTAAGGGAATGAGTACACGGCCCACAACAGACAGAATAAAGGAAACATTGTTTAATATGCTGCAAAATGATATAGAGGGATGTACATTTCTTGATTTATACAGTGGAAGTGGTGCGATAGGGATAGAGGCACTCAGCAGAGGCGCAAAAAAAGCTGTATTTGTTGAAAATAACAGAGATGCAATTGATTGCATAAAATACAATCTCCGGTTTACAAAATTGCAAGAGTATGGTAAGGTAATGGAAAATAATGTTGTAACTGCAATGGAAATATTGAATAAAAGAAATGAAAAATTCGATATTGTTTTTATGGATCCTCCATATAATAATGAGATTGAAAGAGAAACACTTAAAGTTATTTTAGGTTTAGATATAATAAATGAGTATTCTGTTGTTATAGTGGAAGCGGCAATTGAAACAGATTTTTCATATACTTCGGATATGGGATATAAGATAATAAAAGAAAAAATATATAAAACGAATAAGCATGTATTTTTAAAGAAAAATGATGATGCAGTTGAGAGGTACACATGAAAGTAGGAATATATCCTGGAAGTTTTGATCCAGTGACAAAAGGACATTTAGATATAATTGAGCGATCTTCAAAGATGGTTGACAGGTTAATAGTTGCGGTTTTGAATAATAATGCAAAATCACCGTTGTTTTCTGTTAAAGAACGTGTTAATATGTTAAAAGAGGTTACAAAAGAGATAGATAATGTTGTAATCGATTCATTTAGTGGTCTTTTAGTTGATTATGCAGAGAAGAACCATGCTAATATAATTGTAAGAGGTCTTCGGGCGGTCACTGACTTTGAATATGAACTTCAGATGGCTCAGACAAACAGAATTATGGATAATAATGTTGATACAATTTTCTTGACGACAAGCCTGCAGTATGCATATCTTAGTTCTAGCATAGTCAAAGAGGTTGCTATTAATAATGGAGATGTAAGTAAGTTTGTACCTGAGTATGTTGTAGAACAGATACAGAAAAAGTTAAATATTTCATAGATATATAATGTGCGGCAGGCGCACGAAGTGGAGGTTGTTATGAGTAAGTACGAACAAAAGCTGGATGAACTTGAAAATTTTCTTGATTCATGCAAAAGACAGAAATTGTCAGGAAATAATATTATAGTCAATAAAGAACAGATAGACGAGTACATATCTGAGCTTCGAATGAAAACACCTGAAGAAATCAAAAAATATCAGAAGATTATTAACAATAGAGAAGCAATACTAAACGCAGCACAGCAAGATGCAGAGAGGATGCTTGAAGAGGCAAAAAGAGAGACATCTGAATTGGTTGCTGAACACGAAATAATGCAGCAGGCATATGTGCAGGCACAGGAACTTGTGGATGACGCATCTGCACAGGCACAGGAAATTCTTGATAATGCTGTTAATGATGCAAACGATATCAGAATGGGAGCTATGCAGTACACAGATGATATTCTTGCACAATTACAAAATATTATCACGCATACAATGGATAATGTTACTGCAAAGTATGATGAGTTTATGAAGGCACTTGATAAGAGTCTTGAAGTTGTCGTAGCAAATAGAAATGAGCTTGCTCCTCAGGAAGAGATTCAGGAGGAAGTGCCGGAAGAGGTAGATATTGAAGAAGTGAATGTGGATACTGATTATGAGGACTATTCCGTTCCGTTAGATTGATTTTAAATTTTAAATTATGCAGACATGGGGTTTATATGCCTATGTATAATGTCAAGGGTGACAAAAAGAAAAAACTTGATATTATACATAGGCATTTCTTATCATACATCATAAATGTATGATAAGTCCTGCTCTGTCTATCAGGTCGTGATTGATACATTAATTAAGAAAAAAACAATGCATAGAAGAATTGAAAAAAGTTTATATTTTATATAGGATGAGATGTTTAAATGATATGTATTATCGTTTTTATTACAATTATTATCGCTTACAGAGTTTATAATGCTACTTATTTGAAACAAAACAGACATTCCACCTAAAATCGAAAAAATGATAGTAAGAATGAATTTTGACAAATCCATCAAATTGGAAATGCTGATTTGATAAATGCCGGAAGTCAATTCTAGCAGACATGGAATGATGATTTTAACAGTATAGGATAAAAAAGGTATATCAGATATTAAAGTTGACAATATGGAAAATAGCATAATATATCCGGTTAGTCTGACAGTTGTTAATAGTGCATTAAAAATACTGTCATCAATTACTTTGCTGAAGGGTAGATGAAAACCATTATTCATGACGGTATTATTTCTATTTATATCAGTAAAATCTTCTGTGCTACTGATAATTCCAATGACAACTGATGGGACATAGATGAGAAATAGAGCACTTATTTTCGAAAATGTATCAGGAAAACTGATAGGTGCAGCATAGCATAAAATGAAGGCGAGGCTTGGATTATTTGCAAATTTAAAGAGATAGGAACCTTCCTTTAAACTTATTTTATTATTTTTTATTAAATCGCATATAATCTTTGCACCTAACGGATACCCACATAAAAATCCTATCAGTACAGCATATGAGCCGTTAGTTGATGTTTTGAATAGTTTATGAAATAGTGGGTGAACCATCTTTCCAATCTGTTCAGAATATCCTGATTGAATTACGTAGTTTGAGAATATCATAAAAGGCAGTATCGCAGGAATTAATGAGTATAAAGCTATATTAATTCCGAGTTTAACACCGACAGAACATTTTGCGGGAAAAAGAAGCAGCGTAAGAGCAAGTAACACTAAAATAATAGTGATGAAAAAACTTTGTTTTGTAGAGTTGTTGTTATCCTGTTTCAAAATGACTCCTGTTATTAGTGATTAATTCTTACTACTAATTTATTATTATATTGAATTAATATGACAAATTGTTTTAAAAGTTTGACCAGAATCTATATTTGTGATATGATTGCGAATGAAAAATCTTGCAATTGTTTATAATTTATGAATGGAGTTGATATATATGTGTGGATTTACAGGTTATATTACCGAAGAAGGAGAGGCCTTAAAATTTGAGGAAAATCTCAAAGAAATGATGAATTCTATTATACACAGAGGTCCGGATGATGAAGGAACTCATATTGATGATATGGCAGGACTTGGTTTTAGAAGACTTAGCATCATTGGTATCACAAATGGAAAACAGCCTATGTATAATGAGGATGAGACGATTGTTGTGACTTTTAATGGTGAGATTTACAACTATCAGGAAATTAAAGAGGAACTGATAAAAAAGGGACATATCTTTAAAACAGATGCTGATACGGAAGTGCTTGTGCATGGATATGAAGAATATGGAATCGAATTGCTACAGAAACTTCGCGGCATGTATGCATTTGCACTATGGGACAGGGCGAATAAGAAAATGCTCCTTGCAAGAGATATCTTTGGAATCAAGCCACTATTCTATACAAAAACAGAGAAAGATTTTGTTTTCGGTTCAGAAATTAAGGCAATATTAAAGTTTCCTACAGTAAAAAAACAATTTAATCAAGAGGCACTTGAAAGTTACCTGTCTTTCCAATATTCTATTCTTGATGAAACATTTTATAAAGGAATTTTCAGACTGCCTCCGGCACACTATCTTTTATGGGAAGATGGAAAAATTAGGATAGAAAGATATTATTCACCTGAATTTAATGCCGATGATAGTATTACATTTGATGAGGCTGTTGCGAATATTAATGCTGCTATGCAGAATTCCATTACCGCACATAAAATAAGTGACACCGAGGTAGGAGGTTTCTTATCAGGCGGTGTTGATTCAAGCTATATCGTTGCAAGAAGTGACCTTGACAAAACATTTAGTGTAGGTTTTGATTATCCGAAGTGTAATGAGATTCCTTTGGCAAAGACACTTTCTGATTATGTGGGAGTGAAAAATAAAAGTAAACTTATCACAACAGAAGAATATTTTGAGGAATTTCCAAAGATTATGAATCATGCGGACGAGCCATTATCAGATCCTTCATGTATAGCGTTATATTTCCTTTGCAGACTCGCAAGTGAACAGGTAAAAGTAGTTTTGTCAGGAGAAGGCTCGGATGAGCTGTTCGGAGGCTATAATATTTATAAGTCACCATTGGCACTTAAACCTATGCGAGTAGTGCCAAGGCCTGTCAGAAGAGGTGTCAGGAAGGTTCTTACAAAGATACCGGGAAATTTCAAGGGGAAGAATTATCTCATAAGAGCAGGGCAGGATTTAGAGGAGAGATATATAGGAAATGCCTATATTTTCCACACGGATGAAGTAAATAAGATGTTAAAGAAGCCATTAAAGAAAAATACACCACAGAGTATTACAAAGCCAATCTATGACAAGGTTAAGGATAAAGATGAGATAACGAAGATGCAGTATCTTGATATCAATACATGGCTTTGGGGAGATATATTAAACAAGGCAGATACAATGAGTATGGCACATTCACTTGAAGTCAGGGTTCCGTTCCTTGATAAAGAAGTGGCAAAAGTTGCATTCAGTATTCCGGTTGAATACAGGGTTGACAAGAACGAAACGAAAAAGTATTTCAGACGTGCAGCGAATGAGTTTATGCCGGATATCACAGCAGAGAGAAAGAAACTCGGCTTCCCTATTCCGGTCAGAAACTGGTTGAGAGAAGATAAGTATTATAATATGATCAAAGAAACTCTGACATCAAAAGAAGCAGAGAAATTTTTTAATACAGATTATCTTGTGAAGCTTTTGGACAGACATTATCATAATAAGTGTGATAATTCGAGAAAAATTTGGACAGTGTTTGCGTTTCTTGTGTGGTATCAGAAGCATTTTTCAAAGTCAGTTGCAAAATAAAGTGAATTAATAATAAGGCTGTTATTCACAGGCGAAAATGTCTGTGAACAGCAGCATAATAAGTATTGACAGCCATGATTGTATTAACAATTATAAAATTGGCTGATGAAATAAAAAAGAATGGACAGGGAAAGCAATGAGTACACAAATGCGAATGGCATCTGTTGCAAGCGGAAGCAGTGGAAACTGTATCTATGTTGGTTCTGATGATACTCATATTCTGATTGATGCGGGTATCAGTAAGAAAAGGACTGAGATTGGACTTAATGCAAATAATATTGATATTAAGGATATAAGTGCAATCATGATTACACATGAACATATCGACCACATCAACGGGCTAGGTGTTATTTCAAGAAAATATGAGATACCGATATATGCAACAGAGAAAACCATTATAGAGATAGAAAATAATAAAAAGATAGGAACGATTCCGCAGGGATTGTACCATAGTGTCAGGGAAGATGAACATTTTTTTGTAGGTGACCTTGATATATGCCCTTTTAAAATATCACATGATGCTGTGCAGCCGGTTGGTTACAGAGTAGGATGTAATGGAAAATCGGTAGCTGTTGCAACGGATATGGGAAAATATGATGATTATATTATTGAAAATCTTGCAGGACTGGATGCGATAGTGATAGAGGCAAATCATGATGTGAGGATGCTTCTTGCAGGAAGTTACCCATATCATCTCAAACAGAGGATTCTGGGTGAAAAAGGACATTTGTCAAATGAGACATCAGGAAGACTGATTAACGATATTCTGCATGATAAGATAAAGCATATTATGCTTGGACATCTCAGCAGAGAAAATAATTTTGAAGAACTGGCATATGAGACAGTGCGGACAGAGATTACATTAAGCGAAAACAGATATAAAGCAGATGATTTTAAGATTACTGTTGCAAAAAGAGATGTTAATTCTGATATAATTGTTGTATAATGTAATATGAATTGAAATTTTAAGCGAACCGGTAACTTGAAATATGGTCATTTTGCCGGACACGAAATCGCATGAAAAACATAAAAAGGAATGAGGTAAGGTAATGAAAAAGTCAATCATAACTGTTGTTGGGCAGGATACAGTTGGTATAATAGCAAAGGTTTGTACATATCTGGCGGAGAATAATATCAATATTTTAGATATTTCACAGACAATTGTTTCTGGGTATTTCAATATGATGATGATAGTTGATGCAACAGCTGCCGGCAAGCAGATAGGAAAAGTGGCAGATGAGCTTGTGGCATTGGGAGAGGAAATTGGTGTTCAGATAAAGATGCAGCAGGAAGATATATTTAATTCCATGCACAGGATATAACTTATCAGCAGAGAAACAGAGAATCAAAAGAAACTATTGAGACTAATTAACGGAGGTTAATATGTTAAACATATTCGAAGTAAATGAAACAAACAAGATGATAGAGCAGGAAAATCTTGATGTACGTACAATCACACTGGGAATCAGTCTGCTTGATTGTATCGATAGTGATTTGGAGAAGTTGAATCACAATATTTATACAAAGATTACAACACTTGCAAAAAATCTTGTGTCTACAGGAAATGAAATTGAAAAGGAATTTGGAATCCCTATTGTCAATAAAAGAATTTCAGTGACACCTATCGCAATAATCGGTGGAAGTGCATGTAAAGAACCTAAAGATTTTGTCACGATTGCAAAAACACTTGATAAGGCGGCAAAAGAAGTAGACGTCAATTTTATAGGTGGTTACTCAGCACTTGTGAGCAAGGGGATGACAAAGGCAGATGAAAATCTTATCAAATCTATTCCAGAAGCTTTAGCTGTTACAGAGCGAGTGTGCAGTTCAGTCAATGTCGGCTCTACAAAGACAGGATTGAATATGGATGCAGTAAAACTGATGGGAGAGATTGTCCTTAAGACAGCAGAATATACAAAGGAAGCAGATTCTTTAGGATGCGCAAAGCTTGTTGTATTTTGTAATGCACCTGATGATAATCCGTTTATGGCAGGAGCATTTCATGGTGTTACAGAAGCAGATGCGATTATCAATGTCGGAGTAAGTGGACCGGGCGTTGTCAGAACTGCACTCACAAAAGTAAGAGATGCAGATTTCGAAGTATTGTGTGAGACAATTAAAAAGACAGCATTCAAAGTGACAAGAGTGGGACAGCTTGTTGCAAAGGAAGCTTCAAAGCGATTAGGTATCCCGTTTGGTATCGTTGATTTGTCGCTGGCTCCTACACCGGCTGTTGGTGACAGTGTTGCAGATATTTTACAGGAAATAGGACTTGAGAGAGTCGGTGCGCCGGGAACGACTGCAGCGCTTGCATTATTAAATGACCAGGTGAAAAAGGGAGGTGTTATGGCATCTTCATATGTTGGTGGTTTAAGTGGTGCTTTTATACCTGTCAGTGAAGATCAGGGAATGATAGATGCAGTGACAGTAGGAGCACTTACTATAGAAAAACTGGAAGCAATGACATGTGTATGTTCGGTCGGACTTGATATGATTGCCATTCCAGGGGATACAAGTGCAAGTACAATCGCAGGAATTATTGCTGATGAGGCGGCAATCGGAATGATTAACCAGAAGACAACTGCTGTCAGAGTGATACCTGTTATTGGAAAGGGTGTTGGCGAGACGGTTGAATTTGGTGGTCTTTTGGGCTATGCACCTGTGATGCCTGTCAACAGTTTCTCGTGCGAGGCATTTGTGAAAAGAGGCGGAAGAATACCGGCGCCTATACACAGTTTTAAGAATTAAAGACTGTTATTCTGGTGATTTATGTGGATAATAACAGAGGAGAGTATGTAGCATTGAAGCACTAGTGATATTAAAGGAAAACTTTGCAGATAAGTTTTATCTGCAAAGTTTTCCTTTTTGTTTGACAATCGTGTTTTAGAATTGTTCTATTCAACAATTGATTTAGAGATATTTTATTCAACGATAATAATTTCGTGCTGTTCTTCGACAAGAAGATTATAGCCATATTTTGTTTCGGCAACAATTCTATAAAGCTCATCGGCATATAAATTAATGGAGAACATTGTTTTTCCGTTAATACTAAGAATCTCATCAGCTTTTGCAACTTTGGAGATAAGTGGGAATGAAGATTTATTCTTTATCTCTGTTAAAAGCTCGGCGTGAGAGTTGTTGAATCCTAATATGCGGTAATAATATACATAATCATCATTTTTAAAGATTTCAAAATGTTTCTTTTTATATTCAAACAACATATAAAACAAAATGCGGGATATCCTTGAAGAAGTAAATGTTGGAGAATTACAGCTGTTTACAAAAGAGGAAACTTTTGTAAATGAATCTGCAAAATTACGGATTCTGTTTGATAAATCTGTTGTTGAATCAAAAAGTGTGTCAAGCTCTAAATCATAATATCTGTCTCTTATAAGTTCATATCCAATCAGAGGACTGAAATCATCGACAGTAATCGGATAAGAAATTTTATAATCATCTTCTAAAGTGGCTACAAACTTCTCCGGAATGACATCTGAAAGAGTTTCACGTATATTGTTAAATGATAATACAGATGGCTTTGTGTACAGATTTCTGATGGCAGAAGCACTTGCAAATTCATTTCTGAAACTTTGGTCATGGTAACCGGCGTCAGACCTTTTGACAGGTATAGGAACAATATTACTGTCACATTTCCTAAGAGCTGTAATGTACTCTATTCCGAGAATTGCATTTGGAGAATTCAAAACCGAAGATATAGTAGCAGCAGGGATGTTCAGCCCGCGTAAAGAGATAGATTTTAAAATAGCATTTTCACGGCTCTTGGCAAATGAAAATCCATTCTTTAAATAAGACTGAAGTGTTGAACAGTAACATTCGTCTTCGGCTATAATGATATCAGAGATAAGGGTTAACAATTTTAAGTCATCTGTTTCACAGCCGAAACACAGATAATCAATTACATTTAATTTGTCAAGCATTTTAATAGCACCTGTTGCGAAATATGAGGCGCTTGAAATGGCATAAACTGTAGGAAGTTCAATAACAAGGTCGGCACCATATTCAAGTGCTGCAGCAGTTCGAGAAAACTTATCTATAAATGCCGGTTCTCCGCGCTGAACAAAATTTCCACTCATGATGATGACAACGCGGTCGGCACCTGTTATTTTTTTTGCCTCATGGATAAGATAGGCATGACCATTATGAAAGGGATTAAATTCGGCAATTATTCCTATGGTTTTCATATGTGTATTCATCTCCTAATATTATATTTTATATTTATACGATTTGTAAAAATTACCTAATTTATATAATATCATTTAAGCGAGTAAAGAACAAGTGCTCTTTACAAAAAAGGTAGAAACAAAAAAAGGTGGTAACAAAAAAAGTTATATAAATGATTGTCTACATGGAAAAAATGAGTTATAATAATTATTAAATGTGTATGTGAATGTATAAGCTGAATTATTCAACGAATGTTTGTGAATTTAGCAGATATATGCCAATAATGTGATGGGATTTTAATATTGAGTTGGAAGGAGAAAAGGTGATGGGATTTATTGATACTATAAAAGAAAGGGCAAAACAGGATGTTAAGACAATTGTTTTGCCTGAATCGATGGACAGAAGGACCTTTGAGGCGGCAGAAGTTGTTTTAAAGGAGAAAATTGCGAATCTGATAATTGTAGGTACAGAAGATGTTGTTGCTGAGAACAGCAAAGGGCTTGATATATCAGGGGCAAGGATTATCAATCCATATGATTTTTATAAAACCCAGGATTATATAGATGTATTTTATGAACTTAGAAAAGCGAAGGGTATGACACCGGAGAAAGCAAAAGACCTAATTATGAATGATTATATGTACTATGCCTGCATGATGGTAAAATTTGGTGATGCAGATGGTGTTGTATCAGGAGCATGCCATTCAACAGCAGCTACGCTGAAACCGTCATTGCAGATTATTAAGGCAAGACCGGGAACAAAGATGGTTTCTGGATTCTTTGTCATGTGTGTGCCGGACTGTGAATTTGGAGCAGATGGAACGTTTATATTCGCAGATGCAGGTCTTAACCAGAATCCAAATCCGGAGGAACTGGCGGCTATAACCGATTCTTCAGCAAAATCATTTGAGATGTTAGTAGGACAGAAACCTATCTGTGCACTTTTATCCCATTCTACAAAGGGAAGTGCAAAGCATCCTGATGTTACAAAAGTAACAGATGCTGTTAATATTTTGAAAATGAATTATCCACATATTATGGCAGATGGAGAATTACAATTAGATGCAGCATTAGTTCCGGAAGTAGCTAAACTAAAAGCACCGGGAAGCACAGTGGCAGGAAATGCAAATGTTTTGATATTCCCTGACCTTGATGCGGGTAATATCGGCTATAAACTTGTTGAAAGACTTGGAAAGGCAGAGGCATATGGTCCTCTTACGCAGGGAATGAATAAGCCGATTAATGACTTATCAAGAGGATGTTCACCGGCAGATATTGTCGGAGTTATTGCTATTACCTGTGTACAGGCGCAGAACAGAAGATTGTAGAAAATCATTATTCACAGGTTTAGAAAATCAATAAACAGATTTATCATGTCTGTAGCGACTGTGAATAATCATTCCCAAAAATATTCTTTAGAAAGGATTTTACAGAGCAGAAATGAAAATATTGGTTATAAATTGTGGCAGTTCATCGCTTAAATTTCAATTGATAGATTCAGAGGATGAAAGCGTACTTGCAAAAGGATTATGTGAACGAATAGGAATGGAAGGGAGCAGGCTTGTATATACCAAAGCTGGCAGTGATAAGCTTGTGATAGAGAGTGCTATGCCGGCGCATACAAATGCAGTACAGCTTGTGATAGAGACTTTGACAGATAAAGATAACGGAGTTATTAAGAGCCTTAATGATGTTGATGCTGTTGGACACAGAATTGTTCATGGTGGAGAAAAATTTTCAAAGTCAGTTTTGATTGATGATGAGGTAATAAAGGCGATAGAGGAATGTAACGACCTGGCACCTTTGCATAATCCTGCAAATCTGACAGGTATAAGGGCATGTAAAGAGTTGATGCCGGATACAAAAATGGTTGCTGTATTTGATACTGCATTTCATCAGACAATGCCGGCGAAGGCATTTTTATATGGTATTCCTTATGAATATTATGAGAAATACAAGGTAAGAAGATATGGCTTTCATGGAACTTCTCACAGTTTTGTATCGAGCCGCACAGCCAAACTTCTTGGCAGACCTTATGATAAGTTGAAAACAATCGTTTGCCATCTTGGGAATGGGGCAAGCATTTCAGCAGTAAAAGACGGAAAATCTGTTGATACGAGTATGGGACTTACACCTCTTGAAGGTCTGATTATGGGAACAAGAAGCGGAAGCATTGATCCAGCTATTATAGAATTTATTGCTAATAAAGAAAATAAAAGTATCAAAGAAGTGATGGACATACTCAATAAACAGTCTGGTGTACTGGGGTTATCGGGTATAGGCAGTGATTTTAGAGATTTGATGTCTGCGATGGAGAACAACGACGAGAGAGCCAGGACTGCAATCGAAGCATTCTGCTATCAGACTGTCAGATATATCGGTGCCTATGCGGCTGTGATGAATGGTGTTGATGCGATTGCATTTACAGCAGGACTTGGAGAAAATAATTCGTATATCAGAGAAAAAATATGTTCTTATCTTTCATATCTTGGGGTAGAGATTGATAGTGAAAAGAATAACGTTAATGGAACAGAAACTATAATATCAGTAGATTCCTCAAAAGTAAAGGTATTGGTAGTTCCGACAAATGAAGAGTTAAAGATTGCCAGAGAAACATTGGAACTAATTTAGTCAATGTCGTTCATATTTGAAAAATCTTGTTGACAAACAGGTTAAGTATGGTTATAATGGACAAGTGCGATTAGAAAAGAGGTAATTTATGCTAATTGAATTATCAGATATCTTATCAGTAAAAGATAAGGAACTTGATGTTCAGGCTGATATTAAGATGGATCATTTTACATCGAAGATGTGTGATTATACTATCATTGATAAATCGCCGCTTAACATACATTTGAAAAATATTGGAAAGAAGAAATTTGTAATATCTTTAGTGATTGATATTACACTTATTATTCCATGTGACAGGTGTCTTACAGATGTTAAGCATGATATGAACATTGAAGTTCGTAAAGAGATTGACATGAATGAGTCAGATACTGACAAAGTTGATATTGAAGATGAGTACTTTTATATAAGCGATAACAAGCTCGATAGTGAGGCACTTGTCTACAATGAAATACTGGTTAATTTGCCTATGAAAGTTCTTTGCAGTGAAAACTGTAAAGGAATTTGTAATAGATGTGGGGCAAATCTTAATTCGCAGACATGTGGCTGCGATACCACAGAATTAGACCCTAGAATGTCAAAAATTCGTGACATTTTCAATAATTTCAAGGAGGTGTAACCGACCATGTCTATTTGTCCAAAGAATAAAACTTCTAAAGCAAGAAGAGATAAGCGTAGAGCAAACTGGAAAATGAGCGCTCCTAACTTAGTAAAATGCAGCAAATGTGGCGCTTTAATGATGCCTCATAGAGTTTGTAAAGCTTGTGGATCTTATAACAAAAAAGAAATCATTTCAGTTGACTAATTTTTGTTGAGGTAAAATGATAAACCAATATCTGTCAGAACTGTGAAAATAGTTCTGACAATTGGTTGTTGTAATCATTAAAAAGACCGTATAGGTCTTTTTTTATTTGCGTTATTATTAGGAAAAATATATTACTACAGTGTTGAATATAATGAAAATATTAAATATAATCAAAGAAAAATAATTTTTTGCAATTAATAAAATTTCATGTTGATTTTTAATGTAGTATTTAGTATATTATGTAAGAGATTTGTAAAAGGTAGGTAAATTGTTTTGGAGAATAATATTACTATTGTTGCAGTTGATGCTATGGGCGGTGATAACGCTCCGGCTGAAATTGTAAAAGGAACAGTTGATGCGGTTAACGAGCGAAATGACATTAAAGTAATTCTCGTTGGCATAGAAGAAGCTGTTACAGATGAACTTAGTAAATATCAGTACGACAAAGACAGAATAGAAATTGTTAATGCGACTGAGGTAATTGCTACAGATGAGCCTCCTGTTAATGCAATACGACGCAAGAAAAATTCATCTATAGTTGTAGCATTGAATCTTGTGAAATCCGGTCAGGCAGATGCTTTTGTATCGGCAGGAAGTTCTGGTGCAGTGCTTGTCGGAGGACAATTAATCGTAGGCAGAATTAAAGGAATAGAACGACCGCCTCTTGCTCCGCTGATTCCGACAAAGAATGGTGTGGCGCTTTTGATTGACTGTGGTGCTAATGTTGATGCAAGAGCAGGTCATCTTGTACAATTTGCAAAGATGGGTTCAATATATATGGAAAATGTAGTAGGCATTAAGAATCCGAAAGTTGCACTTGTCAATATAGGTGCTGAAGAGGAAAAGGGAAATGCACTTGTAAAAGAGACGATGCCACTTTTAAAGAGCTGTACTGATATTAATTTTATTGGCAGTATTGAAGCGAGAGATATTCCGTCAGGATATGCAGATGTTATTGTATGCGAAGCTTTTGTTGGAAATGTTATCTTAAAGCTTTATGAAGGAGTAGGAAATGTAATGCTTTCTAAAGTGAAAGAAGGACTTATGTCATCTTTCAGGGCAAAGATGGGAGCCTTACTTATTAAACCTGCACTCAAAAAAACACTTAAAGCATTTAATACTGATGAGTATGGAGGAGCACCACTTCTTGGACTAAATGGACTTGTTGTCAAGACACATGGAAGTTCAAAAGCAATAGAGGTAAAGAATTCTATCATACAATGTATTAGCTTTAAAAATGAAAAAATAAATCAAAAAATTAAACAAAAAATTTTATTAAAAGAAGATTAGAAAGGTGATTTGAAATTATGGAATTTGAAAAGATTCAAAGTATTATTGCAGATGTTATGAGTATTAATGCGGATGAGATTACAATGGACACAACATTTATTGATGATTTGGGAGCAGATTCTCTCGATGTATACCAGATAGTTGTAGCCATTGAAGATGAATTTGAGATTGAAATACCGGATGATGCTGCTGAACAGATTAGGACAGTGGCTGATGCAGTTGAGCAGATTAAAGAAGCTCTAGGAAATAACTAATCAGTGAAATATGCATAAGATAGAGAGTTATGATTTGCGATATGTTTGGAAATGAAACAGGTTTGTATACTAATATTTTTTCCAAATCAGAGTATTGTACTTTGAATCGTGACAATCAAATTAATAAAAGAAAGGAGATATAGCTATTTTCCTTTCTTTTATTAATTTGGTTGAGATTAGTAATCAAACTGTTTTCGGAAAAAAATAAGAGTCTGGCTTTTTGATATTGAATTGTATTTATCAGTAGTAATAAGGATTACTATGTCAAAAGATCCAGTAGACAGTGAGTATAAGCTGGGTTTTTTGACACCTTAATCCTGTTTAAAAAATTATGATGAAATGGAGAATGAAGATGGCAGGTAATACAGAATATGAAAGATATAAAAAAATTGAAGAAATTCAGAGAATTATAGGATACAGATATAACAATATCCATCTTTTATATATTGCGATGACACATAGTTCATATGCAAATGACAATAAGACAAAGCAGTCTCATTCTAATGAAAGACTGGAATTTTTGGGAGATGCAGTTTTAGAGTTGATTTCAAGTGAGTTTTTGTTTCATGAATACCCTAATAATACAGAAGGGGAACTTACAAAATTGAGAGCAGGGCTTGTGAGTGAATCACCGCTTGCACAGGTGGCGAGAAATCTAAATCTGGGACAGTATATTTTGCTTGGAAAAGGAGAGGAAAATACGGGTGGCAGAAAGCGTGATTCCATTACATCGGATGCAGTTGAGGCACTTCTCGGTTCTATTTATCTTGATGGCGGAATGGAACCGGCGAAGCAATTTGCATTAAAATACATATTAAAAGATGTAGATGAAAAGCATATGTTTCATGATAGCAAGACCATTCTTCAGGAGATTGTACAAAAGCATAAACTCGGCAATTTGAATTATCAAATTGTGAATGAAACAGGACCTGACCATGATAAGAGATATGAGGCAGAATGTTATATTGACAAAAAGCTAGTGGGAAGTGGTATGGGAAAAACGAAAAAGGCTGCACAGCAGCAGGCTGCGTATGAGGCAATCAAATCATTGAAAGTATATTAAAGCAAGAGTGTACATAGTTATATAAATTGTTAGGAGTCAATTTGTATAATTTGCGAAGTGTTTATATTGCCAAAAGACGGAGGACAGTATGTATTTAAAAAGTATAGAGGTGCAGGGCTTTAAATCCTTTGCCAATAAAATAAATTTTGAGTTTCATAATGGAATAACAGGTATTGTAGGACCTAACGGAAGTGGAAAGAGTAATGTTGCAGATGCGGTGAGATGGGTTTTGGGTGAACAGAAAATCAAACAGCTTAGAGGTTCTAAGATGGAAGATGTTATCTTTGCAGGAACAGAGAATAGAAAACCTCTTGGATTTGCCTATGTTGCGATTACGCTTGATAATTCTGATCATTCACTTTCCGTTGATTTTGATGAGGTCACAGTTTCAAGGCGATTGTTTCGTTCGGGCGAAAGCGAATATATGATTAATGGTTCGGTCTGCCGATTGAAAGATATCAATGAATTATTTTATGATACAGGTATCGGTAAAGAAGGATATTCTATTATCGGTCAGGGACAAATTGATAAAATTTTGTCCGGAAAGCCTGATGAAAGGCGTGAATTGTTTGATGAGGCGGCAGGAATTGTCAAATATAAAAGAAGAAAGGCAGAGACACAGAAAAAGCTTGCTGATGAACAGGCGAATTTAGTCAGGGTAAATGATATATTGTCGGAACTTGAAAAACAGGTAAAGCCGCTTGAGATTCAGTCTGAAAAGGCAAAAGAATATCTGAAATTAAAAGAAGAGCTAAAGACAAATGATATCAATGTATTTTTGCTTGAAGTGGACAATATCAAGAAAAAATCAATCGAAACGGAAGAAAAATATACGATTGCAGATAATGATTTAAAAGAGACAAACAGCCAATTCGAACAGATTAAAAAAGAATATGAACAGATTGAAATTAAGATTGAAACTGTTACAACAGATATTGAAACACAGAAAAATGAGTTAAACAAGATTGAGCTTGTCAAAGAAAAGTATCTGGGTGAAATTAATCTTTTGAACGAACAGATTAATTCGGCAAAACAAAATGAGGCTTATGTCAAAGAAAGAGTTGAGGCAATTAATAAAAGAATTTCGGAACTTAGCGATGAAAAAAATAAGTATCTTGGCGATAAAAAAGAACTTGAAACTACGCTAAAAAATGCAGATGAGCTTAGAAAGAACGAGTATGATACTCTTGAAAAAATAAGTGAAAATATAGCTTTTATTACAGAGGAGATTGATGAGGCGAAGAGTGAGATTATAGAATTATTAAATCAGAAATCAGCGATTAAGTCGAAAATTCAAAGATATGACACCATGCTTGAGCAGGTTAATATAAGAAAAGCGGAGATTAATCAGAAACTGATTAAATTTTCAAGTGATAAAGAGTCGCAGGACAGAGTGATAAAAGAATTGAAGGAAGAATTTGAAAAGGTCAATTTGCAAATAACAGAATTGAATGAGCAAAGTGAGAGTATTAATAAAGATTTGTCAGAGGCGGCAAAAAAACTTCATGAGTTTGAAAAGCAATCAAAAGAACTGATGATAGAGTATCAGAGAAATCATTCAAAACTGGAATCACTTAAAAATATTACAGAGCGATATGAAGGGTATGGAAACAGTATAAGAAAGCTGATGGAGCTGAAAGAAAAAAAGAATGGCATTATCGGAGTTGTTGCGGATATTATAAAGGTTGACAAGAAATATGAAGTGGCATTAGAGACGGCGCTTGGTGGAAATATCCAGAATATTGTCACTGACACAGAGACAACAGCAAAAGAGCTCATTGAATATTTAAAGAAAAATAAATTTGGAAGGGCAACATTTCTCCCGCTTAGCAGCATTGCAAACAGAACAGGTTTTAATAATGAAAGAGTTCTGAGTGAAAAAGGCGTTCTAGGGCTGGCATGCGACCTTGTGGAAATTAAGAAAGAATATGAAGCAATTGCGAAATACCTGCTTGGAAGAATTGTTGTCGTTGACCATATTGATAACGCATTGATGATTGCAAGAAAATACGGATACACACTGCGAATGGTCACATTAGAGGGCGAACTTTTAAATGCCGGAGGTTCGCTATCAGGTGGTGCCTTCAGGAATTCCAGCAATCTTCTCGGTCGAAGACGTGAAATTGAGGAATTAGAAGCAAATATTGCCAAAAATAAAGAGCAGGCTGAACATGCAGAAAATGAGACAAAAAAGTTGAAAGCAGATATGATGAATTATAATGATGAGCTTGCAAAAATTAAGTCGGTTCTTCAAGAACAATATTTACTGCAAAATACTGTCAAGATGAACCTCAATCAGGCATCAGCAAAGTTGCAGGAGTTGGTATCTTCTTTCGAAGATTACAAAAAAGAGAGTTCGGAAATTGGAATACAGATTACAGAAATCAAGGAAAATAACAATGAATTGAACAACGAATTAAAAACATATGAAGAGTTGAATGCCTCTTTAGAAGAAAAGATTCAGCAATTAAATAAAGAACTTGAAAAAGAAAAAGAGGTTGAAAAGGCACAGAGCGAAAAGGTTGATGGAATGAAACTTGGATTTATGGAAATGAATCAGAAAGTTTCATTTATCAGTGAAAATATCAAAAGAATTGATAGTGAAATTGCACAGCAAAACGAGGAAATAAAGTTTGTAAACAGCAATTCAGGAAATGCCCAAAAAGAGATAGAGGATAAGACGAAAGAAATTGAAAGTATCAATGCTGCTATTGAAGAAGCAACAGAAACTTATGGTATAATCAGTGGAAAGATAAATGAACTAAACACACAGAAAGAAGATATGCAGAAGAATCATAAAGATTTCTTTGGTAAAAGAGAGCAACTATCAGAAAAAATCAGTACGCTTGACAGAGAGATTTTTAGATTAAATTCGCAGAAAGAGAAACTGGAAGAACAAAAGGATATGCAGATTAACTATATGTGGGAAGAATATGAGATTACATATAGTATGGCGGTGGAACTTAAAAACGAACAATATAATAATCTTTCTGAACTGAGAAAAAATATTGCTTCTCTCAAAGCAAAAATCAGGGCGCTTGGAGATGTCAATGTCAATGCGATTGAGGAGTTTAAGGATGTCAATGAAAGATATACATTCTTAAAAGGACAACATGATGATCTTGTAATGGCAGAACAGTCACTTTTAAATATTATAGAAGAACTTGATGTTGGAATGAGGAATCAGTTTACGGAAAAATTCGCACAGATCAAGGCAGAATTTGACAAGGTATTCAAAGAATTGTTTGGTGGGGGAAAAGGAACAATAGAACTGAATGAAGAGGAAGATATATTAGAGGCTAGTATTTCTATCATATCTCAGCCACCGGGAAAGAAATTGCAGAATATGATGCAGTTATCCGGTGGTGAAAAAGCATTGACCGCGATTTCACTCCTGTTTGCAATACAGAATTTAAAACCATCACCATTTTGTCTGCTTGATGAGATTGAAGCTGCGCTTGATGATTCGAACGTATCAAGATATGCCAACTATCTTCACAAACTGACAAAGCATACACAGTTCATTGTCATTACACATAGAAAAGGTACAATGGAGGCATCTGACAGACTGTACGGTATAACGATGCAGGAAAAAGGAGTTTCAACACTTGTATCAGTCGATTTGCTTGATTCTGAACTGACACAGTAAAAAAAGCTTTTATCCGGAACTATGCAGTAATAAAAATGATAGTTATAAAAAATATATATGAAGATTTTATAAAAGATTTACATTTTAATGTACAATTTATTAAAAAATTATGATAGAATAAAAATATTAGAAATAAAAATAAGAATGAAAATATTTCTTATCATGAGAAGAATATTTTTAGATTGAGAGGCTATATGAGCGAAGAGAAGAAAGAAGAAAAGAAAGAAAAAAAAGGGTTTTTCAGAAGACTTGTTTCAGGACTTACAAAGACAAGAGAAAACATTGTTTCAGGAATAGACTCGATATTCAGTGGATTTTCAAAGATTGATGATGATTTTTATGAAGAGATAGAAGAGATACTCATTATGGGTGATATAGGTGTATCTACTACTGAGAATATTATAGAAAATCTCAAAGAAAAGGTGAAGGAAAATAAAATCAAAGATCCGAAAGAATGTAAGCAGTTATTGATAGACAGTATCAAGGAACAGATGGATATCGGTGAGAATGCCTATGATTTTGAGGACAGAAAGTCTATCATACTGGTGATAGGTGTCAATGGCGTAGGTAAGACGACATCAGTTGGCAAATTGGCTGCTCAATTGAAGAGTAAGGGAAATAAAGTCATTATGGCTGCCGCTGATACATTCAGGGCTGCTGCTATTGAACAGCTTACTGAGTGGGCAAACAGAGCCGGAACAGATATTATCGCACAGCAGGAAGGAGCAGATCCGGGTGCTGTCGTATTTGATGCGATTCAGGCTGCTAAGTCAAGAAAAGCAGATATTTTGATTTGCGATACTGCCGGAAGACTTCACAATAAGAAGAATCTGATGGAAGAGCTTAAGAAGATAAACAGAATTATTGACAAGGAATATAGTGATGCATACAGAGAGACATTTATCGTTCTTGATGGTACAACAGGTCAGAATGCTCTGTCACAGGCGAAGCAGTTTATGGAATGTGCAGATATCACTGGCGTCATCCTTACAAAGATGGATGGTACAGCCAAAGGTGGTATCGCAGTGGCAATTCAGTCTGAGTTAGGGATTCCGGTTAAATATATCGGAATTGGTGAAAAGATTGAAGACTTACAAAAATTTGACGCAGACAGCTTTGTTGATGCGCTGTTTGATGTAAAAAAAGATGACAAAGATGATGAAGAGTAATTGAATGATATGATACTAGGGGCAAAAAGAAGATAAATTTAGTATAGAAAGAAGATAAGAAATGATGACACTTGAAAAATTTGAAGAAGCAACAGAAACTGTAAAAAAAGTAATAATAAAGACAAAACTTGTATACAGTGACTTTCTCAGCGAACAGACAGGAAATAAAGTATATTTAAAACCGGAGAATATGCAGTTTACAGGTGCATATAAGGTAAGAGGAGCTTATTATAAGATTAGTACACTTTCACAGGAAGACAGGGAAAAGGGACTTATCACGGCTTCCGCAGGAAATCATGCACAGGGAGTTGCCTATGCTGCAAAATTATACGGTGTGCCGGCAACAATTGTTATGCCGACAACAACACCTCTTATGAAGGTAAACAGAACAAAAAGCTATGGTGCTAATGTGGTGCTGTTTGGAGATGTATACGATGAAGCATGTGCAAAAGCATATGAACTTGCTGATGAGCAGGGATTGACATTTATTCATCCGTTTGACGATTTAGATGTTGCAACGGGACAGGGAACCATTGCTATGGAGATTTTTAAAGAGCTTCCTACGGTAGATTATATTCTTGTTCCTATTGGTGGCGGCGGACTCGCAACAGGTGTGAGTACACTTGCAAAACTTTTAAATCCTAATATTAAAGTCATAGGTGTTGAACCGAAAGGTGCAAGCTGTATGAAGGCATCTTTAAAGGCAGGAAAAGTTGTCACTCTTGACAGTGCAAGCACTATTGCTGATGGTACGGCAGTGAAAACCCCGGGAACAAAGATATTTCCTTATATACAGAAAAATATAGATGATATTATTGAGATACCTGATGAGGAATTGATTGTTGCATTTCTTGATATGGTAGAAAATCATAAGATGGTAGTTGAAAACTCAGGTCTTCTTACTGTAGCTGCGCTAAAGCATCTCGATTTTACAGGGAAGAAAGTTGTATCAATACTGAGTGGTGGAAATATGGACATCATTACAATGTCATCGACATTACAGCATGGATTGATTGAAAGAGGAAGAATCTTTACAGTATCAGTACTGCTTCCTGATAAGCCGGGTGAACTTGTAAGAGTTGCTAATGTCATTGCAGGTGAACAGGGAAATGTTGTAAAACTTGAGCACAATCAGTTTGTGAGCATCAACAGAAATGCGGCTGTTGAACTTAGAATTACGCTGGAAGCATTTGGAAATGAGCATAAGCATCAGATAATGGAGGCTTTGGAAAAAGGTGGATTCAGACCTAAAATTGTCAGACCTGTTTTGTAATTTTTAAGTGCCCAGTGGGAAAGGAAGGTTACTATGGATGAGATGAAAGAGTTGGTGGCAAAATTTGTCACAGGGGTATACAAAGAATATTTTGTCAATAAAAATGATGAATATATTATGAAAAATCTTATATCATATGATGTTTCTCTATTTGGACTTGAAGCTGCGCAGTGGATAGAAAATTTTAAAATTATAAGTGAATATAGTCAGGTTGATCAATTTTCTGATGACATATACTGTGTAACAACAAGAATAGGTCTTAAAAATACGTCTGAAATAAGTGAAATCAGAAGTGAATATAGAATTGATGCAACAACATTATGTAAAAATGTAGATGGAGCATTTAAGATATGTGCAATTCATGTATCGGGAACGGATAAGTTTACTTTTGACAAAATACCTGACGAGGTGTCGGATTTGATATATAAAACGGTTCTTGATTTCACATATGATGTTATTTTTGAATGTGATCCAATGAACAACATCTTCAAATATGATCCGGAAAAATATAAGGAATTATTTGAAGTGGACACTTATTTTGTGAGTGCAGATCAGTGGTTCTGGCATATGTGTACAGAGAGCCTTCATCCTGATGATACAGAATATCTTGATATTTTCCGAAATAATGATATAGGTAAACGGATACATAACAAGAAATATGTAATTAATTGTGATATTAGAATCAGGAACAGTGTAAAAGGCTATATATGGGTGAGGATGGTTGTTGTTTTTATTCCAAACAAAAGTAGAAGTAATCTTCACAAAATATTTGTTATGTTTAAGAATATTGATGATGAAAAATTGAAAGATTTAGATTATATTACTAAATCAAGAACAGATTACCTGACGGGTTTGTATAACAGAGAATATACAAAGGTTTTAATTGACGAATATTTTGAAAAAAATAAAAACGGCAGTGGAGTATTCTGTATTGTGGATATTGACGATTTTAAAAATGTAAATGATACTTTTGGACATATCACAGGCGACGAACTGCTAAGAGAGATTGCAAAGAGGCTGAATAATGCAATTGGAAATAATGACATCATCGGTAGAATTGGTGGGGATGAATTTGTTGTCTTTATGAAAAATATCGAAAATGAAGAAACGGCAAAAAGTAAAATTGAGCATATACTTTCGTCAATGCAGTTTGAGCATTCAGAACAAAATAATCTGTCATGTATCAGATTCAGTGCCGGTGCTGTTTTGTATAATACAGACAGTGATAGAAGCAGAATTCATGAAACTGCTGACCATAACCTCTATGAGGCGAAGAGAGTAGGAAAGAATACATATAGACTTACAGTTTTATAAGATTTTGCTTGTTGAAGGGACATCAAATAACAAAGAGTTTTACAATAGATATGCAGTTGCAGAGAGTTTGCATATCTTATACCTGTAAATTATAGTAATATGAAATCTGTCAAGAAAAAATACTTGACAGATTTTTATTTGTGTTGTATACTCTGTCAAGTAATGAAACTTGACAGAGTATTAAAGCAGGTGGATGAATTGATAAAAATAGTGGAACAATCTATGTTATACGATTTTTATGGTGAATTACTGAATGAACATCAGAAGAAAATATATGAAGATGTTGTTTTTAATGACATGTCTCTTGCAGAGATTGCAAAAGAGGAAGGTATATCAAGACAGGGTGTTCATGATTTGATTAAAAGATGTGATAAGATTTTGAGAGACTATGAAGACAAATTGCATCTTGTTGAAAAGTTCAATACTACAAAAAAAGATGTGACAAATATCAAAGAACTTTCAGAAAGATTTATGTCAAGTGAAGATAAAAAACTGATAGATGAGATTATTACAGTGACAGATAAGATTTTAGCTGAGATTTAGGATATTTTATTTTGTTGTGAATTGATTTCCAGCGAATTTACTGATGTATAGTCAGATAAAAAGTATTTTAAATGTGAAATATCTATTGATGGAGGAAGTATAATGGCATTTGAAAGTTTATCCGATAAACTTCAAAATATATTTAAAAATCTGCGTGGCAAGGGTAAATTGTCAGAGGCAGATGTAAAGACTGCCCTTAAGGAAGTAAAGATGGCACTTCTCGAAGCTGATGTTAACTTCAAAGTTGTAAAACAGTTTATCAAGTCTGTGGAGGCAAGAGCTGTTGGTGCAGAGGTGATGAACAGTCTGACTCCGGGACAGATGGTAATCAAGATTGTCAATGAAGAGATGGTTTCACTGATGGGAAGTGAGACGACAGAGATTACATTGAAGCCACAAAATGAGATTACTATTATCATGATGACAGGTCTTCAGGGTGCAGGTAAGACAACAACAACGGCAAAGATTGCAGGAAAGCTCAAAGCAAAAGGAAGAAAACCACTTTTGGTCGGCTGTGATATTTATAGACCTGCAGCCATAGAGCAGTTAAAGATTAATGGTGAAAAACAAGGTGTTGAAGTATTTGCGATGGGAACAGGGCATAAACCTGTCAATATTGTCAAAGCTGCCTTAGAGCATGCAGCTAAGAACGGACATAATGTTGTTATCATTGATACAGCGGGTCGTCTCCATATCGATGAAGATATGATGAATGAGCTGATAGAGATTAAGGAAAATATTGAAATAGATAATACGCTTTTAGTTGTAGATGCGATGACAGGTCAGGATGCTGTCAATGTGGCAAGTACATTTAATGAGAAAATCGGCATTGATGGTGTGATTCTCACAAAGATGGATGGCGATACAAGAGGTGGTGCTGCATTATCCGTCAAGGCAGTGACCGGCAAGCCTATTTTATATATAGGTATGGGTGAAAAATTATCTGATTTGGAACAGTTTTATCCTGACAGAATGGCTTCACGTATCTTGGGAATGGGTGATGTACTCACTCTCATTGAAAAAGCGGAGGCTGTTGTAGATGAAGAGAAAGCAAAAGAGCTTGAGAAAAAGTTCAGAAAAGCAGAATTTGGTTTTGACGATTACCTCGAGCAGATGCAACAGATTAAACAGATGGGAAGCCTTGAAGATATTTTGTCGATGATTCCGGGAATGGGCGAACAGTTAAAGGGAGCGCAGATGCCTGATGACAAAGCAATAGGAAGAATCGAGGCTATCATATATTCGATGACACCTGAGGAGAGAAGTAATCCTTCGATACTTAATGTATCCAGAAAGAATAGGATTGCAAAAGGTGCAGGTGTTGATATTTCAGAAGTCAACAGGCTTGTGAAACAGCATGAACAGAGCAAGAAAATGATGAAACAGATGTCCAGTATGATGGGTGGCAAAAGAAAAGGTGGTAAAAAGGGTTTATTTAAATTTCCTTTTTAACATAGATTTATCAGAAAACCTTAAGGAGGTGAAATTAAAATGGCAGTAAAGATCAGATTAAGAAGAATGGGACAGAAAAAAGCTCCTTTTTATAGAGTAGTAGTTTCAGATTCAAGATCACCAAGAGATGGTAAGTTCATCGATGAAATCGGTACTTATGATCCGACAGTTGAGCCTAGTGCAGTTAAGATTGATGCAGAAGCTGCAAAGAAATGGCTGAACAATGGTGCACAGCCAACAGAGACAGTAGCTAAGTTACTTAAACAGGCTGGAATAGAGAAATAATAGCTAGTGGAGGTATTAGTATAATGAGAGAATTAGTAGAAATACTCGCAAAAGCACTAGTGGACTCTCCTGATGATGTCGATGTAACTGAGCATGAAGATGACAAAGGTGTTGTTATCAAGCTAAAGGTTGCACCTGATGATATGGGAAAGGTAATCGGTAAGCAGGGTAGAATTGCAAAATCGATACGTTCCGTTGTCAAGGCGGCAGCATTTAAGGAAAATAAAAAAGTTATTGTTGACATTGTTCAGGAATAATGATGAAATTCATTTACGTACTACTTCGAAACTTTATGTTTTGAAGTAGTTTTTTCATAATTGTAAATGCAGATAGGAAATGACTGCAAGGAATCAGGATTGAAGAATGGCAATTTGTGAATAAGGTGTCACAATATAGATCATAAAATCACAGAAAGGTATGGGTAAAACAATGCAGTTAAAAGACGATATGCTGAGGGTAGGCGTGATTGCATCAACACATGGTGTTCATGGAGAAGTCAAAGTGTTTCCGACAACAGATGATGTAAAGCGATTCAGTATGCTCAAAAAAGTATATTTAAATTATGTGCCAAAGGGAATGACCGGCAATCAAGATATAGAATGCATGGAACTTGAAGTGGCGGGAGTGAAATATTTTAAGCAGTTTGCGATTTTGAAATTTAAGCAGTTTGATAACTTAAATGATGTTGAAAAATATAAGGGAATGGAGTTGTATGTTGCAAGAGAAGATGCAGTGCCGCTTGAAGAAGGAGAATATTACATTGCAGATTTGATTGGACTGAAAGTGATTGAGGATGAATCAGGAGAAGAAATCGGTGTGTTAAAAGATGTCTTACAGACAGGTGCGAATGATGTTTATATCATTAAGGGAAATGAGACGTATAAGAAAAAAGAGATACTTGTTCCTGTGACAGACGAATGTGTCAAAGAGATTAACTTAGATGATGGGATTGTGAAAATACATTTATTGGAAGGATTACTTGACTTATGAGATTTCATGTTTTGACTTTATTTCCGGAGATGGTAATGGATGGCCTTGATACCAGTATCATAGGCAGGGCTATCAAGAATGAAAAGATTGAGATTGAGGCAGTGAATATCAGAGATTATTCGAAGGATAAGCATAAAAAAGTGGATGATTATCCTTATGGCGGGGGAGCCGGAATGGTGATGCAGGCAGAACCGGTGTATCTGGCATACAAGGCTGTCGAAGAAAAGATATTGGAGAGAGGTGGCAGTAAGCCTAGAGTATTGTATATGACACCACAGGGAAAGGTATTTCATCAGAGAATGGCAGAGGAGTTTGCAAAAGAAGAAGACATCATCTTTTTGTGCGGTCATTATGAAGGGATTGACGAGAGGGTGCTTGAGATGATTGTGACAGATAATGTTTCCATCGGTGATTATGTACTGACAGGAGGTGAATTGCCGGCGATGGTGATGATTGATTCTATTGCAAGACTGGTAGACGGTGTATTAAATAATGATGACTCAGCGAAATATGAATCATTTGCGAACAATTTGTTGGAATATCCTCAATATACAAGACCGGAAGAGTTCATGGGAATGAAAGTGCCGGCAGTACTTTTATCCGGCGACCATAAGAAAGTGGAGCAGTGGAGAGAGGAAGAGTCCATCAAAAGAACAAAGGAGAGAAGACCTGATTTGATGGAGTGAGCCGGTATCAAAGTGTAAAATTTACAAAAGTAAACGAAAATGTACAAAACTTACAAAATTCTACAAGAACAGACGAAAATATAAAAAAATTAAATAATTGTGTAAGAGCATACAAAAATGTACAAAAGTTATATAAATCTACAAAAACCTACAAAAATGTACAAAAGTTACATAAATCTACAAAAAACTTACAAAAACCAACAAAAAACTACAAAAACAAACCTGTAAAAAGAAATATTATGATTGCTTTGAATATGATATATTATAAATGTCAAATAAAGCACACCGAAAAATCCGAACATAATTTTAACATAACTTATGTTTGGATTTTTTTTATATTTTATAATATAAAAATACATTTACATACAATATTTTCTTGCAGGAGTATTTCTGTTTTAACACTATTTAAAAAATTCAAAGTGTGAGAAATACATATGTATCTTGGCAGATGGTAATTATTTGTTTGGTAATTGCAATGATATCCTCTGTAATTTCCATCAAGGTGCTTGAGAAATACAGTATTCGTGATTTGATAGGCAATAATGAATAATCAAAAAAATCAAAGTGCTGTTATAATAGTGGCTGGCAGAAAGATGCCGAAGGCACTTTGTTTTACATGGATATATTATATAATATAAAGAAAATGGAAAAGACCATCATTAAAAATGGAAAAGACCATCATTATCGTTACACATGATATCAATGTTGCGAAGAAATGTGAGAGAATTATTTATATTGAAGATGGAAAAGTGAAAGAATCCTAATATTCCCGGCGAGGGTGCAATATATATTATAAGAGAGGAGAAGAAACGTATGGTTAATGATATTCATTACTATGATGAGTCGGCAGAGTATACGGATGAATTTTATAAAACAGAGAGACTGGCTCTGCAAAACAGATATAATGATATGAAAAAGAAGGCGAGTGAGTGCAGAACTGAATATAAGGAAATGAGAAAAAAAACAAAATACTATCTAAAAATCGGAATAGGACTTGTGATAGCATATTGGATTTTCTATGTACCGGTTCTTAGACATCTGTCTGGTGGAGCTAATCGTGTAGCAAAATTAGGAGGATATATTTTAATAGGATATAGCAGTTTATATTATCTCTTCCTGATAAGAAAAATATGGGACTTCTTTTTGGAAAGAGACAGCAGTATCGGAAGATGGTTTGCGAGAGAAACAAAGTATACCTCGCTTACCAGTTTAGCTGAGCAATATGAAAAAGAGGCAGCAGAGGCAGAGAAAACGCGAAAGATGATTGAGAAAAAGATGAAGGAGAAGGAGTAACAGGCTGCCATAAATCCCCCAATATGATGTTTTGTTATTTTTCTATTTGCAAATCAATGCGGCTGCTTAAGTAACGTAATTCGTCGGCTCTTGAATTTGTTTTTAAAATATAAGAATGTTTATTGTCGAAAATAATCAACATTTTTTTTGTGTACCTATCATTAGTAATAGTTTCGTCAATCACAATACTTGCATTGTGGGTACTTGCAATATGATATATGGTATTAAGCCCAATGCCTGTTCCGAATTCTTTATGAGTGGTAATTCGTTTTCTTCCAAAATTCACAATGACTTCCGCTTCAAAAGGAATACCACTATCCGATACTTCTATTGTGTATCTATTCTCAAGATCTGAAAAGATATTCACCATTATATCTGAGTGATGATTACAGCTTGTTGCGATGATTGCATTGTCTATCATATCCGCAAGAAGTGTACATAATTCGTTCTCAGATATACAATTCGAAAGCATTTCCCCAAAATTACAGCATGTATTAGAAAAATGATAATCAAATTGAACAGTGATATTTGCCTGTTTGGCTTTTTGAATCATATAATTCATCAATGCGTCAATGGAAATGATATTGGTTTTGATGACAGGGATATCTAAAGTGACACAGGAATGAATCGTATTTTGGCGTTCTAAAAGCAGAGTTTCAAGGTTTTTGATGATATCATTTCCTAAAGCAGTATCAATTTTGTCAGAACTACTGTTTTCATAAGCTGCAATATAGTCTTTCACTGCCATGATAAGTGAAGGTATTATTTTGTTATCTTTGTGTACAAGGGCAGAAAGGATTTCATTATCTGTTTTCAGTGAAGTAATTTCTTTGTTTAAAAATTCCAGTTCTTTTATTGTCATTCTTTTCATATATGATGTTTTGATACGATGGTGCCACCAGATGTAAAGCAGGTAGAAACAAAGAAGAATCAGTATTATCGTTATTGCAGAAATTGTATTGATAGTATTTAGTTTTATGAGGATTGTTGACAGAATGATAATAAATGAAATGTATATTCCTATTTTATTCATACTCGCTTTTTCGTTTAATAAAAATGGCATTCCACGTTTCAATCTTTTTATTTTAAACAATAATGTCGCTAAAACTAAATGAATGCATGATACTAAAATTTGTCTGATTAAAATATTCTCTACCATTTTAGCAAATAAAAGTAACCCAAAGAATGCAGTAACAATAGAGGAAATTAAATAAAATGAGTGACTAATTGCATAAGATATGATTGTTATATAAAATGAAGTGAGCAGTGTACAATGAAAAAGTAATTTTATTAAAAAACACATAGTTGTAATAGCAATAAAAAAGGTGATATTGCTATATTTTGAGGGAATAAGAGAGTGTTGAAATCCAATAACTAATGAACAAATGAAGAATATTAGTTTATATTTTGTTGATTTTATATTTGTTAATTTTGCAGAGGTATATAGTGAACAATAAAAAATGAAAAAGTATTTAATAAAAATAACAGTTGCCATTAAAACGCTCCTTTGTATTAAAACATAAAAAAATATACATAAATATATCTCCGTAAACAAATGGAGATATTGCATCAATAAAGCTATTCTTTTCAAATAACATGGAAAGGAGAGCTTTTATTGATGTTTAAAGATATAATAAGAGTAGTGATTGAGTTAATGAAAATTTAGCAGGTAATGCCTGATTAAGATAAAAAGTGAAAATCTATAAAACATTTTCACTTTTTATCATATCAGCATAGTAGCTTACAAACTCCATAATAGTTGGTGAACCACGCAAAATATCAATTCTTGCAGTATAATATTTCTCTAAATCATCAATATCGGAAGATTCCCATGCTTTGTTAATAGCATTTGCCATAGCTCTTTCGATGCTCATTGATGATTTGTTATGTTTTTTTGCAATTTCTGATGAAAGTTTTGTATCAGGATTTTGAATATATAATATAATTGCATCTGTAAGATATTTGTAACCTAATAATTTAGGATTGATGCCAACCTGATTCAAATGTGCAGTTATTATTCTATGAAGTCTGTTCTTTTTGGAGTTAGGAGACTCAGCTTTGGGTATATTTTGAGAATGTGAAAGTGTCGTTTGATGATGCAGAATCACCTCTTTCATTGTAAGAATAAAATCAACAGCTTTTTGTTCGGAATAATCTGTTTCATATTTAGACATGATAAAATCGCATCCCATTTCACGAATATATTTGTAGGTGAGAGGGCTTAGGTTATTGGTAGTAACTAATATGTAAGGTTTTGGAAAGATATTGCATTGACTTAAATTCTTTAAAAAATCAATACCACTTCCAGCACCTTTGTGCAGCTCTAAATCAAGAATCACAACATTTGGAAGATATTCTTTCAAAAAATGAAATCCCTCATTGGAGCTTTTGGTAGTGGCAACGACATATAAGCCGTTTGTGTTATCTATAATAGTTTTAAACCGTGTGCATATTTCTTCTTCATCTTCGATAATAAGTATAGAAAGTAAGTTATCCATTAGGAATCTCCTTGTATAAAAAATACTTTTGTTTATGTGTGCCTGTTTGATTTATTATATATTAGTGAAGTGTAAAAAACAATTGATTTTTTATATGGAGATGATAGATTATGCGGATCAACCCTATCTGACATGGGTAAGGGTATTTAATTAATAGCAATGTGAAATAGAAAGAGAAAAGGGGAATCGTGATGAAAGTAAAAAATATAATATAAAAGTTTGAAAAAAAAATATATTTTGATTGACAAATCCATCACAAAGTGTTAAAATATTTAAGCATTGAGTTGTAACGCAGGTGTGGCGGAATGGCAGACGCAGCAGACTCAAAATCTGCCGGTGGCAACATCGTGCGGGTTCAAGTCCCGCCACCTGCATTGATAAAATATAATATGTGATGAATAGAAGTTCGGGAAATCCGAGCTTTTTGTGTTTATAGTCAAATATTGATATCAAGCTGAATTTCAAATTTTGACAGATATTTGATAATAAATGCACACAATATAAAATACATAGCAGACAATTTCACGCATGAATTAGCTATGTATTTTTTTGTTTCATAAAATCGATTACAATTTGCAGGGATTGTACTATTCATAGGTCAGTGGGATAAATAAGCACATTAGTTTTTTCATCAGCAATCATAAAAAACTATTCTATTATTTATCAAAATAGTTTATAATCTATGTTATGTATGGAATTGATAGCAGAAGAAACTTTTGGTATCAATGGAATTAAAATTGTAACAAAATGGGAGATGATTTTTTGAAGTGCAGTGATTTTAATCAGTTAATCCAGAGCTTTACCGAAGACACTCTGGAAGAAGAATATTATGATTCTTTTGTCAGACATGCCAGAGAATGCAGTGAATGTATGGATGAACTTGAAATTCATTATATGATAAGGGTTGGTCTTGAACGTATGGAAGATGAATCTACGAAATCGTTTGATTTGAAAGAGGAACTGAAAAACCAGCTTTTAAAATATGAACGCCTTGCAGACATGCGGTTTAAGAGAAAGGTTTATCATACAGTTACAATTGTAATTGCTGAAATCTGTATTATTATCAATGTCATACAGATGTTGTATTTGTAAATTAAATTATCATTCACAAATTTTAAAATGATTTTAAGTGAGAAATATAATCAATAATCTGAAATGAATTGAATCTTGCGGCAAAATGAAAGGATAATAATGATAACATGGATAAAAAATTAGTATTAATAGACGGACACAGCATATTAAACAGGGCATTTTATGGAGTGCCGGATTTGACAAATTCAGCAGGGATGCATACAAATGCAGTATATGGTTTTTTGAATATCATGTTTAAAATACTTGATGAAGAGAAGCCGACAAATCTTGCAGTGGCATTTGATGTCAAACAGCCTACATTCCGTCATGAAATGTATACAGAATATAAAGGGACAAGAAAAGCAATGCCGGAGGAACTTAGGGAGCAGGTTCCACTGATGAAGGAGGTTCTTACCTCCATGGGAATCAAAATCATGGAGCTTCCCGGATATGAGGCAGATGATATACTCGGAACAGTATCAAAGCGTGCGGAGAATACCGGTATGAAAGTCAGCGTGATTACAGGTGACAGGGATTTATTACAGCTTGCAACAGATAAAATCCTTGTACGAATACCAAAGACGAAGAAGGGTTCGACAGAGATTGAGAATTATTACGAAGCAGATGTGAAAGAAAAATACCAGGTATCGCCAACAGAATTTATTGATGTAAAGGCATTGATGGGTGATACTGCAGATAATATTCCGGGAGTTCCGTCAGTCGGCGAAAAGACAGCCACTTCTCTTATTGTACAATATCAGAGCGTTGAGAATGTTTATGAACATATTGATGAGATTACAAAAAAGAAGCTAAAAGAATCTCTTGAAAATAATAAAGAGTTGGCATTTTTAAGCAAAAAACTGGCAACAATCAATATCAATTCACCAATAGAACTTCAAATAGATGAAACAGATCTTTCGAATATTTATACGGAAGAAGCGTTTGAACTGATTAAGAAACTTGAATTTAAGAGTATGATAAAAAAATTCATGGACAATATGTCAGGAGACGGAAAGAATAGTCAGGAATTTGAAATTGCCGGAAAGCTGGTTGAAGATTTTGATGAGGCAGAGAAAGTATTTGAAAAAGTATTAAAGACAAAAAACATTGGGTTGGACGTATTTGGAGAGGCTGACAGTTTATCTTATGAGATGGCAGCTGTTTGTGTTGCATTTTCAACAGATGAAATTTATGTGATTAAGAAACAGTGGTTTGTAACAGATGAGTATCTTTCGGACAAGATTTTTGGCATTCTCACAGCAGATACAAATGTTTACCTGACAGGATTAAAAAGGATTCTTAAGTATATAGGAAAAAGGGATTTAGAACTAAATCATGTATTTGACTGTGAGATTGCTGCCTATCTTTTAAATCCATTAAAAGATACTTATCATTATGATGATATAGCAAGAGATTATCTTGACATGACAGTTGAGACAAAGCTTGAACTGACAGGTAAAGAATCCGATGCGGATGCTATTGAAAATCATACAGATAACTTTGTCAAATATGCATCACTTAGCAGTATCATACCACTTATCAGTAAAGAAAAATTATGCGAAAAACTAATTCAGACAAAACAGATGGAACTGTTTGAAACGATAGAAATGCCACTCATTTATTCTCTTGACAGAATGGAAAAAGAAGGCATCCTTGTGGAGAGAGAAGAATTGACAGAATATGGAAAGACTCTTGGTGATAAGATATCCGTTCTTGAACAGGAAATTTATCAGGAGGTAGGAGAAGAATTTAATATCAATTCACCGAAACAGCTTGGCGAAATCTTGTTTGTCAAAAAAGGGATTAAGGGAGGGAAAAAGACAAAAACAGGTTATTCCACATCTGCCGAGGTGCTTGAAAAGCTCGCTCCTGACAACCCATACATTTATAAAATTTTAGAGTACAGACAGTTGACAAAGTTAAAGTCAACCTATGCAGATGGTCTTGTCAATTTTATATGTGAAGATGGCAGGATTCATGGAACCTTTAACCAGACCATTACTGCAACAGGAAGAATTAGCAGTACAGAGCCGAACCTTCAAAATATTCCTATCAGAATGGAAATCGGAAAATTATTCAGAAAGGTATTTGTGCCAAAACAGGGATACAAATTGATAGATGCAGACTACTCTCAGATTGAATTAAGACTGCTTGCACATATGTCAGGAGACGAAAATCTGATAGAGGCATATAAATCAGCACAGGATATTCATAAAATCACAGCGGCAAAAGTATTTGGAACACCACTTGATGAGGTGAGTGAGGAGCAGAGAAGAAATGCCAAGGCAGTTAATTTCGGAATTGTCTATGGTATCAGTTCTTTTGGACTGAGTCAGGATTTGAGTATTTCGAGAAAAGAAGCATCTGAATATATTGAACAGTATTTTAAAACCTATCCGGGAATTAAAAAATACTTGGATGATACAGTGAGTGCAGCAAAAGAAAATGGATATGTGACGACATTATTGAACAGAAGAAGACCGGTTCCGGAACTTGGTTCAAGTAATTTTATGCAGCGTTCCTTTGGAGAGAGAATTGCAATGAATTCACCAATTCAGGGTACTGCTGCGGATATTATTAAACTTGCCATGATTCATGTGGATAATGAGCTTAGAAACAGAAATTTATCTTCAAGAATTGTGCTTCAGGTACATGATGAACTTTTAATTGAGGCAAAGGAAGATGAGATAGAAGAGGTAACAAACATTCTGATTGACAAGATGAAGAATGTTATGGATTTAAAGATTGAGCTGGAAGTCGGACTTGGTGTAGGTGATGACTGGCTGTCGGCACATTAAGAAGTCAACAAAACGGTTAAATAAAAATTTTAATTGTAACAATTATTTATATCGTCATTGAACAATTCAATTGACTAAAATGAATATCGAGGTTAAATATGGTAATAGGAATAACAGGTGGTATTGGAACTGGAAAATCAACAATACTTCGCATTTTAAAGGAAAAATATAATTTTACTATTTTTGAAGCTGATAAGATAGCACATGAACTAATGATGAAAGGAAATGTATCTTATTTAAAAATAGTTGATTATTTTGGCAATGATATTTTAGATGAAAATAATGAAATTGACAGAAAAAAACTGGGTCAGAAGGTATTTAATGATAAAAAACAGCTTGAAAAGTTAAATGAATTTGTTCATCCTGAGGTCATTCATGAGATTCAGAATAGGATTGAAAAGATAGAAAACAATTCGATTATAGAAAAAGAATTGAATAGTAAAAAAGATTCGAAGGATAAAAAAGATTTGCAGATGGAATTTGCATGTAAGAATAACAGATTTGTCATAGAAGCGGCACTTTTATTTGAATCAGGCTGCAATACAATATGTGATAAAGTCTGGTATATTGATACAAAAAGTGAGATAAGAAAGCAAAGGCTGAAAGAAAGCAGGAATATGACTGATGAGCAGATTGAAAGTGTCATGAAAAATCAGCTTGATAAGGAACAATTTGAAGGATTGGCAGACATTGTTATTGATAACAGTGATTCGATTGAGAGCACTGAGAAACAAATACAAAATATACTAGAGTTTTAGAGATGTTTGTGATAAAATTTTATTGGGTTTTATAGGAAAAAATAGCAACAGTTATAAATAGTTTTGATAGTTATATTTGAAAGTAATATTTTGGGATAGCAGCATGGAGGGTTAAGATGGAGATACAATTATGGAGAGAATTGTTAGAACCATACCAGCTTGTAGTGGATGAGCTTATGGTAAAGTTTCGGTATCTGATGAAAGAACACAGGGCTTCGGGTAAATATTCTCCTATTGAAGAGGTAAATGGGCGTGTAAAAAAGATTTCCAGTATTTTGGAAAAGATGCAGAAGAAAAAGATTAAATTTGAGGATATCGAGAATAAGATAGATGATATTGCAGGTATAAGAATCATCTGTCAGTTTGTAGAAGATATCTATACAGTTGTGAATATCATCAAAAACAGAAGTGATATGACAGTCAAGGAAGAAAAGGATTATGTAAGCAATTCAAAGGAAAGCGGCTATCAGAGTTATCATCTGATAGTGTATTATGATATTATCACTTTGAAAGGTACAAAGAAGATTAAAGTAGAGATACAGATACGTACACTTGCGATGAATTTCTGGGCAACGATTGAACATTCCTTGCAGTATAAATACAGGCAGAATATGCCATCTTACATCAGAGAGAGGTTGACAGGAGCAGCGGCAGCAGTGGTTGCTCTTGATAAAGAGATGTCTACTGTCAGAAATGAGATTATGGACTCACAGAATATTTTTCAAGTAAAGGCACAGATTGTGGCAGAAATTTTAAATACCATACAGAATCTGTACAGTGTGGCAAATAAACGTGAGATAATCAAAATTCAGGATGAATTTTATAAGATATATAAACTGAATGATGTTGATGTTCTTGAGAAGTTCAGTAAAGAGCTTGATATTATTGCAGAAGGATACAGAGCACAGGGGATAGAAAACGATGAGTGAAATGATAAGAATTGACAAACTTCTGTGTGAAATGCAGATTGGTTCAAGAAGAGAGATAAAAGAATATGCTAAAAAGGGTAGAATAAAAGTCAATGAAAGTGTTGTAAAAAACACAGATTTAAAGGTTAACCCGGAAGTAGACAAAGTTTTTGTTGATAACAGGAAAATTGAATTTGCAAGATTTGAATATTTCATGATGAATAAACCTCAGGGTGTTATATCAGCTACAAAAGATGAGAAAGATATGACAGTTGTAGATTTGATAAAAGACAATTTAAGAGGAGATTTATTTCCGGTTGGAAGACTGGACAAAGATACAGAAGGACTGATGGTGATTACGAATGATGGCGAAATGGCTCACAGAATTTTATCACCGGCAAAACACATCAGTAAAACTTATTTTGCAAAGATAGACGGAGTGGTGACAGAGGAAGATGTGATGAAATTTTCCAAAGGAATAACTCTTTTAGATGGAACTGTTACAAAGCCGGCAAGCTTAGTTATCCTTAAGACTGATGGTAACACATCTGAGATTGAAGTGAAAATATATGAGGGAAAATATCATCAGATTAAGAGAATGTTCGCAGCATGTGGCAAGCATGTCATCTACCTGAAAAGACTTGCCATGGGAGGGCTTATGCTTGATGATTCATTAAAGACAGGTGAATACAGGCGTATGACGGATGAGGAATTGAAACGGATGACAGAAGAAACAGGTTCAATTCATCAATAAATTTAATGAAATAATTGACTCAGAGAGGATGGAATAATCATTGAAAAAAATAGCTATCATAACGGGTGCTTCTTCCGGGATGGGAAGAGAGTTTGCAATAAAGATTTCAAAGAGTTTTAAATCAATAGATGAGATATGGCTGATTGCCAGAAGGATAGACAGATTAGAAGAAGTACAGGCAGAGATAGATATACCTTGTTATATCATATGTGAAGATGTTTCAGAGGAATATTTTATCGATAAATTTGCAAAGATGTTAAAACAGGAAAATGTAAAGATTAAAATGCTGGTCAATTGTGCAGGATATGGTTTGTGTGGCAAGATTGGAACGGCAGCATGTTATGCAGAACTTGGAATGATAGATACAAACTGCAGGGGGCTTACTGCCGTGACACTGGCAGCTATTCCGTATATGGCAAAGAACAGCAGAATTATTAATCTTGCTTCGTCAGCAGCTTTTATGCCACAGCCATATTTTGCAATTTATGCAGCTACAAAATCTTATGTATTAAGTTTTTCTCGTGCATTGAGACGTGAGTTAAAAGATAAAGAAGTATATGTCACGGCAGTGTGTCCGGGACCGGTAAATACAGAATTTTTTGCGATTGCCGAGGACGGAAGAGAGAGGGCATGGTTTAAAGATCTTGCGATGGCTGAGGCGGATGAAGTTGTTACTTTGGCATTAAATGATGCAATTAATAAAAAGGAAATTTCAGTATATGGAATACCGATGAAGATGTTAAGAATTTTTGCAAAGACAGTTCCTCATAAAGTAATATTGGATGTCTATGCAAAAATTTGCAGAAAAATGTATGAAAAATAAAGAACAGACAGTAAAAATTTCAAAAGTGATGGTAGCATAAATATGGACAGGAAAAACTTAAGTAATCAAAATAATGTCAGCACAGTAAATAAAAAACTGGAAAAAGGTGATTATGGATATTTGAAAAAAGGAAAGCTCATTCAGCTTTTTCTTGCATTTGTCTTATTGATTATGGTAGCATGTATTTTCTATACAGGATATATAAAATATCACAATACAAAAAATATCTTTACAGTTTTTGCAGCCGTATCGGCGATTCCTATGTCAAAGTTTCTTGTTGGCTATATTGTGATGGCACCATATGAGATGTTAGAGGAACAACTTTATAATGAAATAAAAGGATATGAGAATATTTTGTTCGCATATGACCTGTTGGTTTCCTCAACAGAAAAAATTATCAATGTAAAGATAGCAGCAGTGAGAGATAACTCTATTTTTATGTATGTTCCCGATAAGAAATATAAAAAGGATGTTGTTGAAAAATATGTGAGATCTTTTCTGGAAAAAGAATGCAGAGTGACAACAGTCAGGATGATAAGTAATTTTAAAGAGTATCGAAAAGCTATTGGCGTACTTGATAAAAATGAAAAAGGAAACTATGATGAGAAAATACGACATATAATGATAACATTTTCAATATGATTTGATTGAGTAAATTGAGAGTAAAGAGTGAAGCAAAGTTATGAAAGAATTGATTATTAAAGAAAACGAGGCTGACCAGAGGGCAGATAAATTTTTAAAAAAATATCTTGATAAGGCAGAATCCGGGTTTATTTATAAAATGATAAGAAAGAAAAATATTACATTGAATGATAAAAAAATGACCGGAAGCGAAAAATTGTGTGAGGGCGACAGTATCAAGATTTATTTTTCAGAGGAAACATTCAATAAATTTGTGTCAGATATAACAAGTAATACAACACAAAGCAGAAGCAAAACAGCTAATACTAAAAATGTAAATCATTTTGGGAAAAGTGATAATTCAATAAAAATCAATCCTTCAAGAAAAGCAAACGATACAAGAATTGCGAAATTATTAATTAATATATCAGAAATAGAGAAAAATATTGTTTATGAAGATAAGAATGTCATTTTATTTAACAAACCGGTAGGAATGTTATCACAAAAAGCAAAGCCGGATGATATATCTGCAAATGAAATTCTGATACAGTACATGATTGAGACAAATAAGATTCATATAGAAGAGTTAAAAACTTTTAAACCGGCAGTATGTAACAGGCTTGACAGAAATACAAGTGGTATATTGATATTTGGAAAAACATTTGCTGCCCTTCAGAAATTTTCAGACATGTTAAAGAAAAGAGAGCTTCATAAATATTATCTGTGTATTGTGAAAGGTGAAATCAAATCTACTGATAAAATCAAAGGTTATTTAAGAAAAAATGAAAAAAACAATCTTGTAGAAATCAGTGAAAATATGTGTGATGGAGAGTATCACTATATTGAAACGGAATACTGCCCATTAGCGACAAATGGTAAGTATACACTTTTGAAGGTTTTGTTAATTACAGGAAAAACACACCAGATAAGAGCACATCTGTCAAGTATCCGGCACCCTATTATAGGAGATAAAAAATATGGAAATAAAGCTGTCAATGAATATTTCAGTAAAAAATATAGGTTGAAAAATCAGCTTTTGCATTCGTATGAGTTGAAGTTTGAAGAAATGGATGGAAGGTTTGAAAATCTGTCATATAAAAGTTTTAAAGCAGATTTGCCACAGCAGTTTAAAATGATATTAGAAGGCGAGAAGATAAATGGGAACTTGGAACAGCAGAGGTCTTAGAGGCTCTACACTTGAAGAACTGATAAATTTGACAAATGAAAAATACCGTGAACTTGGTATGGCTGTTGTGCAAAAAATTCCTACACCGATTAAACCGGTTGCGATTGATAAGGAATCAAGACATATTACAATGGCGTATTTTGAGCAGAAAAGTACAGTTGACTACATAGGTGTTGTACAGGGAGTTCCTCTATGTTTTGATGCAAAAGAATGCAATACTGATACTTTTCCTATACAGAATATCCATAGGCATCAGGTTGAGTTCATGAGGGAGTTTGAGAAACAGAATGGAATTTCTTTCATTATCATTTATTATACGCACAAAAATGAAATGTATTATCTGCCATTTGAACTGATTGACAGATTTTTTAAACGGAGTGAGGAGGGTGGAAGGAAAAGCTTCAAGTTTGAAGAGATTGATAGGAAGTATAAGATTAACACAAGGAAAGGGGTTCCGATTCACTATCTAGAGGCGGTTGCACTTGACCTTGAAAATAGAGATTGACACATGTGACTTTTTAAGATATAATCATTGACTAATAATTTTAATATGATAACAAGGTAACGCTTTAATGTGGTAAAGCAAAATGAACGAGAATGGAAAGGATTTTTAAAATGAAGAGTACACTTTTACATACTCCTGTTGGAGTGAGAGATATATATGGTGAGGAATGTAAGAATAAGCAGGACGTGGAGAAACGCATACACGATATTTTTTCATCATATGGTTATAGCGATATACAGACACCGACATTTGAATATTTTGATATTTTCAATAAGGAGCGTGGAAGTGTTGCATCCAAAAATATGTACAAGTTTTTTGACCGTGAGGGATATACACTTGTCTTAAGACCTGATGTGACACCTTCCATTGCTCGTTCAGCAGCGAAGTATTTTATGGATGAAGATATGCCAATCCGCTTTTGTTATTCGGGAAATGTATTTATTAATGATTCAGAATATCAAGGCAAATTAAAGGAATTTACACAGATTGGAATAGAATTGATTGGTGACAATACATCTGATGCTGATGCAGAGGTAGCTTCTATGGTGATAGAGACACTTTTGAAAGCAGGTCTTACGGAGTTTCAGCTCGAAATCGGACAGCCACAGTTCTTTAAAGGTCTTGTAAAAGAGTCGGGACTTGATGAGGACACAGTTGAAGAATTAAGAGAACTTCTTGAGAATAAAAAGTATTTTGGAATTGAAGATGTTTTAGATAAAGCGAATATAAAAGAGGAATTAAAGCAGATTTTCTTAGGTTTTCAATATTATTTCGGCTCTATTGAGATGATTGAAGAAGTGAAGAAATTAAATTTGAATGTGGAATGTTTAAATGCCATTGAAAGACTCGAGAAATTGTATAATATACTGAAAATCTATGGAATGGAAAAATATGTTTCATTTGATTTATCTATGCTTAGCATGTATGATTATTATACAGGAATCGTATTTAAAGCCTACACTTACGGAACAGGAGATGCGATAGTGACCGGCGGAAGATACGACAATCTGCTCAAGCAGTTCGGAAAAGATGCACCGGCTATTGGATGTGCTGTTAATCTTGACAGATTGATGGTTGCATTGTCAAGACAGCATATTGAACCCGAGAAAAACAGTAGCAAAAAAATGATTTTATATGATATTGAAAATAGGGAAAAAGCGATTCATTATACAAAATCATTAAGAGATAATAACGAACACGTAATGATGGTAAGAAAGCGTTCTGTTCATAGTATTGATGAGTATAAGGCTTATGCTTTGCGTTATGGAGTAAAAGAGATTATACTTATCACCGATAAAGAGCCGGATGTTATTCATATTTAGTATGATTTAAGAAAATAAAAGTGAAATTAATAGTCAGATTAATTTTTAATAGAAACATATACTGTACACTTTTGGAAAGAGAGGGAAACACAAGTGAGATATTTAACATTTGCACTTGCAAAAGGACGACTTGCCAAAAAATCACTGGAGATGTTTGAAAAAGTCGGAATTACATGTGAGGAAATGAAGGATAAAGATACAAGAAAACTGATATTTGTAAATGAGGAACTGAAATTAAAGTTTTTCCTTGCAAAGGCGGGCGATGTTCCTACATATGTTGAGTATGGGGCAGCAGATATAGGTGTTGTGGGCAAAGATACCATTCTTGAAGAGGGAAGAAAACTTTTTGAGGTGATGGATCTTGGTTTTGGAAAATGTAGAATGTGTGTCTGTGGACCGGAGTCCGCACGTGAATTGCTTAAGCATCACGAAATGATAAGAGTTGCCAGCAAATATCCGAATATTGCCAAAGATTATTTCTATAATAAAAAGCATCAGACAGTTGAGATTATCAAACTGAATGGTTCTGTGGAATTGGCACCAATTGTCAATCTTTCAGAGGTAATTGTTGATATTGTTGAGACAGGTTCCACATTAAGGGAAAACGGACTTACCATTTTGGAAGAGATATGTCCGCTTTCAGCGAGGATGGTTGTCAATCAGGTCAGCATGAAGATGGAAAATGAAAGAATCATGAAACTGTTAAATGAGCTTAAAACAGTGATATAATTATATAAATGAGATAAGTGAAATGAAAATTCACACTGAAATGGCCGAAAATACATAAAAAAGACAAGAAGGAAAGGAAAATGAGAATATAAAATGAGAATTGTTAAATTAGATGAACAGACAAAGCAGAATATTTTAGATGATTTATTAAAGAGAAGTCCGAACAATTATGGAGAATTTTCTGACAGAGTTCAGGCGATTCTTGATAATGTAAAAGAAAGAAAAGACGAAGCAGTATTTGAATATACAAAAATGTTTGATAAAGCTGATATTAACGCGGACAATATTGTTGTCACAGACGAGGAAATTAAAGAGGCTTATGCAGAAGTTGAAAAGACGGGATTGGTTGACATCATCAGAAAAGCTCTTGTCAATATAAGAGAGTATCATGAAAAACAGAGACAGTACAGTTGGTTTGACAGTAAACCGGATGGAAGTATTCTTGGACAGAAAGTGACTGCCCTTGAAAAAGTCGGAGTGTATGTTCCGGGGGGAAAGGCTGCATATCCGTCTTCAGTTTTGATGAATATTGTACCTGCAAAGGTGGCAGGAGTTGACAAAATTATTATGACTACTCCTCCTAATGCAGAAGGTAAGGTGAATCCAGGAACACTTGTAGCGGCGAAAGAGGCCGGAGCTGACATTATATACAAAGTCGGAGGAGCACAGGCAATTGCGGCTCTTGCGTATGGTACGCAGTCAATTCCAAAGGTTGATAAAATTGTAGGTCCCGGAAATATTTATGTTGCACTAGCAAAGAAAGCAGTTTATGGACATGTCAGCATTGACTCAATTGCAGGACCGAGCGAAATCCTTGTCCTTGCAGATGAAAGTGCCAATCCGAGATATGTTGCGGCAGATTTGCTTTCACAGGCAGAGCATGATGAGATGGCATCTGCGATATTGGTGACAACATCAGAAGAGCTTGCAACTAAGGTTTCCGAGGAAGTGGATAAGTTTGTAAGTGAACTTTTAAGAAAAAATATTATTGAAAAATCACTTGAAAATTATGGATATATATTAGTGACAGAGACGATGGAGGAAGCAATATCTGTAGCAAATGATATTGCATCAGAGCATCTTGAGATAGTGACTAAAAATCCGTTTGATACGATGACAAGAATCAGGAATGCCGGTGCTATATTCCTTGGAGAGTACAGTTCAGAGCCACTCGGCGATTATTTTGCGGGACCAAACCACGTACTTCCGACAAATGGAACAGCCAAATTCTTCTCTGCACTGAGTGTGGATGATTTTATTAAAAAATCTAGTATCATTTCATTTTCAAAGCAAGCATTGACACCGATACATGATGATATCATTGCATTTGCAAATGCTGAGCAGCTTACTGCACATGCAAATTCTATCAAGGTACGATTTGAAAACTAGAGGATTCAGGAGGTATTTTGAGTGGCAGGTAAAGAAAGAAAGGCTGCTCTTGACAGAGTAACCAAAGAGACAAGCATTACGATGGAGTTGAATATTGATGGCTCCGGTAATTCGAAAATTAATACAGGAATTGGATTTTTTGACCATATGCTCACAAGTTTTGCGAGACATGGATTGTTTGATTTGACAGTCAATATTAAAGGTGATTTGTATGTAGATTCACATCATACAATCGAAGATGCCGGAATTGTTCTTGGAACGGCAATTAAAGAAGCTATCGGTGATAAAAAATCAATCAAAAGATACGGAAGTGTCACCATTCCTATGGATGAGACACTAGTTATGTGTTCTCTTGATTTATCAGGAAGACCATATCTTGTGTTTGATGCAGATTTTACAACAGACAGAGTTGGTTATTTTGACACGGAAATGGTGAAAGAATTTTTCTATGCCATTTCATACAGCGCAGGAATGAATCTTCATATCAAGGTGCTTACTCCGGGAAATAATCATCATATGATAGAGTGTATTTTTAAGGCATTTGCGAAAGCACTTGATGAAGCGACAATTGTTGATCCGAGAATTACAGATATTATGACAACGAAAGGTTCGCTATAAAGAAATACACAGTTAAAAAAATAACAAATAGACAGTTTGGCAGATAAAAGTTTGTTAAATATTAACCGTAAGAAAGGATTTACAGGCAAGTCAATGAAAAATGAATTTAAGAAACAGTTTGAAGAGGCAGGTCTTACACTGAATCAATTGAAATGCAATATGAGTTTTAGTGATTTTAAACTCAATTCAGACAAAATGATACCTGTTGTTGTACAGGATTATGAGAATAATGATGTACTGATGGTGGCATATATGAATGAGGAAGCCTTTGATATCACTGTTGAATCAGGGATTATGACTTATTACAGCAGAAGCAGAGATGAGATATGGATTAAAGGACTTACATCAGGACACTACCAGCATGTGAAGGAACTTATCATTGACTGTGATAATGATACTCTGCTTGCAAAAGTTTTACAGACAGGTGCAGCATGTCATACAGGAAATAGAACATGCTTTTTTACAACGATAGCAGATTAATAAAAAGTAAGAAATGCTTGAAGCAAAATGCGTGGAGTGAAATTAAAAAATGCTTCGGGCAGTAACAATATTTGAAAGTAGGTATTTTTTTGAGAAAGCTAGCATTATCTGATGAGATATTAATGAGCATTGAGAAACCTGCAAGATATATCGGAAATGAAGTCAACATGGTAAAAAAGGACATCGATAAGGTGGATGTTCGTTTTGCCATGTGTTTTCCGGATGTATATGAAATAGGAATGTCTCATCTTGGAATTCAGATTTTATACGATATGTTTAATAAGCGTGAAGATATTTATTGTGAGAGGGTATATTCACCGTGGCTTGACCTTGACAAAATCATGAGAGAGCAGGATATACCTTTATTTGCGCTAGAGTCACAGCAGTCGGTAAAAGATTTTGATTTTCTTGGAATCACAATCCAGTACGAGATGTGTTATACCAATATATTACAGATTTTAGATTTGAGTAAAATTCCACTTATGGCAGTAGATAGAACAGAGGATGATCCGATTGTGATAGGCGGAGGTCCATGTGCCTACAATCCTGAACCACTTGCTCCTTTTTTTGATATATTTTATATTGGCGAGGGTGAGATGGTTTATTTTCAATTAATTGATAAATATAAGGAGAATAAGGCAAATGGAGGAACACGTCTTGATTTTCTTGAAATGGCAGCGCAGATAGAGGGACTTTATGTGCCGATGTTTTATGATGTAACCTATCATGAAGACGGGACAATCAAATCATTTGAGCCCAATAATGTCAATGCAAAAAATAAGATTATCAAACAGCTTGTAATGGATATCAGCAATACATATTATCCTGACAAGCCATTAGTTCCGTTTATCAAGGCAACACAGGACAGGGTTGTTTTGGAAATCCAGAGAGGATGTATACGTGGATGCCGGTTCTGTCAGGCAGGTTCTGTCTATAAACCGGTGAGAGAACGAGACCTTGAATTCTTAAAAGAAAAAGCGTACAATATGCTGAAAAATACAGGACATGAGGAAATTTCTCTGAGCTCCTTAAGTTCCAGTGACTATTCGCAGCTTGAAGGTTTGATTAATTTTCTGATAGACGAATTCAAAGGAAAGGGAGTTAATATCTCTCTTCCTTCTTTAAGAATTGACGCATTTTCCCTTGATGTAATGAGTAAGGTGCAGGATGTGAGAAAGAGCAGTCTGACATTTGCACCGGAGGCAGGTTCACAGAGACTTAGAAATGTCATTAATAAGGGACTTACAGAAGAAGTGATATTAAATGGAGCAAAACTTGCCTTTGACGGTGGTTGGAATCGTGTCAAGCTTTATTTTATGCTTGGGCTTCCTACAGAGACAGTGAGTGATATGGAAGGCATTGCAGAGCTTTCAGAAAAAATTGCGGAACTTTATTATCAGATACCAAAAGACCAGAGAATAGGAAAGGTTCAAGTGGTTGCAAGTACATCATTTTTTGTGCCAAAACCGTTTACGCCATTCCAGTGGGCTTCCATGAATACAAAAGAAGAATTTCTCTCAAAAGCAAGAATTGTAAACGCTAAGATGAAAGAAATGTTGAATAAGAAGAGCCTTAAATATAACTGGCATGAGGCTGACGTATCAGTGCTTGAAGGTTTGCTGGCACGAGGTGACAGACGTGTTGCAGATACGATTTTATATGCCTATCATCTTGGATGTATCTATGATGCATGGGGAGAGAGCTTTGACAATGACAAGTGGGAACAGGCGATTGCGGCAACAGACATTGATATGGATTTTTATATCACAAGAGAGCGCGATACAGATGAAATATTGCCTTGGGATTTTATTGATGTCGGAGTGACAAAACAATTTCTTAAAAACGAATGGAAAAAAGCAAAAGAAGAAACGGTTACACCAAACTGCCGAATGAAATGCGCAGGATGTGGTGTGGCAAAATTTGGAGGGGGTGTCTGTTTTGAAAATAAGAATTAAATTTGCAAAGCAAGGTGCGATGAAGTTTGTAGGACACCTCGACATTATGCGATATTTTCAGAAAGTGATGAGAAGGGCAGATGTAAATATTGCTTATTCAGAAGGATTCAGCCCTCACCAGAAAATGTCATTTGCAGCACCTTTAGGTGTAGGCCTTACAAGTCGTGGTGAATATTTTGATATAGAGGTATATTCAACAGACAATTCAAAGGAAATGTTGAAACGGTTAAATGATGCGATGGTTGATGGTATGGAAGTCATCAGTTACAGACTTCTTCCAGAAGATTCTAAAAATGCAATGTCAATTGTTGCAGCAGCAGATTATCTTGTTTGTTTTCGAGAGGGAAAAGAGCCCTGTAGTGAGTGGAAAGAAAAGTTTGAACAATTTATGTCACAGGAAAAGATAGAGATCTTAAAGGCGACGAAAAAAAGTGAGGTTTTAGTAAATATACGCCCATTGATTCTCTCTTTTGATGTGAGGGTAGATGCGATATTTTTGAAGTTGGCAACAGGAAGTGAGAATAATATTAAACCGGAACTTGTTATTGATGCATTCTGTGATTATCTTTCTGTTCAAAGAAAGCCATTTGACATCATGTCGGAGAGACTTGAAATCTATGGCAAAAGTGAAAATGGTGAAAATATACCGCTTGAAGATTTTGGAAAAGATATTTTGTAAGAGATACACTTACATTGTATAAAAATGGAGGCATTTTATGGGTAAACTTATCATAACCCATGTTACTGTAGATGGGAAAAATTTATTATTCAGAGGTTTACATAAAGAAAATAGATTTTGTGATATAGGACTAAATAGTGGTGAAAATACAGAACATGAAAATGATTATGTTGGTGATGACAAAGCAGGCAATATTTATGTCGGTTTTGTTAAAGATATTGTGAAAAATATTAATGCAGCCTTTGTTGAATATCAGAAAGGAAAAATCGGATACTTTTCTATTGCTGATGAGGAACCGATTTTTTTGAACAATAAAGCAAATCAGACATTGTGTCAGGGAGACTTGGTTCTTGTACAGTTAAAAAAGGAAGCTGTCAAGACAAAAGCGCCTGTGCTGACTTCCAAAATCAGTTTTTCGGGAAGATATATTGTTTTAAATGTTTCAAAATCAGGTGTAGGATTTTCAAATAAAATTGGTGATCATGATTTTAAGACAGAAGTGAGAAAAAGTATAGCAAGATTACTTGATGACATTTTTCATGATACAGGTGAGAAATATGGTGTTGTAATCAGGACAAATGCTATAGAGGCAGATGCCGGTGAGATAGAAAAAGAGTTAATCAGGCTTGTGAACAATTATCGTGAAATGTTAGAAAATGCAAAATATAAAACAAGATTTTCAGTGATTAAAAAGGAGGAACCACAGTATCTGAAAATGATAACAGGTGCCTATGATAATGAAATAGATGAGATTATAACAGATGATCTTTTTATATATCAGAAAGTAAAAGATTATATTCTTTGTAATGAGATTGAAAAATACAAAGAGATTATCAGGCTATATGATGATAAATTATTACCGCTTCATAAATTATATAGTGTTGAAAAAACAGTGAAAGAAATCAGAAATAAAAAAGTATGGTTAAATTCAGGTGCTTATCTTGTGATTGAACAGACAGAAGCGATGGTGGTTATTGATGTGAATACAGGGAAATGTATCAAAGGTAAAGACATCAAAAAAACTATATTGAATGTGAATCTGGAGGCTGCAAAAGAAATAGCATATCAGTTAAGACTGAGAAATCTTTCGGGAATTATTATGATAGATTTCATCAGTATGACTGATGAGGAGGACAAGAAAAAGGTTGTTGACTGTGTGAAAAAATGTATCAGAAATGATAAAGTGAGAACAGATTTTGTAGAAATGACAAAACTGGATCTTGTAGAATTGACAAGAAAGAAGATTGAACCTCCGGTTTATGAGCAGATTGAAAGAATCATTGATTCTGTGACTCCCCGTGACCGTTATAATCAGCTATAATTAATGTATTATTTGGTAGATATAGAATAGGGACTATAATTTGTGCAAAAATTATATTTATAGGTTGACTGAAACGTATTTTTTTGTTACAATTTAATAAGATAATGTTATAAAAAAGGAGAAGAAATTATGGGAGCCAGTAAGAAAGCAAAAATTTCAGAAGAAGATAAGATGGAGTTATACAGGAATCAAAGTAAATATGAAAAATATGTTCATAAAAAGAAAACTGTATATTCTTTTCTGTTTCTAGTTGCAGCAATATTAAATATCGTTGTGACATTTGCCATACCATTATTTGAATATGACTATACAAGAAAGCCAAATTCAAAACTGGGGATTAAGGCACTTAGTATCAAAGGTGAATACACGCACTTTTATCTTTTTCAAAAGTATTTTGATGGAGGTCTGGGAGATAAGAGCATGCTAAAGAATACATATATCGTTTTTTTGGCGGCTATGGTTGTGTTAGAGGTGATTTTGGTGCTTGGCGCATTAATCAACTTTATTTCAAAGAAGTCAGTAAATGGAACCGATTTTATATCGAAAGTTTTCAATTATGGTATGATGGAAGTGTATGCAACATTATTTTTCGTTTTTCTTATAGCAGCAATGATATGTGGAAAGGTAGATGTTGATAGCGGAATGACAAATGCACTTGGTTATTGGCTTTGTTTTCTTTCATCAGCCATTATGATATGTACATCAATTCCATTATCAGATAAGTAAGATGTGTGTTAATTAATCTGGTGGCTGTCTGTATTTTTTTAAATCAGTGAAGCAACAATAGAAATGCAAATTACAAAAATTCAGTCTTGACATTCAAAAAAAATAATTGTAATATATACTGTACATCGTTTGTAAAACAGTATAGCATTTTCGGGGTTGTACTGGTTTCGACGGGGTTTTTGAAGTCAGGGAAGCCACTCGTGGACTGGGACCACGTTAAAACTCAGATTTTAAAATTAAACGCAAACGAAAATTTAGCGTACGCTGCCTAGTGGCAGCTGTCGACCTTAAGTCACTCGCTGCTTAAGTGTTCGGCATCGACCTTGCGAGGCACTTCATTACCAAAGCTTTGAGGTTTTGAAAGATTGATGAAGCTACTAAGATTGTAAGCCTGTCGGTGGGCGTATGATTGAGGGAATGTTAAAACATTGACTGTAGTGGGAGATGCCTTGAGGGATAGGGCTTCGGACAGGGGTTCGATTCCCCTCAGCTCCATTATTGAAAGATGTTGGATTTTTGAGAGAAATCAAATATCATATTAATGATGGCATACAATATAATTAAATTGCACTCAAGTAATTAAGAAAGTGAATTGTATTTGCAATAAAATTGCAAGTACAATTCACTTTTAGATTTTTACGATATTTGAAAATTTAAAAACAGTAGTGCAGCTGGAAAACAATTCATTTTTATAGATGGATTTGCATTGTTATTACATTATAGTAACAATTACTGCACAGATATTGTAGAGTAATAATATTTCCCACATTTTGCTACCGGAGTATAGGAAAAGGTTGAAAAAGATGTCTTATTACGACCAAGTGAAGTAGCGATTTCGTCAGATATGCCACTGTTTTCAAAATCCATATTATCAGGAAAATAAAATGTAACTGAACGTGTGCCCGAATCAACCACCTGAATCAATGCATTAGGTATTAAATGTATATTTTTAAGAATATAATAAGGTACGCCCGGAACCTTTTCCATATACATATAGTCTTCATAAAAACAATCATATGATTTACTGTCTTTATCCGGTGTATGGTCAATATACATCTGGTCATCTGTGATTAAAAAGTAATCATATCTGAGATTATCACTTTCGCCTTCGGAATCTTCATTATCCAAAGGATCGTCATAAGTGCAGTCAATCTGATACCATTTATTATCAATTTTAACTACATTCCATGCATGTGATACACCATCAGCTCTCCCTGTCATGATTTCACATTCTATACCAAGTTTATCCATCAATAATTTAAAAGCCTCTGAATATCCGCGGCACACACCGATTTTGTTTTCAAGAACACCTTTTGCAGTATAATCAAGGTCGGGAATTGTATTGTTATTTAAATTTTTAATATCATACGTTGTTGATAAAACAATGTAATCGTGTATTGCCAGTACTTTTTCGTACTCACTCATATCAGAACGTATATTTTCCAGTATTATCTTATCCACTATATCATCATCCACTGAATAATCAGGAAAAATATCATCCTGCATTTCGAAAATATAAATATAAGTAAAAATGGATAAAATAATAAATATAAATAACACTCGTTTTGTTCTCAAGTTGGAACCTCCAATCATTTTCCGTCTCTTTATCATAATCATTCTATAAATCGTAATTCTATTATGCATTAAAATGAACATAAAGTCAAAACATTGTTTTAGATTTGTAAAAATTATGCTAAAATAACATTACTGTGAGAAGTAATCAATTGATTATGGATTTAAATTTCTCGTAATTTCTGATAAATAAGCAATTTATCTGCTAACACTTAAAAGAGTAACAGAACTTATTATTCTAATTCACAGATTAACCATATTTTACTGCTACAATAAATATCATGAAATAAATGAAAGGTCCGGTACTGATTATGAATGATTTGAAAATTCTTGTTGTTGATGATGAAAGCAGAATGCGAAAACTTGTCAATGACTTTTTATCAAAAAAAGGATATACAGTAATAGAGGCTTCTAATGGTGAAGAAGCTTTGGAACAATTTTATACTAATAAAGATATTGCACTTGTTATATTAGATGTGATGATGCCAAAGATGGATGGCTGGGAAGTATGCCGTGAGCTTAGAAAAGAATCAAGAGTACCTATTGTGATGCTCACAGCGAAATCAGAGGAAAGTGATGAGCTGTTGGGATTTGAACTGGGCGTTGATGAATATATCTCAAAACCATTTAGTCCTAAAATTTTAGTTGCGAGAGTTGATTCCATTTTGAGAAGGGCGAATAAATTAGACACAAGCGAAATCGTTGATGCAGGTATGATTCAATTAAACAAAGCTGCACATCAGGTGACAGTTAATGGTGAGAATATTGAATTAAGTTTTAAGGAATTTGAGTTACTTGTCTATTTTATTGAGAATAAAAATATTGCATTATCAAGGGAAAAGATATTAAATAATGTCTGGAATTATGACTATTTTGGTGATGCAAGAACGATTGATACACATGTCAAAAAACTCAGAAGCAAGCTGGGAGTTGCCGGCGAATATATCAAAACAATCTGGGGAATGGGATATAAGTTTGAGATATAATGGCAAAAAGAGAGGTTTATATGAATTCCAAGGTAAAATATTCTATAAAATTAAAATTGACATTGATTCTTCTCTGCATCACAACCGGAATATGTTTTATATACATCTTAATGAACCAGTTTTTTATGGAGAAATATTATCTGTCTACAAAACAGAAAAACCTGTTAAAAGGATATGATGAAATCTATCAGATTATACAAAAAAATGAATCTGTTGATGATGAGAATATCAAGGAAATTGTATCTGTATGTGAAAAATACGGGATTATTATTATCATTGTAGATACATCGGACAATATAGAGTTTCTATATGGTAATGGAGAAATCCTAAAGAAACGACTTGTAGACATTAATTTTGGAATTAATCCCTCTGATTATAAAGTTATCAAACAGACATCTGATTATATAGTCGGGGGATGTAATCTGCATCAGAAATCAGGAAGTTATGAAAATGGATATTTGGAAGTATCAGGTTTTTTTAATACCAATATGATTTTCCTGATAAGAATGCCGGTTGAGGCTATTAATGAGAGTGTCAAAATTTCAATGCAGTTTTATGCACGAATAGGACTTGTGGTATCATTCTTTGGAATTATCATTGCGCTTTTTATTTCAAAAGAATTTACCAAACCTATCTTAAAACTTGCAAAAATTTCCAAAGAAATGTCAAAACTGAATTTTGATATAAAATATGACGAAGATGCAGATGATGAAATTGGTATTTTAGGAAACAGCATGAATGAGCTGTCGGATAAACTCGAAGCTACCATTATTGAATTGAAGCAAGTGAATTCTGACTTGTTGAAGGATATTGAAAAAAAGGAAGAAATTGATGAAATGAGAAAAGATTTCATCTCAAATGTTTCTCACGAACTAAAAACGCCGATTGCATTGATTCAGGGGTATGCAGAAGGATTAAGTGAATGTATCAATGATGATGAGGAATCAAGAGAATTTTATTGTTCTGTCATTATGGATGAAGCAAATAAAATGAATAAGATGGTAAAAAGCCTTTTGTCATTAAATCAGCTAGAATTTGGAAGTAATAAAATCCAGTATGAGAAGTTTGACATTAATATGGTAATAAATGGAGTGATCAATTCTCTTGACTATCTTATCAAACAATATGACATTAAAATTGATTTTTCCGGAAATGAACAAAGATATGTTTATGCTGATGAATTCAAAATAGAAGAAGTTATCACGAATTATATCACAAATGCCCTTCATTATGCAACAGGCGAAAAAGTAGTTCGAATTTCTGAAGAGATTCATGATAAGATACTAAGAGTATCTGTTTATAATTCAGGTAATCCTATTCCGGAATCTGAACTAGAAAATATCTGGGTAAAATTTTATAAAGTTGACAAAGCAAGAACACGTGAGTATGGCGGCAGCGGGATAGGTCTTTCAATTGTAAAGGCGATTATGAATGCACACGAAAAGAGCTGTGGAGTCATTAACCACAAAGATGGTGTGGAATTTTGGTTTGAAATTGACTTTGAATTAGCATAATATATAATAGATAAATAGGATTAATTTGATTTTGGGAGAAAAAGTATATGAGAGATGAAATAAATTTACTTGAATTTGAAATTGACAAAAATTTCTATGCAATTGATATATCATATGTAGATGAGGTTTTATTATATCCTAAACTAACCCGTATACATAACACACATGAATGTATTGAAGGTTTATTTATACTGCGTGATAACGTGATTACAGCAGTTAATCTGCCAAGATTATTTCATCTTAAAGAGATAAACAATGCAAATGACATGGTCATCATTACTAAAGTTTCAAATTCATATATTGCTCTTCATGTACATGATGTTATTGGTATTCAAAATATCAATAAAAGTCAGATAGAAAGCGAAGTATTTCATTGTGAAGAAAAGGAAATTAAAATACTTGATTTAAATGAAATAGTGGCACTATGCCGTTAATCAAACAATTATAGAGATAACATTGGTTATCGGTATTAGATTATATGGCGAGACAGGATTTATTGTAAATGTGTATAGGAATTATGAATCATGAATGAGGAAAAAATAAGTAAAAATGCAGGAAAATTCTATCCGATATTCTTGATTTACTTTTGTTAAAGGGAAAAATGACGTTAATTTAAATTTGGATTTAAATTAACGTCATTTTTTTAAAAGGATTATATCTCAATTTTGATTTGTCGATTTTTGTCGACAAAAAAGTACTTAAAAATGATTTAAATTACAGATAATCTATTTACAAATATTGCTAATCATGTTATTATGCCATAAATACATTTTTTGACAAAACATTTAACTTTTGATTAAGAGCGCAAAGTGCCGCATTTTTTGATGCGTTTGTCAACTGTTTTTGGCAAAAAAGTGGCGGATTTTATAAAAAAAGGAATCTGAACCCCTTATAGATATGGGTTTAGAGATTCCGAGAGATTATTTTATAGAAATGGAGGATATTTAATGGAAAAAGTACTATTAAATTCAAACACAAGAAAAGGAAAGCTCATCAGAAGAATGATATCCTATCTGCTTGTGGTAGTTATTTTAGGAACAAGTATAGGCCTTGATGCCTTTACAAAAAAAGCAGAAGCATCAGGCGGATATGTGATATTATACCTTAAAGATGATACAGCCGAACACTGGCTTGGAAACGATAACGCAGTATTTGAGCTTATCGATAACACCTACGGTCATGACCACTATATTATGACAAAGGTCGATTCAATCACATGGAGCTGCAGGGTTCCGGCAAGTACCTATAATGTAACCTTCAATCGTTTAAGCCCTGACAGAAGCACCCAGTGGAATTCATGGAGTGCCGGCGGCAGGGGAAGTAATGTTAATGATACTTCGACATGGCACAGCACCTACCATGCCACAGTACCTGAACATGGATATTGGGATGGTACAGCAGTAGTCGATAATGACTATTTCCATGAGGGGGATATCGTATATCTTGATTTTTACTCTTTTACAGACACTAACGGAAATTATCTGTGGGAACTGTCAAATGCCATATTCTATGTTAACTTCACAAGCTGTTCCAAGTCCGACAATAACGGACAGGATATCACTATCAGCAGTGCAGATAGCACAAAATTCTCACCGATTCTTTTAACAGACGAAATAGAAACACAGGTTTTCAAATATGTTGTGACAGCAGAAGATGAGGGCGCAACAGCACTCCGGTTTTTCAGGGGAAATTCGACCACTCTGTGGAACAATTCGGTTGTACTTAACTACAGCGATTACAAGGCCGGAAACAACTGTGTAAAGGTACAGGGCTGGGATAACACCGGATATGTATGCCCATATGTTCCAAGAAGGCATATTACACAGATTGACTCTGCAGCAGTCAGCGTCACAGGAAACCGCAAGGTCAACAGAAAAGTAGAGCTTGATTTTCATCTCACAGGCGAAACAGAATATCTGTCACAGGAAGATACCGTGATAAACATCATAAAGATTGACAGCAATGGCAATGAGATTCAGGCGGGAGAGGGAGAAGTATTCTTCATCTTAGATGAAACAGCCACCCGGTGGAATCACAGGGAGCTGATATTTAAGCAGGCAGGAAACTATAAAATCAGTGCCATGGCAACAGACGGTTATGATGACTTCCCGGCAGAAACCACCATATCAGTAGTGGAGGATGCAGCACCACAGGCACTGTTTGATATAAGCTGTGGAGAGGGTGAAAGCACAGACAGTGAGGCGGTCTATGTAAGAAACAGCGAGGGAACAGCACATATCTTCGTAACGGATGCTTCCGTATCAGAGCTTGGAGACACAATAAGCGAAAGAACTTATGTGTTATACCATGATGCTGACAACGATGGTGAATTCAGTGATGATGAAATCATTGATACCAGACAGGGAAACCAGACGGAAGTTTCCTATGAGTTAAATACAGTAGGAAAATACAGAGTCGTTCTTAATATAAAGGAGACATTTACGGATACAATCCCGTCATTAGTTGACGACAGTGTTTACCTGAGGGGAAGCTGTGCCCGGGACTTTGAGATAACCAATCAGGCACCTGTGTCAGCCATGTCTATGGAAAAGAGCAAACTTTCTGACATCATTTTCACGGTAGGTAATGCGGACAGTGAACTTTTGGCAAAATATGCAGAGGTTACGGCAGGAGTAGAGGAAAAGCTTGCCGAACTTGGAATAGAAGCAAATGTCAGCACTGTATCCACATCAGCTCTCACGGCAAAGGATACATTTGCATGGAAGGAATATGACCATCAGAATTATCAGGATTGGGATCAATGTCTGGAGCATCATATTACTTATAATGGAAATGACATAAAGATGGTAGGATATTTTTGGGCACCATTAAAGGATTTCCTTTATATTAAGGATGATGATCCGAGCAGAAAAGTATTTGAGTTTGATTTGCAGAGAGATGCCACTGATTGGCACAGTATGGAAGGCGGTGGTTTCTTATTTAATACAGTTGTTTCAGACGAAGAAAATTATATTCAGGGATACTGCATTCTTGTAACAGATTCAGGATTAAAGCTCGTGCAGATTAATAAAACAAATCTGTCTAATTTTAGAAATGGTTCATACGAGTATGTACAGTATGCCGGAAGACTTCTTCAGACCTTTGGAATTACCAACGTGTATGCAAACCACCATTTTAAAATAGTAGTAAATGGAAATGCCATTACTGTTTATGATGGGGACAGCATTATAATAAATGAATATGTACTTCCGGATGATGGCGTTGAAGCCTATGGATACGGACCAATCATCAGTCATAGAAGCCATGGCTGCTACCAGCAGTCCTATTTTACCTTTAAAAATATCGTCATGCAGACAATTACAGGAGAAAGTCTGTCTGATGTGGTAAACAATCATGAATGGACTCCGGGAACAAACCATTATGTCATCAATTTAAGCGAAACCTCCGTGCCGGAGCTGTCCGATACCGACAGAATGGCAGACGTGGCAGCGGCACTGATATCAAAGGACGCAATGTTCTTTGGCATAGGCAACGAAAATACCATCAACCAGTACAACAGCCTTGTCAATGCCATCGATGGAAACGGAGAAAATATCAGTCTCACATATGCAAAAGACAATGGGGAAGACAGTGAAAATGAGGAAGATCATGAAAACAATGAAGACAACGAAAATACAGAGACAGACGAAATAACAGTTGAAACAGCAGTTGACCAGATTGTAGCAAGAATCATCGCAGATATAGAAAGCAAGGATTATTCTATCGGTTATACCATCACCACGGATGAAAAAGTCACCTATAAAGATACATACAGCGATCCGGAAGGTGATGCGACAGGCGAAGAAATCTGGGAGTACCTTTATGACGCATCAGTATTTGGAGAAGAAGAAACCGGGCCTGAAACGATACAGAGAAGTGAACCGGTTACCATGTTCACAAATGCCGGCGCATACACCGTTACCCACAGGGTAAGTGATAATCCGACACAGGAAAACAATGCACTTGATACCTATATTAGATGGGCAGATACAGATGAATACCAGAAGCTTATCCTTGCACAGAACCGCCCTGCAGCATCCGTCACGGTAACCACAACACAGAAGCCTTCCGACGCAAATACATGCATGGTAAATGTCATCTATGAAAGTGAAGATCCTGACCACCCATCGGATGTGAGAAAAGGTATAAGGGAAGAAAAATTCTACTACAAGGAAATGGGAGAGGCAGAGTGGACAGAAGGAAGATTTCCGACAGAAGTCACTATGGGAACCACATATCTCATCAAATATGAGGTAAAGGATATAGAGGGAACATGGAGCCGTCCGGCAGTACAGGCAGTAAGAACTTCCGAGGCAAGGGAATATGTAAGACCGGATGACAATACACCGCCACAGTGCAGCATTATTGTGAGCAAAGAAACCGTAGAAACAGGCGAAGCCTTATATATTGAAGCCATAGCAACAGACGATTACGGTGTGACAGGAATCAGCCTGAAAGTCAACGGAACTGAAATAGCCGTGCAGCCGGGAAGATACGCATATGTTCCGGATGAAGCAGGAAAAATTGAAATAACCCTGACAGCAACAGACATCTGTGGCAATGAGGGAACCGCCGAAAAAACAGTGAGGGTGACAGACAAAAGCGACACAACACCTCCAGCCATTATCATCACATCACCAAAAAACGGCACAGTGACAGGAAATGTTGATATTATAGGAAGCATCACCGATGACAGGGCACTCGCCTCATACAGGGTAGTACAGAGCAGAGTCGTCACAGGAGAGCAGGAAGAACCGGAAGAAGGACAGACACAGGAAGACCAAACCGACGGACAGGAGGAAACTGTTCTTGCAGAAGGAACAGAAGAAATCATCGACGGAACCATAGCCACCGTAGAGACAGACACCCTCGAAGCAGGCGTATACAAAATTGAAATAACAGCGACAGACAAGGCAGGATTAAGTTCATCCGTTTATATGCTGCTGACCGTGGAGCATACCGGCTCAGGAGACAGAATACCTCCGACGGCAGTCATCAGTGACATTGCCCTTGACAATGAAAACAGTCTTATTGAGATAGCAGGCACAGTTAATGATGAAACGGAACTGAAAAACTATACACTGAAAGTATGCAAAAAGAACAGCGCAGGAAGCGACAGTGAGGAGATACTTTCAGTAACAGGAACTGAGGCAAAGTCAGAGGAAGTACTGGGAACCATAAGCACACAGGGGCTCGCCTCAGGAGACTACAGTGTCATGCTGACGGCAGAAGACAGCGCAGGAAACCAGACCACAACGAAGGCAGGATTTACCTACACAGCAGGAACCACCGGCGATGATATCAGCAGAAACTCTGATACAGAACCGCCGGTTATCATTGCAGAGCTTAACGCAGAAATCAAAGGGGAAAGTCTTAACATTGATTTAAGAGGAACCATCGCAGATGCGAGCAGCCTTGTCTATACCGTAACACTTGGCAAAAAACAGACAGACGGAACATTATCAGGTGCCCTCATCATAGCGGCAGGTGAAGAAGGCATTGATGATGACGAAATCGCTTCCTACAGTCTTAAGCCATACGAGACAGGCGATTATGCAGTCATCATAGAGGCAGAGGATGCATACGGAAATGCAAGAAAGACAGAATATACCATCACGGTAACACCAAACGGAACAGTCGATGAAGGATACGGCGGCGAAACAGGCGGCGAAGCTGACGAACCGGGAACAGGAAAGTTAAACCTTGTACTCGGAAAAACGACAGCATCCGTAAACGAAAGCGTAACAGCATACCTTGCCTATCCTGATACCGCCGAAAATGTAAAGCTGGTATTAAAAAACAGGAAGACAGGGCAGGAAACAGAGACAGCCATACATGGAAGAACAGCAGAAGTAACAGCAGCCTCCTATGGAGAATATGAGGTTATACTAAGTGCGGACATTGGCACAGAGAGACAGTCTGTATCAGCAGATCTGTGGTTCTTGGATGCTGATGATGATACTTATCCGGTGGCAGAATTTATAACACCTGAATCTGAAAGTATCATAAAAACCATGACAGATATCATGGGAACAGTAAGCGATGATAAAGAACTTAAATATTACACACTTGAATACAAGCAGGAGGGAACAGACGACTATATAGAACTGAGCCGCGGAACAGAGCCGGTGACGGACGGAAAACTCGGCACACTTGACACAACAAAGCTGTTAAACGGCAGATATGTATTAAGACTTACGGCTGTTGACATGGCAGGCCACAGAGTCAGGACAGAGAGATACATCTATGTAGAGGGAAACTTAAAAGTCGGCAACATGTCAATCGGCTTTACCGACATCACATCAAACGTGGCAGGAATCCCGTTAAGCCTCACAAGAAACTATGACAGCCGTAACAAGGCATCAGGAGACTTCGGAACAGGCTGGAGCATGGGGCTTATGGATATCAGATTAAAGGAAGCTTCTGATATATGTAACGGATATTCCCAGACACAGACAGGAGAGAAATTTTCTACAGGATACTATATTACACAGACAGACTGTCATGATATCATCATCACTTATGGTGATGGAACAAGCGACAGGTTTGAACTTATGCTTTCTCCGGAAAGACAGGCACTCATACCAATATATAGTGTCAATGTAAGTTTCAGATGCGTTACAAATCCAAAGGTAAAACTTTCAATTAATGGTGATAACAGTGCAATGCTTTATGGAAGCAGCCTGCTGTTTGAGGACTTGGATATGCTTGAATACCATTCCTATATTCTCACGAGGGAAGACGGGACAAAGCTGTACCTTGATGAACAGCACGGACTTTTAAGCATGGAGGATGCAAACGGAAACAAAGTCACTGTCACAAACGCAGGCTTTAAACATACTGACGGAAATGGAATCACATTCACAAGAGATGCAGAGAACAGAATTATCAGGGCAGAAGAAACAGACAGCCAGTCAAATGTCATCAATAAAGTGGAGTATGCATATGACAGCAGCGACAACCTTATCAGTGTCACAGACAATGCAGGCAGGACAGTCGGATACACATACGATGATGACCACAACCTGATAGATATTATCGATCCTTCGGGAGCAGCCATTGCGAGAAATGTATATGATGAAGACGGAAGATTAGCAGCGACCATTGATGCAGATGGCAACAGAATAGAGTATGAACATGATATTGACGGAAGAACAGAGGTAGTAAGGGACAGACTTGGAAATACAACAGTTTATACATATGATGAAAACGGAAATATATTGAAAACGGTTGACGCATTAGGAAATGTGTCGTTAAATACATATGATGCCAGTAATAATGTTCTTACAAAGACAGACGCATTAGGAAATATAACAAGCTATACATATGATGCCAATAATAACCTGATAACAACGGTAAATAAAGAAGGAACAGCAATAAGCTCCGTATATCAGGATAATAAGATTGTAAGTATTACCAAAGATGACCTCTTGTTTGGTCAGTTTGAATATGATGCAAACGGAAATGTATCATCAGTTACGGATGCAAACGGAAACACCACAGAACTCGAATATGACAGCAAAGGAAATATGCTTTCTGCAACAGACAAAATAGGTGTCATGATGTCATATAAATATGACAGTAACGGAAATGTTTCAGAAACAAAGGATGCAAACGGCAATATTGTAGTATATACAAGAGATACAGACGGAAGATGTATCAAAACATCTGCCCTCAGAACAACTTCATCAGGAACAGAAAATATTGAGGCATATTATTCCTATGACAGTGATGGAAATGTTGTCAGTAAAACAGATCCGCTTGGAAATACAACACATTATAACTATGATGTGCTTGGAAATCTGTCTTCCATGATTAATGCAAATGGAAATAAGACAAAATACGAGTATGACAGTCTTGGAAATCTGATAAAAATTACTTACTGTGATAATACATTTGAGACATTTACATATGATGCAAATGGAAATACCATATCTGCGACTAATACATATGGACAGACAATTAACATGACATATGACAAAGTGGGAAGAATGGTATCAAAAACATACGAAAACGGAGGAATGGAAAAATATAAATATGATGCCGTTGGAAATGTGATTGAGACAGAAAATGCAGATGGTGCAGTTACGAAGTATGAATATAATTCAATGGGCAGGAACACCGCAGTTATTGATGCATATGGAAACCGTACGGAATATGAGTACGACATGGATGCAAATATTACAAAAGTGACAGATGCCAAAGGGAATATTTTTAAATATGAATATGACCTGAAAGGAAACTGCACAAAACAGATGATGCCGGATGAAAGCATGACAGTATATGTTTATGATGCCAGGGGAAGAATGACAGAGAAAACAGATGCAGAAGGAAATCATACAGAATATGAATATGACGGTGCCGGAAATCTGGTGAAACTGACAGATGCATTAGGAAACTGTACATCATATCAATATGATGAATGCGGAAATCTTACGGAAATAACAGATGCACTTGGCAGGAAGACAAAATATGAGTATGACAGCATGTCAAGAATGACAAAAGAAATAACTGCAGCAGGTGCATTTCAGACCTATGAATATAACAGTTCGGGAGAAATTATAAAATTTACCGATTTTGGCGGAAACATTACCGAATATACATATGATGGTATTGGAAGGCTTGAAAAGAAGAGCGTGAATGGAGAGCAGACCTTATACAGTTATGAAGATGAAGAAGGCAGTGATACAGACCGTCTTGTTTCAGTGACAGACAGAACCGGAACGATATATTATTCATATGATAACAGTGGAAGAATCATCTCAAAAACAGATGCAGCCCAGATAACAGTCGGATATGAATATACCCTGTCAGGACAGGTGAAAAAGATTACCACCCCTTATGGAAGTACATCTTATGAATATGACCTGCTTGAAAGACTGGTGAGAGTAACAGACCACAATGGAAATATCACAGTGTATGCCTATGACAGTGTTGGCAACAGAACAGCACTGACCTATGCAAACGGCATAAAAATGCAGTATGCTTATGATGCATGTTCACATCTCATACAGGAAGACATCATAGACAGCAATGAAAATATAATAAAGAAATACATATACAGACGAGACAAAAACGGATATCCTGTATCAATAGAGGAAGTCACTTCAGACGGCACATTGAAAACAGAATATGAATATGATGCCGCAGGAAGGCTTACAAAAGAGACCATACAAAATTTAACACAGAATACACTACAGAATATTACGCAAAATACACCGCAGAATGTGTCAGGAAGTATTGTCACTGTATATACATATGATGCTGTTGGAAACAGGCTTTCAAAACTTGTGACATCAGATGGTGACATAACAGGAATAACAGACCATGACAGCAGTCAGGTAAATACGCTTGTAACATACACATATAATACAGACAACCAGCTCGTAAAGGAAGTATGCGGGGCAAATGAGGCAGTATATACATATGATCTGAACGGAAATCTTGTTTCAGTTTTGAATGGAAGTACCTGTGAGCAGTATGAATACAATTCACAGAATAAACTTTCAAAATATTACAGCAGTGATGGAAATGTATACACATATACATATGACTACGAAGGAAACAGAACAGGAAAAAGTGATGGGACAGATGAGATAAAATATGTGGTGGACAGTACCGGAGAACTTTCATATGTACTGGCAGAGACAGATGGAAATGGTGTGCCGGTGAAATATTATACAAGAGGAACCGGGTTAATCAGCATGGAAAAAGCCTCACAGGTATCATATTATCTTTTTGACGGACATGGAAGTGTCAGCAGTTTATCCGGTTCTTCAGGGAATATAAGCGACACATACAGGTACGATGCATATGGGAATCAGCTTGCAAAAACAGGGACAACAGATAATGTTTATCTGTATAACTGCGAGGAATATGACAGCGAATCAGGTCTGTATTATCTCAGGGCAAGATATATGGATCCTGCGACAGGTACATTCACACAGAGAGATACTTATCAGGGAGATGTGTATGATGCACTGAGCCTGCATAAATATCTGTATGCATCGGCAAATCCGGTGGTGTATAAGGATCCGAGTGGGAATTTTTCACTTATGGAATTTATAGTTACAACATGCAGTGATATCAGTACTATAAGCAGTAATGCTATCATAGCTTTTAAAATGAAAACGTGGGTAGACCAAGTAACAGTTGCTGCTAGTTTGTTTAGTATTGGATATACAGTATACGAACTCTTTACTGAGGAACAGACTATAATTAGTATAATTCAGGCAAGTGTGAGTATAGGCATTGCAGTATTTACTATAGTCTCTATATTTGCAAAGAATCCTCCGACAGCAGCTGTGGCTCTTGGTATAGGTGCCTATGCATTTGGCTCAGATTTGGGAGAGTTAATTAATGCAATAAAAGAAAGGGATTATGAAGAAATTATTATAAGAATAATTTTGGTATCAATAGATTTTATATCACTAAAAGCCGGATATAAAGATCATTTGAAATCTGAGGAGGCAATAAAACAATATTGTGAAAATTTGAAAAAAAGTCCCGTACAACAAAAGCTTATGGATTTGACAGAAAAGATGATTAAAGATGGAGATATTGCATATGAATTTGTAAAAGACGCTTTGTATAATATTGCCGGAAAAGTAGAATATGATATGTTTGAGGATATTTGGAATATGATTAATCATATCAGATGAGAAATATTAAATTAATGATAAATAAAAGGAAGGTGAAAAATGAGGATAGAATTTCTAAATCATGAACGTCAAATTAGGAGGATAATATTATGAAATACATAGCTTTTCTTGTAATATTGACACAGCCTGTTACAGTGTTTATTCTGGGGTGGATGTTAACATGGCCTACGTTATCACATATTATAAATACTAGATTAAGTAAAAAAGTTGTAAAATGTGAAGCCGAAATTGTTGAGGTTTTAAAAGTAGAAAATAGAAGAACAGGAACAGCATATACACCGGTTATTTTATTTAATAATGATGGTAATGAATACAAAATATATGATTGGGAAAATGGCAGCGGAAATCCCAATAAGTATAAAGTAGGGCAAAGAGTTGAGATAGGATTTAACAGTGAAAGGAATCAGTTTATTATATATAACGGTCATAAAGATATATTCATAACAGTATTTCTCTCAATTCCTGGTTTGATTCTGATGATATTTTGTATAGTGGCATTAATAGTATATTTTTTTAAAAATATATGAAATTGTGGAATGCTAAATTGTAACAGGTAAAAGTACATATATTTAACGGCGATAACAGTGCAATGCTTTATGGAAGTAGCCTGCTGTTTGAGGACTTGGATATGCTTGAATACCATTCCTATATTTTTACTAGGGAAGACGGAACAAAGCTGTATCTTGATGAACAGCACGGACTTTTAAGCATGGAGGATGTAAACGGAAACAAAGTCACCGTCACAAACGCAGGCTTCAAACACACTGACGGAAAAGGAATCACATTTACAAGGGATAATAATAACAGAATTGTCAAAGCAGAGGAAACAGACAGTAATGCAAATGTTATCAATCAGATGGAATATGCTTATGACAGCAATGATAACCTTATCAGCGTCACAGACAATGCAGGCAGGACAGTCGGATACACATACGATGATGACCATAACCTGATTGATATCATAGACCCATCGGGAATTGCAGTGGCAAGAAATGTGTATGATGAAGATGGAAGACTTGCAAAGACCATTGATGCTGATGGAAATGAAATTGTTTATCAGCATGATATAGACGGAAGAACAGAGACGGTAAAAGATAAACTGGGAAATACGACAGTCTATATTTATGACGACAATGGAAATGTCCTCAGGGTAATTGACGCCCTTGGAAATGTAACGGAAAATACATATGATGAAAATAATCATCTACTTACAAAGAAAGATGCAAACGGCAACATAACCACCTATCATTACGACAGCAGTAACAATCTTACTTCCCTTACCAATGCAGACGGAGTGACAGAGGAGCTCGGGTATAATGAACTTAATATAGTTAACAGCATAAAAATGGCAGACAGCGTCCTTATGACAATGGATTATGACAGCAAAGGCAATCTGACAAAAATGACAGATGCCCTTGGAAATGATACAGAGCTTACCTATGCGTCAGATGGAAAGCTGACAGGAGTTACGGATGAGATAGGAACCGTGCATAAGCTTGTCTATGACAGTGACGGAAACCTCATATCAATGGAAGACGGTAACGGAAATAAGACAAAATACAGCTACAGTGCAGACGGCAGATGTACGGGTGTCACCGTAAAGAGGACAGAGGCAGACGGAAGTGTACAGGAATATACCTCCACCTACAGCTATGATACGGCAGGAAATATCATCTCAGCAGTCAGCAATACGGGTGTGGTGACAGCATACGAATATGACTTCAGAAACAACATGACAGCATCTGTAGATGCCAAAAACAGGCGTACTGCCTATACCTATGACAGTCAGGACAATCTGACAAAAGTAACATATCCTGACGGAACATCGGAAGAATTTACCTACGATGCAAACGGAAACAACATCACAGCAAAAAGCCGTATGGGTATCACCATCACAATGACATATGATAAACTGAACAGACTTGTAAAGAAAATATATTCGGACGGTGCAGAGGAAACCTACACCTATGATGCCAGCGGCAACGTCCTTACATATACAGGGGCAGACGGAGGAACAACAGCATATACATACGACTGCATGAACAGAAACACCTCCATCACAGATGCATACGGAAATATAACAGTTTTTGAGTACGACAGCCGTTCACAGTTAGTAAAGGAAGAAGATGCCCTTGGAAACGCGTTTGAATTTACCTACGACGCAAACGGAAACCAGACAGGAATTAAATATCCTGACGGACAGACAGAAAGCGCAGTATATGACGCAAGAAACAGACAGATTTCTTCCACAGACAGAAACGGAAATACAACATTATACGCCTACGACAATGCAGACAACCTGATATCCGTTACGGATGCAGCCGGCGGAATATACACCTACACCTATAATGAGACTTACAGCCTTACAAAGGTGTGTGATGCAAAAGGAAATGAAACAAAGTATGAGTATGACGGAGAAGGAAGGCTTGTAAAAATAATCAACGCTGCAGGGCAGACAGAAGAATACACATATGATATAATGGGAAATGTAAAGTCATGCAGAGACTATTCCGGAATAGAAACAGCCTATCTGTATGACGAAAATGACAGGCTTATCAAGGTGTCAGACAATGACGGTGATACGGTATATGCATACGACACACTTGGAAGACTTGTAAGTGTTACGGATGGTAACGGAAGTATCAGTTATGCCTATGATGAATACAGCAGGCTTTCATCAAAGACAACATATGACCTTGGAAAAATAAGTTATACCTATGATGTCGCTGACAGGGTAAGCAGCATTACAACAGAAGTAAATAATGCGGCAGGTACGAATGGCACAAACGGAACAAATGGTACAAATGGAACAGGAGGTGGAAGT
>CADACD010000013.1 GCA_902786365.1 uncultured Lachnospiraceae bacterium | reverse complement strand
AAATATACCTCCTTAGCATGAATACGGAAATAATCACATAATGTTCAAGTGAAGAGATGGGTAAAGCCAGCTTTAAATAATAACTCTATCATACATTTTTTTACCGTTTTTTTCAAGATTTATTTGCAATTCATGTATTTAGCTACTATACTGTAAATATAATATATAATCCAGGCTTTTTTAAAGTTGGAATATATTATAACCGCTTTGAAAATGTAATGAACTGATATTCACAGCAATCATCAGAACAAATAAAAAAATCAATTGAAATTTGAGAGAAAGGATAGAAACATGCCTATGCACAAAAAATTATATCAATACCTTGCATTTCTTTTACTGATTGTAATGACTTTGACATCATGTGGCAGGTCATTACATGTAAGTGTAAACAGAGAAACAGAAAAAGAAACTACCATTTCAGAGGAACCTGACGGCACCGATGAACCGGATGAACCTGATGACGACACAGACCTCAATTCCAAAGAAGCCAAAGCAGAGCAACAGAATTTTGATGAATTTACAGACAGACTCTTTGTAGAAACAGTATCAGAAAGTGTACTTTCCGTTCATTCTGTTTTAGATTTTCCAAGAGATTACGGAATCACAGATTATGAACATACTTTGGGTGATATTTCTCGTGAGAGCAATGCCAGATTTTACGAACAGATAAGAGGTTATGTTGATGATCTGGAAGAGTTTAACTATGATTACCTTACAGAAAGTCAGAAACTGACATATGATATTATGATGACGGATTTGACAGATACTCTTAAATTAGAGGATTATTATCTGTTTGATGACTATCTTTCACCTTTAAATGGGATGCCTTCATCACTTCCATCCTATCTTGGTCAGTTTACATTCAACACAACGGATGACATCGATGACTACCTTGAGATTCTTAAATTGATGCCTGATTACTTTGAGCAGATAATCAATTTCCAGACAGAAAAGACACAAGCCGGTATGGGGATGCCTGATTTCGAGATTGACGAAATAATTGATGAGTGTAATGAATTTATTCAGGAGGCTGATAATCATTTCCTTATCACTTCATTTGATGAGCGCATTGATAAACTCACTAATTTGTCAGATAGTGATAAGACATCTTATAAGGATAAAAATGCTGATTTGATTAAAAATACGATTATCCCTTTGTATAAAGATTTTTCTTCAAAATTAGAAGTATTCAAAGGTAAATCTACAAACGAAGGAGGTCTTTGTGGCTTTGATGGTGGTAAAGAATATTATGAACTTCTTTTCAGATCGGAAACTGCAATTGATAAATCCGTCGACGAAGCAAAGGCATTATTAGAAGACAAATTTGACAAGGATTTATCTGATCTTTCCATACTGATGTATAAAGACAGCTCACTTGATGAAAAAATGTCAGAATATCCCTTTGATACTTCAGATCCTGACAAAATTTTAAAGTACCTTCTCGATAATATCAAGGATGATTTTCCATCAGGCTATGAGACAAATTACACTTTAAACGATGTTCCAAAATCTCTTGAAAAATATCAGAGTCCTGCATACTATTATATTCCTTCTATTGATAATGTAACTGTCAATAATATTTTTATCAACAGATATACTGACTATGCTGACATGGACTTATACCCTGTTCTGGCACATGAAGGTTTTCCGGGACATATGTATCAGTCTACCTATTTCCAAAATACAAATCCTTCTCCTGTGCGTTCTATCTTCAGGTATACAGGATATGTGGAGGGATGGGGTTTATATTCCGAATTGTACAGCTATGATATATCAGGTCAGGAACACAATGTAGCACAATTTAACCGCGTGCTGAATTGCCTGTCTTATGATATTTATTGTCTGTGTGATATAGGTGTCAACTATGAAGGCTGGACAAAGCAAGATACCATCGACTATGTTACATCGATTGGATATGACGAAGATACTGCTGTAGAAGTATTTAATGCAATGGTTGAAAATCCTTGTATTTACATGACATATTACTTGGGATATCTTGAATTTATGGATATGAAAGAAACTGCCAAAGATGAGCTTGGTGATTTGTTTAATGTTAAAGAATTCCACAAGTTTTTATTAGACATAGGTCCTGCACAATTTGAGATTATTCATGACCGATTTGATACATGGCTTGAAAACCAAAAGACGAAAGCATAAAATCAATCATACACAAGTTCGCAGACTGACCATTATGGTCAAATCTGCGAACTCTTTTCATTAAATAAAAGAACATAGTAAAATTTGTTACTCAATAAGATACTTATAGACATCCCTCTTACTTATCCCTCTGTCTTTCGCAACTTTTTTCATCGCTTCCTTTTTATCAATTCCTTGATCTTCATAATATTTCATATGGTCTTCAATCGGTACTTCCTGCCATTTACTTTCACTTTCTTCTTTGAGCTCATCATAAGATTTTCCTTCTATCACAAGAACACATTCGCCTTTTGCGTTTTCACTTTCATACCTGGCTATCAGCTCACTAAGTCTGACTCTTTTTGCCTCTTCATATCTTTTCGTAAGTTCACGACACAATGTCACCCGCCTGTCCCCAACTGTTTGATACAATTCTTTGAGTGTAGCCAAAAGGTGATGGGGTGCTTCATAAATAATAATCGTTCTTGTTTCATTTTTAAGTTCTTCAAGTACAGCTACTCTCTCCTTCTTTTCTCTCGGCAAAAATGCCTCAAATGCAAATCTTCTTGTTGGAAGTCCCGACATCGTTAGTGCTGTGATACAAGCGGCCGGTCCCGGAACTGATGACACCTCTATCCCCTCATCAAAGCATCTTGCAACAAGCACCTCACCCGGGTCAGATATTCCCGGTGTTCCCGCATCTGTTATGAGTGCGATATTTTTTCCATCTTTTAACATACCTATCAGTGTTTCTGCTTTCTCATATTTGTTAAATTCATGATAGCTTGTCATAGGCGTATTTATCTCAAAATGATTTAAGAGCTTGATACTGTGTCTTGTATCCTCAGCTCCTATCATATCAACCTCTTTTAATATTCTAATTACTCTGTATGTGATATCCTCAAGATTTCCTATCGGTGTTGCACACAGATATAATTTTCCATACATAAATGATACCTCGTTATTTTTCATTATTAATATATTTCATTTACCTTATCAAAATCAAAAAATGTATACTCAGTCAGTCCTTGCCAAAGAGACTCCATATCTCACTCTAAAATCCATATATCTCATGAATCTCATCTGTATACCTTCCATCTGCTTCATACACAATAAGTGGACTTTCAACTTTTATCATACTCTTTCCGCCTCTGACAGACTCTATCAGTACCATATTTGCCTCTTTATCTGCAAAGGGGTGCACAAATTTTATCCTTTTCGGTTCAAGTCTGTATTCCTTCAGTTTCACAATAATCTCTGTCAGTCTGTGTGGTCTGTGCACCATATAGAACCTTCCACCCGGTCTTAACATTACCATTGCAGATTTCACCACATCATCAAGTGTACACAAAATCTCATGTCTTGCAATTGCTTTTGGCAAATCAGGATTCTTAATCCCATGATTGTCATTCATATAAGGCGGATTCGATGTTACCACATCAAAGCTCGCTTTCTTAAAAATCCTGTCAACCTCTTTGATATCTCCGGTAACAATCTCTATCTTACTTTGAAGTCTGTTCAATATCACACTTCGTCTTGCCATATCAGCACTCTGTTCCTGCACTTCAAGTCCTGTAAAATGAGCCCCCAACGTTTTTGCTTCCAGCAAAATCGGTATAATTCCTGTTCCACATCCTAAATCAAGAACCGTTTCATTCTCAGACACTTTTGCAAAAGCACTTAACAAAACAGCATCCATTCCAAAACAAAACTTTTCTTTATTCTGAATGATTCTGTAACCATTACGCTCCAAATCATCGATACGCTCACCTGAAAGCAGTAAATTCTCTGCATTTATCTCTGCATCTATTTCTTCACTTATCTTTGCATCCATCTCCATACTTAACTCTTCATCTGTCATATCAGTCATATCGTTATCATATGTCCTAGTCATTTATTTTTGATTTTCCTTCCTTGCGTTCTAATGCCTCCAATTTTTTGAGTTCAGCATCATCGGCAAGATTCACATTCTCATGTTTCTTCTTTTTCTTAAATCTGATATCTTTTACTTTATACTCTTTAATTTCTTTTTCATCATTAACATTCACTAAGACCTTTACAAGCTGTCTTAGGACACTCACACTCTGAACTTCACCTTTCAGCCCATCATTTGTAGTAACCATATCTCCCACTTCCGGAAGGCGGCTGTTCAAGTACTCATACGTATCCTGCTCATTCTTAAGACAGCACATCAGTCTTCCACACATTCCCGAAATTTTCGTAGGATTGAGTGAAAGATTTTGGTCTTTTGCCATTTTGATAGAAACAGGTACAAAATCTGACAGATATGTGCTACAGCACAACGGTCTGCCACAAATGCTGTATCCTCCTAAAATCTTTGTTTCATCTCTGACACCAATCTGCCTTAACTCTATTCTTGTCTTAAATACAGATGCCAAATCCTTTACAAGTTCTCTAAAGTCAATTCTTCCATCTGCTGTAAAATAAAACAATACTTTGTTATTATCAAAAGTATACTCTGCATCAATCAATTTCATTTCCAGACCATGCTTTGCTATTTTTTCAAGACAAATATTAAATGCATCTTTTTCTTTTGCCCTGTTATTCTTTTCTATTTCATCATCTTCAGGTGTTGCAATTCTTATCACATTTTTTAAAGGTGATGTTATCTCTTCATCCTCAATCTCCCGGATTCCAAGTACAACACTTCCATACTCCACACCCCTTACAGTTTCTACAATGACATGATCTCCTTTTTCGATCTTTAAGTTTCCCGGAGCAAAATAGTATATCTTTCCAGCCTTTCTAAATCTCACACCAATTATCTTTACCATTCTGTATGCTTCTCCATTCTCCAATTATTATCATCACTGCATAGCAGTGAATCACTGCATAGCAGTGATGATGTACTTGCTGCCCATCGCGTAGCGATTTTTATGGCAGCATTTATATATCTTATATATGGTCACGTATAGTAAGAAACATCATTTCAATTGCAACATCAAAGTTAACATTTGCCTTCAGTCTTACCTTCGCTTTATCCATAGCCTCAAGTATCAGATTGATTCCGTTATAGGAAGAATTTGCAGCCTGTTGCTTAATTGTCACAATCTCATCTTTAAATACAAGAGAATTGATATCCATCGATGCCTTATACATTAGTACATCCCTGAACCACAATACCATAATATCAATGTAATCTGTAAATCTAAATTTAAAATCAGACGCTCTCCTCACTGCTGCCACAACCTCATACGCCTGCATATCTTCAATATATTTCACAAGCTGTATCACTTCTTTTAACATTTCTGCAAAATCTTTTGAAACCGCAAGTTCTCTTGCCTTTCCAAGGTTTCCTGCCGCCATTGATACAGCCACATCTGCCTGATAATCCACAATCTTATCTTTTGTCATAAGATACTCTTTTATCACTTCATTTTTCAAAGGTTGCATATTTAATGTGATACATCTCGATAAAACTGTTGGCAATAATGTACCAACATTTGTTGTCAAAAGCATCACAACCGCATATGCCGGAGGTTCCTCAATCGTCTTTAAAATGGCATTCTGTGCCTGAACATTCATCAGTTCACAGTCTTCAATAATGTACACTTTATGACTGTAACTGTATGGTTTGTAACTTATATCATTAACCAGTTTTTCTCTCATATGGTCGATAGAAAGAGTAGTCGGTTTATCTGCTGAAATGTGAATAATGTCAGGGTTATTGTCTGTTATTGCCTGTATACAGGAATGACATTCCATACAAGGTTCACTTCCCCTTTTCTCACATAACAACGTCATTGCAAATGCCTTTGCAATCGTCTTCTTTCCCATTCCTTTTTCGCCATTTATAATATAAGCATGAGAAATTTTATCATTACTTATCGCTTTTCTAAAATGTGATACTATATTCTCATTTCCCAAAATCTCGTTAAAACCTGCCATATAAACATCTCCTTTGATTTTCAGCACCTCAGTGTATATTATATCATATTTGAGTAGTGGTTACAATTTTAAATATATTTTTTGATATCTTTTCGTATTTTATCATAACAATTTTTCAAGATATCGTTTTCATATATAATTCCTATTTCTGCTTTTTTTATTTTTTCTTCTGAAAAGTCCTCACTATCAGCCAGAAATCTGCGACACATTTCTGCATACTTGGGTGTGTTCTGACCTTTTTCTCTTTCAATTGCCCTTAAAAGCCGCTCACCATCTTCTACATTGATATAGATAGGAACTACTATTCTCTTTCCACTTTCATCTGTCCCATAAAAGTCTCTCACCTTCTCATAAGATTCAAGTGTTCCTATTAATATGTAATTGTATTGTTTTAAATTAACCTGTTCATCATTCACAGTAAAATAATACCATTTTCCGTATATCGTATTATACACTCTTGATTCTATTACTTTTTCCTGTTTTTTTAGTTCATCCAACTCATTTTCATCAACAAATATATACTCTCTTCCATTTTCTTCTCCCTCTCTCTTTGGTCTTGTCGTGTATCCGACAATATTTTTCAATCCCAATTCTTTGTCATTTAAAAGCATATTATATATTGTATCTTTTCCTGATGAACTTTTTCCCATCACATAAAATATATTTCCCAAAACACACCTCCGTTTTTTCATTTTTCTGTCCTTTTATCACTTACTGTTCACGAGTATTCTTCACTTTCAATCTGTATCTCATGGTTACTATCTGCAGCTTAGTGGGCTATACACATCTGCTATTGTAATATACTGTGCATTTTCCACCTCAGTACCATGTATATCCAGTCCTGCCCGCCTGTAGTTTTTAATTAATTCTATCACTTCTCCTGTGATCATTTCTCCCGGCGCAACAACCGGTATTCCGGGAGGATATAGGTATATATATTCTGCTGACATCCTTCCTTTTGCATCTTTTAATTCAACCATTTTTGTATGCAATCCGATAGCGTCACTGGTTTTCTTCAAAACAATTGCCTGTGGCATTCTAAATATCGTATTATCTTCTATACCACTTTCTTTTCCGATATTTTTTTTACAAAACTTTTTTTCATCGTTATGCCAAAACATATCTTTATCAAAATTATTATGTTTCATATCATTTATGCTTTCATCGATTTCCTCAAGTGCCTTATAAAGCCTCTCAAATCCTTCATCTGTATCGATAAATGATGTCATTGCAATCATATAGTCGCCCGCACACATCTCAAGCTGGAGATGGTAGTGATTGCGAAGCCGCTGATAGACACTTTTTGCTGTTAGATTACTATTCTTGACAGAAATAACAATTTTAGACATATCAAAATGATGGACTGAATTTTTTCCTTTGATATTATCTTGAATAATTTGTATATTATTAAAATTTTCTGATTGTTTATAAAAATTTTTAAGTCTTGCTGCATATTTATCAAACAGACCATTTCCCATACTTTCCTGTGCCATTTTTATGCATCTGGTAATACTCGACAGAAGCACATATGAGGGACTGCTTGTCTGATATATGTGAAGATATCTCTCAACTTCCTTAAGATTAGCTCTGTCCCCTTTGATATGTAATAATGCTGTCTGTGTAAGTGATGGCAGAGTCTTATGCACACTTTGTATCACGACATCAGCACCATACCGAAGTGCAGAGACCGGAAAAATCTCATGCATTCCAAAATGAGCTCCATGTGCTTCATCGACAATCAAAACTGCTCCTCTTTCATGCACAATGTCTGCAATTGTTTTGATGTCCGATACAACTCCCTCATAAGTCGGAGATGTGATGATAACCACATGTATGTCTCTATTCCTGTCAAGTATATCTCTCATCACCTCCGGTGATATACCTCCATTAATACCAAATTCATCTATATATTCCGGATATATATAGATTGGTTGAAGTTCATTTAAAAAAATGGCATGATATACTGATTTATGACAGTTTCTTGCAACAAGAATTTTTTCACCTTTACTTGTCAAAGCACATATGGCAGATAATAGGCCACATGTGCTTCCATTGACAAGAAAATATGTTGCATCAGACTGATAAAACTGCATTGCCACTTTCATCTCTTCTTTAATAATTTCCTCCGGCTCATGCAGATTATCAAATCCGTCTATCTCTGTAATATCATATAAATATGGATTGATACCATCTTTTATCCTTCTCTTATGACCCGGCATATGAAACGGATACCAATCTATCTTAGAATATTGTGTAAGTTTTTCATACAAATCAGACATTTTTGCAATTTCCTTTTAATATTAATTATCTTCTATTACTGTTTATAATAACTACTTTTATACACCTTTTATTTTTTGAATGATGCTATATTGGGCTATTCATTTTACTATTTTTACCTGTTTTTTCTGTTCTTTTTCCACTGATAGCTTTCCTTCATACTCAGCTTTTAATTTACTCTTTCCTTCTCTTTCAGCTTTTAATACAGCCAAAAAATCATCTATCTTAACAGCTTTACTAAAATGATAACCCTGATAATAATTGCATCCTATCTTTTTTAGTTCTTCTATCTGCTCTTCCGTTTCTACATATTCTGCAAGTACAGTAAAATTCAACGAATTGGCAAGGTAAACGATTGAAGAAATAATTTCTTTACTTCTTTCATTACTCATTATTCCCTTGACAATAGCCCCATCAAGCTTCACCATATCAAACTGATTGTTCTGCAGATACTTAATAGAGGTTGAACCCATTGAGAAATCATCTATCGCTATCATGTAGCCTAACTCTTTCACCGCTCCAAGTGCTACTTCAAACTGTTCATCCGATTTAATCGCCATCTGCTCCGTAATCTCTATACACATCTCTCTGTCTGCTATATTATATTTCTTCTTAAGCTCTCTTAAAAAATCAATAAAATCTCCCTCAAGAATTGTTGATATGGTTACATTGACAGAAATCTTGTAAGGCTTGCTTGTAATACTTTTGACTTTTCTGTAATCCTTTGCTGCCTGTACAAACAGATACCTTTCTAGTTTACTAAGTATCTTTGCTTCATCAGCAATTTTTATAACTAACGGAGGGTAAATAAATCCGTGAATCGGATGAATATACCGCATCAGCGTCTCTGCCCCTATACAATTATATTCATTGTCATACTGAAGTTGATAATGGAGTTCAACCTCTTCATGATCAATGCCACTCTCTATATCTACAGCCAGACATTTTGCAAGCGCTCCGGGGGTACCGGGTATTCTCAAAACTTCAATATCCGTTTTCTCTTCCTCTGCTCTCTTTAAAATATCGGTTAATTCCTGCATTCTTTCAGCTTCATTTCTGTTCTTCGAATCATCATATGCTCTGACAAATGGCCGGTAAATGAATATACCTGTCAAAAGTACAACCACTTGCAACAATGTTCCTCTTACCGAGCCTGTTGCCATATATCCGCTGATAAATATTGGTACTGTTGGAGCCGTCTGCCTGGTTATCATAGGAACAAACCCGAAATAAATTGCAAAAAATGAGATACAGTAAGCTGCTACCGGCACCACCAAAAATGGTGCCAGAAGGTATACATTAAAAATAATCGGAAACCCAAATGACAACAAATCACTGAAATTAAATACCATTGGAATTGCACATATTCTGGTGAGATTTTTGTTAATATTTCTTCTGCTAAATACAACAATTGAAATCAACAGACAAAATGCTGTTCCATATCCTCCAAGCATCACAAACACATTCAGAAACTCTTTACTGAGTATTGCCTTGCTCTTCTCTGCTATTGTATATGCGCCATCTGAAAGTTCTGCTATTAGTTCAGAATGAAATATATTATTAGATGTAACCTCCAGCACATTACTTCCGTATATTCCAAAAAAACATAAAATTCCTGAAATCACTATATACATAAAACCATTTACAAATGAACTTCCCCGTCCTGCAAAGATGCCATTCACTATGTGCACATAAAAATCCTGAAAACTCTCTGTATGAAAAATCTGACATACAAAATAGTTGAACATTGAAAATAATATGGTTATTGAAATGAGTGGTATCATCGCTATAATAGCATCATTAAATTCAAGGTCTACTCCATCTGCATACAATCTAAACGGGATTTTTACATTATTAATAATATGTTCATAAAGCTTTGAAACAATAATCGCACAGAAAATCGCTGAAAATGTTCCTTTGGTACCCAATGCTCCTGAACTGATCTTATCCATGCTGACACCGGAAACCGCAAAAAAAGAAGCTACTCCTGTCAGTGAACCCACAAACACATAATTGATAGACAATCCTCTGCTGCTCAGATAACAGTTTGTAATAGAAAAAACGATATACACTGACAACATACCAAAAGCCGCATCGTAGATAAAGTTTAGCATTTGTCGAAATGCACCATCAAGCAGTATCTCTAAAACATTTTGATATGCCCTTAATGGTATACTTTGAAGTACCTGTGCCATTGAACCAAGCATTAAAATCGGAATAACCATAATAAGTCCGCGTCTGACGGCACTAATGATATGGCTTTTATCAATTTTCCTTAAAACGGCCGAAAATATTCTTTCCATGTTAATCCCTTCATTCCAAAATATATTCATATTTACAACTGCCGCCTTCTTAACTATTCTGATAGTTCCACGCAAATCTTAATGTCTTAATTTTAACATATAATAAGTATTACCGTCAACTTGTGTCTGCACAAAATTTGGAAGAAAACTGCTTCTGGTACAAATCACAGAACTAAATAAGCCACCTGCATTCCTTTGTCAGGAACACAGATGACTTATATTAATCATATGTTTATGATCTATTTTTCTTTTTTTGTGGTCTTTTTCTTAACAGTTCTAACCGGCTTTTTAATTTGCTTAGGTACTTCCATAGTAATCGATTCAAATGATCTTAAGTTCACTGTAATCTTATAATCAAAATTATCCTGCTTTTCACCTTCAGGCAATTCCTCTGCCACATAAGAAACTCTCTCGACACCATCAACATCTTCTGAACTTAAGATAACTTTATACTCACCCGGATGTGGGACACCTATCACATACTCATCTCTCTGTATTGGAGTGAAGTTACATACAAATGCAAGACTTCCATTAAATGTTCCCGGCGCCTTTCTTATATAACTGAATACACTGTTGTCACCATCATCACAGTTAATCCATTCAAAACACTCATACTCAGATGATTCATATGCATACATCACAGGATTTTCCTTATAAAGATGAAGTAATTTTCTGTAATAATTCTGTATATCTTTGTGCATATGCTCATCAAGAAGGTACCAGTCAAGACCTCTCGCTTCCGACCACTCTTCACGCTGTCCAAACTCCTGTCCCATAAATAACAACTTCTTGCCCGGCTGTCCCATCATAAATGTATAAGCCGTCTTTAAGTTTGCTGCCTTTGTCTCCAAATCACCCGGCATCTTATAGAACATTGATTTCTTCATATGCACAACTTCATCATGTGAAAGCGTAAGTATAAACTTCTCACTGAATGTGTATGTCATATTAAAAGTCATCTTATTGTGGTTGAACTTCTTAAAATATGGATCTAACTTCACATAATCAAGAAAATCATGCATCCATCCCATATTCCATTTGAATGTAAATCCAAGTCCTCCATCTTCAGGCGATTTTGTGATATTTGGCCATGCAGTTGATTCCTCAGCAATCAAATATGCTCTTGGATCACGTTTCTTCATAATACTTGTCAGATGTCTGAACAATTCCATTGCCTCAAGGTTGCCATTACCCCCATACTGATTTGGAACCCACTGACCGTCTTTTCTTCCATAATCAAGATATAGCATTGATGCAACCGCATCTACCCTGAGTGCATCTATATGGAACTTCTCTACCCAGAACAACGCATTTGCAATAAGGAAGTTGGCTACCTCTGTTTTGCTATAATCAAATATCTTTGTGCCCCAGTCAGGATGTTCACCTTTTCTTGTGTCAGCATACTCATACAAAGGACCACCATCAAACCACGCAAGACCATGCTCATCTCTCGGGAAATGTGCCGGAACCCAGTCAAGAATGACTCCGATTCCGAGTTTATGCATATAATCTACAAAATACATAAAATCTTTTGGCTCACCATATCTAGAAGTAGCTGCATAATACCCTGTCACCTGATATCCCCATGAAGCATCTAGCGGATGTTCAGAGATACCCATCAATTCAATATGTGTATATCCCATATAAATCAAATAATCGCCAAGCTCATGAGCAAGCTGCCTGTATCCGCAAAAACCGTCTACACTATAGGAATAATCTTTTTTCCATGAACCTAAATGAACCTCATAGATTGACATTGGAGTATCGACAATATTATCTGCATTCTTATCATGCTCTTCAATCCATTTTGCATCGCCCCACTCATATCCGTTCAGATTTGTAATTCTTGATGCATTGCCCGGTCTCATCTCAGCATAATTTCCATAAGGATCTGCCTTGTCATGTGTTGTTCCGTCCGGCCACGTTATTGCATATTTGTATAAATGGCCTTCAAAAACTCCCGGTATAAACCTTTCCCATATACCTGAATTATCGATTCTCTGCATGACATGGATATATCCATTCCAATCATTAAAATCTCCAACTACACTTACTGCCTTTGCCTTTGGAGCCCATACTGCAAAGTAAGTCCCTTTTACGCCATCTATCTCCATTACATGTGCGCCAAGCTTCTCATATATTTCGTAATGAGAACCATGTCCAAACAGATACCGGTCTGTTTCTGTAATGATATTCATATGCTACACCTCTCTTTTCTTAAACTCTGTTATAATTAATCAAACAACCTTTCAAGATAATCTCTCTCTCATCGTCTGTTAATTCACCAAGCTTAAGTTCAAATTCCTTAAGCTCATCTTTTACCACATATGCCTTAATCTCAGACCTCTTCTCTCTCACGGCCTCGGCTATATCCGGTATAAAAATATAATCACCATTTGAAAATGGCAAATCATCTGAATCAAATAAAAATGGAAGCATACCCCAATTGATAAGATTTGAACGATATCTTTTTGTTGCATATTCTTTTGCAATATTTGCCCATCCGCCTAAAACCTTCTGGCATGATGCTGCCTGCTCCCTTGCAGAACCATCGCCCGGTTTAACAGCATAAATTGTACTTCCGATACCAATATTTTCTTTATTAATATCCTTGTATACTGACTTAATTGTGTCCATTACCGGTCTTAATTCATCAAGTGCGGTACATGGACATTCGCCCGCCTCTCTTGCCTTCTCTGCTGCCTGAACCTCTTTTGCCTTTCCAACATATGCCGGATCCTTTCTTGAGAGTGTGAACTCTGCAAGTCCTAAAGGATTTGAACGGTATGACGACGTCTCACCTGATGGAATCAATTCATCCGTAGTTGTAACCGGATCATGTATCTCTGATACTACTTTAAGAATAAGATTGTCTGTCAACTCTACCATCTTCGGCCAATCCTTGATATTAGGACCAAATTTAATCTCTACTGTCGGATCTGCCACACCCTTGCTGTCAAATACTCTGTTCTCGTATATTGTCTTATCAAAGAAATATCTTGGGTTTGTAAACTCTGCATCCACATCTGTTGCTGCTGTAAGGAATCCCTTGTTGGCTGCTGTTGCTGCAATAGAACGCGCATCCATCAGTGCAACGGATGAAATCTGTCCATTCTGAAGCTTTGAACCTTCTCTGTTTGGGAAGTTTCTTGTAGAATGTCTGATACTTAATGCATTGTTTGCCGGTGTATCGCCTGCACCGAAACATGGTCCGCAGAATGCAGTCTTTACAATCGCACCTGTTGCCATCAAATCAGCTAATTTTCCATTTCTTGCAAGTTCCACATAGATTGGTGTACTTGCAGGATATACACTGAGTGTAAACTCATCAGCACCAATACTCTTACCTTTCAAAATATCTGCTGCTGCACATATGTTTTCAAAACCACCACCGGCACATCCGGCAATGATTCCCTGTTCTACATAAAGTTTTCCGTCTCTTACTTTATCTTTCAATGTAAATTCAACCTGTCCGTCAAGACTTACAAGTGCTTTCTTCTCACAATCATCAAGAATATCCATCAGATTTGCATTCAATTCTTCAATTGTGTATGTGTTACTTGGGTGGAATGGCATTGCTATCATCGGTTTCACCTTGTCAAGTTCAACATATACCACACCATCATAATATGCAACATCTCCAGGATTTAATTCCTTATATTCTTCACTTCTGCCATGAATATCATAGAAATCTTTAATCTTATCATCTGTCTTCCAGATAGATGATAGACATGTTGTCTCTGTTGTCATAACATCAATACCGATTCTGAAATCAGCACTTAAGCTTGAAACTCCCGGACCTACAAATTCAAGTACTTTATTCTTTACATAACCGTTTGCAAAAACTGCACCGATAATAGCGAGTGCAACGTCCTGTGGTCCTACACCTTTCACCGGTTCACCACTCAAATAAACAGCTATCACTCCTGGCATATTGATATCATATGTCTGTGAAAGAAGCTGCTTTACAAGCTCCGGTCCTCCCTCACCCATTGCCATAGTACCAAGTGCACCATATCTTGTGTGGCTGTCTGAACCTAATATCATCTTTCCGCCACCTGCAAGCATCTCTCTTGCAAACTGATGAATAACAGCCTGATGAGGCGGAACATATACTCCGCCATACTTTTTCGCACATGTAAGGCCAAACATATGGTCATCTTCATTTATCGTTCCACCTACCGCACACAAACTGTTGTGACAGTTTGTAAGAACATACGGGATAGGGAACTTCTCAAGTCCGGAAGCTCTCGCTGTCTGGATAATACCTACAAATGTAATATCATGTGATGTAAGTTTGTCAAACTTAATCTGGAGTTTGTCCATGTTTCCTGATGTATTGTGCTGCTCTAAGATGTTGTAGGCAATCGTGTTCTTTGCCGCTTCTTCTTTTGAAACACTCCTGCCTAATTTTGATTTTAAAAGTTCATCTGTATCTCCTGCAACTTCAATTACTTCAGTTCCGTTAAGCAGATATGCTCCGCCTTTGCTCAATGTTACCATATCTTATCCTCCTGTTTTACTGGTTAGCTACTCTCTATTATACTAATTTTCATATAATTATGCAAACTTTTTTTATGAATAATGGTCACTTTTTCTTTCATTTTTACTTTACTTTTGCCCAAGTATTGATTAAACTATAGATAAAGGTATTTTATATAATTTAAGAACATAATATGGAAGGTATTGTTTTATGGGAAAGAAAGCGACAAAAGCTGCTGACAATATGTACTGTATGGCAAGATATGAGGCAGCCGAAAATAATGATTCATTTTCAAGCCGTGAAAAGGCTTCAGAAATTCTTAATATAGACCGTACAAGACTTGCAAATATTGAACTCGGAAATATCACCCCCTACCCGGAAGAGGTGATGTCGATGGCAAAAAATTATAATACTCCGGAGTTATGCAATTCTCACTGTGCTGAACAATGTCCTATCGGTAAAAATACGATATCAAAAGTCAAGATTGATGATTTTGACAGGTTATCACTCAAGGTCCTTGCCTCTTTAAATGATATTGACAGCATCCGCACTTCTCTGATTTCCATATCAGAAGACGGACAAGTCGATTCTTATGAGCGTGAAGAATTTGCTAAAATTCTAGCTTCACTTGATAAAATTTCTTCAAATGCCACAGCTCTTAAACTATGGGCGGAGAAGAATGTAAAATTTGAATAACAAAAATCATCAGAATAATTTATTTGATATATTGTAACTGTAATAAGGCTTTTATTAAATTCAATCATTTGGAAGGAGTTTTTACTATTGAATACAAATATTAATAATAAAATGCCACAGATTGATGATGATTACATCAACTCTGCTGAGGCTTTTCAGAATGTTGAAAAATTCAAACAGATTATGTGCTGGTACGGTTGTGCAATTCGTGAAGTAAGAACAAAGCTTGAAGTATTAAATGATGATTTTCAGGCTAATTATGCACGAAACCCTATTGATAATATCAAATCAAGAATAAAGGATCCGAAAAGTATCTATGACAAATTAAAACGTCGCGGTTATCCCATCACACTTTACAGTATTCTTGACAACCTTCATGATGTCGCAGGAGTGAGAGTAATCTGTCCGTTTATTGATGATATATACACTGTCGCAGACATGCTTATCGCTCAGGACGACATCCGTGTTATCACTAAAAAAGATTACATCAAAAATCCGAAACCAAATGGCTACAGAAGTCTTCACCTTGTTGTGGAGGTTCCTATTTTTCTTTCAAGCGGAAAGCGTCTTATGAAAGTCGAAGTGCAAATCAGAACGATTGCTATGAACTTCTGGGCAAGTCTGGAACATCAAATTCATTACAAAAAGACACAGGAAAATGTTGATGATGTGATTGCACAGCTTACACAATGTGCAAATGTCATATATGAAACTGACACTACGATGCAGACAATACGAAAGAAACTGGAGGCTGAAGGAAAACTTACAATGGAGTAGTATAGTCCTGGTTAGTGTATAATTAGAAAGGTGAGTATTTAAATAGACTAGATAAAAAATAAGGAACAACTTCATGTAACTATCGAAGCTGTTCCTTGTTCATTTATTTCGTTGAATTATTATCCGGAAAATCTATCACCAAAGTGTCTGGAAGAATCTTATCTGACCGTATGTTCACAAATCCATTCATCAATATCCTTAAAAACATACTCTCTCACCTTTTCATTGATAAGCTCATGTCTGCTTTCTTCATAGAATTTTACAGATATATCTTCCATTCCGTGTTTTTTATACTGCTCATACACCTCTTTTACCTGTTTTGTATATCCGCCAACCGGATCGTCAGAACCTGAAATCAAAAGTGTCTTGATATCCTTTGGTATTTTTGCAATATTGCTTTCTTTTTCTACAAACAGGATTGTTGAAAATAATGCCTTGATTCCGTTAACTGTAAAAATATATCCACATTTCTTGTCCTGATTATATAATTTTATCCTCTCATTATCAGAAGTTATCCATGCATTTTTCCCTACAGGCTTCTTTATCCTTTTGTTATATGTTCCAAACATCAACAGATACAATAGCTTACTTCTATGTCTGTCGCCTTTTATTTTGCTTATTAACCCACATAAGATTTTGCCTAATAAAACTTCTTTGTATGGTGGGTTTCCAGTTCCCATAAGGATAGCTCCATCAATCTCCCTTCCGTATTCCATCATATACCTTCTTGCCAAAAATGAACCCATACTTTGTCCCAGCAAAATATATGGAACTCCAGGATAATGTTTCTTTACCACCTTTGTAATATATCGTAAATCCTGTACCGCCAGACTGCTTGATGTGTATTTTTCTTTATCTTTTCCCTTTGCCCCGATAAAAGGTATTGAAAAATATCCCAAATCCTCTTCACTGTTAATTGATTTTCCATGTCCCATGTGGTCATTTCCAATGACAAGAATCTGTCTCTCTGCCAAAAATCTTGCAAATTCATCATACCTGTCAATATGCTCTGCCATACCATGTGAAATCTGAACCACCGCAATCACATCGTGTTTTGGTATCCACATCTTACCATGTATTGTATAATACGTATTACTTGATGGAAATTCAAACTCCTTTACTCTTATATCATCACTCATAGACTATACCTCGCATTTTTTCATATTTCTATTTTTTATTTTCCCTTTTATCACCAATTCTTTTTCAATTTAATTTTTCCATTTCTAATTTTGTCAATTCCCACAACATATATTTTTCCCACATACATCGATTTGTTTATGGAAATTATCCACATTATTGCATTTTTATCCATATACTTTTTACTGGTTTTAAACACTATTGCTTAATTTCATCTTTATTTCAAATTTACTAAACATACTTTGCTTCGAAACTAGACTTTGCTTTTCATTGCTTCAATTTTTTGCTTTTTTCTCTTTTTTCTGTGCTTTATAAAGATACATACAAATATCACCCACACAACAACGGTTGCTATCGCCGCAATTGTTGCATAAATCTGCCACGAATGGTAGGTTGTGGCGTATTGATATCCAAGTTTACTGTTCAGAGTGAGGAGTTTTTCTCCTGATACCATTGAATTGATATGTGCTGAATAAGCACATACTGCAATGGCTGCCAATGTGATAATGATTGTTACTAAAAATAATACGATAATCATTTTGTACTCCTCCTTCTCCTAATTCCTTTTACAAAAACAATAATATAAAGAATACCGAGCGCAATCGCAATAACTGTTAAAATATAAAGCTCCATTCTTCCCTTTTTATTAATTTCATAACTCACAACCGCTTTGTATACTGTTTTATTTCCTGCAATATCCTCCGCAATAAGCTCTATATTATTTTTACCAAGACCAAGGTCCACTTTCTCATTAAAATAACCTTTTTGTAATTCAATCTCTCTGCCATTCAAAGTAACAGTAGCTCCATTTTCAGAATATCCGCTTACATAGACATAGCTTTTAGAAGTCACAAGATTATTGATGTCATCTGCAACAGACAGTGCCGGTGCAATAGTATCTACATAGATTTTCTTTACAAACTCCTTCTTATTGCCATCTTCATCAGTAACAAGAAAAATCACCTCATTGTCACCATCACTCATTATTACTCTGTAGGAACCTGCCTCTGTCTCGTTTTCTATCTTCTGCTCACCGTTTAAAAATGCATTGATTATGCAGTCACCACTTGACTGTACTGTTCCTTCTATGAATTTATGTGATGTGATATCTCCCTCTACATCAAATGTTACTTCTGCATCTAACTCCGTATCTGACTTCACCTCAATCTTATCATAATTACAGCGTTTATTGGCATACACTACTGCGAGGTAAACCTTCTCTTCATCATCACCGTTTTCATCTGTATTAAAATCACCGTAATAAAAACCTTCTCCCTCGACTTCTTCTTCAGATGTAAGATTCATATCCTTGTCCCAGACATAAATCTTAAAATCATCATATTCATTTTCATACTCCCAGCTTATATAATATCCGTCATTATATTTTCCACCTGTCACTCCTTGTACCTTATCCGTGACATCTTTATTCTGATAGCTGATAACAGAGTCAGAATATTTCCTTTTATAAGTTCCATCTGACGAAATACGTATATAAAAATGGTATTCTCCCGAAAGAACCATTCCCATATTGAGTTCTACGGTTCCGCTTGCTCCTCCGTTTCCGGAGTAAACTTCCTCTCCGTCAAATCCTTCACTGTCAGTATCTGCAAATATTTCCACATCAATACTTTCCGGACAATCACTTACAGAATACTCCGCCTCATATTTGTCGCCATTTTCTTTCACGGTAAAAGAATCAATAATAAGAGAATTTGGAACCTGTCCCACATTCACATCTATTTTACCAAGAGAATCTCCTGTCACTTTTATCTTCCATTCCCCTTTTGCCGGCTGTCCTACACTAATCACAGCCTCTCCCGGTGCAGCATATACTGCATCAGGAGTTTCTTTTTTGCTGTAAGTCTTTCCATCCGGCGAAACAATCTCTACATCTGCTTCTTTATCATATTTTTCCCATGTAATCGAAAATGCTGCATTCGTGTAATCATTATTTACATTCATTGTCAGTTCTTTTGTATCAGCATATACATTGAATGAAGAAATCAAAACTAATATCAATGCACATATCAGGATTTTAATATATTCACTTACTCCAATCTTCACATCATTTTTTTTAATAAGACTAATCATAAAATTCTTTCACCCTAAACCTTTCCCGGTTCTCATATTTTGTAAAAATCCATACCTTAAATATCAGTCACTTGGATTTTCCAGCTTATTATTACTCAACAGAAGTATGTATCTTATCCTTTAAGAACAGCTCTCCATTATCCTCATACCACAATGATGCTTCCTTATCCGTACTTCCATCTTTATAATTGACAGTAACTGCTGCCTTGTTAAAATCCCAGTCAAAATCAACCTTTACTGACGCTTCACCTTCTGAATTGATACTAAGTACCGGGCATTTTACCTTTCCGTTGACACCAATTCCTATATAGGCACCTGTCAGATTTCCTCCAAGATTTGCATCTGCTCCTCCCGAAACTTCCATTCCAAATCCTGAAAGTGATAAATCAACCTCTGCTGTTATATCAAGTCCTGACTTGTTAATCTTCGCTTCTGCCGATGCTTTTTCTGAACCTAACAGATTCATATCCGCAGTAATCTTAAGCTCCGGCTCTGAGAAATTAATCGAAACATCTCCATTAATCTCTCCAATCTCGCCCCACTCTTTAAACTTTTTAAACAATATATTACCATCATCAAATGATGCAAACAGATTTGCCTTAGCACCAATTCCTGCCTCTAGTATTACATCCTGGTAGGCATAAGCATCACTGTCAATTCCTGCTCCAAGTATCTCATAAGTTCCGGGTGATACCAGACTCTCATACAGCTTCAGAATCAATGTGCTGATTCCCTGCATGCTACCATCAATACTGTTAATATCGATTACTTTATATACTGTGATTCCCGGATTGAGCGAGGCTTCAATACTAATGCTGTCAGGAAGCCAGTAATACGATGAAATACTTCCTTCAAATCCCTCTATTCCGGTGCTTGCAAAACCTTTGATTGTTCTTGCAAAATCAATCTTTCCGCCTATCTTCCAATATTCGTGGTCGCTGTCAAGCGAATTTAATTTAATCGAAAATTCATTGACACCTATATTTCCAAAATTAAGTGCATCATTGACATCTAATGAAACCTCTCCACCAAACTGTATTCCGTCCGGTGTAATCGCCATTGAAATTCCACCATCAACTGCTTTCTTTATGTCAAACTTGTTTGCTTCACTTCTCTTTAAAACTTTAGGTTCTTCTTTATTGGCTCCTGTCTTATGATTGATTGAATCATTGAAGTTTTCCACAATCTCTGACAAATCAAACGTCTTAATATCCACTTGAAGTCTGTTTGAATAAAGATTTACCTCTGCCACATCTATATCCATGATAAATGGAATTTCCAAATCGAAATTCGCCACTGTACTGTCAAATGTTGTACCCAATTTTGTCACTTCTGCAACATACTGATTCTTTTGTATGATATAGTCCTTGCCTGCCATAACAAGACTTGCAAAATTACCATTCGTTTCTTTCATCTGATCGTAACTTACATACAGTTTAGACTGGCCACTTAATTTTCCTGCATCTCCGACATATACGGATGTACTCTTTGTAAGATCAATATCCTTATTCATGCCTGACACATCTATCTGCATATCACCGGCACTGTGAACAAATCCATTAATCAAGACATTTCCACTTGCCACTAATGTAGAATCTCCTGTCTGTCCGATTGAATCTGCTGTAATTGTCACACTTCCAAGTCGAACAGATTTTGTTTTTCCTGACTTAAAGACTTTGAACATATTGTTTGCAATTGCCATCTTTCCATCTTCCGTCTTGACATAAACATCATATATACCTGCCTCAAAAGCGCCCTTGAGTGTTCCTGTAAGTCTTGTCTTATCTTCTACCATTACATTGGTAAGAGGAATATTTCCAATAACAACATTCATGCCATCTTCAAATCCACTACCTGTCATCGTCACTTCCATGCCATCGGCAACTTCCTTTACAGAGACGCCTGATGGAGACATTGACGAAATACCAATTGCATTCTCATCAACCTTTATGATTCCTGACTCATCTTCTTCACTCTCCGGTTTGTTTTCCTCATTCAAATAGTAATCTTTCGTCTTTGTCGCATTATACTCATTGATACTGACTGTAAGATATCTCGGGTCCGTATCAACATTCTTTTCAATTTTATATTCAATACAGTAGTTGTTGACAATATATCTCTGAAGTGTCAGATAAATCTCTGATAAATCTGATGAGTCTGATGCCTTCATATACTTACCGCCTGTTGCGTCGGCAATCCATTTCATATATTCTTCATCACATTCACCAAATGCAACTGTATAGACACATATACCATTCTCTACTGCTTCATTAATTGCATTTTGCATACTTTCTTTTGAACCGCCATCCTGTCCGTCAGACATCAGAATGATTGCTCTGCTTCCTGCCTCATCTTTAATCTCTTCCAGACCTGCAAAAAGACCTGATGAAATATTCGTTCCGCCGCCCTCTTTCACATTATTAATTGCTCTTTTAAGTGATTCTGTTTTGTTAGAAAGGCCAAACATCACTGTTGCCCTGTCATCATATGCAACAATCGAAATTTTCTGATTATCCCGATTCATATGCTCGACGGCACTTTCTGCTGCCATTTTTGCATTTGCAAGCGGTGTACCATTCATACTTCCGCTGTGATCCATTACAATTCCAATACTTACCTGATTACTCTCACCATTTTTAAGTATATTGAAATTAGTAATCTCATACTGTGCGTCGATGAGTGAAAAATCTGCTTCCGTAAAATCAGATGCTAACTCTGACTTCCCGTCTTTATCACCATTTATATTGACATATGCCTTTATTGTTGGATAATCTTCTGTGTCAATTTTACTGATATGTATATTAATTTTGTCGTACTTTAATGAGCTTGCAACATATGAATTAAATGTTCCGTTGATAGTTCCAGCACCGATACTTACCACGTTGCTGCTCTGCTTTCTTATCAACTCCTCAATGGCAGTGTTCAATTCTGCATTAAACTCATCTCCGGTAATCTGGTTATACTGTGAAACAACCTCATTCAATGCTTCTTTTATCGCTGATGAATCACTTATGTCAACACTGTTGTCAATAACCTTATACAGATATTCGCTCGCTGTATCTCTGTCACCTGCCACAAGGTATAACTTTGCAAGCTGCAAATCATACATACCTGTTGTATCACCATTGACAGGCTCTTTCGCTATAATATAATTGATAGCTCTGTACACATCCACATAGACTGCTTCTGTATACAACTCATCTGCTTCTTCTTCTAATTTGTCAAGTTTATCAGCAATCTCTTCATCTTCTGCATCAAATTTTTCTTTGACACCTTCTATCTGCTTATCAATCTTTTCTGCCTTTTCAACAAGATTTTTAACCTCTTTGTCGGTCATGTCAAAAATTTCATCCGCCGGAATATCTCCGATATCATCTATCTTCTTTTCATTCTCATACGCTTCCTGTGCAATAATATCCGTATAAATGACATAATTTTCTTCATTTCTGTTACTCTTTACAAGCTCTAATGCCTTTTCCTTTGCCTGCTCATAATCATTTTCTTTGACATAGTATTTACATTCCAGCTTCTTTACTTCTTCTGTATTTCCATACTTATCTTTGATTTCATCAATATCCTCAAGTGTAATCTCATAGATATCTGTTGAAGTTAGCTTGCTGTCTAGTTCATAATCCTTTGTATATTGCTTTTCCTGCTTTTTTGTGAAATTGAGTGTATTTACATATTCATCAACAATTTCCATTGCCTCTGATGAACTCTCAGAGTCTTCTATACTTTTTGAATTATCAGAATAACCATGGCTTAGAGCATCCTCATCCTGTGCTTCAAGCTCTTTTACATACTCTTCATAACTATCCATTTCATTTATTTCTGTATCATTTGCATCACCTATTCCAAGTTCATTCATACAGAGGGTCTGCACTTTTTGAACAAACTTTCTATCAATAGAACTGAGAGCACCGTCGCTCAATAATCTCTGTGACTTAAAATACCCCTGCACATAATTTTTATTTACCATATCAGCCATGGCATCAAGGACACTGGCCTGCACTTCATATCCTTCAACCGCACCGACCAGTTTAAGCTTTGCCTGTTCAATATTGCCATCTGACAAATACTTATATGCCATATAGATATTTTCTCCATTCTTTTTCTTGTTACCTGATGAATTTGTGATTCCCAATACTACAAAACAAATTGAAAGCCCTGCTATAGCTATCAGCAGAAGCCATTCAGCAATCTTTCTTTTAATCTTGAAACCGATATGTCCCAGAATATCAATCAGCAGAAACACGCCAAATAATATCACAAGTTTCCAGTACATCAATCTTCCTCCTTCAATTCCATTCTCTTTTATCTGTATTATTTTGTATAATTCATTCATAATATGATATTGGGGTCAAAAAATATTTTGACCCCTTGATACCTATTTACTTTATTACATCTGTTACATCTGCTTTTGTCACTGCTATCAGATCATTTGGTCTGATAAAAATCTGTGCACCAATTCTTCCACCACTGATGATAACCTTGTCAAAATTCATCACCGTCTCATGAATGACTGTTTTATAAAGTTTTTTCATTCCAATAGGTGTACAGCCGCCTCTTATATAGCCTGTTACTTTATTGATATCCTTAACATGTATCATTTCAATATTCTTCTCTCCAACTGCTTTCGCCGCCTTTTTCATATCAATCTCCTGATCAATCGGAATGACAAAAACATAATAGCTTCCACTCTTGCCAATTGTGACCAGTGTCTTAAAAGACTGTTCATAAGGTTGTCCCAGCTTGTCAGCAATTGTGATTCCATCCTTAAATTCATCACATTCATATATACCCAGTTCATACTCTATTTTGTTTTTGTCAAGTATTCTCATCGCATTTGTTTTGACTTCTTTTCCCATAGTTTATGATTTCTCCCTGCCATTTATCTACATTCGGGTTTACCTCATCAATAAACTGTATGACTTCTGCTCAATCTCCCATGATAGGACAGTTATCTGAGGCAAACAGAAATGTACCTTGTTTATATTCAATTCTTATCTCTAAAGAATAATCATTTTCATCATCATATACAATTTACTTTTTATTCGTTTTGCTGTTTTTGTATCAATATCCGCATTTTTCTTACTGTATGCAACGCATACACGAAATAAGACGATTCCCTACTTTCTCTTTAAATTAGCATATTGGCCCTTAATCATCATATATATGTCCTTACCGACATCCTGCCCCAATCTGCTGACAAGCATTCTGTACAAATGCTGTTTTCCTGTAGATTTACCTATCGCTTCTACAAGTACAGGAACGTATTCTTCACCATATTTTTCACCAACAATCTCTCTGACATCATCTGTGATATTAAGCTTGACTTCTGCTGCAAATATCTTATTCTTTGATGTAGGATTCTGTATCTGTGGTGCCCCTTTCTTTTTCGGTTCAACTCCATGCTTTGCTGTTAGTGCGACTCTCGCTTTATTTACCGCTTTGGTACTCAGTCTGTCAGGCTGTCTCTTTGTCAATTCAATTACAAATTTTTCCTTATCTGAACTGTTGTCAGGTTTTTGTGAATTTAATCGCCCGTTATAGTGATACTGATTTGTGCTCCTTGCCTGACTTCCTTCCGTTCTGTTTGTTTTAAACCGAGTATTTTCCGGTCTGCTGTTTCTCTGGAAACCATTTTCATTTCTGTTTCCGTTTCTGTTTTCATTTCTATTTTCATAATAATTGTAATTTTTCTGTCTGTCTGTTCTTATGTTGTCAAAATATGACCTGTCATTTTTAATCTCTTGTTTTTCTCTGTTATCCTTTTGATTTACACCAATCAATTTAGATTCATTTGACTTATCAAATTTAGATTTTTCATTTGAGGTACTTTCTTCCTGCGGCTGTGTGTCATTCAGTCTTACCGTTTCTTTAATATCAAACATATTTTTAGGCGGCAGAACTGAAACCTTCTCAATAAACTTAGATTCAAGCATATCATTTTCCAAATCATCATCCGGCTCATTACTTACAAATGCCTGTACGCTTTTACTCATTGTTATATGTGCATTACATAATTCTTTATTTTCGTCCCAAAAATTGATTGCACATAAAAAGCCTTTATCTGCACTGATTATCACGATATTTCTATATCTGTTTTCCATAACAAGATAACCAAGATATGTGGAGAGCTGAAAATCAAGTGAATTTCTTCCTCCTCTGATTATCATATATGTCTCAATCTCTGCTCTGCTTTTACTGAGCAGCATATGGACATCAAAAGTAATAGCATCCGCATTCTTACTATAGAAAATAATTACCTTATCATCTTCATCAAGATTTTCAACACCTTTCAGCCCGGCAGAACGTACATTCTCAAAATCAACTAAATATACTGTCATTGTTAAAATTTCCTCCCTGATTTGTTGATGCAGGATATTGATACATTAACAGTCTATTAAATTATATCAAAAGGAATGAATGTTTACAACTTTTTTAGAAAATTGATATTAATCTTTTATTGTTTTTTTTACTGATTTAGGTTATTATTTTATTTAGTTAAATCAAATTTGAAAGGACATTTACAGTATAATGATTAAAGAGATTAATTCAACTGATTTTAAAGAAATATTAACTGCAACAGATAAATTGTTCTTGGTCGATTTTTTTGCTGAATGGTGTACCCAAAGTAAAGTTATGGCTCCCGTCATTACCCAAATTTTAATGGAATATAAAGATAATATTATCATCAACAGACTTAATATTGAAAAAAATCCTGATATTGCTCTTGACTACAGGGTACTTTCAATTCCTACAATTCTTATTTTTAAAGACGGAACTCTTGCCGGACGAATAGAGGGCGTTGTGACTAAATCTGTGATTGAACAGAAATTAAAAAAATATTTATAATTTATGTGGAGGAATTGCATGGAAGATAACAGTAAACATAAATTTACAAAAAATAACCGATATTTTACAATATGCATTTATGTTATTCTGACTGTTTGTATTTCGACTATATTATTTAAGGCTATCTGGGACTGGAAAGGAACTATTGATATTATTACAAAAATTATTGACATGCTGTCACCTTTCCTTATCGGTATCCTTATCGCATATCTGATGAATCCGCTTGTCAAGCTCGTTGACAGGCTTGTTTTCAAAAAACTGTTTCGTGTAAAAAAGGATTATGTCAGCAAACTTTTGGCCATTCTACTTGTGTATGTTGTGGTAATAGGAATTATTGTTATCTGTATTTCTGTAATAGTTCCTGAAATATATTCAAGCCTTAAGAGTATTTATGAAGGAATTCAGGACAGTTACGATAAGTTTTTAAAATTTCTTGATACTACAAGTAAGAAACATCCTGACTGGAACATTTCCTATATTAGTAATCTTGCAAAGGATAACAGCTCAAATATAATTGATTTCGTGCAAGGTTCTGTAAATACATTGCTTCCACTGCTTTACAACACCTCAGTATCAGTTATTTCATGGGCTATCAATATTCTTATTGCTATAATGGTTTCATGCTATCTTCTGATTGACAAAGAACGAATGTTACTTAATTCTAAAAGACTGATTTTTGCTGTTGCCAAAAAAGAAAAAGCCGAAAAATTTATTCATCTGCTTCATGACTGCAACAAAATTTTCAGCAGCTTTGTTGTTGGCAAAACGATAGATTCGGTCATTATAGGATTTATGTGTTTTCTCTTCATGAGAATACTTAACCTTGATTATGCCATGCTCATAAGTGTAATTGTTGGAATTACTAATATGATTCCTTATTTCGGTCCGTTCATAGGTGCTGTACCCGCCATACTGATACTGTTAACCAAAAGTTTCAATCATGCACTTATCTTTGCCGTCATGATTTTTATTCTGCAACAATTTGATGGTATCTATCTTGGACCAAAGATTCTCGGTGAAAGTATCGGTCTGCGTCCTGTGTGGATTATATTTGCCATAACAGTTGGCGGTTGGATTGCCGGACCGTTAGGAATGTTTCTCGGTGTTCCTTGTGTAGGTATCATTGCCTTTCTAATAGAAGGATTTATCAGCAGACGGTTAAAAGAAAAATCTATCCGTTTAGATAAAAAAGTAGAATAATTAATTGTATAACGCATGATATCTAAATGTCCGTAACAAATAGTCTGAACAAATAACTGCATTAAATAGCAGATTCCATCAATGGCTGTCACACTAAAAACTGCAATATATAGTATTCTAAAATTCATAAAATTACTATAATACGCAGCTAACCGGTTAGTGTGGCAGCCATTAATATTATTTTTTATATTAATTCTGCTTCTTATATCTGTCAGTCAGATCCTTTAACATATTCGTAATCTGCAAGTCATATTCCTGTTGATAGGTAATTCTATATAATTTCACCCCAATAGCATTGTACACTTTATTCTTAAAATCATCTGTTCTCTGTACAGATTCATAATTATGCGATGGATCATCTAATTCTATTGCTCCTAAAATATTCAATTTTGAGTCACACAGTAAAAAATCAACATGTCTTGACTTAATATATCCTCTGTACTTCTGTCTATTTTGAATATCGGTCACATCAATAAAATCCTCCATTCTCACTTTAGGACAGATGATTATATTATATTTCTTTGTCCTGGCTGCCAGTTCATTATAAAAGACATATTCTGCTTTTGTCAGAAGATGTTTCTTTTTATATGGGAAATATTTTATATCTGTCTTTGTTCTACTGTGTGCATTACTTCTTCCTATAAGAAAAATTACATATACACATAAAATAATAATTGCATATTTCATATCTGACTCCTTTTAAAACTTTACCAAAAGAGCGATAGACTTACCTCTATCGCTCTTTACATTTCTAACAACGTTATATTGATTTTTAAATGTAACAAATAAAAAAGCACCAACCCCAGAGCTCTTCCGTCTCCAAAACTGGTACTTTAGTGCGCGATCAGGGGTTCGAACCCTGGACACCCTGATTAAGAGTCAGGTGCTCTACCAACTGAGCTAATCGCGCTTATTTCTTAACGCAAGAATGATTATAACTCACATATTCCAAAAAAGCAAGTACTTTTTTTATTTTTTTATCTTTTATTTGTCACTATTACAGCTCAGTGGGATAAATAAGTAGATTCGCCGTGCTTGCACGTAAGAAAATACTTATTTATCAATAGAGTTTCAGCTGCTTTTTACTGGAACGGGCTATGGATTAAACATTTGGTATATTTCATCAAACGATTTCTTCAATTTACAGCAAAACCTGTTAAAACTAGCCCTTTTTCTGGATTTTGGCCTCCGCCCGCATCTTCTTTTTCGTTGACATCCACATGGCATCATTTTTCCCCTCCATTATCTTTTTATAAACACCTGATAAGTTATCTTATGTTCTTGAAGCAATTAACTTGCATATCGGATTTCCTTTTTCAACAAATTTTTCCTCATATTCTGTTGTAACATTTCCCTCGTAGATTGCTGCTGATTTATCACCGTGCAGATCAAATGTATATTCATCAATTTTAAACTTTGTCTGCGGAATTTCTTCAAGAGAAAAATCAAACAATGGTCTGTTATCTGTCTTAAATTCTACATTTCCACTGTTTTTCAAAATATGGTCATATCTCTCAAAAAACTGTCTTGATGTCAATCTACGTTTCGCATGCCTGTCCTTTGGCCAAGGATCTGAAAAGTTAAGATAGATTTTGTCTACTTCTCCTTCCCCGAACGCCTCTTCAATTTCAACTGCATCCATTCGTATAAAAACAAGATTATTGATATCTAGCTCCCTTCTCTTTTCAATTGCCCGAATCAATACGCTTGAATACTTTTCAATTCCTATATAATTAATATCGGGATTGTTGAGAGCAAGCTCAGTGATAAACTTGCCCTTTCCCATTCCTATTTCAATTCTGATGGGATTATCATTTTCAAAAAGTTCGTTCCATCTTCCTGCATATTCCTTAAAATCATTAATTGTAAATTCACTGTCTGCTATTGCCTCGCGGGAACCTTTCACGTTTCGAAGTCTCACTTTATATACCTCTCTTATCTGACATAATTTTTAATAAACCAAAGTCTGCATACAATCAATATTCATTGCTGCATTTCATTTCCTTAAAATAATAACTTAAACTAACAAAAAAAACAACCACAACCAATAAAAAACAGCACAACAGCCTGATATACCATCGTTTCTGTATATCAGACTGCCTTTCATTACAATTTATGTTAATTATCACTATTCCGTAAAAATACTTTTTGTCCCCAAGATTTATATAACATAATCACTCCACGCATTTTCAGAAGCTGCCATACAGCTGTTTCGCACAATAAGTTTTCCCTCAAGTTCTATTCTGGCAGCACTGGTATGTCCGCCTCTGATTCTGTCTAACAATATGCTGATTGCCAGTCTACCCATCTCATCCCTTGGAAGCCGGATAGTCGTCAGCATAGGATTTGTAAATTGTGCCTCTTCTATGTCATCACTAGAAATAATGGATGGCATATATCGTCTCATTTTCGCTTTGTTTAAATATTTCAGCATACCGATTTCCGTGATATCATTTACACAATAGATTCCCGTCGGAAGTTCATCAAGTTTTGAAATTTTTTTCATTGCCTCAAAACCTTCGACCTCTGTCTGTTTTGTTTCAATAATCAGTTCACAAACTACATCTATATTATGGTTGTTGAGTGCCTCAACATAACCCTTATATCTAGTTTCATTACGGCATTCTCCCACATATGCTATCTGTTCGTGTCCTAACGAAATCAAATATTCAACAGCTTTTATGGCTATTTTTTTTCCATCACATATCACTTCATCTACTTCATAATTTGTAGAATTCCTATTGATAGAAACAATATTTTTATATTTACCCTGCCATCTCTTTAAAACATCAATATTACACTTTTCGATGATGACAAGTCCATCGGCACGCCCCTCTGTCTCTTTGTACATTATTTGCAAAGCAGGGTACATCATCACTCTACACACCATCACACTCAACTTGTTCATAATCGATAAGATGTGTAATAGTCGGGTTATCACCACATATCGGACAATTTGAGACCTTGTGTGGAAGTTTGATTTTCCTGAAATCCATCTTAATTGCATCATATGTAAGCAGTGAACCTGTCAAAAGATCACCGACACCTGTGATATACTTGATAGCTTCCATCGCCTGCAGACTTCCAATAACACCACCCATGGCACCGATGACACCTGCCTGTTTACATGTAGGCACGGCATCCTTTGGAGGCGGATCTTTGAATACGCATCTGTAGCATGGTCCCTCACCCGGAACATATGTCATAAGCTGTCCCTTAAATCTGATGATTCCAGCATGGGAAAATGGTTTTTTAGCCATCACACACGCATCATTAATCAGAAACTTTGCAGGGAAATTATCCGTTCCATCAATAATAAAATCATAATCCTTTATCAAATCCAATATATTTTCTGATGTTACAAATGTACGATAAGTATTGACCTTTACATCAGGATTCATTTTTTCCATAGTCTCTTTTGCAGACTGTACCTTTGCTTTTCCAAGATCCTCTGTAGCATGAATAATCTGTCTTTGGAGATTAGACAAATCTACCTCATCTGCATCTGCTATTCCGATTGTACCAACACCTGCTGCTGCCAGATACATAGCTGCCGGTGCACCAAGACCGCCGGCACCTATGATAAGAACTTTCGCATTCAAAAGTTTCTTCTGTCCCTTCGGTCCTACTTCTTTTAATATAATATGTCTGGAATATCTCTCCAGCTGTTCGTTTGTGAAAGCCACTATCTTCCACCTCCCATAAAATATAAAAATTCTACGACATCACCTTCGCTAAGTGTCTGTGTCTCGAAATCCTCACGCTTAGCAAATTCTTCATTAATAGATACACTTACATACTCAGGTGTCTCCACATTTTCCTAAATAATCAACTCAGCAATTGTAATTGCATCCTTTACTTCTTTCTGTTCTCCTGCTACTGTTATTTTCATGATATATATCTCTTTCTTAAAATATTATTTTCAATTGCATTTATTTAAATGATGTTTGATTTCCACTAAATATTTTCATTAATAAATTTTACCAAATCTGCCTTTTTCTGTGCACCTCTGAATCTTCCTATTTCCTCGCCGTCTTTAATAAAAATAAGTGTAGGAGCCGACTGCACTTCATACTTTTCTACAAGCTCTGCATCATAAGCTGAATTTACTTTTGCTACAGATAACTTTTCACCAAATTCTTCTTCAATATCAGCGAGAATCGGTGACATCATCTTGCAAGGTACACAGCTGTCTGAGTAGAAATCTACCAGATGAAGTCCTATGCCTAACACATTTTCATCGAAATTGTCTTTGTTTACTCTAACTGCCATCTCTACTCCTCAACTTTCTTCACTAACAGATTGTATGTACCATCGCCATTATCAATCAGTTTTAGAATCTGATGTCCCTCTTCCTTAATGCTTCTTGGCACATTCAGTACCGGTTCTCCATCATTTAAATGAACAGAAAGCACCTGACCATCATCCAATTCCTCAAGTGCCACCTTTGCCTTTACAAAAGTGACCGGGCAAACAACATCTGTGATATCCACTTCTTCATCAATCTTTATTCCGTCAAGTTCCAATTCACTCATTCTTAATTGCCTCCTTTATTACCTCTTCAAATTTGTCGCGTCCAATACGGTCTATGGTAAATTTAAATCTTTCTCCGGCATTTGCATTATTCTTAAAGAATTCTACTGCTGCATCACATACTCTCAGTAAAGTATTGTGGTCATCAATAAAGTCTACCACTTCTTTTCCCTGATTAATTTTATTGCCAAACAAACCGCCAAATGATACTACATAACCCTGTGTCTGCTCATATGCATCTGTAGGACAGGATTTGACACATCTTCCGCAATAATTACATTTTTCTGTATCTAAAACAATTTTTTCATCCTCCATCACAAGCGCACCCTCACGACAGACCTTGATACACAGACCACACTTGATACAGCTTTCAGGAATAGGTTTTACCCTGATTCCGCCTTTGATACCAACATCATTCTCCTCTGATTTCAGACAATTGTTGCGACATCCCGTGATACCAAATTTAAACTTGTGCGGAAGCTCCTTTGCAAAATATCTGTCATCGAGTTCTTTTGCCAGAGCATAAGTATCTATACAGCCACTTGGACAAATAGCAGCACCCTGGCATGCCGTAATCGTTCTCACTCTTGGACCACATACCCCCGGTTCTACATCACCTTCTGCAAGTGCATTCTTCACCTCATCTATCTGATCCAGTTTGATAAACGGTATCTCAACACTCTGTCTCGATGTCAGATGTACATGACCATCACCATACTTTTCTGCAACCTCGGCAATCTTTGCAAGCTGTTTTGCAGAGATGTTGCCACCTACTACTCTTAATCGCAGAGAAAAATTATTCTTCTGCTTTTGCCTCATGAAACCACCTTTTTTCAAAAGTGCATAATCTGTAGCCATATGCTCACTCCTTTCTCATAATTCATTTTTCATACTATCAATACACATTCGTTTTCTAGTCACTTTCAATCGCATTTCTAAAATCTTCTATCAAATCTTCAATATCCTCTATACCGACACTGACACGTATCGAATCCTCATATACACCTGCCGCAATCTTCTGCTCCTGTGTACTATGGATATATATTGTAGATGCAGGGTGGATAACAAGTGTTCTCGAATCGCCTATATTCGTAGCTTTTAGCGAATATTTAAGTTGATTCATAAGCTTGTAAGCCCTCTCTTTTGTTCTGACTCTGAGTGTAAATATTCCGCCTGCCTTTCCACCAAGCTGACTAATCGCCAGCTCTCTGTAAGGATTCCCCTCAAGTAACGGATAATTCGCAGAAATTCCGTCTATCTTGTTATAGAAAAACCGCTAATATCTCCCATTTTGATATCAGCGGTTCTCTGATTGTTTCAACAAGTATTCAAGTTGGTTTACCCACCTTGCTACTATACCTACTTTTTTGCTTCACCCATATTACTACTATTTCCAATCACTTACTTTTCAGCATTTTTGTAAATATTTTTGTATGACTGAGCCATTACCTTTGTATTATATTGTTGTAGAATATCTGCATAGGCATTATCAGAAAGCTCTTGAGTGATTTCATTCTTTGCTTCGCTTATCGCTCTTACAAACTCATCTACTGTATTACAAACAAATCCATTCTCACCATTATGAATTACATCCTTGTTGCCAATCACATTGCTAACAACACAAATTTTCTTCATATACATAGCCTCAAGTAAGCTTATCGGCAAACCTTCCCAACGACTAGTGAGCAGAAATACATCTGCATTCACTGCATATTTGATGGCATCAGCTCTCTCTGTCCAACCAGTCATCTCAATATTTTCACTCTTTAACTCCTCACGAAGTTCTCCATCACCAATCCAGACAAATCTGATATCCGGCAACTTTTCAGCTATTTCATTAAATAAATGCGGATTCTTTTGATAACAAACCCTCCCCAATGTAAATACTGTAAAAGGGTGTGGTATTTCCTTAGTATTATCCATGATATTCTGAAGTTCTACTATATTAATACCGTTGTTTACATAGATAGCTTTATCTGTAAGTTTTAGAGTTTCCTGATGCTCACCTGCGCTGCAACTGATAGTAGTACAATTTCTTTTAGCACAAAACCATTCAATCAACTTGAACATTCTGCGTTTCATCGGCTTGTAATTTTCCATTAAAAAACTGTAGCCATGTGGCGTATAAAACATAGGAATTTTCCCATTAAACGCCATACGCCCAATCGCTCCAGCCTTACTACTATGAAGATGAATCATATCCGGCTTCACCTTAGCAACAATCCTTTTAACTTCAAAGAATGACGCGATATCCTTCGCCAGATTAATTGCTTTACCAAAGTTTTTGACTTCAATTAAATGAACTCTTTTATCAAAGTATTCTTTATAATTTTTCGGTGTTTGTTTACGCACTGCATATGCAATGTACATGTCATAGTCATTTACAAGTTCATTCGCCAAATCCACTATGTAGGTAAAAACGCCTCCACCCATAGCTTCAACTATGTACAACATTTTCTTTTTCTCAGCCATGAATTGCTCCCTCCGTACCACTATACTTCTCAAAACTTAAAAGCAGCCTTTTAACCCAAGCCACATCTCACTTCTGATCTTTATCACTTAGATTCTCCCAGCCATTGAATACCGATCTCTGGAAGTTAAAACCTTTCGCTGAGCATGTCACTTTGCAAAAGTCCCATATAAATTTGCAAATATTATAGTTAATTTAATTTGTCTTGTCAATGTATTTTTTCTAATCGGTTATTTGCTAATTTATAAATGAGTTTTTTATCATTGGATATTTTTGATTATAAAACTGAACAGGTTAAACCATTTGATAATTCTGATTATATATTTGAATTGAAGTTGGATGGTTTAAGATTTATTGCATATTGTGATCCATTCAAAATCTGGCTTCAAACTCCTCCATAATTGTTTTTACTCGATGCATGATGCTGTCGCTGGAATGCGCTAAATTTATGTGCGAAGTTTGATTATATAAATTAATAGTTCTCATAACAAAAAATGACTTTAATTAGTTGCATATTTAATTTCAATCGTGTATAATATTACAATGTACTTTTATGTACAGCCTATTTGAAAATGCTAACGAAAAACAACTATACATAATTTTAAAGTCATTTTATATAGGCATATAAAATTAAATTTTCGAAAGGTATAAATATGAATTCAAAAAACAAATTTCTACATAAATTTTTTACAATGTCACTAGCAATTATCACATCATTTTCTCTTATTGCCGGTGACTGTGCAGCAACATATGCCGAACCAGATGAAACACAGTCCACGGAAACATCTGTAGAGACTTCACAAAACAATACAGAGTCTTCTGATAATTCAGCAAACGATATCTCCAATAACAATTCCACTGTAAATGATTCGATAAATTCTCAGACGCAGACAGAGTCTACGAAAAATGTAGCATGGCCTGGTGCCCCTGAGATATTCGGAGAGGCGGGCGTACTTATCGAGGCATCCACAGGAACTGTTCTGTATGACAAAAACTGCCATCAGCAGATGTATCCTGCAAGTATCACAAAAATTATGACTACGATGCTGGCTCTTGAAAATGGCAATCTTTCAGATATGGTTGAATATTATCATTATGATGTCTATTCTCTCGAGATCGGTGATGCCAGTATTGCAAGACAGGAGGGTGAACTTCTGTCCCTCAAAGATACTCTCTACGCTGTTATGCTTGCCTCTGCAAACGAATGTGCAAATGCAACTGGTGAGTATGTAGCAAGAAGAACTACTGCTTTTACAGATAAAATTGAAGAACTCAAAGCATCAGGAGAAGACTATAATGAAGAACTTGTTGCCATTTCTGTATTTGCTGATATGATGAATGAACGTGCCAAAGAAGCCGGTGCTCTTGGTACACACTTCAGTAATCCTAACGGATTATTTTCAGAAGACCATTACACTACTGCCTATGATATGGCTATGATTACAAGAGATGCAATTAAACTTGATGAATTCTTAAAAATTGAGGCAAATACTTCTTATGAAATACCTGTAACAAATAAAAATGCTGAAACACAAATGATATATAACAGACATAAAATGCTATTTCCATCTAATCAGAATTATTATGAAGGTGCACTTGGCGGCAAGACCGGATATGTTGACCAGTCCGGCTCAACACTTGTTACATTTGCAAAACGTAACGGAATGACGCTTATAAGTGTTGTAATGAAATCAAACGGTGCAAATATTTACAATGATACAAGATTACTGCTTGATTATGGCTTTGACAATTTTGCGCTTACCAATATATCTGAAAACGAATCAAAATTTACATTTAATGGATTAGGCAGTTTTTCCAATTTAAACAGTGTTTTTGACACAGATTCTTCACTCATAGAACTAAGCACTGATGGAAATGTTGTTCTTCCTAAAGACATTAAAATTACTGACTGCACTTCCAAACTTACATTTGATGATGAAGATATTGTTGCTGACGACTCAAAAATTGCTAAACTAAATTACTACTATAATGATGTAAAAGTAGGTGAAGCAGATCTCCTTCTTCACAAGAATGATGAATCATTTAAGTTTGGACCTGCAAAAGAAACACCAACAACTGTAAAACAAAAAAAAGACAAATATATCAACATCAATATTCGCTGGCTGCTTGGTGGTGTATTTGCAATACTTGCAATTATTGCATTTATATACAACAGAATTTTTCATGCAAATAGAAATTCTAAAAAAAGACGACGCAGAAGCTCATATTCCAGATCTTCTTCCAACAGTATCTCTTACTCGTCAAGCAGAAGACGACGCAGATAATATAAAATACATTAATTGCAAATTTGATTTACTAATGAATTTATTTAATACTGTAATACATCTAAACTTATTAATTGCTAGTTTTAAAACAATAAATTATTTAGAAAAATCCATATTTAATATTAAAATTGAATATGAAACTTAAAATGAAAGAGGTGTTTTTATGGGTTGGGTATCTCCAATTAAAGATGATGAAACATTAGAACGATTCAAACAGGGACTTAGAAAAGTAGATGAGAAGTATTATATCATGTTTGAAATCGGTATTGGAACTGGGCTGTTACTGCAGGATATTTTACGTCTAAAAAACAAAGATGTATACCAAAAGAAATCAATTGATGTTTATATTGGAGCACACAAAGTGAAACGTACATATGAAATTCCAAAAGACGTACAAGAAGCAATTAATGGATATATAGAAGGAAAAAATCCTAATTCTTACCTTATTTTAGGACATCCTAATTCTTCTGCTCCTCTGTCACGCGAACAAGCCTACAGAGTTTTCAAAACTATTGGAAAACAGGTTGGCTTATCAGCTTTAGGTGCCCAGACAATGAGAAAAACATTTGCTTGGCGCTACTATAAATCGACAGGAGACATTGCTTATTTGCAGCAATTATTTAATCACGCTTCTCCTGCGATAACATACAGATATATTGGAGAAAAGCCAAATGTTGAAGTTGCTCTAAAAAAGATGACTCCTGAAGAAAATGAACGAAGCAGATATATTCTCTATCTTAACAATTCAGGTAAAAATCGTTTAAATTCAGCAATCGACCAGCTTGCAACGATTCGTGATAAATTTGATGATCCATGTAACAATGATGCATTCTTTGGATGTGTTGACTGTTTACTTGAAGAGATTGAAACTTTATTTGAAAACTTTAATCAGTCATTACCTAAAAAATATAAGGAAGATTTTTAATAACAAGCATTCGATATTGATAATATTGTAATTTATCAATCAAAATATATTATTAACATTCATTAACATGAGAAAAATGAGAGATGTCAAAATTCATTTGACTTTTGACATCTCTCATTTTTATTTTTCTAATCATTGAATTTTTTCTTTTTTTCCTTTTCTTTTATTCTTCTGATTTTTCTCTTTTCTTTTAATATATTTCTTTTTTTAACAACATCCATAAATCGTTCTTCATCTACACCTGTCGTTTTTCTCACAATATAATAACCATTGTAATTCTTTTTTATATATAAGATTCCTTCCATCAATCCATGATTCTCACATCTCGCCATACAAATATATTTAGCCCCATCCGAAAACCATTTTATCTTCTTTCTACATTTTTTCAGACAAACCGGACAACGTGTGATGTATATATCCTTATTTGCAAGCATTTCTTCTTTATCTTTAAAACTTCTTGATAAAAACTCCAAATGCGTTCCAAGATTAATTTCCTTTTCTTCACTTCTGTCTAACGGAAGATTAGTATAATCTAATGACATATACTTTTCGAAATTATTTCGATTCATTTTTTTCATAATTTCTGCTGTATAAATTGCATCACTGAGTGCTCTGTGATATGCATTTTTTCCTGATACTCCCATAAACATGCAAACCATCTCAAGCGATCTCTGTTCATTAATTTCATCATTTTCAATCGAAAAAATTCTTTGCACATCTATATATTTCAATGGGTACTTCCATGGAATGTTGATATTATGATATTGCATATTAATCTCAAGCTCATAAATATCCTGATTTCCAAAAGTACACATAATATAATCTTCTCCACACCAATTAATAAATTCTTCAAACACCGCAGGAAATTTTTTTTCCTTGCTTAAATCTCTTTCTTTTATCCCTGTAATATTACTGATAATGGGATTTATTTTTTTGTGAAGAACAGGTTTAATTAGTTTATTAAATCTATCAATCTCATTCAAATTTTCATCCAGCTTTACAGCACCTACTTCAATAATCTCAAATAACATATACTTTGATTTTGTAATCTCATTTGATTTTGAATCTGTATGTATAGGCTGATTCCATTCTAAATCCAATACTATATAATTCATGCCACAATCCTTTGATTTACCATATAATTTATTACATAATTACTATTCTACCCGGATAAATAAAAAAGCCATCACTTCTATATAACGCGAAGGATGACTAATAGCGTTCGTGATACGATTCGAACGTACGACCCCTTGCTTAGGAGGCAAGTGCTCTATCCTGCTGAGCTACACGAACATCGCTACTACAAATTTTATCATAGTTAACTTCGTTAGTCAAGTATGTGATATTCTAAATATATTACAAATGGTTACAGTATCTCCACCAAACTGAATACCCATTTGCATAATTCGTACATCTGCGATGTGTAATAAATTCTCTAACTATTTTAAAATTTAATCACACCCTGCAACCAGATATTTCCTTTAAATCTTCTCCCCACTTTCGGCTGGCCAATCAAATCAATTTCATTAATCGCAATATTGAAAATTATCTCATTACATTCTAATGTCATATTATAAATTTTCTCTTTTGTAATTCTATTAGTACAAACCTCGATATCAAGAATTTTGCCTATCACTGTATATCTGTCACACTGCATTCCATACGGCATAAAACTTGTATTTACAATGCTTAAAACATCTTCAGTCATAATTCTTTTTGACAATTTTGTATACTCATTCATTTCATCAATTGTAAGGTTCTCCATTGCTGTTTCATCACCATTTTGCGCCTTTGTAATAAGTCTTATTTTATCCTGCATCATCTTATTATATGTTGAGTTATACTCATCGTATTCCTTAGCAGGAAAAATAATCTTTCCATCAAGTGCGAGACCTGACAGTCCTACTTCCGCTGATAGTTTATTTGGAAATCGATTATTGACATAATCCAAATCATTCTGTAGATAAAAAATGATTGTAACCCCTGTACTTTTATTATCGCACCCCGCTGAGAATGAATAATTATATACATTCTTTTCTATGACAATTTCTTCATAAAAAGAGAAATTTTTTGCCTTCAAATATGGAAAAACATATTCTATCTCAAATTTATCATTTTCAACAAACTCACCATGAATTACTAGCCCTATTGATTTATCAAACTTAACAAAAATTTCTATGATCTTTCCAAATGTATCTTTTGTATTATTCTTGCTGTAATCATACACAGTTTTGCTGATAATACTTCTTATTAAATTTTTCTTATATCCTTTTCCAAAACCAATTGCTCTAAAATAATTATGCATTTTTCCTCGTTTCCTCATATAACTGCCATATTATATATACTACTTGTAACTTGTACCGGTGCAGATAACTTTGGTGCAGATTATTCCATGTAATTATCAGAATTGACAGCTTTATCTACCGCCTCTTTTTCTTCTTCACCTAAAATTACATACGATTCCCCTTTTATAATTTCTTTTATATAAGTATAGCATCCTTCTCTGCTATGCATGGAATTCATTACAAATCCCGTATTTTCTTTGTCAAGTAGCGCAACAGCAAAGCTTAGTTTTCCACCCATTTCATTAAAAGCATCATACCTGACAATTCCTATCTTTTGAAATACTTTTAACATATTTTCATTTATAGCATCTATTTTATCATTTATCTCTTTATTATCCAACATCACAGTATCAACCTGATTAAATCGTCTTGTAATTGTCTGCTCAAGAGTTTTTCCATCTTTGCCACTCATAAATCTTTTATACTTTTCTGTCAATACTGTTAATTTCTTATTCACATAAATAATATATAATAATAAACCTATACATATTATTATCAATCCTAAAATAAAATATGCTGGATCAAGATTTTCCAATCCCAATTGTTCTAGTAATTTACTTTCCATGTTATTCTCCATCAAAAAAATTATTTATTCATATTTAAAAATAACTCATATATTCTGTCTAGTTCTGCATTTGAATAATACTCTATTTCAATTTTTCCTTTTCCATTTGCTTTATGATTTACTTTAACATTTGAACCCACAATATCCTTTATTTTACTTTCAATATCTCTGTAAACAAACTCATTTACAATTGGCTCAGGTTGTTTTTTTTCTTTTGAGGTTGTTAATTTTTTAACAAGTTTTTCTGTTTCTCTTACACTCAATTTTTCATCCATTATCTTTTCAGCAATTCTTTCCTGAGTATTTTGATCCTCAATCGAAAGCAACGCTCTTGCATGGCCACTTGAGATAAGATTTTCTATCACCATCTGCTGAACAGGATCTGACAATTTTAGAAGTCTCATAGAATTTGTAACTGCCGTTCTACTCTTTGATACTCTCTCTGCCAATTCATCCTGCTTTAAATGATACTCTGTCATAAGTCTCTTAAAAGCCATCGCCTCTTCAATTGGATTCAAATCTTCTCTCTGGATATTTTCTATAAGTGCAATTTCAACTACTTGCTGACCTGTATAATCTTTTATAATAACAGGTACTTCTTTAATTCCTGCCAGCTTTGCTGCTCTCCATCTTCTTTCACCGGCAATAATTTCATAATAATCATCCCTTTTCTGAACTACTAAAGGTTGTATTATTCCATGCTGTTTTATAGATTCTGCCAATTCAATCAAAGAATCCTCATTAAAATTCTTCCTTGGCTGTTCTCTATTTGGTTCTATCGAATTAACTTTTATTGTAGTAACTCCATCTTCTACTTCCTTTGAAACAGTATGCTTATTAATTTCTTTTACTTCACCAATAGGAATCAGTGAATCTAATCCTTTACCCAATCCTCTTTTTGTTGCCATTTTTACCTCTTTTAACAATTTCTTTTAATCTAGTATTTTTACTTAATACAACGTTTCTATTTTATTGATATTTTAGTTAATGCAACATCTCTATTGCATTTGACATTAATTACTTAATTTAATCTCTTTATTTTATACATTTTAACGTATAATAAAGAGATTATCTATAATAATATCTTACTTCTATTTTTCCTTATTGATCCTTTTTTTTATCTTAGATACTCTCCCTTTTTTCGTATTTTTATTCTTATCGTTTTCCTTTGATCCAGTTTTTTCATTACTATCTTTAAAACTATTGATATCAAATTCTATTCCCTCATCATTACATATCACTTCCTGTGCTAATAGTCTGTAACTTTCAGCACCTGCAGATTTTGAATCATACAGATTGATTGGCATACCATGACTAGGTGCTTCTGCCAGTCTTATATTTCTTGGTATAATTGTTTTATATACACTTTGTGAAAGACTTTGCTTTACATTCTCTACTACTTCTAAAGATAAATTTGTTCTTGCATCATACATTGTAAATACTACACCTTCCATCTCGAGTGATGGATTTAATCTGCTCTTTGCCAGATTGATAGTATGTATTAACTGTGATAATCCTTCTAATGCATAATATTCACACTGTATCGTTACTAAAACAGTGTCAGCCGTGGTCATCGCATTCACAGTAAGTATATTCAATGAAGGAGGACAATCTATTATCACAAAATCATATTCATCTCTTACTTTGTCAATATACTTTTTTAAAATATATTCTCTTTTATCCACACTGAGCAAATCAATCTCTGCTCCTGATAAATTCACATTAGCCGGTAACAAAGAAAGATTTTCAATGACATCTTTAATCATACAATCATTTATATCGCACTCTCCAAGAAATAATTCGTATATTGTATTCTCAAGATTATTCTTGTCCACTCCAAACCCACTTGTCGTATTACCCTGAGGATCAATATCTACTACAAGAACCTTTTTCCCTTTTTCTGCAAGACATGCTGAAAGATTAATAGATGTTGTTGTTTTTCCTACTCCACCTTTTTGGTTAGCTATTGCAATTACTCTACTCATTATTCATCCATGCATATTAAGGCTATTATGATTTACCTTCTAACCTGTGTATTTTGCACTACTCCTTGTTTTATTTTCTTACACGATTATAGCACGAATGTTTTTTTTTATCCATCTATAATTATTAAATTTATGATAATTTTACTAAATAGTTATTATTCACTAATCGTGTAATAATATACAGATTTGTTATTTCTAATTCAATCTACAAATACCATTTTTTTTCCATAAAATGTTTCACGTGAAACATTAACCACTTCTTCAACATGATAGTGCCCCAGACCTTGAGTATGTTGCTGATTTATCGAGTGAAAGGAATGCTTCACTCCATTCAGCTTTTCTTTTCTTCAATAAATTATACTAATACAAATATTTAAACTCGTAAAAATGCTCCTCTCTTCTAGTAACATTATACAAATTGACATTGTTTTCCTATCTGCTACTTATGTTAAATAATATCTTCAGTTTATTACAAGCAAATTAATATGTAACTGCCTACAATATTATATAACTTTTCCATTTCCAAAGTTGCAGAATCATAAGTAATTCTAAAATATTTCTAATTAATAAAAACTCCTACTATATCCTTTTTCAGATATAATAAGAGTTGCTTACTTCCCATCTGTTTATTATATAAATTAATCACTAGATTTTTTATATAATTTATAGACTATTCGATAAAATGATAATCAATGTAAACTATGTTATTGTTTTTATCGGCTAATATCAATTGGTGTAAAATTATTTTACACAGTATGATTAAATAATATATAATTTTATCCTGCTTGATAAATAATAGTTACAGTAGTTCCTATACCCTGATCAGATTGAATATGAAATTTACCATTTATTTTTTTAGTTCTGTATTTCATCATATAAATACCAAACAGCCCATTTTCAATTAACATATTTTCATTATAAAGATTAAATCCATCTCCATTATCAGATATTTTTATAATGACATTAAACTTATCAGTCGTTTCATCAATGATAAAATTAATCTGATGCATATCTTTGTTGGCCTTATCACTTAAAACAGTATTAAATAATTCATCATTTTCATTACTATTTGATAAGTTATTATTTGTTTCATCATTATTAATACAATTGGAAAATAAATCTGAATCTGTTTCATAAGCTTCTATATTGTTACTGAATAAATCCTTATTTTTGTTTTCTACACTGTTATTAATTAAATCTATATCCATGTTTTCTAAACTATTATCAGATAGACCTACATCTTCATCATTTAAATTATAATTATCAATATCAGCATTCTCTTTAAATTCATGAAAATCTGAGTCTTCATATTTTTCTTCTTTACTAACTCTCCTAGCATTAAACATACTTATATCAATAATACTCTCCTTTTGATTGTTCACTGCCTTTTCTATATCATAATCATCAAAATAATCATCATTAAGCTTATTATCTTCAACAATAACTGTAACACTAATATTAGTTCCATTTGCATGATTATCAGCATTATCAATTGATTCTTTAATTATTCTAATAAGATTTACAATATTATAAGAACTATCTTCAATTTTTCTTCCAATATAATTGTATTCAAGCTGAGCATTAATAGATTTTTTGTATTGATTTATAAATTTTTTTATCTCACTATTCAAATTAAGTCTGCTGTTACTATCAAAATGTTTCACGTGAAACATTTCGGAGTCTAGTCGCTTTTTGAAATAAGATACTTCTTCAGCTGTTTTTAACATTTCCAATTTTGCTCTGTTGATATCCATGTCAACAAAATTTTCACATAAAGACAATTTATTTTTTATAATATCTAATTGTCTTACCACTTCATCACTTAAAAAATGATTATCTTTATTAATCTGGTATTCCAAAACTTGAATGATCTCATTTGAATGTTTCAAATTTAACTCATTTATTTTCTTTTCCATTATTCTTTTATTTTCTACTTCTTCCTCAAAAAGATGTTGTTGGAATTTTACATAATCTTCATATGCCAATTCAATTACCCTTTGTTGTTTCAAAAGCTGATTTTCTTCTTCTAACATACTTTCTATTTTTTTACTGATTTCATTTTTAGTTTGATTGAGTTTTTGAATTTCAATAATGTAGTAGTCTTTATCATATGCATTTGGCGAAAAAATCTCATAAGTTGTATCAACATTTTTAGAATGTTCAACAATTTTTTTCTCTATATTTTCTAATTCATATTTACTCTTATTTATTTTCTCATTTATTTCGTTGATAGAATTTGCAATACTATTTCTTTCATTATTCAAATAAGAAACTAAATTATTCATTATCTTATTCACAACCTTCTACTAAAATTTTTTACTTTTCATATTCCAAATATAATCACAAATAACATAGTAAGCTAAATTACTTATTCATCTCTATCTACATACCAATTCATCTACAAAGGATTTCTGGCTGGCATTCCTGCCTTTCTAGGATACCTCTTATCAAGATTTTTTTTCTTTTCTATTATCACGAAATTTCTCTGATATACTTCATTTGATTGAATAAGTTCTAATTCTTTTACTTCCTTGATTCGACAATTTAATTTTTTCATTGCATTTTTCGCATTCACTACTTCCTCTGCAGCTCCTGAAGATTTATATGATACAAAAATTCCCCCAACTTTTATAAATGGTACACAATATTCACTTAATGTTGAAAGATTCGCCACTGCTCTTGAAACGCATATATCATATTTTTCTCTATAATCATTGTTGGAACCAAAATCTTCTGCTCTTCCATGAATACAATTTACATCCTCTAATTCCAATTGTTCAATCACTTCATTCAAAAAAGTAATTCTTTTATTAAGTGAATCTAATAATGTAATACTAATGTTCGGATATACTATTTTTAATGGTATTCCCGGAAAGCCTGCTCCTGTACCAATATCTATCAATTGCACCTCTGTATTTTCATTAACTTCTAATAAGTTTCTGATACCATCAATTTGTGATACGAGAACACTGTCTACAAAATGCTTAATCACTACATCTTCATATTCTGTAATTGCTGTTAAATTGACAACTTTATTTTTTTCAACAATCATTTCAAAATAATGATAAAATTGATTAATTTGTTTTTCATTTAGTTCTATATTAATTTTTTTGAATTGTTCATATATATATTCTTTATGATACATATTAATTTGTTACCTTTATTTTATTTATATTTTATATACTAGCATTTTTATTTCAACCATTTTCCAACTTATCTTTCAAATGTTTTTCATGATTGTACTGTTCCAAATAAATAAGAAGTACTGATATATCTGCCGGAGAAACGCCCGATATTCTTGATGCCTGTCCTATTGATGAAGGTCTTACACTATTTAATTTCTGTCTTGCCTCATTTCTGAGACTTTTTACATCATTATAATCAATCTCTTCATCTATCTTTTTATTTTCCAGCTTCTTATACTGCTCTACCTGCTTAAGCTGTCTTGTAATATAACCTTCATATTTAATAAGAATGTTTACCTGTTCGATTACATCATAAGGCAAGTCCACTCTGTTTAAATCGAATACTTTAAGCATATCATAATTAAGCTCAGGTCGTTTAATCAATTCTGCAAGTGTTGAACCCGTTTTTAAAGGTGTACTGCCATGCTCTTCCAAAAACTTCTGAACCTCACTGTTTGCCCCAATTGGAACTTTATTCAATCTCTCAATTTCTTTCTCAATGAGTTCCTCTTTTTTGCAAACCTTGTCATACATTTCTTTACTTACAAGTCCTACTTCATATCCTATCTTACTCAATCTGATATCTGCATTATCCTGTCTAAGCAAAAGCCTGTACTCTGCTCTGGAAGTCATCATTCTGTATGGCTCATGATTTTCTTTTGTAACCAAATCATCTATGAGAACACCGATATAAGCCTGAGACCTGTCAAGTACAATCTGTTCTCTTCCAAGCACATATAACGATGCATTGATACCTGCTATCAATCCCTGCGCCGCTGCTTCCTCATATCCTGAACTTCCATTAAACTGACCACCACTGAACAATCCTTTAATTTTCTTAAATTCCAAAGTCAACTTAAGCTGCATAGGATTGATACAGTCATACTCTATCGCATATGCATTTCTCACTATTTTCACATTTTCAAGTCCCCTGACGGTCCGATACATTGCATACTGCACATCTTCTGGAAGTGAACTTGACATTCCACCAAGATACATCTCATTTGTATACAATCCTTCCGGTTCAACAAATACCTGATGTCTGTTTTTATCAGCAAATTTTACTACTTTATCTTCAATCGAAGGACAATATCTTGGACCTGTTCCCTCAATTGCTCCCGAAAATAAAGGCGACCTGTCAAGATTATCCCTTATAATTTTGTGAGTTTCCTCATTTGTATATGTAAGCCAGCATGAAACCTGTTCCTTCTGAACCGACTCAGGATCTGTTGAAAATGAAAATGGAACAACTCTTTCATCTCCAAACTGCTCTTCCATTTTACTAAAATCAATAGAACGCTTATCAACTCTTGCCGGTGTTCCTGTCTTAAACCGGAACATTTCAATTCCATTTGCCTTCAAAGAATCTGTCAGATAATTTGCAGGTTGCAATCCATTTGGTCCTGTATAATTACTCACATCTCCATATATACATCTTGCTTTGAGATAAGTTCCCGTACATAGTACTACTGCCTTTGCGTGATATTCTGCACCTGAAAAAGTTTTGACACCTTTTATCACACCATCATCTACAATAATTTCAGATACCTCTGCCTGTCTTATTGTAAGATTATCCGTATTTTCAAGTACCAACCTCATACTTCTTGTATATGCCTGCTTATCAGCCTGCGCACGAAGTGAATGTACAGCAGGTCCCTTTGAAGAATTGAGCATTTTAGACTGGATAAATGTTTTATCAATATTTTTTCCCATCTCACCACCCAATGCATCTATTTCTCTCACCAAATGACCTTTTGAACTTCCACCAATATTAGGATTACAAGGCATAAGTGCAATGCTATCTACACTTACCGTAAACATAATTGTACGAAGTCCAAGCCTTGCACCGGCAAGTGCTGCCTCACATCCCGCATGGCCTGCACCAACCACAACTAAATCATACTCTTCACAAATATTCGGCATTTCAATTCTACCTCTCTAAACAATTCAATATAATTAATAAACTACATACCTCTATTATAAAATTCAATTTCCCATATAATGTTGCTTCAAATTCAACTACCTACTTACCCATACAAAACTTACTGAAAATCTCATTCACAACATCATCTTCGACTGCTTCCCCGATAATTTTTCCAAGCACTTCATATGCATTCATCAAATCGATTGAGTAAAAATCTTCCGGCATTCCGCTTTCTATACTCTCATTCACAAGATTCAAACTATTCACTGCCTCTGATAATAATTCTTTATGTCGCAAATTAGTAATATAAATTTCATCATTAAATGAAACCTTGCCATCATAAAACATTTCTCTTACTCTGTTTTCAAACATATCAAGCCCTATGTTATTTTTGGCAGAAATTTCAATAGGATCTGTATCGATAATATTTTTAATATCCTCCACATTAACTATACACTCTAAATCTGTTTTATTCAATAAGACAATAAATTTTTTATCAGAAATAATCTGAATGATATCCTTGTCATTATCATCGAATGGAACTGATGCATCTACCACATAAATCACAAGGTCTGCATTTTTCGCCATTTCTTTCGAACGCTCCACTCCGATCTTTTCTACAACATCATCCGTCTGCCTGATTCCTGCTGTATCGATAATATTTAACTGAAGCTCTGACAACCTCATAGACTCTTCCAAAGTATCCCTTGTTGTTCCAGCAATATCAGTCACTATTGCTCTCTCCTCACCGAGCAGTGTATTCATCAGTGATGATTTTCCTGCATTCGGCTTTCCTAATATCACTGTTTTAATCCCTTCAGATATTATCTTTCCATTTTCAGAAGTTTTCAACAATCTGTCAAGATCAATAAGTATTTTATCTACATCTTCCTTCAATTCTTCCCCATAGTTATCAACATTCATATGTTCAGGATCATCTAATGCTGCTTCTATATAAGCTATATGGTATACAATTTTCTCACGCTCTTTTTTTATAATATCTCTTATATTTCCTTTGAGCTGTGAAAGAGATGCATCAAGCGCAATGCTGCTTTTTGCATTGATAATATCTGCCACAGCCTCTGCCTGAGACAAATCTATCCTTCCATTCAAAAAGGCACGTTTTGTGAATTCGCCCGGCTCTGCACATCTTGCCCCATTTTTTAATACGGTTTCAAGTACCTTTTTTACTACGACTACTCCACCATGACAATCTATCTCGACAACATCCTCACGAGTGTAGGTATTCGGCGCCTTCATAATCAAAACCAGCACTTCATCTATTACATGTTCCCCATCCACTATATTTCCATAATGAACTGTATGTGATGAAAAACTTTCTACATCTTTCTCCTTATACGGCACAAAAATCTTCTTGATAATATCAAAAGATTGCGGTCCACTGATTCTTACTATCCCTATTCCAGAATTATTCATTCCTGTTGAAATTGCGGCAATTGTTTCCTTTTCAAACATCTTGTCACCTCCATAAACCCAAAAACTAAATTCTTAACAAATCATCTCAAAATTCTGACAATCTCATATATTCTTTCCAATCAAAAAAACTTCAACCTTAGTCTCAATTTTTTGACACTAATAATAAAATGTCAACAAGGAGACTGTCAAATTGACAGTCCCCTTTTTTTATTTAGCTGCTAGTTACTGTTTGCAGGTATCTCTCACCTGCACATCATATCCTTTTTATCATAACTTATTTTTTAAGTAGCACAATAATATGTCTGTAAGGCTCTTCACCCTCACTCTTCGTAGTTACATATTTATCGTTCTGTAAAGCAGAATGAATAATTCTTCTCTCATAAGGATTCATTGGTTCAAGTGAAACAGATCTCTTTGTTCGCTTCACCTTATACGCTATATTTTTTGCAAGTTCTTCAAGAGTTTTCTTTCTTCTGTTTCTGTAATCTTCTGTATCTACTTTTACTCTGATATATTCTTTGCTTTCTTTATTAACAACAAGGCTTACAAGATACTGTAATGAATCGATAGTCTGTCCTCTTTTACCAATCAAAAGTCCCATCTCTTCACCTGAAAGATTAATGTCCATTGCTCTATCACTTTCAGAATACTTAATCTCTATCTCAACTACAAGATTCATTGCTTTAAAAATCTTATCAAGAAATTCCTGTGCAATATCTGTGATGCCAACTTTCTTTCTTGCCTTAATCTTCGCAGGTTTTCTGCCTAATCCAAGTATACCGTTGCTACCCTCTTCAAGCACCTCATATTCGATATTTTCACTGGGTACACTATATTTTAATGCGGCTGCCGTAACTGCCTCATCTACTGTTTTTCCTGTAAATTCAACAAACTCCATTACTACACCCTACTTTCTGTTCTTGTCATTATATTCTTTAACCAAATTCGCTTTTGCTGCCATACTTCCTGCCTTATACTTTACCGAATCTGCCTGATTATCCTTGCTATTTTTGTTATTTTTCTGATGACTGTTTTTATCAGATTTCTTATTCAAATTAGCTTTGGCATTAATATTTTTTGTATTTGTAGAAGCGGCACTTGACACTTTATTAGCATCAATTCCCATTTTTTCCTTTTTCTTGTTCATCTTCTCAACATTACTGTTAATGATATCCTGAACATCTACTTTCTTAAAATATGCATTAATACAAAGCTGCGTGATAACCTGGAAAAATGCCGTAAAAGCCCAATAAAGTCCGAGACCTGCCGGAACTGAAAAAGCGATAAAGGCAGACATCAAAGGCATCATAATATTCATTACCTTCATAGAACTTGCCATAGGATTATCAGCCATCTGTTCCTTCGTTGAACTCATCGAAATCTTTACACTCAGCCACTGCAAAAGAAATGAAAGAATAGGTATTATAAGAGCTATTCCCATCACTGATTTTGGTGACTGGCTGAGATTAATCGGTCCAAACTGATTAATCTTCATAATCTTACTTTTCGTATTTTTCACATTTTCAGAAAAATCTGAAGTTAGTGTTTTTGTCTTATCACTATCATTATAGATCTGAGATAAATGGCCTTCCTGTATAGCTTTTGATAATTTTTTAATCTTATCCTGCTTCGTCTCACTATTGATTTCTTCAATCAGTTCATTCCATTCATTATCTGTTACGGAAGACAAATCATTTGCCATATTATCTACATTTTCATAACTTTTTATAAGATTATCCCACTGTTTTGTAGAATACTTTGCAAGTACATCTACTACTTTTTTTTCAGAAATCTTATCAAACGAATCAAGCATCTCGTCTACATATTTGTATTGATCAGACTGACCATCTTCTTTTACATATTTATCATATGCCTTATTCATATACTTATAATAATCATAGTCTGCAACTACTGCCTGACTTACATCTTTATAGTGATTGTACACCTCTGGTACATAGGCAGGAATACTGCTGATAATATAATACAGTGAAAATAAAATTGGCATCTGAATCAATAACTGAAGACAACTTCCTGTTGGTGAAGTTCCATACTTCTGGTAAACTGCCTGAGTCTCCTCATTCATCTTCATCATTGATTCTGTATCACGTTTATTTCTGTATTTTTTCTGTATTTCCTGAAGTTCAGGATTCATAAGAGTTGAAAGTTTTGAAAACTTCTGCTGCTTAACAGTAAGCGGTATCATTAACAGCTTAACAATTAATGTAAAAATAATAATACACAGACCAATGTTTTCAATATTCATTCCCTTGCTGAAAAACTGGTATATAAAACTCATTACATAACCAAGAATTTTCGCACAAACCCCTATAATAGGCGTACTATTCTGTGTCAATAAAATATTATTTAATAACATCAATAACCTCCGGATATTCCTTTATGGAACAGGATCACAACCGCCCTTTGAAAACGGATTGCACCTTAATATTCTTCTTAAACCCAAAAACGTACCTTTGACAGGTCCATATTTTTCAATTGCTTCTATCGCATATTGTGAGCATGTCGGTATATATCTGCAATGTGTCGTTTTTTTTAATGGAGACAGATATATCTGATAAAATCTGATACATGAAATAAATATCTTTTTGAAAATATTTGTAATAAAATCATAAAATGCTCTAAAAATATTCTTATTACCCTTCAAAGCTACACCATCGTTTCTATAATATCATGTAATCTGCATAAATGAAGAAATGATGATAACATCTCCTCATATTGAATGTCCGCTGCATTTACCCGGACAACTACTACTATATCTACACATTCTTTCAATCGATTTTCATTCAACCTATAACATTCTCTGAGTAATCTGGTCAGTCTGTGCCTCACTACGCTGTTACCTACTTTTTTACTTACTGATATCCCAATTCTACTTGTTTTTCGTTTATTTTTATTAACATACATAACAAGGTTTCTGTTTGCATAAGATTTACCATACTTATATACATTCTGAAATTCACTATTCTTTTTTATAGAATTAAAATTCTTCATTTATATATTTACTCCATAATGATAGATTAAATCTGATAAATACAATAAAACAGTATATATTGCACCTCCAGACCGGTTACAATATATACACAGCATTTATCATATAATATGTTGATATTCACTCTGATATTCGATTATATCATAATACATGTATAATCAATCTAATTCATAAATCAAATTATTATGAATCCTATTCAGCTTCATACAGAAGAAAAGACCACAATTAAATGCGGTCTAAGCTGATAACTTCTTTCTTCCTTTTAATCTTCTAGCTGCTAAAACTTTTCTTCCGCTTGAAGTACTCATTCTTTTTCTAAAACCATGAACTCTTGCTCTTGATTTCTTTTTTGGCTGAAATGTCATCTTCATATTAAACACACCTCCTCTTCATCGAACTATAAAATTGAAAATATCATTTGAATTATAGTGTAAAACCCTTATTAAGTCAAGCACTTTTTTTCTTTAAAAGTTTTCCCTTTTTTTTGTGGATAAAGTTATCCACTTTATAAACTTCGGCCTAAGATTTACATAAAGTTATCCATAAAATGTGGATAACTTGTGGATAAACATATGTTTACTATCCTATTTTTTCCCTTATTTTACAAGGATTTTTTTACATTGATAATGTTGATTGAAATTTATACACAATTCACATAAAATTCAAACTACTTTTTTTGTAACCATTTTTTATAATTTTCACATTATATTTATTAACATCTTAATATTTTTCCTTAACACCAGCTTTTTTCGCGGTTTTTCAAGGATTTTTATAAATTCTACTAAAAAGTTATCCATGTTATCCACAAAGTTATCCACATAATAACCTTATTGCGTTTCTTCTTATTATAAATAGTTTATTCATATCGAAACAAAATCTATCATTGAAAATTTATTAATTTTGTTATAGAATATATATATGTTTGTGACTAATTTTAGATTTTAGTACATTTTTAAGTGCTTCAAATCTATTTTATCCACATAATGTACCGAATGTACTTTGATTTTGGTTCTATTACATATAATGTTGGTTTACAAATTATATTATTAATTATTCATATTTTATTATTGTCCTTATATATCTTTGTACACTGATTACTGTTTCTCCTGGTGTATTCCTGTAGGCAGTAGCAAAAACAGGCAATAACTATTATTGATAAACATATTTATAAAAAAGAATAAATATGTTTTATTGGCGTCTTTATATGTTACCATTTAGAACCCGATTTTAGCACTTTTAGGATAAATTTTAACAATTTTATTACATATTTAGGATTTAGAAAGGTTATGGAATGATGTTAGAAACATTACAAAACAAATGGAATGAAATACTTGACTATATGAAACAGGAATATGATATTACTGATGTTTCTTTTAATGCATGGCTTTCACCTCTTCAGGTATATTCTGTAACAAACGGAGTTGTCACTATCGTTGTAGAGGAAGAACCTGCACTTGAATACGTCAGAAAAAAATTTACGAAATATTTCAAAGTAACCATTGCTGAATTTATGCACGAGGAATTTGAAATAGTATTTATAGCGCCTGAAGATATTAAGAAAAGTGAACCTGAGGTTCCAATGCATAATATGAAACACAATACTGTTATTATTAATGATGATTCTCTTGATATAAAGCTCAAAGAAGCCAATCTTAACCCTAAATATACTTTTGATACATTTGTAGTCGGTGGAAACAATAATTTTGCCCATGCCTATGCTCTTAAGGTAGCAGAAGCTCCTGGCGAAATACGAAACCCACTGTTTTTATACGGTGGTTCCGGTCTTGGAAAGACACATCTGATGCACTCCATCGGTCACTATATATTAGAAAATAATATAAAAGAAAAAGTTCTTTATGTAACAAGTGAAACTTTTACAAATGAACTTATCAATGTCATTCGAAATGAAAATCAGAACACTGTTGCTGTTAACGAATTTAGAAACAAATACAGAAACATTGATGTTCTTTTGATTGATGATATACAGTTTATTATAGGTAAGGAAAGATCCCAGGAAGAGTTCTTCCATACATTCAATACATTATATGAAGCAAAAAAACAGATTATTATATCTTCTGATAAATCACCGAGAGAACTTACAATGCTTGAGGAGCGTTTAAGAAACAGATTTGAATGGGGACTCTCCGTTGACATCTCTTTTCCTGATTATGAAACCAGAATGGCAATTCTACAAAAGAAATGTGAACTGGAAGACTACGATATGGATGATGAGATTTTAGATTATATTGCAACGAATATCGTTTCCAATATCAGAGAATTAGAAGGTGCACTTGCAAAGGTTATTTCTTATTCAAAGATTTCACCTTTACAGATTAACTTAGAACTTGCCAAAGATATTTTAAAGGATTCTATTGTCCCTAATTCGCAGGTAAAAGTGACAAGCCCTCTGATTATTCAGATTGTATCAGAGCATTTTGGACTTGCTGATACAGATATTGCCTCAAAGAAAAAAAGCCAGGATATCGCTATGCCAAGACAGATAGCCATGTATTTGTGTCGCCTTCTCACAGAAGATTCCTATTCATATATCGCCTCTTTAATAGGAAACAGACATTATTCTACAGTGATTCACGGCTATGAAAAGATTTCAGCTGATATTCTGACAAATGAGCAGCTTAATAATACAATTGAAGTAATAAAAAAGAAAATACTTCCAAATTGATATACAAAATTTTTTCTTATGCTATAGCAAATATCTTATATAGAATGAGAAAGTCATATTTATTCTTAAGATGTTGATAAATTGTTTATATCCATGTTACTTATATGTGCATAACTAATTTATCCTTTTTATCCACATTATCCACATGTTGATAAATTTAAGGGTTATCCCCCCCGGTTTAACATCTTAAAAACAGGGTTGTCCACTTCAAGGATCCTTCAACCACGAGGCTTTGAGGCACTTTTCAACAAATCCACATAGCCTATTACTATTACTACTAAATTAAATTATATATATTTTCACATGGCCTTGCGCCTGAAAGGAGAATCCACATGAAACTTATTTTCAAGAAGTCTGATTTGACAAATGCAGTGAATATTGTTATGAAGGCAGTTCCATCCAAAACAACAATGTCCATTCTTGAATGTATACTGATTAATGCTACAACAAATCATATAAAATTTTCAGCTAATGATATGGAACTTGGAATAGAGACACTTGTCGAAGGAGAAGTTTTAGAAAAAGGCAAGATTGCTATTGAAGCAAAGATATTTTCTGAAATTGTTAGAAAACTTCCTGATAATGATATTACAATTACAACTGACAGTAATTGTTTTATGACAATCAACTGCGAAAAATCTAAATTTAATATACCTGGTAAATCAGGTGAAGATTTTTCCTATCTCCCTATGGTGGAAAAAGATAAATTTATCTATCTTTCTCAGTTCAGCCTAAGAGAGATTATCAGACAGACAATCTTTTCCATCTCTGATAATGACAATAATAAGATTATGACAGGTGAATTATTTGAGGTTAAAGGAAATGAATTTAAAGTAGTTTCACTTGATGGACACAGAATATCTATCAGAAAAATAGAATTAAAAGAATCATTTGATGAAATAAGCGTGATTGTTCCGGGAAAAACACTTAACGAAATGGTAAAAATACTTACCGGTGGAAATGATGATGACGTAAGGATTTTCTTTACATCAAACCATATTGTATTTGAATTTGACAATACAACTGTCGTTTCCAGACTAATTGAAGGTGAGTATTTTAAAATTAACCAGATGTTGTCTTCTGACTATCAGACAAAAATCAGAATTAACAAAAAGGAATTTTTATCTTCGATAGACAGAGCAACCCTCTTAGTAAGAGACAGCGATAAAAAACCTATTATTATCACTATACAGGATGGTTCACTTGATTTACAGATTGACTCAAGTATGGGTTCCATGAATGAAAGTATCTTTATCAACAAAGAGGGTAAAGATTTGATGATTGGATTTAACCCTAAGTTTTTGATAGATGCACTCAGAGTAATAGATGACGAGGAAATAGACATCTATTTACTGAATGCAAAAGCTCCATGTTTTATAAAGGCTGAAGATGAGTCATATATATACCTGATTTTGCCGGTTAACTTTAAGGCTGTGAACAAAGAGTAATCGGGAATAAAAATCAAAAAATAGTTGGAGGATAAGATGCATACAATCAATTTAAGAGAGGATTACATTAAACTTGGTCAAGCTCTTAAGGCAGCTGGTCTTGTCAATTCAGGTGTTGAAGCAAAAATTGTCATACTTGAGGGAGAAGTCAAGGTCAATGGAAATGTGGAAACACAGAGAGGCAAAAAGCTGTTTTCAGGTGACATTGTAAGCTACAATGGTGAAGAGATAAAGATAAGTTAAACTGAAAGGATTCATATGATTATCGAAGCTCTTGAACTTAAAAATTACAGGAACTACAACGAATTAGAAATTGAATTTGACAGTGGTAAGAATATACTTTATGGTGATAATGCTCAGGGAAAGACGAATATTTTAGAGGCACTTTATCTGTGCAGCACCACCAAATCCCACCGTGGTTCAAAGGATAAAGATATCATCAATTTTAAAGAAAATGAGGCTCATATCAAACTGAAAGTGGTTAAGAATGAGGTTCCATACAGGATTGATATTCATCTTAAAAAGTCAAAAACAAAAGGCATTGCCATTAATGGAATACCAATCAAAAAAGCAAGTGATTTGTTTGGTATTGTCAATGTGATATTTTTTTCACCAGAAGATTTGTCTATTATCAAGAATGGTCCGGCAGAGAGAAGACGATTTATAGATATGGAGCTCTGTCAGATTGATAAAGTTTATCTTCACAATTTGGTCAGCTATAACAAAATAGTGAACCAGAGAAATAAGCTTTTAAAAGATTTAAGTTTTAATTTTGACAAATCTCTTTATGATACACTTGATATTTGGGATATACAACTGTCAGATTATGGTAATAAAATCATTAAAAGAAGGGAAGAATTTATACTACAAATTAATGATATTATTCTCGATATTCATAAAAAACTAACAGGTGGAAAGGAAACTATTCACTTGAGATACGAGCCTAATGTGGGAGAAAACGAGTTAGAGGATAAAATTAGAGCTTCAAGAGAAAAAGATATTAAATTAAAGACAACAAATGTGGGACCACACAGGGATGATATGGGGTTTTACTTAGAAGAGATAGATTTGAGAAAATTTGGAAGTCAGGGACAGCAGAGAACAGCGGCTCTGTCACTCAAATTATCAGAGATAGAATTAGTGAAAACTATTATCAATGATAATCCGATACTTCTTTTGGATGATGTCATGTCAGAGCTTGACAGTAACAGACAGAATTATCTCATAGATAGTATCAATGATACACAGACAATTGTCACATGTACAGGATTAGATGAATTTATAGAAAACAGGATTAATGTCAATAAAATATACAGGATTGTAGAAGGTACAGCAAGTTTGTACCAATTGGAAAAATAAGTTTTGTAAGAGTAAATTGACAGAGTAAAAAGGAAAATCACAAAGTGAAAATCAGGAGATGAAAATTTCCGAAAAAGTTATAAAACAGATTTTTGCAGAAAAAGGTGCAGGGAAAGCAAAATCGAAATGGAGGATTACAATGAGTGACAGTACGAATGTAAACAATCAATATGGTGCAGATCAGATTCAGATATTGGAGGGACTTGAGGCTGTAAGGAAAAGACCAGGTATGTACATTGGAAGTACATCTTCAAAAGGTCTTCATCATCTTGTATATGAGATAGTAGATAACTCTGTTGATGAGGCTTTGGCAGGATATTGTACTGTGATTGATGTTCAGATAAACAGTGACAATTCAATCACTGTTAAAGATAACGGAAGAGGGATACCGGTAGGAATTAACCATAAAGCAGGACTTCCAGCAGTGGAAGTTGTATTTACAATTCTGCATGCCGGAGGAAAATTCGGTGGTGGAGGATACAAGGTATCAGGAGGACTTCATGGTGTGGGTGCATCAGTTGTAAATGCGCTCAGTGAGTGGCTTGAGGTCATCGTATATCGGGAAGGCAAGATTCATAAACAGAGATATGAGAGAGGTCATTCGACAGGTCCTCTTACTGTCATCGGTGAATGTCCGGATGAAAAGACAGGAACGGAAGTAACATTTTTGCCGGATAAACAGATATTTGAAGATACAGTTTATGATTTTAATATATTAAAGACAAGACTTAGGGAAATGGCTTTTTTAACAAAAGGTCTCAAAATTGTTCTTCGTGATGTCAGAGGTAAGGAAGACAGCGAAGAATCAGAAACGGAGATAAAAGAAAAGGTATTTCACTATGAAGGAGGAATTAAAGAATTTGTCACATACTTAAACAAAGGTGATAAGTCTATCTATGAAGATGTCATCTATTGCGAGGGAACTGTCAATAATGTTGCAGTGGAAGTGGCAATGCAGCACAATGATGCATATAACGATAAATGTTATGGATTTGTCAATAATATCAATACACCGGAAGGTGGTACGCATATAGAAGGATTTAAGCGTGCTATCACAAAGATTTTCAATGAATATGCAAGAAATAATAAATTGCTAAAAGAGAACGAAGATAATCTTTCAGGTGAGGATATCAGAGAAGGTCTTACAGCTATCATAAGTGTGAAGATAGAGGAACCTCAGTTTGAGGGACAGACAAAGCAAAAACTTGGCAATACCGAGGCGAGAAATGCAGTTGAGTCTGTTGTCACAGAGAGAATGAGATATTATCTTGAGCAGAATCCTGCAGTTGCAAAGATTATCTGTGAAAAATCAATTGTTGCACAGAGAGCGAGAGCGGCGGCAAGAAAAGCAAGGGATTTGGCAAGAAGAAAGACTGTTTTGGAGGGAGCAAGCCTGCCAGGAAAGCTGGCGGATTGTTCTGATAAGAACCCTGAAAACTGTGAAATATATATCGTTGAGGGAGATTCAGCGGGCGGTTCTGCAAAGACGGCACGTTCGAGGGCAACACAGGCAATTCTTCCACTTCGAGGAAAGATTTTAAATGTTGAAAAGGCAAGACTTGACAGAATTCTTGGAAATGCTGAAATCAGGGCGATGATAACAGCATTCGGTACTGGTATTCATGACGATTTTGATATTACGAAATTGAGATATCACAAGATTATTATCATGACTGATGCCGACGTTGACGGAGCTCATATCGCAACTTTACTTTTAACATTTTTCTACAGGTTTATGCCGGAGTTAATAAAGCAGGGATATGTTTACCTTGCGCAACCTCCACTCTATAAACTTGAGAAAAACAAAAAGGTATGGTATGCATACAGTGATGAGGAATTAAATAAAATTCTGGAAGAGGTCGGACGTGACCAGAACAACAAGATTCAGCGTTACAAAGGTCTTGGAGAGATGGACGCAGACCAGCTTTGGGAGACAACAATGGATCCTGAAAAGAGAATTTTACTGAAAGTCAGCATTGATGAAGATACACAGTCAGAAATAGATTTGACATTTACAACACTGATGGGTGATCAGGTAGAGCCAAGAAGAGAATTTATTGAGGCGAATGCCAAGTTTGTTTCAAATCTGGATATTTAGTAGAAAGGTAGTAATGATAGAATGGATGAAAAGGAATTTGACAAAATTCATGAAGTAGACCTGAAAAAGACAATGGAAAAGTCTTATATTGATTATGCCATGAGTGTTATTGCGGCAAGAGCCCTTCCGGATGTAAGAGATGGTTTAAAGCCTGTTCAGAGAAGAATTTTGTATTCAATGATAGAGCTGAATAACGGACCTGACAAGCCGCATCGTAAATGTGCACGTATTGTAGGTGATACAATGGGTAAATATCATCCACATGGTGACAGTTCCATCTATGGAGCGTTGGTTAATCTTGCACAGGAATGGTCAACAAGATATCCATTGGTAGACGGACATGGAAATTTTGGTTCAGTGGATGGTGACGGAGCTGCAGCCATGCGTTATACAGAGGCAAGACTCAGCAAAATTTCTATGGAGATGCTCGCAGATATCAATAAAGACACAGTCGATTTCACACCAAACTTTGATGAAACAGAAAAAGAACCTGTTGTACTTCCGGCAAGAGTGCCGAATCTTTTAATCAACGGAACAAGTGGTATCGCTGTAGGTATGGCTACGAATATTCCACCTCACAATTTAAGAGAGGTGGTAAATGGTGTTATCAAATTGATTGATAACAAAGTCAATGAAGATAGAGATACTGATATTGATGAATTGCTTGATGTGATTAAGGGACCGGATTTTCCGACAGGTGCGACTATTCTTGGAAGAAGAGGGATAGAAGATGCCTATAGAACAGGACGTGGAAAGATAAAGGTAAGAGCAGTAACGAATATCGAACCGATGGACAGCGGCAAGAGCAGAATTATTGTTACTGAGCTTCCATACATGGTCAATAAAGCAAAATTGATTGAAAAGATAGCAGATCTTGTCAAAGAAAAAAAAGTAGACGGTATTACCGATTTGCGTGATGAGTCAGACAAGTCCGGAATGAGAGTTGTAATTGAATTGAGAAGAGATGTGAACCCTAACATCATTCTCAATCACTTATATAAACATACTCAGCTCCAGGACACATTTGGTGTCATCATGTTGGCACTTGTTGACAATCAGCCAAAGATTTTAAATATTTATCAGATGTTAAAATATTATTTAAAACATCAGGAGGATGTTGTCACAAGAAGAACAAAATATGAGTTAAATAAGGCAGAAGAGCGTGCTCATATTTTGAGAGGTCTGCTGATTGCACTTGACAATATTGACAAGGTTATTAGTATTATCAGAGGTTCTAGAACTGCCAAGTTAGCAGAAGAAGCTCTCATGGAAAAATTCTCACTTACCGAGGCGCAGGCTCACAGTATTGTTGAGATGCGTCTGAGAGCTCTGACAGGTTTGGAAAGAGAGAAGCTTGAAAATGAATTAAAAGAGCTTGAAATTCAGATAAACGAGCTTAGGTCAATTCTTGCTGATAAAAAGAAACTTCTCGGTGTCATTAAAGAAGAAATTATGATTGTTGCCGAAAAATATGGAAATGACAGGAGAACAAAGATTGGCTTTGACGATGAAATTTCAGATGAAGATTTGATTCCTAATGAGAATACAATTATTGCAAGAACAAATTATGGATATATCAAGAGAATGACAGTAGATAATTTCAAGAGCCAGCATAGAGGAGGTAAAGGAATCAAGGGTATGCAGACAATCGATGACGATTATATTGTCGATTTGTTGATGACAAATACTCACAATTATATTATGTTCTTTACCAATCTTGGAAGAGTCTACAGGCTGAAAGCGTATGAGATACCAGAGGCTGGAAGAACAGCGAGAGGAACAGCACTAATTAATCTTTTACAGCTTCAGCCAGGAGAAAAGATATCGGCAGTGATAGCTGTCAAGAATTATGAAGACAAGAAATATCTGTTCATGGCTACAAAACATGGTATTGTAAAGAAAACACATATCAGTGATTTTTCACATATGAGAAGGACAGGACTTCAGGCAATTAATCTCAAGGAAGATGATGAGTTAATTGAGGTAAAAACTTCAAATAATGAGAAAGAGATTTTCCTTGTTACCAAGTACGGAATGTGTATCAGATTCCATGAAAAAGATGTCAGAAACACAGGGAGAACATCGATGGGTGTCTTTGGTATGGATTTGGAAGACGGTGATGAGATTGTTGGAATGCAGTTTAATAATCAGGGAGACGCACTTTTAATTGTCACTGAAAACGGAATGGGCAAGAGAACGGATATTGCTGAATTTAAGACACAGAAACGAGGTGGAAAGGGACTTAAATGCTACAGAGTCAATGATAAGACAGGATATGTTATCGGTGTAAAGGCAGTCAATGACGAGCATGAAGTCATGTTGATTACAAATGAGGGTATTATCATACAGTTCCCTGTAAATACCATTTCCGTAATCGGAAGAAATACTTCCGGTGTCAAATTGATGAATATTGATAACGAAAAAGTAAAAGTAGCAAGCATCGCTAAAGTAAGAGAAAATCCAAAAGATGCAGAAGATTCGACTGTAAAGATTATCGAAAAAGATGACAATATGAATGAAAATGCTAATAAAACAATTAGTGAAAATGCAGATGAAAATTTGAATGAAACCACAGAAATAAAAAAAGATACCATCTCAAATGAGAACACAGATAATGAAAATAATGTAACAAGTAATGTAAAAGATAATTCATTGGAGAGATTGTTAGAAGCAGCTAAAAAAGATAGTGAAGAGAGACAATCTGTGGGAGATGTAGAAAATTCAGATACTGCAGATGAAAATAAGATGTAGTGAAAGATGAAATTCAGGCGGGAATGTTAAATGAAGCAGCCCGCTTGAATTATTGTATTAGTGAAAAAGATAAAATTACAAAGGCATATTTCGCATGTTTTAAAATATTTAAAATGTTAAAAATACAGAGATAGTGGAGAACAAATATGAGAGAAATAGATGTAAAAACAGTTACAGAAAATATCAAAGAAATGTGTATCGAAGCAAACCATTTTCTTTCAGATGATATGAAAGAATGTCTTACAAATGCAGTGGAAAGTGAAAAGAGTGAACTTGGAAAGAAGGTTTTGAATTCATTGGAAGAAAACCTTAAAATTGCCAGAGAAGACATGATACCAATCTGTCAGGATACAGGAATGGCGGTTATTTTTATTAAAATTGGTCAGGATGTACATTTCACAGGAGGAAACCTTGAAGAGGCAATTAATGAAGGTGTTAGGAGAGGGTATATTGACGGATTTTTGAGAAAATCTGTTGTCAATGACCCGCTTATCAGAGAAAATACAAAAGATAATACACCGGCTATCATACACTACGAAATAGTAAATGGAGATAAAGTTACAATCACGATGGCACCGAAAGGGTTTGGAAGTGAGAATATGAGCCGCATATTTATGTTAAAACCAGCAGACGGGATAGAGGGAGTCAAAAATGCAGTTCTCACTGCAGTTAAAGATGCAGGTCCGAATGCCTGTCCTCCAATGGTAATAGGTGTAGGAATAGGCGGAGATTTTGAAAAATGTGCAATCCTTGCAAAGAAAGCATTGACCAGAAATGTAAGTGTACATTCAGACATACCATATGTCAAAGAGTTGGAAATAGAATTGCTTAAAAAAATCAATCAACTTTCAATAGGACCGGGAGGTCTGGGAGGCACAAACACGGCATTTGCAGTCAATATTGAAACATACCCAACTCATATAGCAGGTCTTCCGGTTGGAATCAATATATGCTGTCATGTGAACAGACATGTGACAAGAGAATTGTAAGAACATGTTGGTAATTATCTTAAATTATACTTAAAATTCAAGATGTAGTAAAATTATGATATGGTAAGTTTATGAAACTTTACTTGTAGGCATTGACATATTTATAAAGATATATGATATACAATTTAGAAAGGTAAAAGCCTTATATAAAATTAAATATTCAGATTAAATGCAAGATTGAAAATTATAAATCTAATATTTAAAATTTGTAAAACAAAGACAGGCTTAGTAGAAAAATGGAGAAAAACATAACAGCACCACTTATTGGAAGTGAAATCAAAGAACTGAAATCAGGAGATTATGTCTATATAACAGGAACAATTTATACAGCAAGAGATGCAGCTCATAAGAGAATGTATGAAGCTCTTGAAAAAGGAGAAAAATTGCCAATTGATTTAGAAAATAATGTTATTTATTACATGGGACCATCGCCGGCGAGAGAAGGCAGACCGATAGGTTCTGCAGGTCCTACTACTGCAAGCAGAATGGATAAATATGCACCTAAAATGCTTGATTTAGGATTAAAGGGAATGATTGGAAAAGGTAAGAGAAGCGAAGAAGTAAAGAGTGCAATTGTACGGAATAATGCAGTCTATTTTGCGGCTGTCGGAGGAGCAGGAGCACTTTTATCGAAGAGCATCAAAAAAAGTGAAGTAATAGCATATGATGATTTGGGAACGGAAGCAGTCAGAAAATTAGAAGTAGAAAATTTTCCGGCAATTGTTGTGATAGATTCTAAAGGAAACAACTTGTATGAGATGGTATTACAATCATGTTAATATAAAAAAGAATCATTTAGTATGAGGTAATAGTATATGGCTAACAAAAAAGAAGAGAAAAAGACAACATTAACAATTACAATAGATGAAAATGTAAAGAATGAATTTGCAGAAATATGTGAAGAACTTGGCATGTCAGTGTCAGGTGCTATTACAATCTTTGCGAAACAGATGATTAGAGAAGGGCAACTTCCATTTATACCAGGTTCAAAACCAAGCAGAGGTATAGAGGAAAAAAAGCAATATAATAAATCTGATATTACGCTTTCAGATTTAGAAAGATTAGTGGCATATATGGATGCATTAAAAAAATAAAAAATTTCAAAGAAAAGCTAATATTTTCACTAGAAAAGTTAAACAAGTTAGCATAATCTATTAAGAAATATAAATACAATATATAGAATAATTTAATATGATGTTGGTGCAAAAAGTATTTTGCCCCTTTGATATCTAAGAATTGTTTCGCATAATGTACTCTCGCAATACTAAAAACATTCGAAAATCGACTGATACGAGCGAATTTCGAATGTTTTTGCGAGTCCAAAGGTTATACTTTTTGATGAAGGTATGAAACGTGAGAAGTTATGATTTTAAGTTAAAATATAGCTTAAAGCTAGGATTATTTTGTTTTATTTCATGTCAAAAGGCTAGGTTGTACTTTGAAATGATTAAACTATGCCCAAAGGTGGAATTTTGCATTGCAAATGAGAACAGAATGATAGAATTAAAAAAAGTAGTTGACAAAGATAATATATTAATGTATAATACCTTTTGCGTCACAGAAAACTTAACATTTTTTAGAATTTCAGATATGGAGAAATACTCAAGAGGCTGAAGAGGCGCCCCTGCTAAGGGTGTAGGTCGTTCACGCGGCGCGAGGGTTCAAATCCCTCTTTCTCCGTTGAATTTTCAAAAATGAAAAAAGAAAATTTAAAAAAATAAAAAAAGTAGTTGACAAATAAATAAAAGCGTGGTATCCTATAGAAGTTGCGACAAGGCAATGAAAAAGATAACAACTTTTAAAGAAATGAACATTGATAACTAAACAGCAAACCATCCCTGAAATTTCAAAAGAATTTCAAGCGGACATCGTTTATCGAGAATGAATCATAGATTTGTTTGA
>CADACD010000012.1 GCA_902786365.1 uncultured Lachnospiraceae bacterium | reverse complement strand
GAATGAAACAAAAAATCCATCAGAACCACTTGGCGCTGGTGGATTTTTCTATTCTCTATAGAATTTTATTAAAAATGGTGTGTTTTTCAGTGCCCTCTCATAATGACTGGGTGGTATTTTTATCCCCAAAAATAAATGGTACGATTTTAGCAAATTATTTTCATCTTGATGTAAAAGTCCTGGTTGAAATCAAGTGCTGATAGGACATGAATACGGGATGTATTGTAAAAAATAATGGTATAATTGAGGTGATAATCAAACTAGTTACATTTGATAAAATGTATTTTATAGTTGAATATGGACGATTAAGAAAAAAATCAGAAAAAGATATTGATATGGATGAGCAAAGAGGGTATGCTAAACTTATAGATTAACAAAGACAAAATCAGGATTAATTTATGTGAGGTGATAGGTATGCTGGATACGACTAAAGATTATATGGAAATTGATAACGAAATAAATAAGATGTATAGAGAGACGATAGAAAAAAATACTGATATGGCGAATATGGATTTATCATACTTAGATGATGAGTCAGAATATAAAAAAAAATAACTCTTGAAACATATGTTTGTCCACCAATGAGTAAGAAATAGAGGTACCAAAAGTATTCAGAGAACAAGAATAGTAAGGAAATGCTGAAATAAATAAGATGTACAGAGAGACAATAGAAAAAATCCCGAAATGACAAATATAGATTTATCATACCTAGATGATGAGACTGTATCTGTAAACAGATACTAAATAATTTGTAAATCTAACAATAATTTGATGCATTTTTATGACAAATATGTTAAAATTGATACTAGAGTTTTACATATGAATGTGAAACAGTTAGTGAAAATATATAATAAAACAAAATAGAAAGGGGCAACGTTCAATGGCAAATTCAACAGAAAACAGTATTTTTAACAACACACATGTAATTTCATGGTTACAGTATTTTTCAAACAATACGGAAGTAGATTTGGAACATGTAAAAATCCTTGATATTACGAAGAAAAACAAAAACTTAATACCGGCAGTTGAGGCTCACAGAAGTGTACTTGTGTTTACGGAGGCAGGGCATCCGGACATATTTTACAGGATGTTTAATGCAGGACTTGGAGAATGTACAGTCATATACAATGAAGGAAGTGAACCGGAAGGACCGATTAAGAGGAGCAGAGTTGCAGACATGATTGATCGTGGCATCAATGCTTCAGCGGGTATGCTTGTGTTGAATCCAAATGCAAGAACAACAATTAAGTATGGAATCGATAACAGGGAGCTTGCATATGGTTCTGTAAAATATGTAGGTTCGGAAATTCGTACGGTTATTCTTTCTAAAATGCAGATAAATGATGGCAAAAATGTCTGTGTTATCTCAGGTGAGTCAATTGCAGTGGAAGCAGCAATTATAGATGGTGAAGGAACCGTTATTGCAGTTGAATATAGTTCAAGAGACAGAGCAACACTTGAGGATAATGTTGGTCAGTTTGGACTGAATAACATCACTATTATAGATCATGTCGATGAAGAGACAATGAAAGATTTACCTGTGCCGGATGTGACGATGCTTGTAGCATCTGCCAGTATGGAGCAGGAGATGAAATATCTGCTGAAAATAAATCCAAACATGGAATTTGTTATCTATACACTTGATTTTGTTGTTGCAGCGTCAATGCCAAAGCTATGTAATGAGCTTGGAATAAGAGACCCGGAGGTGATGCAGCTTACTGTTTCAAAGCTGACAAGCAAAAATACGTATAAAACAGAACCGGCACCATGGATTATTACAGGTAAGGCGGGAGAATAATTTGTCAGATAGAGGATTGTTAATCCCTTAAAAATATGTAGGTGGAGTTGTCTGCATTGCAATTATATAATGGGAGTAGATAAAAAGAGAAAGATATGTTATAATTGGTCATCAAGGAAATTGTAGATATAAGATTATGGGGAAAGAAAGATTTAACTAAGCTATAAAATTAAATGGAGGTAGAAAGTTATGAAAAAAAGCTATAGGCTAAATTTGAAAAAAGTATTAGCGGCAGTCATGGCAGGACTGACATTGGCAGCAACAGTACCGGTGACACCAGTTGCTGATTGGTTTCATGCGTCATACAAGGTCAAGGCAGAAATTGAGAAAGACAGCTATGATTACAAACTAACATCAAAAGAAGGAGTTACCTATATTTATAGTGAATCGATTTATGATGAGAACAATGGCTATTGGGATACAAAGTATGTACACATATTTAGAGGCAGAGACGGTAGTGTGAAAGAAAAGGAATCTGATGATACTTCGGGTATTTGTGGAGATGATGCTATAGAGTATGAAACGAGTGATGGCATTGTATATGTATATGTGTATGATGGTGAAGTAGGGGATGAAGAGGACGATGATAAATGGAGCCTGAAAGTAGTAGGATATAAAGGCGAATATACAGAGATTCTTACGATTCCTTCTGAAATTGATGGACAAAAAGTGAAGAGTATCGGTGGTGGAAATCTTGTTTCATATAATGAAGAGAAAGAAGAATATGAATATGAATATGAATATGAGCCTTTAGGATATAGTGATAATTATCATATTATGATTATTGAGGAAGGCATTGAAACGATTGAAAGCGGTGCATTGCAAGGTCTTCATAATTATGAAGAACAAAAATGGTTTCAATTACCGGAAAGCATAAAGAGTATTGGAAGTAATGTGTTTGACTATCAGGACTGTTTTTCTTTAACAGTTTCGGAAAACTTAAAAACGGATGATATTGATGAAAATGGTGATACTCCTATAATTGGAGGATATCAGGGTGGAGTCCCTCAACATATAGTTGTCACAAAAGCAAATAATGAAGAGGGAATCGGATTGTCTCCTAATGCATATGGCGAATTTCAAGGTTCGTCATTTTATCTGATTCAGAATGGGGTGACGATTTCTGATGAGTTTATAGACAGCAACAATTATACTGGGTATCTTGTATTTGACTATTCAGAACAGGATGAAAATAAATTAAAGGTGAAAAGCATCCAAAATGATTATGGATACACAGGTTTAGATCCAATCTATATCAATGGAAAGGAATATACATTTGAAAAAGAATTGACATATGTAGAAGAAGAGCCAGCTACCTGTGCAGAATATGGTGAGAAGGCACATTATGAAGATCAATTTGGAAACAAATATCTGACAAACGATGAATCGACTTTGATTGATGAGGAGTGGGAGAACCCTTTATATATCGAACCAACGGAAGAACACACGGATGATGGGAATGGAAGATGTTCCGTTTGTGGAAAGATTCTGGATGAAATAGGTGCAAAACTTGCTGGTTATTCACTTAGTCTTGATGGTTCGATTGGTGTGAATTTTTATATGGAACTTGATGACTCATTCATCTGGAGTATCAGAAATTCGTATTTTGGGTATCAAAATGCTTATATGAAGTTTACCCTTCCTAATGGTTCTACAGAGATGGTGAAAGTTATAGATGCAATTAATGATGAGAGTCATGTTTACAAAAAAGAATATGAAACTAGTTGGGGTTATACATATACTAAAAGTTATTACATGTTCCAGTGTCATGTTCCTGCAAAAGAAATGACCGGCACAATTAGGGCACAAATTATTGTCGATGAGGAAAATGGTATTGTCGGCACTGAATATACATATAGTGTGAAAGATTATGCTGATTATCTGCTTACACACATAGATGAGAATGAGAGTTTTGCAAAGGCAGCTGATGTTGTAAAGTCTATGCTGATCTACGGAGCTTATGCCCAGAAATATTTTGGATATCATACAGAGAACTATGCGTATGATTTAAATGTGTCAGAAAGAGAAATCAATTCCATTTCGTCTGATGATTTAGAAGAGTATAGTCAATCTCGATTAGAAGCATCTGAGACAGAAAATGTTAAATTTGCGGGAACTAATCTATCGCTATTGTCAGAGACCACACTCAGATTATTCTTTAATGTGGAAGGAAGTATTGATGATGTGAAATTTACATACAATGGTAAAGAACTTGATGCAAAATCATATGGAAGTTATTATTATGTGGAATTAGATAATATAGCAGCTAAAAATCTAAGCGATATGTTTGTTATTGAAATTGCTGATACTGTAGCAGGCACAACCGGTAAAGTGATATACAGTCCTATGTCATATGCTTATCTAGTTTTAAGCCGGCCTACTGATGAAATCAGAACAGAGGACTTGAAAATGCTGATGAAAGCATTTTACAATTACAATATAAAAGCGATTGAATACTTTCAATAGAATGAAACAGGAGGATTATTGCAATTATGAAAGTTAAGTACGAACAGCCAAAAATGGAAGTGATCGTTTTTGAAGTTGAGGATGTCATTACTTCAAGTGGAGAGAATGAAGTGCCGATTGAATGGAATGACAAGGGATAAGTAAGAATTAGAATTTGTTGAGTAAAAAGGCAGATATTGGAGCTGATTAACCGATATCTGCCTTTAATGATTATCAATTACCACGGAGGTTGATGCATGAGAAACATTAAATTAATCGTTTCCTATGATGGAACAAGATACAATGGCTGGCAGAAACAGGTCAACACAAAAAATACCATACAGGAAAAAATCGAGGAAACAATTTCTAAATTTTTTGGAGAAGAGATAGAAATAGCAGGTTCTGGAAGAACAGATGCGGGGGTGCATGCCCGCAAACAGGTGGCGAATTTTCATGTGAGTGACAGGGCATTAAGAAGGGTGATAATAGAAAGTGTATGTGACAGAAATATTGTAAAAGAATCTGACGAGAAAATTTGTAATGAAATTTCTGAAATGATAAGAGATGAGTTAAATAAATACCTTCCCCTTGATATAAGAATCATTGAAATAGCAGAAGAAAAAGAGAGATTTCATGCAAGACTCAATGCAAAAGGAAAACATTATTCTTACACAATTGACAATGGGCAAGTGGCAGATGTATTCAGTCGAAAATATATGACAAGAATAGAAAAAAAACTCGATGTGGAAAAAATGAGACAGGCAGTAAAATACCTTATCGGAGAGCAAGATTTTAAAAGTTTCTGTTCAAATAAAAGAATGAAAAAATCTACAGTAAGAATGATAAAAAACATAGTAATTTCAGAAAATAGTGGTATAATAAGAGTAGATTTTTATGGGAATGGATTTTTATACAACATGATTAGAATTATCATGGGAACATTAATAGAAACAGGACTTGGAGTAAGAGAGCCGGCTGAGATGGAAAATGTGATAAAAGCTCTTGACAGAAGTAAAGCAGGCTTTCTTGCACCGGCAAGCGGGTTATTTCTTGAAGAAGTTTATTATTAGTAGTTTGATGAAGGATTTTGCTAGTGATAAGTGTATGTTAAAGAATTTAGGTGCAGGATATGGAAAAAGATAATGAAACTGTATTTGATAAAATCTACAATGTGGTAAAAAAAATACCAAAAGGATACGTTGCTACTTATGGTCAGGTCGCATCAATTGCAGGAAATAAAAGATGGGCGAGAGTTGTCGGATATGCTCTTCATGTCAATCCTGATCCGGAGCATATTCCATGTTACAGAGTTGTGAACAGAGAGGGAAGAATCTCAGAGGCATTTGCATTCGGAGGTGGAAACAGGCAGGTGGAACTTTTGAAAGCAGATGGTGTAGAGTTTGTGGATGATGAACATGTTGACATGGAAAAGTATCAGTGGGATATGCCATGGTATTGATGAAAACAGATTTCTGAAAAACAGGCAGAAGAATGGATGAAAGGTGGATTGATGACATTAAAGGCCGTTGTAAAAAAGGCTGATATAGAAATAGAAAGTCAGGCATTATGAAAGATGGTTATATTGATATAAAGGAGGATAAAAATGAACAGTAATTATGAAAAAATCTTTGTAGATAATATTGTAGTGAAAGGAAAAAGAAAAAAATTAAAAAGCGGTCTCGAGAATAGTAGAAAAAGAAAAGATACCGTGAGCAAATTATGTAGTAATTTTGCAGACTATATTGACGAACAGAAAATAGTTGCACAAGGAAGAGAAATGACTAAAAAAGATATTGAAGATTTGATAAACAGATATTCACCTGAAAAAGAAGCCTATATTATTTGTTGGCAGGATGAATATGATGGTATGATTTTTGCTGTAAAACAGGCATTGGATACGATATTTGCAGAAGGGATGGCTTCTGTTATGATATTAAAAAGATTAATTGTGATAAAAGAAGAACAGGGATACGGTGAACCGATGAAATATGTATTCAGAGTATAAACTACACTTATTAATAAAAACTATTGTACATCTTTCGTGAAAATTGTGGCAGATATTGACAACAGTATCAAAAAAAGTTATGATAAAAGAGTATTTTTGTGCTTTTTAGCTTAAGTATGAATATACTCTTTTATTTTGATAAAATGACTTGCACACGGTAATAAGAATATAGGTAACGGTCTGCTGTTATGAAATATATTTTGGAGATTATCGACAAAAAGGAGGGATATTTATGGATGGTGGTTCGGGAAACGGAAGTATACCGCGAGGGATTTTCGCCACCGGCATATATTTAAGAGTCAACTGTTGAGATTTGGTTTTTAAATATATACCGGTGGTGGCGTCTTATGTGTACTTCCATGTAAATATATGAAAGAGTTAAATATTATACATGAAAGGCAAGGTTTTAGATTGTGGAAGAAAGAGATATGACTTTGAATAATTCTGATGTAGATATTGATGGACTTGCAGGAGAAATTGAGGAATTATTAGAAAAAAAGGATTATGCCCGGATTAAAGATATTTTGGTAGAGATGAATGCAGCTGATATCGGTTCATTATTTGAAGAAATTGCGGAAAATAAAATTCCACTACTGTTTCGATTGCTGCCCAAGGTGCTTGCAGCAGAGGTTTTTGTTGAGATGGAAGCAGATGCACAGGCGATGCTGATACAGGGATTCAGTGATAATGAATTAAAAGAAGTATTAGATGAATTATATCTTGATGATGCTGTTGATATTGTGGAAGAGATGCCGGCGAATGTTGTCAAAAGGATTTTGCTTAACACTGATACAGATACAAGAAACATGATTAATGAGATTTTAAAATATCCTGATGACAGTGCTGGAAGTATTATGACAATTGAGTATGTCAGTCTGCGTCTCAACATGACCGTTGAGGAGGCAATTAAGCGTATCAGGAGAACAGGTGTCGATAAAGAGACAATTTATACATGCTATGTGACAGATGACAATCGGTTTCTTCATGGAGCAGTTTCAATTAAAACATTACTTTTGGCAGAAGAAGATGATTGTATTAAAGATATTATGAACACAAATTATGTCTCTGTTCACACGCATGAAGATAAAGAGGATGTTGCTAATAAGTTTAATAAATATGACTTGCTTGCCATACCCGTTGTGGATGATGAAAACAGACTTGTTGGTATTGTTACATTTGATGATGCTATCGATGTCATGCAGGATGAAGCAACAGAGGATATCAAAAAGATGGCAGCGATTATTCCGTCTGATAAGTCATATTTCCGGACAACAGTATTTGAGACATGGAAAGCGAGAATACCATGGCTGCTTTTATTGATGGTGTCAGCCACATTTACAGGAATGATTATCACATCATTTGAGACAGCACTTGCAAAGTTTACAGTGCTTACTGCTTATATCCCTATGCTGATGGATACAGGTGGAAATTCCGGAGGACAGGCTTCTGTTACCGTTATTCGTGCATTGTCTTTAGATGAAGTGGAATTTAAGGATATATTTAAGGTAATCTGGAAAGAATCAAGAGTTGCGTTATTATGCGGAATTACGCTTGGCATATGTAATTTTGTTAAATTACTGGTATTTGACAGGCTGACAGTCCATGTTTCTATTGTGGTATGTACTACATTAATTCTTACGGTATTTATAGCGAAAATAATTGGATGTACACTTCCTATACTTGCAAAGAAAGTTGGATTTGACCCGGCTGTGATGGCAAGTCCGTTTATCACAACGATTGTAGATGCGGTTTCTCTTCTTGTTTATTTTAGAATTGCGTCAATGGTATTGGGAATATAGAAGGCTATAAACAGACACAATTGGATAATATTTACTGAAATATATAAAATGTGCTGGTACTTGGTTTAGGTGGAGAATGGTAGTGTGAGAACACCCGGAAATGAGGAAAATATGAAAAAAGATAGTGTGGAAGAAAATGTAAGTGACCATGAAGACGTGAATCATCAAAAAAATGAAAGTATTACTGGATTTGTCAATGACTTGGGAGAACTGCAGAAAGAACTCAAAAGGAAAGAGACAATAACATGCATATTACAGACGTTAGAGAGTGATAATGATAATCTGTATAAGATTATTGATGAATGTATTAAGATTATTTATGAGTATCTCAATGTCAGTATCATAGTAGTTGCAGAGTTCGATAATTCGATAGGAAAAACAAAGATTATGGGACAATGGTGTGATGGTAGTGTGAATAATATTAATGGTATTATGAAGTATATGCCGGTTGAGTTGTCGGACATTCTAAATGAGAAAACAATGCTTATCGTTGACCGGAAAGAAGGAGAGGAAAATGTCAGGCAGATACTAGGAAAGTATGGGATAAGAAGTATGGTGGCTGTGCCGATTGCGGTTGAAGGAATGCCACAGGTATATGCTTTCATAGCTGAGACAAGATATGAAATGAATTGGGATACGCATACAATAAGCTATCTGTTTGATATATCAAAGATACTTCAAAGTTTCATCTATAAGAGAATCACGAATAAATCATTAAGAAAATCTTATGAGGCATTGAAAGAGATTTTAAATAATCTGACAAGTGGAATTATGGTAATTGACAAACAGGAGGATGAGGATAAGAATAAGAGAGTTCTGTTTTGCAACAATACTCTCTTGTATGAAATGAAAAATGGAAGAAAGTTTGCATTCGAACATTATCTGAATTATGAAAAAAAGAATAAAAAGATTTATAGTACAAAAAAGTATTATGAGGAATGCTATGACCCGAAAACTGAGAGATGGTATGACATTCATTATATTGATATTAAGTGGGTGGATGGAAGGATAGTTTCACTGTGTAATTTTACTGATATAACAGAGAAAAAGAAATATCAGCAAAAAATTGAATTTCAGGCGAATAATGATTACCTTACCGGACTCTATAATAGGATGAAATGCGAAAAGGATTTAAAATTATCCATAGATGATGCAAAAACAAAAAATTCAAGTGGAGCAGTACTATTTATGGATCTTGATAATTTTAAGAGTATTAATGATGGATTAGGGCATCAGTATGGTGATAAAATGCTCAAAATGATAGCTGCTAAACTTCAGAAAATTGATGGAATAGAAAATAGCTGTTATCGTGTTGGTGGGGATGAATTTATTATTATCATTGAGCCGGCAGTTATTGATGAAAGTGCAAGGATTATAGATGATATCAGAAAGGTTTTTGCGTCGCCATGGTATCTTGTCGATACAAGTGATAATAAATATTACTGTACGATGAGCATGGGAATTGTTGTATTTCCACAATATGGAGACAGCGTTTCTGAACTTATCAAAAAGTCAGATATTGCGATGTATGATGCAAAGAAAAACGGAAAAAACGGGTTTTGTTACTATAGTGACGGTGAAGATGAAAACTCTTATAAAAAGCTGGACATAGAAAAGAATATGAGGCTTGCAGTGGAAGCCGGTTGTAATGAATTTGAAGTTTATATACAGCCTATTGTAGATACATTAACTGAACAATGTATTGGAGGCGAAGCATTGGTACGTTGGAACAGCAGTAATCTTGGATTTTTGATGCCGGGAGAATTTATTCCGATTGCAGAACATATGGGGCTGATTGTCAATATTGGTGAATACGTGCTTAAGAGTGCATGTCTGTTTTGTAAAAAATGGAGTGACAGAGGAAAAAATTTAAGAATTAATGTTAATTTATCAGTGATACAGCTTTTGGCAAATGATATCGTGGAGGTAATTAAAACAACGGTAAGAGACACAGGAATAGAGCCGGGGAATCTTGTTTTGGAAGTAACAGAAAGTCTTGCTATCAATGATATGACAAGAATGAAGAGAATTATTAAAGATATCAAAAAACTGGGAGTAAAAATTGCGCTCGATGACTTTGGTACAGGATACTCTTCGTTGAATTACATCAAAAGTATGGATTTGGATATCATAAAAGTTGACAGAACATTTACAAAGGATATTGCAGAAGATGAGTATGCACAGGCATTTGTGAAACTGATTGCAGAACTGTCAAAAACATTGGAAGTTCAGGTCTGTGTTGAAGGAGTTGAATACCAAGAGCAGCTTGGTAAATTGAAGGAACTAAATATCAACATGATACAAGGGTTTTATTATGGAAAGCCCATGAGGGTTACCGAATTTGAACAGCGATTTTTAGAGAATACCCGTTGATGCCATCCGGCGAGGAAATATCGTACATCTATTGATGTACGATGCCATCCAGCGAGGAAATATCGTACATCTATTGATGTACGATGCCATCCGGCGAGGAAATATCGTACATCTATTGATGTACGATGCCATCCGGCGAGGAAAATATCGTACATTATTTATGGGAGCAAAAAACTAGATGAACGTTTTAATAATATTATTTTTGATTTTAATGATTTTCTGTTTCGGATATTATATTTTTGCAGTTTTATATGCGGGAATCTCGTCTTCATTTTTGTGGTTTTGGGCATTGACGGGAGCAGGATTTTTAATTCTTGCAGTGGTGACTATGTTACATAAGAAAAAACATGTTCTTGATTTTGTTCCGAGAGTGATAAAGATTGTCATTCTATTTCTTTTATGCATAGGGATATGTATTTTTATTGTTATGGAGGGATTGATTGTAAGTGAAATGCAAGCGAAACCGGATAAAGAGATTGATTACATTATCATACTCGGAGCACAGGTTCGTGGAGAGAGAATTACGAAATCACTTGCAAAAAGACTTGATGCTGCCTACATTTATCTTGTAGAAAACGAAGAGATAAAAGTGGTGTGTTCAGGAGGTCAGGGACCGGGTGAGGATATCACGGAAGCATTTGCAATGAAACGCTATTTAATAGACAAGGGGATATCAGAGGATAGAATTATCATGGAAGACATGTCAATTTCCACATATGAGAATATGAAATTTTCATTAGAAATCATAGGTGATAACGAAGCTAATGTTGCAATTGCAACTAATAATTTTCATGTCTACAGAGCATTATATCTGGCAAAATATGTTGGATTTAAAAATGTGTCAGGGATAGCAGGAAAATCAGATAACCATCTTATATTAAACTACATGGTAAGAGAAGCACTTGCCTTGTTTAAGGAGTTCGTAGTGCATTAAAGTATAGAAAAATATGCTTGAAAAGACATGTAACTTTCTGCATGAAACAACCCTATCTTACACAGAGTATTTCTTGACAAAACAAATTAATGTGTTATACTAAAAAAAGCATATAAATTATGTTGAAATAAAAAAATATGAAAATACGTTGACGAGACGAGTAAGTATCACAGAAGGTTCAGAGAGAGATGTGTATGCTGTGAGCATCTTATTGGAGTGATACTGAAGACTACCTCTGAGTGACCCCAATCCGGTCCGGTGATTCCGTTATCATTCAATGAGAGATATAAAATAAAGTGATGTTAGGATTTGTACAATTGAGTTTTGTGTGGGCTTGAATGTGTGGTGAATGGCATTACGGATTTTGTATAATCAGGGTGGAACCGCGAGAATATTCGTCCCTTATGGCTTATTTTGTCATAAGGGATTTTTTAAGTTTAGAAATTTTACAAAATTTCTAAATGGAGGTCTGTTTTGCGAACGGATTATGGAAGAACATTTGGAAGACAAAAATATTACTAAGAAAGGAAAGAAAGATTATGAAAATCACATTAAAAGATGGTTCAGTAAAAGAGTATGATTCATCAATGTCGGTGATTGCTATTGCAAATGACATCAGCGAAGGACTTGGAAGAGCAGCATGTGCAGGTGAAGTAAACGGAAAGGTGGTAGACTTAAGAACAGTAATAGATGAAGACTGTGAGTTAAGTATTCTTACCTTTAATGATGAAAAAGGTAAGGCAGCGTATAGACATACCACATCTCATGTGATGGCACAGGCTGTCAAGAGATTATATCCTGATGCAAAACTGGCAATCGGACCATCAATAGACACAGGATTTTATTATGATTTTGAGCATGAGCCTTTCTCAAGAGAAGACCTTGACAAAATAGAAGCAGAGATGAAAAAGATTATCAAAGAGAATGATACCCTTGAAAAGTTTGAGCTTCCAAGAGAAGAAGCAATCAAATTTATGGAAGAGAAGGAGGAACCGTATAAGGTAGAATTAATCAAAGATTTACCGGAAGATGCAGTGATTTCTTTCTACAGACAAGGGGATTTCACGGACCTTTGTGCAGGACCACATCTGATGAAGACAGGTGTCATCAAAGCATTTAAACTTATTTCTTCATCAGGGGCTTATTGGAGAGGTAATTCTGACAATAAGATGCTCACAAGAATATATGGAACAGCTTATACAAAGAAGGCTGACCTTGAAGAATACCTTGCATATCTTGAAGATATCAAGAAACGTGACCATAATAAACTTGGCCGTGAGATGGAATTGTTTACAACTGTAGATGTGATTGGACAGGGACTTCCACTCATTATGCCAAAGGGAGAAATCATCATTCGTACACTCCAGAGATGGATTGAAGATGAGGAAGAAAAGAGAGGTTATTTGAGAACAAAGACACCTCTCATGGCAAAATCAGATTTATACAAGATTTCAGGCCACTGGGATCACTATACAGACGGAATGTTCGTTCTTGGGGAAGAAGAGGTTGACAAAGAGGTTTTTGCTTTAAGACCTATGACATGTCCGTTCCAGTACTATGTCTATAAGGCAACACCTAAGAGCTATAGAGATTTGCCTTGCAGATATGGTGAGACATCAACTCTTTTCAGAAATGAAGATTCCGGTGAGATGCATGGACTGACAAGAGTTCGCCAGTTTACCATTTCTGAGGGACATTTAATTGTAAGACCTGACCAGATGGTAGATGAGTTTAAGGATTGTCTTGCACTTGCAAAATATTGTCTGGAAACACTTGGTGTGGAAGAAGATGTAACATACCATCTTTCAAAATGGGATCCTGATAACAGAGAAAAATATATCGGAGAGCCTGAAGTTTGGGAAGAAACAGAAGGGCACATTCGTGATATATTGAATGAACTTGGAATTGAATTTTCAGAAGATGTCGGTGAAGCAGCATTTTATGGTCCGAAGGTTGATATTAATGCAAGAAATGTATATGGAAAAGAAGACACGATGATAACAATACAGTGGGATGCACTTCTTGCAGAACAGTTCGACATGTATTATATCGATCAGAATGGCGAAAAAGTGAGACCATACATTATTCACAGAACATCAATGGGATGTTATGAGAGAACACTTGCATGGCTGATAGAAAAATATGCTGGATTATTCCCTACATGGCTATGTCCGGAACAGGTAAGAGTACTTCCAATTTCTGAGAAATATGAGGAATATGCTAAGAAAGTGGAAGCAGAACTCAAAGAAAATGGCATTAGATGTTCCGTAGATAACCGTTCAGAAAAGATAGGATTCAAAATCAGGCAGACAAGACTTGAGAGAGTTCCATACATGCTCGTAGTCGGACAGAAAGAACAAGAGGATAACAAAGTATCCGTAAGAAGCCGTTTCCTCGGAGACGAAGGACAGAAAGACTTAAGCGACTTCATCGATGCTATCAGCAAAGAAATCAGAACAAAAGAAATCAGAAAAATCGAAGTCAAAGAAAATAAATAAATTAAAAACTTTATAATAAATTGATTAATTTTTAGAGTATCATATCCAAAAACATATGATACTCTAAAAAAATATGGTATAATATGTAATGAGGTGGCACACCGAAGGTGTGACGGAGTCCTCATTACGTTGCGAGGTGGCACACCGAAGGTGTGACGGAGTCCTCATTACGTTCCGAGGTGGCACACCGAAGGTGTGACGGAGTCCTCATTGCGTTCCGAGGTGGCACACCGAAGGTGTGACGGAGTCCTCATTGCGTTCTGCGAAGATAATTATAACTTTGTGCGATGCCTCTTCGGCGAGAAGCAGAACAATTTGCGAAGTAAATTTATAAATCATAGAATAATAACCAAAAAACATAGTAAAATATAACAATGACTATGTAATTAGGTGGAAAATTGAAAAAAAACAGCAGACTACCAAACACTCAATATAAAAACATAATGAAACTAATAGTAATGATTTTAGTAACATCATTATGTATAAAAAACATAACAGGAAGAAAATTAAACAGTCAGAATCATAATGAAAACAACAGTAAAACGGATAGAAGAACAGACAATGAAAACAGTGTCAAAGCAAATGATATAGCAGAGAATGATAAAACCAGTGAAAAAGCTGAAACTGAGGAAAATGATATAATGAATGAAAAAGCAGACAATATATGCTTTTATTACGAGGAACTAAGTGAAGAATTAAAGTCATATATAACAGGTAAATCCTATAAAGAAAATGATGATATATCATATGATGATCTGAGACATGTAGTGGTAGGATACATTGATTTTGAAGGCAGGAAATGTATAGGTGAATTGATTGTCAATGCAAGTATTGCAAAAGATGTCACAGAAATATTCAAAGAATTATATGATAATCAATATCAGATTGAAAAAATAAAACTTATTGATGAATATGATGCAGATGATGATAAATCTATGGCGGATAATAATTCATCCGCGTTCAACTATAGAGTCGTAGATGGAACAAATCGGATTTCTGCACATGGATACGGACTGGCAATAGATATCAATCCATTGTATAATCCTTATGTAAGAACCACATTTGGGGAAAGGAATGTTCTTCCAGTTAATGCAGTTGGGTATGCTGACAGAACAAAGGAATTCGATCATAAAATCGTGAAAGGTGACATATGCTACAACATATTTATCAGACATGGTTTCAAATGGGGTGGAGATTGGAATACGCCTGTGGATTACCAACATTTTTATAAAGAACTTGAAAGGTGATGATGAACATTGCTTACGACACTTTGCTACATAGAACAGGATGAAAGTTACCTTATGTTGCATAGGACTAAGAAAACGAATGATTTAAGCAAAGATATGTGGATTGGCGTTGGTGGACACTTAAAAAAGGGTGAATCACCGGATGAATGTCTTTTGAGAGAAGTAAAGGAAGAGACAGGACTGACACTTACTTCTTACCAATTAAGAGGAATAGTGACATTTAATTATAGTGAAAATGATTACAATCCTAATAATGAGAATAATAATGAAACTGATACAAATAGCAGAAATAACAAAAGTAGCATTAATCATAATGAAAATGGCAATGGTGAAAAAAAGAATAACATATGGAATAGCACAGAGTATAACAGAAAGGACAAATATACAGAATATATGTTTCTTTACACGGCAGATGAATTCGAAGGTGAGATAAAAGAATGTGATGAGGGTGAGTTGGAATTTATTAAAAAAAGCGAACTACATGACTTGTATTTCTGGAGTGGCGATGAGATTTTTTTGAAACTGATAAGAGAAAATTATCCTGTGTTTGATTTAAAGCTGACATATGTGAAAAAAACATTAAAAAGTGCAATTCTTGATGGAAACAATCTGGAATTATTCGATGTGCTTGATGAAAATTATCATCCGACAGGAATTGTAAGAGAAAGAACGATTGTCCATGAAACAGGTACATGGCACAGAACATCACATGTCTGGATTTTCAGAAGGAAAGAAGACGGATTTGATATTCTTTTGCAGAAAAGAGCAAAAAATAAGGATTCCTTTCCGGAATGTTATGATATATCAAGTGCCGGACATATACCTGCAGGAAGTGATTATACAGAGTCAGCACTTAGAGAACTAAAAGAAGAACTTGGAATAACAGCAAAAGAGGAAGATTTGATACTGATAGGAAATTATAATACAGAATGTGATTCTGAATTTTATGGAAAGAAATTTTCAAACCGCGAACACAGCAATATATATGTACTGGATGGAAGTGATCTATCTGATGAAGATTTCAAACTTCAAAGTGAAGAGGTTGAAGAAGTTATCTGGGTAGATTATGACAGTACAAGAGAAAGACTGACAGATGGAACAATCAAAAACTGTATTATCATGGAAGAGTGGGATATGTTAACAAAGATTGATGAGATAATATAAAATATGTATTATATTAAATTTAACAGTAAAAAAAGAAACGATGGCAATAATAGATAAAGAATATAATTTGAAATGATAGAGATAACGGAGGCATATATGATTTACGATTGTGGACTGATATTGGAAGGCGGAGGAATGAGAGGTTTGTATACTGCGGGGGTGCTTGATTTTTTTCAGGACAAAGGTATTGAATTCAATGTATGTTATGGCGTTTCGGCAGGAGCAGTAAATGGTCTTAATTATATTGCAAAGCAGAAAAGAAGAATGTACAGAGTAAATGTCAATTATCTTGAGGACAAAAACTATGCAGGAATAGGAAATCTTATTACTACAGGAAATTTTTTTGGTACAGAGATGTGTTACCATACAATTCCCGAAGAACTTGATCCGTATGACTATGAAACTTTTTTAAAGTATGAGGGAGAGTTTTATGCGGTTATCACGGACTGTGAAACAGGTCAGCCACAGTATATCAGATTAACAGATCTAAAGAAACAGATAGAAATCATTAGAGCGTCATGCTCACTTCCACTCATGGCAGAAATGGTAAGTATTGATGGAAAAAAATATCTTGATGGCGGATTGTCAGATTCAATCCCTGTAAGAAAGTCGGTAAGAGATGGGCATAAAAAAAATCTGATTATATTGACAAGAGATATTGATTACAAAAAGAAACCAAATGAACTACTGCCGATTATTAAGATGAAATATAGAGAGTTTCCAAATCTTATCAAATCAATTGAGAGAAGACATATAGAATATAATAGAACAATTGAGTATATTAAAAATCAGGAAAAAAAGGGTAATGTTTATGTCATAAGACCGTCAAAACCCATTACAATAGGCAGACTAGAAAATGATAAAAGTAAACTAACCATGCTTTATAAGCAAGGCTACAGAGAAGCAAAGAAGGAATATAAAACTATTATGGAATTTCTTGCCTGTGAAAATTAGGTGAGATAAAAATTGAGCATTATAAGAAAGGGTGTAGGGATATGTTTAACAGTTATGATGAGAAAAGATATGAATCATTTCAAAAATTATTAGGAAAAAATGATGGCAAGAAGAATATTAATATAAGCTTAAAAAAGAATCTTGTGGATAGAATCGACATGCTTGCCATGCGTGCATCAAAGATTTCAGGAAATGACATCACAAGAAATGCAATTATTGAAGAGGGAATTTTGATTTATGTGGATGAATTTGAGGAATATATTAATCATTTATATGCCAATTATGAAGACAGTGGAAAATACATTGAAGACAATATGAAACTAACAGATAAAATCAAAGATACAAAAAGGCTGGAAGAAAAGAAAGACAGCCGTTATGCTAATGGTGATAATTTAAAAAAATAAAAAAATAGTTAACATTTAGGACATTTTGTAGTAGAATAATCGTATACTATATTAATGGAGGTTTAGTTATGAATAGATATTTTGAGTTAGGCGTATATAACCAGGAAAAGTCAGACGGAACAGGGGCGTTAGCAAGGTATTCCAGTATCAGTGAAGCAAAGGAAGCAATCGCTTCATTTACAAAAGAGCCTGATCAGATATTCATTATTGATGAATTAGAGGAACAGGAAGATGGCTCTATCAGACAGCTGGGCGAATGGATGGTAAGATAGTACATATTTATGGAAGGTTATGTCACATATTTATTATATGATTATTTTGAATCGTCATAATAATTCGTCATGAATTTGTGTGACGATTCTTTTTGGACTTACAATCAGTAAAAAAGATTTAAGGTGATTAAATGAGAACCATAGAATTTAAAATGGAAAGACCAGGATTGTTGAATGTTGGTGATTTGATAGAAGTGGAAGAATCAAAACTGCAGACACTTCAGGGAGCGATGTATTACTATACAATTTCGCCGGCTTTAGCTATGTCAAATAACATCAAGTCAAGAGATAAGTTAAACACATTCAACGGAAGGGTAACAGATATAAGACAGACAGAAAGTGCCTCTTTTGTAACAGCGGAATTTGACGAATAGCAAGTTACTATACGGTAAGTAACAATAGGTTTTGGATTTTTAGCTGAAACAAAGGCATAGGGGATAATTGGAAGATGCCTGTGAACAGTAACTAAACAGCAACAATAATAGTAGCGAATAGACGAAATGCTTGACAAAATATGTTAATGTGCTATGATTGAACTAGATTTTTATTATAAATATACAGAAATGAGGTTTTGACGTGAAGAGAATGGTTTTATCAATACTGGTAGACAATGCTGCCGGTGTTTTAAGTAGAGTTGCCGGTCTTTTTGCAAGACGTGGATACAATATTGACAGTCTGACTGTCAGTGAAACAAAGCAGGATGGCAGATCACGTATGACAATCGTTGTCAGTGGTGAAGATGAGGTGCTTGAACAGATACAAAAGCAGCTTGCCAAGCTTGTAGAAGTGAAAGATATTATTGAATTAAAAGATGGAGCATCTGTATGCAGAGAATTGATTCTTTGTAAGGTGGCAGCTGACCCGTCACAGAGACAGCAGATACTTACTGTTGCAGAGATATTCAGAGCTAAGATTGTAGATGTTTCTTCAGATTCTATGATGATTGAGCTTACAGGAAATCAGCAGAAGCTTGATGCATTCACAGGATTATTGGAAGGATTTGAAGTTTTAGAGATTGTGAGAACAGGGATTACAGGTCTGACAAGAGGAAAACTGGACATGCTTGCAGGTGAGCTTGAATAGTGTTATTAATACTCATTTATGATTCGTTCATTGTGAGGTTAAATATATTTTTATTTATATGGAGGCATAGAAAAATGGCAAATCAGGAAGCTAAGATTTTTTATCAGGAAGATTGCAACTTATCATTATTAGAAGGTAAGACAATCGCAATCATCGGTTATGGTAGTCAGGGACATGCACATGCATTGAACTTAAAGGAATCAGGATGCAATGTCATCATTGGTTTATATGAGGGAAGCAAGTCATGGGCTAAGGCTGAAAAGCAGGGATTTGAAGTATACACAACTGCTGAGGCTGCAAAGAAAGCAGATATCATCATGATTTTGATTAATGATGAGAAACAGGCAGATATGTATAAGAATGAGATAGAGCCAAACCTTGAAGAAGGAAATATGTTAATGTTTGCTCATGGTTTTAACATTCATTTTGGATGTATCAAACCACCTGCAAATGTTGATATAACAATGATCGCACCTAAGGCTCCGGGACATACAGTTCGTTCAGAGTATCAGGCAGGCAAGGGTACACCTTGTTTAGTAGCAGTAGAGCAGGATGCTACAGGTAAAGCACTTGACATCGCACTTGCATATGCAGCAGGTATCGGTGGAGCAAGAGCAGGTGTCCTTGAGACAACATTCAGAACAGAGACAGAGACAGACCTTTTCGGTGAGCAGGCAGTACTTTGTGGTGGTGTTTGTGCATTGATGCAGGCAGGTTTCGAGACATTAGTAGAGGCAGGATATGATCCACGTAATGCATATTTTGAGTGTGTTCATGAGATGAAGTTAATCGTAGACCTTATCTATCAGTCAGGTTTTGCAGGAATGAGATATTCAATCTCAAATACAGCAGAATATGGTGATTATATTACAGGACCTAAGATTATTACAGAAGATACAAAGAAAGCAATGAAGAAAGTATTATCAGACATTCAGGATGGTTCATTTGCAAAAGAATTTTTATTAGATATGTCAGATGCAGGACGTCAGGTTCACTTCAATGCAATGAGAAAGTTAGCTTCAGAGCACCAGGCAGAAAAGGTTGGAGAAGAAATTAGAAAACTTTACAGCTGGAATAATGAAGATGACAAGTTGATTAACAACTAATTATAGGGTCTGAAACAACAGACAAAAGGTCCAAAGAATTATCAGAATCATGAAAAGATTCATGAAAAGATTACTTATCATTACTTATATTACAGAGCAGCTATTTAACAATCAGTGTTGTTAAATAGCTGCTTTTTGTGTATTTGTTACTATTTATCATACCGATTTCAGCGAATAGTAATTCTCGTTTAAAAAATTAAAAAATAATGCAACAATTTTGCGCATGTAGTACACTTATAGTTATATAGCTATATAAGAGAATGGATGTGAGATATTTGGAAATACAGGAATATTTAGTAAAACAGGCTGTTTTAGGTGATGATATGGCATTTTCAGAAATTTATGGATGTATTTATAAAGATATGTACAGATATGCATATTATATGCTTGGGAATGAACATGAGGCAGAGGATGTGGTGAGTGATACAGTGATGGACGTGTATGTGGGATTACAAAAATTGAAAGATATATCCCGTTTTAAATCATGGGTATTTAAAATCTTATCCAATAAATGCAAGAAAAAGAGAAAACAGTATATCACAAAGAATATTTCGATTGATGATGAAAATGCAAATGTTGATTTGAAAGCAGTACAGATAGATTTGGAGCAGAGATATGATTTAGAAAACGCTTTGAATACACTGAAGTTTGATGAGAAAGCGGTTATCATCTTGTCATCATTTGAAGGATACAAAAGTGATGAGATAGGTGAAATTTTGAAGATGAAACCGGTAACAGCGCGGTCAAAGTTAAAAAGAGCATTAGAAAAACTTGAAAAAAAATTAAGATGTTAAAATGTGTATTAAAATATTAAGATGTAAATTAAACATTGAAAAGCAGATTGACTGCCGGAATAATGAATTAACAGCGAATCGTTAGTAAAATAAAAGGTAACTGCTATACAAAATAATGAAAAAATGAAGAAAGGATAATTGCAGGGAATGCAAGGGTGTGTTTATGAATAGAGAAAACAATAATGATCATAATACCAGTTTTGATAATGAAGACATTATGAAACAGATGAACAGTGTCAATAGTAATATTGAGATTCCTGAATCTTTAAGTCCTGAAAATATGATGAAAAAAATTAATATGATGAAAAAAGAGAATACACTTCCGGTTAAACCGGAGAAGGGAATGAATAGGATTGGCAAAGGATTAATAGGAGGAATATCAATAGCAGTACTGATATTTGCAGTATTTATCGGTAAAATTGCATTTGAAGGAAGAACAAAGCAAGCGGAAAACAGTGTGATAAAGACATCATATGACAGCCAGAAGTTACTGGCAGGAGAGGGAACCGGTGTTGTAAAAAGTGTAACAGGAAGAGATGAGATAAAGAATGCAATTGTAAAGCAGATCAAAAAAGAGTATCTTGAAGGAAAGCATTTTAATTATATTGACAGTTCTAAAGGAGTGGGTGATATTGCCATGAATGAAACAAGTGGCGCCGTATTTGACAGTATAGAGAGCAGTGAATCGGATAGGGTAATGTTTGACGCTGCAGAGGAAGATAGTGATTATTATCGGAATAACGATCAGGTTGAGGGTGTTGTTGAAGCAGATAAAGTACTGACAGACGGAAAATATATCTATACATTACAGAGTAATGACCATGTGACTATCACAGATGTGAATGGAGAAAAGATAGAACATATTGTGGATATTGATTTTGCAGACAGTGCCAATGAGCATATGAATACAGTTTTAAATACAAAAGAATGGTCTTCAGATGAATTTCGAGGCTATCTTTATGACCCTAAATTTTATATTACCGAAAATAATATGGTTATCATTCTTGAGTACAATTTATGTATCTATGGAGATGACATTGCGTATAACGGATATAATGATGCGATATGTGCAAGTGGCGGACAGGAAACATTAATTATTGACTATGACATATCAGATATCAAATCGCCAAAGTTAAAAGAGATACACATGGTAGAGGGAGATTTTGTTTCTTCCAGAATGGTACAAAATTATCTCTATGTTATCACAAACAGAAGAGTTGGTATGTCAGTCGGCTGGTATGGAAGTGTTGAAGATGATATCAAAAGAATAGAAGAGAACTGTATTCCAAGAATTGATGGCGAAGAAATGTCATGTGATAATATTTATATGACGGATGGAGAGATTGAGGATTATGAATATGAAATCGTAACAGCGTTTAAGATTAATGATGAAAATGTGGAATGTACAGATAGCAGTGCTGTTTTGGGCGGTGCATCTGATATCTATGTAAGCAGTAATTATATTTATACGTATTTTGAGAAATATGTCAGAGAAGAAGAAAAATCAGGAGAAAGAACAAAAATTAAAGGCCATTATGAAACAAAAATATATAAATTTGCCTATGCTGATGGTGAATTAGAAGCATATGCAGCAGGTAATATTAATGGATATGTATTGAATCAGTTTTCATTAGATGAATATAATGGATATTTGAGAGTGGTGTCTTCCATTGAAGAGTGGTCGTACTATGAGTATGATGTTGATGAGTGGCTGGATGATATTCCGGAATATGAAGATGAGGAATGTAATGCGTTATATATCTTGGATGAGTATTTAAATACATGTGGAAGTATTGAAGATATCGCAGAAGGTGAGACAATTTATTCAGCAAGATTTTCGGGCAATAAAGGTTATTTTGTTACATTCAGACAGATGGATCCGTTATTTGTGGCAGATTTAAGCGATGTGAACAATCCGGTTATCACAGATGAACTTGAAATGACAGGATATTCAGATTATCTTCAGAAATGGGATGAAGATACATTATTAGGAGTCGGTGTGGAGGCAGATACAGACGGACGCAAAGAGGGACTTAAGCTTGCTTTATATGATGTAAGTGATGATAATCAACTTGAAGAAATCACAAAGTATGTGATGGAAGATTGGTACAATTATGATAACTATGATTATAAAAATATGTTGGTTGCACCGGAAAAATCACTATTTGGAATGAGTATCTATGATGATGAAAACTGGAAAAATCATTATATCGTATTTTCTATTGAAAATGGTGAAATTAAACCTGTACTTGACTACTTCCTTGAAGATTACAGTGATGTCAGTAAAGATGAAAAAATACAGGGATATGAATTTTACGAAGGAGATACTGTTTATTATGATGATGATGTGTTTGCTTATGATTATGATGAGTATTCTTATCGTGCAGTTTATGCAGGAAATTATTTATATATTGTCACATTAGACAGAGGCATCTCGGCAGTGAATCTTGATGATTATTCGGTGATTAACTTCGTAAGTTTTTCATAATTATTTCATCATTATATTGATGGAGATTAGGTAATGGGCTGCACATTATGAAAATAGTGTGGCAGCCCTATTATACTGCTCTCCAGGTTAGGAATCACATAAATTTTTTTAAAATATTTGCAATTACACTGAAATAATGGTATGATAAATGGATATTAAAAGAGATGTTAATGTTTAGGAGGCTGATAATCATGGGAATGACTATGACACAGAAGATATTAGCTGCACACGCAGGGTTAGAGAGTGTGACAGCAGGACAGCTGATAGAGGCTAATCTTGATTTAGTGTTAGGTAATGATGTAACATCTCCGGTTGCAATCGGAGAGATGAAAAAAATGAATGTGGATGGCGTATTTGACAAGGATAAGATAGCAATCGTTCTTGATCATTTCACTCCAAATAAGGATATAAAATCAGCAGAGCTTTGCAAATGTGCAAAAGACTTTGCATATGCCAATCAGATTACAAACTTTTTCGAGACAGGTGAAGTTGGAATTGAACATGCACTTTTACCGGAAAAAGGGCTTGTTGTTGCAGGCGATGTTGTCATCGGTGCTGATTCACATACATGTACATATGGTGCACTTGGCGCATTTTCTACAGGTGTGGGAAGTACGGACATGGCAGCAGGTATGGCTACAGGAAAGGCTTGGTTCAAGGTTCCGTCTGCTATAAAATTTATCCTTACAAATAAGCCGGCACCATGGGTGACAGGTAAGGATATTATTTTACATATTATCGGAATGATAGGTGTGGATGGTGCACTTTATAAGTCAATGGAATTTGTTGGAGATGGTATACAGTATATTGGAATGGATGACAGATTTGCCATGACCAATATGGCAATCGAGGCAGGTGGAAAGAATGGAATCTTCCCTGTTGATGATTTGGCGATTGAATATATGAAAGAACATTCTACAAAAGAATACAAGATATATGAAGCTGACGAAGATGCAGAGTATGAAGCAGAGTATACCATTGATTTAAGTCAGTTAAGACCGACAGTTTCATATCCTCATTTACCAGAGAATACAAGAACAATTGACCAGATCAATTCTGAGCCTGATGTGAAGATCGATCAGGTTGTGATTGGTTCATGTACAAACGGAAGAATTTCAGATTTGCGTGCAGCAGCAAAAGTGATGGAAGGCAGAAAGGTGGCAAAGGGAGTCAGAGCGATTGTGATTCCGGCGACACAGGCGGTTTATCTTCAGGCATTAGAAGAAGGACTTCTTACAACCTTTATCAAAGCAGGAGCAGCTGTCAGTACACCGACATGTGGTCCATGTCTTGGAGGACATATGGGAATCCTTGCCAAGGGAGAAAGAGCTGTGGCTACAACAAACAGAAACTTTGTAGGAAGAATGGGAGATCCTGAATCAGAGGTTTACCTTGCAAGTCCTTATGTAGCAGCGGCAAGTGCTATTACAGGTAAGATTTCAGGTCCGGAAGAATTAGGATTATAATACAAAATTTAGTTATATGGAATTTGTTTTTATGAATTTAATACAGCAGAAAGGAAATAAAGATTAATATGAAAGCATTAGGAAAAGTATATAAATACGGTGATAATGTAGATACAGATGTAATCATTCCGGCAAGATATTTGAATGTACCGGATCCGGCAGAACTTGCAAAACATTGTATGGAAGATATTGATATCAATTTTGCAAAAAATGTGAACAAAGGAGATATCATTGTCGCAAATAAGAATTTTGGATGTGGTTCTTCAAGAGAACATGCACCTATCTCAATTAAGGCTTCAGGTGTGAGCTGTGTTATTGCAGAGACATTTGCAAGGATTTTTTACAGAAATGCTATTAACATTGGTCTCCCAATTATTGAATGTCCGCAGGCGGCAAAAGATATTGAAGCAGGCGACGAAGTGGAAATTGATTTTGACAGTGGAATGATTTATGACAAGACAAAGGGTACACAGTACCAAGGACAGGCATTTCCTGAATTCATGCAGAAGATTATCAAGGCGGAAGGACTTATCAATTATATCAACAACCAATAAGAATAATTTTAAAACTGTCATGCTAAGCGTAAGGGTATAGAGCATTGAGGAGAAATTGACAATGTTATATACAGTAAGAAAACTGCTTGGCATGGCAGTTTTTTTTAATTGGAAAATTTGTATTAAAACAGTTACATAACTCGAAAAAAAAGTAATATTTTTTTAAAAAAATTAAAAAAATATTAATACTTTTGGAAAAAATGTGTTATAATAGATAGGACATCTGATTTCCCTTACAGAAGAGATTGAGATTTTATTAATAGTAAAATGAAAAGGAAAAGGAAAAGGAGAAACATGATTAAAACTTGTAAATTATTATTTCAAAAAGGTTTAGAAAACATCAAAAAAATCAGGGTAAGAATTACCACAGATACAGAAAAAGAATGCATGAAGAAAAATCATGTGGCAATGTTGGCAGGGTTTGGTGTAACATTGATGATTTCTGTTACTGTATTTTTGTTTACTACAAATGCGGATTATTCCAAACCTGATGCTTTTACTGAAGATAATATTTTACAGGAAGAGAATTTATTTGAACTTAATTTAGATAACGATGTAAAAGACGAATTGAAGAAAGGATTTTCTTCATTCTATGAGACAGTTTATAATGAACATGCAGACAAGGTATATATGAATATTACTGACAACTTCTTGCCGTTCGGAGTGGAAGTATATGAAGTTTTGAGTAATAAGAAAGATACAGCGACAATAGAGGATAATACAACTCAGATAGTGATGGCCGAGAATGAAACTGGTAACAATGATAATACACAGCCTGAACCTGAGACACAAACAGCAGAACCTTCAACGGAGGCACCAACAGAGGCACCGACAGAACCTCCGACGGAAGCACCTACAGAAGTGCCGACAGAAGCACCTACAGAAGTAGCAACAGAACCTCTGACAGAGGCACCGACAGAAATAGTGACAGAACCTGAGACAGTTTTTGGTGATTATATTACTGTATCTGATTTTGTTGAACCATCACCTTCATATACTAATACCGCAGCGATTACAATAACAGATGAAGAGTATTACTGGCTTAGACAGATTGTTGAAGCAGAGGCAGGAAATCAAGATGAAGTTGGTAAAATTTTAGTTGCTAATGTGATATTCAACAGAGTTTGTAGCAAAAGTTTCCCGAACAGTGTCTATGATGTCATTTTCCAGACGAATGGTTCCGTATACCAATTTGAGCCAGTTAAAAATGGAATGATATATAGTGTAACACCTTCTTATAATACTATCAGCTGTGTTGACAGAGCTTTAAATGGTGAGGATTATTCGCAGGGAGCATTATATTTTGCAATGAGAACATCTGCAGACAGCTGGTTTAACAGATCACTTACATTTTTATTCGTTCATGGAGCACATTATTTCTACAGATAATCAAAAAGATATGATTTTATTGCTTGTTAATTGAATTGGCATGTGCTATAATCACGAAGTATCCGTTTGACGCACTAATGTATATCTGTGCAGACAATTGTATTGGATATATTATATATCAGAAATAAGGAGACATTAGTATATATGGAGTTGAATAAATACCATGTATGCTATATATCTGAAAAATGTATATAGAAAAGATATATATACGCTGATATGATACAGATAGAAATGATTGGAAAAATAGGAAAGGCATGGTGAATGTTTTGAGTTTACAGTACAAAAGCACAAGAAGTGATGAGACAGTTACAGCTTCACAGGCTATTTTAAAAGGACTTGCAAGTGATGGAGGTTTATTTGTTCCTACATCTATACCGAAATTGCAGGTAAGTATAGACGAATTGGCGCGTATGTCGTATAAGGAAACAGCATATGCTGTTATGAAAGAATTCCTCACAGATTTTACAGAAGAAGAATTAAAGAATTGCATTGACAGAGCTTATGATGATAAATTTGATACAGAGGAGATTGCACCACTTGTAAAGGCAGAAGGTGCATATTATCTTGAGTTATTTCATGGCGCAACAATTGCCTTTAAAGATATGGCATTATCAATACTTCCACACCTTCTTACTACATCAGCAAAGAAGAACGATGTGAAAAATGAGATAGTCATTCTTACAGCGACTTCAGGTGATACAGGAAAAGCGGCACTTGCAGGTTTCGCAGATGTAGAGGGAACAAAGATTATTGTGTTCTATCCAAAGGGAGGGGTAAGTCCTATTCAGGAAAAGCAGATGGTTACACAGAAAGGTGATAATACATTTGTTGTAGGAATCAAAGGAAATTTTGATCAGGCACAGAGTGGTGTAAAAGCAATATTTGGTAATAAAGAACTTGCAGAAGAGATGAATAAGGCAGGATTTCAGTTCTCATCTGCTAATTCAATTAATATTGGAAGACTTGTTCCACAGGTTGTTTATTATGTGTATGCATATGCAAAGCTCGTACAGAATGGTGAGATAAACGCAGGAGATAAGATAAATGTCGTTGTACCAACAGGAAACTTTGGTAATATATTGGCAGCATTTTATGCGAAAAACATGGGACTTCCTATTGATAAGCTGATATGTGCTTCAAATGATAATAAAGTATTATATGATTTCTTTACAACGGGTACATATGATAAGAACAGAGAATTTATTCTTACAACATCTCCGTCTATGGATATTCTTATTTCAAGCAACCTTGAAAGACTGATTTACAAGATTGCCGGAAGTGATTCAAAGAAGAATACAGAGCTTATGACATCTCTTAACACGACAGGCAAGTATGATATCACAGATGAGATGAAAGAACAGCTTGCAGACTTTTATGGAAATTATGCAAGTGAGAGCGAGACTGCTACCACAATCAAAGAGATTTATGACAAAACAGGTTATATTATCGATACACATACAGCAGTTGCTGCTACTGTATTTAAGAAATATAAGGAAGAGACAAATGATGAAAATAAGACGGTCATTGCCTCTACAGCAAGTCCATTCAAGTTCACAAGAAGTGTTATGAACGCAATTGACAGTAAATATGATGCCATGGAAGATTTTGAATTGGTAGACGAGCTTAGCAGAATTGGAAATGTCAAGGTTCCGAATGCGATAGAAGAAATCAGAAATGCAGATGTTTTGCATGATACAGTCTGCGAAGTGGATGAAATGCAAGATGTAGTGAAGAAATTTCTTGGAATATAAAACTTACCGATATCTGATTTATCAGAAATAAAATAGTTGAAAATAAAATGAGACTGGTGTTTGAAACTCACAGTCTCATTTTTTTCGATTTAAAAGTAATTAAATAGAAATTGCAAATCTGATGATTCCAAATGGAAATTGAAATGGAAGGATTAAACTTCCTTGAACTTGATTTGGACTCAAATCACTCAATGGTGTAGGAGGTGCCAGTGTCAGTTCAATCTGCTGATTGTTTGAAACGTTTACAGTAAATAAACCATTATGTAGATTGATAAAATCCTGACAGGAAGCCTCAACATATTCATCCAATTCCGTTATATTCTCACCGGAATATCGGCATGCAAACTGGATTAATTCTTTCTCTTCGGCAAAAATATGTGTTAAGGCACTAAATTCACCATTAATATTTTGTGAAGAAGTTTTATACGAAACAGCTTGAACACTGAATTCAGGTTCAAGAGGCGTGAAATCATCACCGACAAATCTTACAAAATTTTTTATCAACAGAGATACAAATCCTTTGTACAGTAAAGGATTTGAAGTATTGGAAAAGTTAAATAAAGAAGCGATAAGCTTTTCGGATTTTGAATTTTCAATATTTGTAATATCCTCATCAGACAGAGAATACTTTTCTTTATATGAATTGATGGCAGATTCAAATTGTGAATTTGTCATATATCCTTTATCAACAATTGTCTGACCTAATAACAAATATCCTACAGGCTGGGCATCTAAAAGAGTTGAAAGCTGTTTGGCAGTCATATATCCAAGTTCCACAGCAATATCACCAAGTCCTTTATCAATTTTACTTTGGAGTTCATGAATTCGCTCTACCTGGCTTGCAGTCATATAGCCTGCATTAATAGCCAATACACCTATTTTCATTCTCGTTTCCTGTTTCTGTTGAATGGCATCTATAAGCTGTTTGGGAGTAATTAACTTTTGATTAAGTAAATAATTTCCAAAAAATTGGGTAAACATTTATATATCTTCCTCCTCCCTTGAGCAGTATGAATTGATGATTTCTTTAACACGGTCATTGTCAATAGGTTTTTGGATAAAATCACTGGCACCTGCTTTAATAGCGTCTTTAAGATAAGATTGTGTTCCGACTGAAGAAGCCATTATAACAGTTGCATCACTATCTATTTCAAGAATATCTTTCAGCGCTTCAATACCATCTTTCTTAGGCATTACAATATCCATAAATACAAGATTAGGTTTGTTATCATTATATTGAGCTATAGCCTCTTCACCATTAGCAGCCTCGAATATCGATGAGCAACCAAATGAAATAATGCAGTCTTTTAGTCTTTTACGGGCTAAAAGTGAATCATCGCATACTAGAATCTTTAATTCATTAATATTCATTTGACTAAAACTCCTTTCAATATTATAATTGCAATAAAAATATGGTTATATTGTACAATATTTGCATATGAAATTCAATATAATTAACAAAATAGTAAAAATTAAATTGTGAATAAAAACACATAATAGTAAGTTGTTTGTCACAAAATTGTCACATTAAATTGATAAATTTATTGAATCAGATAGAACAAGACAAACACTCTAAGAAAAGGAGGTAATGCCTATGTATAACATACTTGTAGTAGATGACGAAGCAAAAATAAGAACTGTTATCAGAAAATATGGTGAATTTGAAGGTTACCTTATCACAGAGGTTTCAAACGGTATAGAAGCTGTTGAAATATGCAAAAACAAGGATTTTGATTTGATTATATTAGACATAATGATGCCCGAGCTTGACGGATTTTCAGCTTGTAGAAAAATTAGAGAAATAAAGGATATTCCAATTATAATGCTTTCGGCAAGAGGTGAAGAATATGATAAAATACATGGTTTTGAATTGGGAATAGATGACTATGTGGTAAAGCCTTTTTCACCAAGAGAGCTGATGATGAGATGCAAGGCAGTATTGGCAAGAAGAAATACTTCGTCGCAGTCAAAAGAGTCAGTACATGAAGTTTTTGATGCAGAAGGGCTTCATATAGACTTTACAGGAAGAACAGTTATGATAGATGGTGAAAAGGCAAATATGACACCGAAAGAATATGATTTACTATTCTATCTGGTGAGAAACAAAGGAATTGCGCTCACAAGGGAAAAACTCATAACAGATGTGTGGGGATACGATTATTATGGCGATGACAGAACATTGGATACACATATAAAACTGTTACGAAGCAGTCTGAAAGATTACAGAAAATTTTTAGTGACATTAAGAGGAGTTGGATATCGTTTTGAAACATGAAAAGATAAGTATTAAGTGGAAAGTATTTATATATATGCTAAGCTTTTGTGCGATTCTACTCTGCCTGCTGTGGTTTTTTCAAACAGTTTATCTTGACAAATTTTATAAAAATATTAAGAAAAAAGAGATAGATAACGCAATGGAAAATGTGATATCTATCATTAATGATGATGATGCAGAAGATGCAATCAACACAATCGCAGAAAGATATGATATCTGTATACTTGTGACAGATAATGAAGCAAATAAAATATATTCTGCCGGAAATGCCAGTAATTGTTCTGTTCATAAATTTAGCAGTCAGCATCTTTTGGAAATGTATGAAAAAGCAGATAAAAAAGGCGGAGAGATGGAAATAAGCAATAGCAGAGGAAAAACGATAAATCCACAAGAAGAGTCATCATCAAGAAATACTGGAAAAGCTGATGAAGAACAGTTATCAGAAAATTTCGACAGCAGTTCTTCGAGAAAAGAATTTGAAAAAAGTAAAAATACGGACAGGATTGGAAAATTGGAAAATATGCCAAATGATGTTGAGAGTATTATAAAAATTAAAATGGTAACTGCATCATTAGGCGAAAAGTATGCAGTCATGATAGATTCTGTTATCACACCGATTGATGCGACGGTACATACTTTGAGAGTGCAGCTCATCTATATCAGTGCAATAATGGTAGTATTGTCATTAATTATTGCATTTATTATTTCGAAAAGAGTTTCGAAATCTATTATCAGAATTAATGCAACTGCAAAAGATTTGGCAAAAGGAAATTTTGATGTGGAATTTGATGGTAAGGACTATAAAGAAATTGCGGAATTATCAGAAACACTCAATTACACTGCAAAAGAACTGTCAAAATCAGATCTTCTTCAAAAAGAGCTGCTTGCCAATGTTTCACATGATTTAAGGACACCGCTTACAATGATTACAGCATATTCAGAGGTAATGAGAGATTTGCCGGGAGAAAACACACCAGAGAATGTTCAGGTAATTATAGATGAAGCAAACAGGCTTACATGTCTTGTGAATGATTTGCTTGATATTTCAAAAATACAGGCAGGGGTTGCAAGATTGGAAACCAAAGAATATGATATTACTGAAAGTATTAAGGCTATCATTGAAAGACACTCGAAACTTCTTGAACCATATGGGTATAAAATTGATTTTGAGTATCACGAGAATATTCTGGTAGAGGCAGATGAATTTAAAATTTATCAGGTGATTTATAATCTGATAGCAAATGCAGTAAATTATGCAGGCGAAGACAGATATATCAAAGTAACTCAGATAAAAAGAGAAAATAGTGTCAGAATCGAAGTCAAGGACAATGGACAGGGAATTGCAAAAGACAAACTTGACAGTGTTTGGGAGCGATATTACAAAATTGATAAAGACCATAAAAGAGCGATACTCGGAAGCGGACTCGGACTTTCCATTGTGAAAAATATCCTTGTCATGCATGAAGCAAAATATGGTGTGATAAGTGAAGAAGGAAAAGGAAGTACATTCTGGTTTGAATTGAAAATCGAAATGGGAGGTTGTTTTTATGGAAACTTCCACAGAGCCAATTGTAGTAATGAAAAGATATGAATTTAAGTATATACTTAGCCCACAGCAGACCCAATATTTCAAAAAAAGCATAGAAGGTCATATGATGGAAGATGCTTATGGACTTACCTCGATAGGTTCCATTTATTATGATACTCCAAACTTTCAGCTCATAAGAACTTCTATTGAAAAACCATTATTTAAAGAGAAGATAAGACTTCGTTCATACGGACTTGCAACAGAAAACTCGCCGGTTTTTCTTGAATTGAAAAGAAAAGCATATGGTATTGTTTACAAGAGAAGAGTCCAGTCAACGATACCTTTGGTGCAGAAGTTTTTTAACGGAGAAGGAGATATTTGTGCAGGAGGTCAGATTAACAAAGAGATAACTAATTTTAGAGATTTTTATCCGGAACTTACTCCGGCGTGTATGATTATTTATGACAGAGTTGCGTATTTTGAGCCGGATGGAGATTTGAGACTGACAATCGATCACAATCCAAGATACCGCACGGAACATTTGGATTTGACATACTCTATGGATGGTATATCGTTACTTGATGAGGGATATACAATTCTGGAGGTAAAGGTTCAGGAGGCAATGCCTTTGTGGCTGACCAAGATACTCAATGATGGAAAAATATATAAATCAAGTTTCTCTAAGTATGGGGCAGCATATAAAAAACAGCTTTTAGGCTGATAAAAATACATAGAAAGGAAAAGAAGATTATGTTTGACTCAATTTATTCAGCGATAGTAACGCCATCACAGTTTTTTGCCATGGCAGGTGTGGCGTTGGTTTCAGGTTTTATTTATGCATGGCTAATGTCATTTAGGATTATTTCAAAGAAAAGATTTTTTACGGTAGTAGCAATACTTCCATTTGTTGTGGCAGCAGTTATCACATTTGTCAATGGAAATATTGGAGCAGGAGTTGCAATTGGAGGTGCTTTTGGACTTATCCGCTTCAGAAGTGCTCAGGGAAGTTCTGATGAAATTGCAGCAATTTTAGTAGCGATGAGTTCAGGCATTGCATTCGGTATGGGATATCTCGGATATGGAGTCATTATACTGATTTGTCTGGCAGTTATCTTTACATTATTTTCAGTTGTTCCTATTTTTGAACATAAGGGAATGGCACAGGACAAGCTGTTAAAGATAACGATACCGGAATCATTGGAATATTCAGATGCATTCAATGATATTTTTGACCATTATCTCAAATCTTATGAAAGTGCAGGAGTAAAGACAACCGGTATGGGTTCTATGTTCAGACTTTCCTACAAAATACAGATGAAAGAACAAAGCGAGGAAAAGGCATTAATAGATGACCTCAGAACTAAGAATGGAAATCTTGAAATATCAATACTTCCATATGTTGAAGAGGTAAACCAGCTATAAACAGAAATAAAGGCAAAGCAGAAGGTGAAAGGCACCTTCTTCAAAAATAGGATAGGTTAGAAAAAATTCTCATGGGTCAATTTGATGTAAACAGACCCGATGAGGATTTTTTGCATTTGAGAATTATTTGGCTGTTTTTAGCTGAAATGGGTAGGAGCTTTAGGCGGAGGATACCTGTGAAATGCAATGCGCAATGTCGTAGGTTTATGATAGGCAGAGAAAGAATTGGATAACAGGTTGATAACTTTAGCCTAAAATGTTATAATTGAGCAAGTTTTATTTCATTGGGATTAGAAACAGACCGGAAATGGAGAAAAATAATGAGTGAAAAAGATAATAAATTTTTTGCTATGCTGTCACGCATGAAATATATTAACAGATGGGGGCTTATGAGAAATACCATACAGGAAAATATTGCAGAACATAGTCTTGAAACAGGAATGATAGCACATGCATTGGGAGTAATTAATAATGTATATTTTGAAGGAGATGTCAATCCGGACAGAGTAGCTGTCTATGCGATGTATCATGATGTTCCTGAGATTATAACAGGTGATCTTCCCACGCCTGTTAAGTATTTTGCACCTGAAATTAAAGAGTCATATGATGTGGTTGAGGAGGCAGCGATAAAAAAGCTTTTATATTCGCTTCCTGAAGAAATGAGAGAGGTATATTCTGAGATACTAAAGGAAAATGAGATAGAAAAAAAATACAGGATTCTTGTAAAAGCAGCTGATAAAATATCTGCACTGATAAAGTGTGTGGAGGAAAAGAAAATGGGAAATCAGGACTTTTTACAGGCTGAGAAAGCGACCATAGAGGCGATAAAGAAACTAGACTGCAAAGAGGCAGAGTACTTTATGAAAAATTTCCTAGAGGCATATGGACTGACATTAGATGAGCAGGCATGATTTATCCTGTAGCCGTAACAGTAAAGGAGAAAAATCGGAAAGTGAGTTGAATATATGGGAAAATCAGTATATATTGCGGAGAAACCAAGTGTAGCAAGGGAGTTTGCAAAAGCACTCGGTATTTCAGGAAATCGAACTGATGGATTTATAGAAAATGAAAAAGGAATTGTGACATGGTGTGTAGGTCATCTGGTCACAATGAGTTATCCGGAGGTTTATGATAAGGCATTAAAAAGATGGAGTTTTTCTACACTGCCATTTTTGCCCAAGGAGTGGAAGTATGAAGTGATAGATAGTGTTAGAAAGCAGTTTGAAATTGTGAAAAAAATTTTAAACAGAAATGATGTTGACACGATCTATGTCTGTACTGACTCTGGACGTGAGGGAGAATATATTTACAGACTTGTTGAGCAGATGGCAGGTGTGAAAGAAAAAAAAAGAAGGAGAGTCTGGATAGATTCACAGACAGAAGAAGAAATATTAAAGGGAATTCAAAATGCAAAGGATTTATCTGAGTATGACAGTCTATCCGATGCAGCGTATTTGCGTGCGAAGGAAGATTACCTGATGGGAATTAATTTTTCAAGAGTTCTCACACTCAGATATGGAAAAAATGTATCAAATTATTTAAAATCTGATAAATCCGTACTTTCAGTTGGCAGAGTGATGACATGTGTACTTGGCATGATTGTGAGAAGAGAACGGGAGATTCGTTCCTTTGTGGAAACCTCATTTTATAGGGTAAATGCCACAGTAAAGTGCTCCGACACCTTTCAGTTTGATGCAGAATGGCGTGTAAATCATAAGTCTAAATATTTTGAATCGCCATATCTATATAAAGAGAATGGTTTTAAGGAAGAAAAACATGCGAAAGAACTTATCAGTCTGCTTCATCAGGCAGGTAATGAGATGACAGTAGAAAGTGTGGAGAAGAAAGTGGAAAAGAAAAACCCGCCGCTTTTATACAATCTTGCCGAACTGCAGAATGTGTGTTCTAAACTTTTTAAAATCAGTCCTGATGAAACGTTAAAAATTGTACAGGAATTGTATGAAAAAAAAGCTGTCACCTATCCGAGAACGGATGCAAGAGTTTTATCAAGCGCGGTGGCAAAAGAGATAGATAAGAATTTAACAGGTCTATTGCATTTTAACTATGTAGCTGATTTTTGTAAGGAAATTCTTGAAAATGGTTCATATAAAGATATTGCAAAGACAAGGTATGTGAATGATAAGCAGATTACAGACCACTATGCAATTATTCCTACAGGTCAGGGCTTTAATAATTTGAAAAATATGAGTCCACTTCATATCAAAGTATACGAGGTGATTGTAAGGAGGTTTATTGCTATTTTTTATCCTCCTGCAAGATATCAGAAGCTAAATCTGAAACTGACGATGCCTGTCAAATCAGACAAAGCTGATGAGGAGGATTTTATTGAAACATTCTTTGCATCATTTAAGGTTAAGATAGATGATGGATACTTAAAGGTTACAAATTATTCTTTTGTAAAGGAAAAAAGTAACAGTCAGGGAAAATCGCAGAGTGAAGCAAAAAATAAAACAAAAAATGAAATATCATGCAATGAAAATTCTGACATTGACAATGGTGGAAAAGAATCGGGAATCAATGATAAAATACTGGATGATGAGTCAATAAATATATTGAAAAAGATTAAGAAAAATGATAAACTTATATGCAGTGAATTAAATATAAAGGAGGGAAAAACTTCACCTCCAAAAAGATATAATTCGGGTTCTATTATTCTTGCAATGGAAAGTGCGGGACAGCTCATCGAAGACGAAGAGTTGCGTGCACAGATAAAGGGAAGCGGAATAGGAACAAGTGCGACAAGAGCAGAGATTTTGAAAAAACTCTTTAATATCAAATATCTTTCATTGAATAAATCAACACAAATCATCACACCTACCCAATATGGTGAGTTTGTATATGAAGTAGTGGATGTTTCGATTACTCATCTTTTGAACCCTGAGCTTACGGCAAGCTGGGAAAAGGGGCTTACCTTAGTTGCTGATGGAAAGATAACATCAGATGAGTATATGGAAAAACTGGAAGGATTTGTGAGCCGAAGAACAGTTTCAGTTATGAATTCTGATAAACAGACTGATCTTAGAAGAAGATTTGATGAAGTGGCAAAGTATTATTCGAAAACAAAAAATTAAAATGAATCAAAGGTTGAAATAGAAGGAGGATATGCTATGTGTGGTATCGTTGGATATGTGGGTGAACAGGAATGTGCTGAGATATTGGTTGACGGTCTTAAGCGTCTTGAATATAGAGGATATGATTCTGCAGGAATTGCCGTATTTCAAAATGGAAAGATTACTGTTGAGAAGTCAAAGGGAAAATTGGCAGATTTGGAAAAGAAGATGGAAAACGGAAAGAAACCTCATGGAAATTGTGGTATAGGCCATACAAGATGGGCAACACATGGTGAGCCGTCTGATATCAATTCCCATCCTCATGGAAATAAACGTGTGACAATTGTTCACAATGGGATTATAGAAAATTACAAGCAGATTAAGGATTTTCTGATCTCGCAGGGATATGGATTTGAGAGCGAGACAGATACAGAGACTGTGGCAAAAATGCTTGATTATTATTATGACGGCAACCCTATCGAGACAATCAGTAAGATGATTGATAAAGTAAATGGTTCTTATGCACTTGGGATTTTATTCAGGGATTTTCCTGATACCATATTTGCTATTAGAAAAGAAAGTCCGCTGATTGTGGGACTTGGTAAGAATGAGAATTTCATTGCATCAGACATGACACCTATTTTAAAATATACCAAGGATTATTATCTTCTTGAACAGGGTGAGATTGCTGTGATTACTGCTAAAGAAGTCAAGATATACAACACAGAGGAAGAACTCATACAAAAAGAAGTTCTGACTGCTGATTGGGATGCAGATGCTGCCGAAAAAGGCGGATATGAACATTTTATGTTAAAAGAGATTAATGAACAGCCGACAGCAATCAAGACAACCATCGCTCCGAGAATACAGGATGGAATGCCATACCTCGAAGAGAGTGGTTTGACAATGGAGATGCTTAAAAATTACAGAAGGATATTTGTTGTGGCATGTGGAACGGCAATGCATGCAGGACTCGTTGGAAAGTATATTATTGAGAAATTGGCGAGAGTAGAGGTGACGGTTGATATTGCTTCTGAATTCAGGTACAGAGATCCGTTGATTGAGAAAGAAGATTTGGTGATTTTAGTGTCACAGTCGGGAGAGACTGCTGATACTGCAGCAGCACTTGCACTTGCAAAGGAGAGAGGTGCAGCTACACTTGCTATCGTCAATGTCAAAGGCTCAAGGATTGCAAGAGAGGCAGATGTTGTCATCTACACACATGCGGGACCGGAGATATCAGTAGCCTCAACAAAAGCTTATAGTGTTCAGTTAAGTGTGATGTATTTGATTGCGTTTGAACTTGCGTATGCCAAAGGTGTTATCAGCAAAGAAAGATGTATGGAGCTTACAAAAAGTCTAATGGAGATTCCGGATAAGCTAAATGAGGCTTTGGCACTTAAGGAGAGATGTCAGTTTATCGCCTCACGCCTTGTCAATGCAGAAAGTTTGCTATACATAGGAAGAGGACTTGATTATGCACTCAGCATGGAAGGTTCTTTGAAATTAAAGGAAATTTCATACATACATTCGGAATCATATGCGGCAGGCGAATTAAAGCATGGAACTATCTCACTTGTGACAGATGAAATGCCTGTGATTGCAGTTGCCACACAGAGTAACCTGCTTGAAAAAACGATAAGTAATGTAAAGGAAGTAAAGGCGAGAGGAGCAAAAGTGGTTGTTATCTGTACAAATGATGTGGAGATTGGAAAAGATGTTGCCAATCATCTCATACAGCTCCCGAAGATGGAAGATATGTTGATGCCTTTGCTCGCAGCAATTCCTATGCAGTATATTGCATATTATACAGCAGTATTAAAAGGATGTGATGTAGACCAACCGAGAAACCTCGCAAAGTCGGTTACGGTTGAGTAATGATGGCGGTATCATTCTGATAGAATGAAAAATGTATATAAATAAAATAGCGAAAGTTTGCATTAAAGGAAAATAAAGATGGAAGAATTAAATAAAGAAATAGATAAACTAAAAATATCATCATTGTTACAGTTAGATGAGACAATTGCAAAGGATTTTTTTGTCGGAATTGAATACCCATGGGAAGTTTTTGAAACTCTTGATGAGAAGATTATAGCATTAGGAAAAATCCTTCCGGAAGATGTCTATGAATACAGAGGTGAGAATATCTGGGTAGCAAAGTCTGCAAAGGTTGCACCGACAGCACTATTGAACGGACCGTTAATTGTTGATGAAAATGCAGAAATCAGACATTGTGCATTTATCAGAGGTTCGGCCGTTATAGGTAAAAACTCTGTAGTAGGAAATTCGACAGAGATTAAAAGCAGTATTTTATTTAATAATGTTCAGACTCCACACTACAATTATGTTGGAAATTCAATATTATCATATAAGTCGCACATGGGAGCCGGTTCCATTACATCGAATCTCAAGTCGGATAAATCGCTTGTATCGATAAACATAAATGGAGAAAAGAAAGAGACGGGGCTAAAAAAACTTGGTGCAATTCTTGGAAGTAATGTTGAGATTGGATGTAACAGTGTTCTTAATCCGGGGACAGTGGTAGGAAGTAATACAAATGTATATCCTCTTTCTATGGTAAGGGGATATGTGCCTGAAAATTCAATCTATAAAAAAGCCGGAGAAGTAGTGGACAAAATATAAAATTGATATTTTTTCTTAAATGGAAATACAACAGAAGTTTTCCGGTTGTTAAAAAGCAGAATGAGAACCTGAATACAATTGTTAAAATATTAAAAAGGGAGGTAGTTTTAATGTTACAACATTTAGGAAATGTTTTTTTTACGGTGGAAGAAATTGATAGAAAGGATAATCACAATGTGCCAACGATTTACCTTAATATCTATCACAGAGTCACAAGACAGATAATAGGTGTGATGAGATTCAACCATGATCCAAATTATTCAAAACTGGCAAAGCATATCAGAATGTCTTTTGATGTATTTGATCCGAAAGATCTTGATCCATGTGCAAACAACATGCTGGAGGATATTATTATTGGTGGGTTTATATGGCTGACACTTGATAACCATTATACTTACAATTTCCACCCGAGACCATATATGGTTGTACATGACTATAAAGAAGATACAGATTTGATGAAAATTATTAATGCCAAAACAGTTAATATTTTACAGAGTCTGGAATGTAAGAAGGGAGAGTCAGATGAAAATATGTATATTTTCTCAAAGGAACTCACAACTCCTTACCTGTCAGAAAAACTGGCAAAGGGAAAAATAGATTCATAGCAAACCAAAGATTATTTCAAAATAAAATCAAGATAGAAATTAGAAATAAAAGAACCGAAAAATGTGTAAATATGTAAAAAAACATGTATGAAAAATAAATATTATCTTGACGCACATATGTGTAAATGATAAAATAAATTTGTATTTCGAATTTATATAAACTATATAAAGAGGTGAAGAAATGGCTGACAAGAATGAGAAGAAAGACAATACATTGAAACGTGGAGCAGGTCTTTTATTACCTATTAGCAGTTTACCATCTCCGTATGGTATTGGTACTTTAGGCAGAGAAGCGTATAAGTTTGTCGATTATTTAACTGAAGCAGGTCAGAAGTATTGGCAGGTTCTTCCTGTTGGACCGACTAGCTATGGTGACAGTCCATACCAGTCGTTTTCGGCATTTGCCGGTAATCCGTACTTTATTGATTTAGATTACCTTGTAGAAGAGGGGCTTATTACTAAGGCACAGATTAAGAAATTTCCATGGGGTGACAATGCAGAATATATTGATTATGCTACAGTGTACAACTCAAGATTTAAGATTTTAAGAATGGCATTTGAAAATAGTGATTATGCGAATGAGGATGCCTACAGACAGTTTGAGAAGGATAACTCGTACTGGCTCGACGATTACAGTTTGTATATGGCTGTAAAGTTCCATTTTGACAATAAAGAATGGGCAACATGGGATTATGATATTAAGGCTAGACAGACTGAAGCAATTAACAGGTATAGAGAGGAATTATCAGAGGATATTGCTTTTTGGAAATTCTGTCAGTACAAATTTTTTGAACAGTGGAATAAGCTTAGAAAATATGCTAATGAACAGGGCATAGAAATGATTGGTGATATTCCTATCTACGTTGCAATGGACAGTGCAGATGTCTGGGCACATAAGGAATTATTTGAATTAGATGAAGATTTTAAGCAGATTAATGTTGCTGGTGTTCCACCTGATGCATTTTCAGAAGATGGTCAGCTTTGGGGAAACCCGTTATACAATTGGCCTGAGATGGAAAGACAGGGATTTGAGTGGTGGAAACAGAGAATGGCAAGCAACTCAAAATTATATGATTACATAAGAATTGATCACTTTATTGGAGTCGTGAATTATTATTCAATTGAGGCTCATTGTAATAGTGCTAAAGAAGGTGTATGGAGAGAGGGACCTGGTAAGAAACTCACAGATGCAATCGATAGTGCGATAGGAGATGCAAAGATTATCGCAGAAGATTTAGGTGTTGTTAGCCCGGCGGTAAGAGAATTGCTTGCCGAGACAGGCTATCCGGGAATGAATATCATAGAGTTTGCATTTGATGGTTCTCCTGACAATTCTCACCTCCCACACAATTATAAACCTAATTCACTCGTATACGGAGGAACTCATGATAATGAGACAGTTGCAGGTTTCTTTAATGCAAAGAAAACATCTGAATTAAAATATGCATACCAGTATCTTGGTGTTGACAACAAGAAAGATATACCATCAGCAGTTTTAAGAGCAGCTTATGCAAGCGTCTCTGCTATTGCGATTTTCCAGGTACAGGATATTCTTGAGATGGGTAATGAATCAAGAATGAATACGCCATCTACAGTTGGTGATAATTGGAAGTGGAGATTGACAAAAGGTGCACTTACCAAGAAGAAAGCAAAAGAATTGAAAAAACTGGCAGAGTTTTATGCGAGATAATTATTTAAGAGTCTATTAAGTATAGAAAATATAAATAAATAGAATAGGAGAAAGAAAGAGTAATGAGTACATTTTCAAAGAACATTGTGACTATTTTAGACCTTGATTACAACAAGAATATAAAGGATGCTACAACAGTAGAACTTTATAACGCAGTATCAAAGGCAGCTATGAAGAGCATTGCTAAAAAATGGTCATGGGACACAAAGAAGAAAAAGGTATGTTATCTTTCAGCAGAGTTTCTTGTAGGAAGATTGGTTTATGACAACCTTTTGAACCTTGGTCTTATGGACGAGTTGGCACAGCTTTTTGCTGACAATGATATTGATATCAAAGTGTTTGAGAATATTGATGACAATGCCCTTGGTAATGGTGGTTTAGGACGTCTTGCTGCATGTTTCCTTGATTCAGCTGCCACACAGAATGTTACAGTGAATGGTTATGGTATCAGATACCGTTATGGTATTTTTAAACAGTATTTTGAAGATGGTTTTCAGAAGGAAACTGCTGATAACTGGACAAAGTTCGGTGATCCATGGTCTGTAAGAAGAGAAGAAGATAAGGTAAGAATTGATTTTAAAGGACAGTCAGTGTGGGCAGTACCATATGATACTCCTGTTATCGGATATGGTGCAAAGAAGATTAACACACTCAGATTATGGCAGGCAGAGCCGATTGAAGAGTTCAACTTTGACTTATTCAATGAGCAGAAGTATGAGAAGTCTGTAAAGGAAAAGAATGAAGCAGAGGCTATTACAAGCGTATTATATCCTAATGATTCAACAGACGCAGGTAAGAAGTTAAGATTAAAACAGCAGTATTTCTTCTCAAGTGCATCTTTACAGGATGTATTAAAGAAATACAAAGAAAAACATGGAAATGATTTCTCTAAATTATCAAAAGAGTATGCAATTCAATTGAATGATACACATCCTGTTGTTTCTATTCCTGAATTATGTCGTCTTTTAGTAGAAGATGAGGGATTGGAATTTGAGGAGGCATTAGATATCTGTAAAAAGGTATTTGCTTATACAAACCATACAATCTTGGCAGAGGCTCTTGAAAAATGGAGTGTAAAACTCTTTAAGGCAGTTCTTCCAGATGTATTCAAATATGTTATCAAGATTAATGATGCATTAATCAAAGAAGTGAAGAAACTTGGTGTGAAAGAGGAGGATATCCACAAGTACCAGATTATCGATAATCCTTATGATGATAATAAAGAATGGTTTATTATACATATGGCAAGAATGGCAATTTTTGCAAGTCATTCAACAAATGGTGTTGCACAGATTCATACAGATCTTTTAAAGAATGTTGAATTAAAAGAATGGAATGAGATTTATCCAGATCGTTTCAATAATAAGACAAACGGTATTACACAGAGAAGATGGCTTGCTCTTGCTAACCAGGAATTGGCAGGTTTTATTACAGATAAGATTGGTAACGGATGGATTACAAACCTTGATGAACTTAAGAAGTTAGAAGAGTTCAAAGATAAGAAGAAAGTTATCAAAGATTATGCTGAAATTAAGAAAGTTAAGAAACAGCAGCTCGCTGCATATATCAAAGAGAAAGAGGGCATTGATGTCAACCCTGACTTTATCTTCGATATTCAGGTTAAGAGGTTACATGAGTACAAACGTCAGTTACTCAACGCATTCTCAATTCTTGATATCTATTATGGATTAAAGGATGGAAGTATCAAAGATTTCAACCCTACAGTATTTATCTTCGGTGCAAAGGCAGCTCCGGGATATGCAAGAGCAAAAGGTATCATTAAGTTCATTAATGAGATTTCTAAGATGATTGCTAATGATCCTGAAGTAAATGATAAGTTACAGGTTGTATTTGTATCAAACTACTGTGTATCTTATGCAGAGAAGATTATACCGGCTGCAGATGTTTCAGAGCAGATTTCAACAGCAGGTAAAGAAGCATCAGGTACAAGTAACATGAAGTTTATGTTAAACGGAGCTGTTACACTTGGTACACTTGATGGTGCTAATATAGAAATCGTTGAGGAAGCCGGCGAAGAAAATAACTATATCTTTGGTGCAACAGTTGAAGAACTTGATAAACTGAAAGAGTCATATAATCCAAAGAAGATTTATGAGTCTAATCCAAGAATCAAGAGAGTTGTTGATACATTAATTGATGGAACATTAAGTGATGACGGAACAGGATTATTCAAAGAGTTATACAAATCATTATTTGAGAGTAAGCCTTGGGAGAAAGCTGACCAGTATTTCTTATTAGAAGACTTCTCATCATATGTTGAGACAAAATTAAGAGTAAATAAAGATTATTCTGATGCAGAAACATTTGCTAAGAAGTGCTTCATGAATACAGTTAACGCAGGTAAGTTCTCATCAGACAGAACAATCCTTGATTATGCAAAAGAGATTTGGAAAGCTTAATATAATTTAGAAAATTAAATATAATAGCTTAAATAGAATTTTTAAGATTCAGAATCAAAATCTAAAATTTCAAAGATTTTGATTCTGAATTTAGTTTAAAGCAAATTTGTATTTCAAATAATATTCAAATGAAATTGTAAATCGGTAAAATGAAAAAAGCCATATCTCTTAAGATGTGGCTTTTTTCATAATTATATTTCAATGATGTTGGACACAAAAAGCATTTTGAACCCTTGATACTTACGAATTGTTTCGCACATTTTAATTATTGTATATTTGAATATGATATTGCGAGTGGTCCATCAAAATAGTAAGATGACTGTTTTTCACTTGAAAACAATATATTACCTATAATATCATTGATATTGCCACTGATGGAACCATTTGTAACCGGAATGGTATTTTTTCCATCAAAATAGTAAGCAAGTCTATATTCGCCACCAAACTGGCCCGTAAATTCATCCATTTGAAAATCTGAAAAACTGACAATTTTCAGATATGGTTCTTTTTGAATCTCACTGATAGAAGTATCTCCGCATTCCATAACAAAACACTCATATGTACCAGTAGCCGGTACACCAAGATAATAAGAAAATCTTGCATCACCTGTTATGTAGTTTATAGTATTGTCAGAGATAAGGGGAAGGTTTAAAAGTTTAATCCCTTCAGGTGAGTATGGTACTTTAGGATTAAGAGTTATAGTAACAGTACTTGATGTTTCAGTGTGTTTCAGTATGGAGTCACCAATTTTAAAATGTGAGTATCCAGGATAAACCATAGAAGCATCTGTTCTACGAAGGTAATAGTGAAACAATTCATAAACAGAATTGCCTTCAAGAATCACATTTTTAAAGGATAATCCTGTGGCATTCCATTGAGGCAGACCATTTATTGGAACTGCAATTGCTCTGTCTTTGACAGCTTTTAGATTTTTACATACAAGTTCTGATAATGATGAAGCGATATCATCATCGAGATAGGAATATTTGAAATCCTGATACAATTCAACATCGTTCGGAGTTTTTGCCTGGACAACAAATTCACCGGAATAAATAGTATTGTGATAGCCTACATCAATTCCGTTCGAATTAATAATATGGACAAAATTTTCAGTAACAAAAATTTCTAAGGAGTTGATAAAGACATCTGTATCAACATCGTTCTTAAATACAAAATCTGCAATTTCATTTCCAGTATATAGTTTGTGCTCAGTTACTATATCATCATTATCAGAATTCTCGAAGGTATTTTTGTCAGAATTTTTGTTTGAACCTATTTGACCGGAATTATTTTGGATTGTTTCAGAGTTTTCTGTCTCCATTCGATTGCCGGATGGTAGAGGATAATATGAATTTTTTACATATAAAGAAGAACGATAGGCAGACATAATTTTAGCACCTAGTTCCTCTTCATCCATGTTTAAGTCAGCAATAAAGCTGGAACTTCCACGATAATTGACATCATTTGATTCAAAATCATGATAGATAGTTATTTCGCATTTTGTTGTTAATTTATTTCTGTTAAGCGTACATTCTTGTCTGATAAAAAATAATTCTTCTGATTTTGTAGTCGTACAATGTAATGAATAGTTTTGTATATCATTAACGGATATACATTTTAAAATTCTGTTGATAAGCAATTGCCCGTCTGCATTATTAGTTGTATTTATGTTACTCATGTTACTCCTCCAATTACAATAATATATTTATGAAATAGTGACTTTTGCTTTGATTGCAGCGCCGCCATCAGAAACTTTTACCCATTCTTTGTATCCTTTTCCACAATATCCACTGCCGCTAAGTTTCAAATCTGTTGATATCATAGAGATTGATTTCAATAAATCAGGAACATATCCGGACAGGCAGATTGGTGAAAAAATCTTACCGGTTAATTTTCCATCTTTGATTTCACGACCGATATTTACCATACACTGGATTCCCCAGTTCTTCGGATCCTCCATGCCGCTTGAACCATTTTCTAGAAGGATTCCATAGTCAATGGAAGCAATCATATCTTCAAGTGTGCTTTGTCCTGCTTCGAAATATGTATTTGTCATTCTGGTATAAGCTTTTCGCTCATAAGATTCACGTCTTCCGTTTCCGGTAGGGGATACAGCGAGGATATTGGCACTGATTAAGTCATTGATTCCGGACTTTAATATTCCTTTCTCGATTATCACGGTATCATTTGAAATAGTTCCCTCATCATCAAAGAAATAAGTAGCTGTCTGATTACAGGTAGAGGCATTGTCATGCATTGTCACAAGTGGTGAAGCAATCTGAGTGCCTATATAATTTTTGGCAAGTGCACGGTCTTTTACAAACATATCCATTTCGACACCATGACCGAACGCTTCATGTGCAATTAATCCTGTCACATCAGGCATACATATGACATCATAAATACCAGAAGGTGGAGCGGTACTGTCTAACAATTCTATCGCATTTTTGCATGATTCAGAAATGTCAGATTTCATCTCATCTAATAATTCGGCACCACCAAGCTTTGAAAAGGATTGATAATAATGATATGTTTTTTCGCCATCAGACGCAAGTGGTTGAATTACCCCCGAAGACCACATTAAATTCTGTTGCAAATCTTTTGTGTTAGAAATATACATCTTGTGGATGGTCAGATATTGAAAAATGCATACGCAGTCTATTATTTTTTTGTTATAGTCCATTGCATTTTGATGTATTTCATTTAATAAATCTGTAATCTCCTCGTCAGATAAATCCTTTGGATTTACAGAATAAGATGTTGACTTGTTAAAACAGATTTTATTGTCATTTCTGCTGTCAACAGTGTGAATGCTATTTGCATAATGATTGGAAATATCTCTTGAAGGGGAAGAAATATTTTTGATATTTTCACTTATGATATTAGGAACAGACTCGATAAATTCCTTAGAAAAGTCATTAAACGAATACTCATATAATCCATTAGAGGATTGCAGTCTTATGACAGCTCCGGTCGCTGCAAAAGTATTATCTTTGATTAATGTTCCTGATTTGGACACGCGGTAGTTTTTTCCAAAAGATTTTTCAACAAGAATAGAAACATCAGAATAATCAGCTTTTGATGAGAGCTTGTAGACCAGATTTGAAAATAAGTATTTTGTGTCTTTAAAAACATCATCTGAAACTTTTTTTTGATTTGACATTTTATATTATCCTTTCATAGTTGAGTTTATTAAACGCCCTATACGGGCTACCTTTCATGTTTTTGAGGGTTGTCATACTTTTACATGCAAGCATGAAAAGTATGACTTTTAGACCTAGGTATCCTATTAATCATTATATAAAAGAAAAGAGAATTTGCCAATAGAATTCAGAAAATAATAGTATCTTTGTTATCGGTATTTTTCTGAATGCACAGAGCTGTCATAGTAACAGAAATCACTGCAATATATAGTGCTACCAATTAGAAAATAAACACTGTGTTATAGCAGGTATGCTAAGTGTAACAGCTCCATATATGGAAAATTCTCTATGAAATGTTTGATAATATAGATTCATGTTGTGGTAATTGGACTGTTGCGTATGTCTGATTACCAGAATAGAAATATATTTATCTGTTTTGACCTAAATAGCTGACAAAGATAAAGCCTGGACCCGTATGGGCTCCGATAACAGGACTTGCAAAGTTGATGACTGCATTCTGTATGTCAAAACGTTCTTTAATCTGGTCTGCAATATATTTAGCCTCTTCATAGCAGTCACCATGTGCAATATAAACTGTGTCATTGTCAAATCCTTTGATATTCTCTGCAATGTTGTCAATCAGAGTGTTAAGGGATTTCTTGCGGCCACGAACACTGTTAAGGGAACCTAATTTTCCTTCATTGTTAATATGTATGATAGGCTTAACACTGATAATTGAACCGATTATAGCAGATGTTTTTGATAATCTTCCGCCTCTGTATAGATGATTCAAATCATTAACAGTGAGTTGCTGGCATACATGAGGTACATTTTCCTCGAGCCACTTTGCATTATCTTCAAGACTCATACCATTTTTTTGATTTTCGATAGCTTTGCAGACTAGCAGTCCTTCACCTAAAGTGGCAGATTTTGAATCAATGACAATGATTTTTCTGTCAGGAAATTCTTCTGATAACTCTTTTGCAACCATCATAGAGGTATCACAGCTGCTTGAAAGTCCTGATGAGAATGCGATATGAAGTACATCGAATCCGTCTTCTAAGTGCTTCTTTAAGTGGTTTGTGGCAGTTTCAGGATTGATAGCCATAGTAGTTGGCATCATGCCTTCTCTCATTTTATTATAAAAATCTTCAGGTGAAAGCTTTATCTCATCTCCGTAAATTGTTTCGTTGTCCAGTGTGTAGTATATAGGAATTAAATCAATTTCATTTTCTGCGATATAGTCATCAGGAAGGTCACATGTTGCATCGCTTGTAATAATATATTTGCTCATAAATAGTCCTCTTTCTGCGCTGAATAAGTAATTTTGAAAATATGTAAATGAAATATGTGATACAAAAATACCGAATTTGTATCATATTATACATAAAAAAATAAAAAAGCTTAAATAGAAACTAATTGCACTGGTCAGCGCACAGTACAAAATAGTTTTCACAACTACATTATGCCAATATTTTTACTGTGTGTCAATAAAATATAGAAATTTATTAAAAAAAAATTAAAAAGTTTAGAAAAAATTTAGAAAAATAAAAAATTGCCATAAATGATAATTTATGGTACTATATACTAGTTTGAAAGAAAAATTGTAAATAATAACCAAGCAGCAAACAATAACAGAAGTGATTATCCTTGAGAGTGATAATAAAGGAAATAAATGAGAAGGAGAGAAATTCATGTCTGATATCAATACAGAGATTAAAAAAAGAAGGACATTTGCAATTATATCACATCCGGATGCAGGTAAGACAACCCTTACGGAAAAGTTCTTGTTGTATGGAAAGGCAATTAATCTTGCCGGTTCCGTAAAGGGCAAGAAGACAGCAAAACACGCAGTGTCAGATTGGATGGAGATAGAAAAAGAGAGAGGTATTTCTGTAACGTCTTCTGTTATGCAGTTTAATTATGACGGATATTGTATCAATATTCTTGATACACCAGGACATGAAGATTTCTCAGAAGATACGTATCGAACACTCATGGCAGCAGATTCGGCTGTAATGGTAATTGACGCGTCTAAAGGTGTTGAAAAGCAGACAATAAAATTGTTCAAAGTATGTGTGCTAAGGCATATACCGATATTTACATTTATCAACAAGATGGACAGAGAGGCAAATGATCCGTTTGATTTGCTTGATGATATAGAAAATGTACTTGGAATCAGCACATGCCCGATTAACTGGCCGATAGGCTCAGGAAAAAGTTTTAAAGGAGTGTATGAGAGAAAAATCAACTGTGTCACAACATTTAAGGCGGCAATGAATGGACAAAAGCAGGTAGAGACAAGCAGAATTGATTTTGATGAGAAAAATCATGATGAGTTAATTGAACATATGGGACAGGATTTGTACGAGAAACTCAGTGAGGATTTGGAACTTTTAGATGGGGCAAGCCAGGAGTTTGATCTAGAGCAGGTCAGAGCAGGAAATCTGACACCTGTATTTTTTGGTTCGGCGTTAACCAACTTTGGTGTTGAAAACTTTTTACAGCATTTCCTCACAATGACAACATCACCGCTTCCAAGAAAGTCTAATATTGGAGATATTGATCCGTTCAGACCTGATTTTTCAGCATTTGTGTTTAAGATACAGGCAAATATGAATAAGGCACACCGCGACAGAATTGCATTTATGAGAATTACATCCGGAAAATTTGATGCAGGGATGGAAGTCAATCATGTGCAAGGAGGAAGAAAGGTGAAACTCTCACAGCCACAGCAGATGATGGCACAGGAGAGACATATTGTGGAAGAAGCATATGCCGGAGACATCATTGGTGTGTTTGATCCGGGTATCTTTTCCATTGGAGATACACTCTGCGCATCCAATGAAAAGTTTGAGTTTGAGGGTATACCGACATTTGCACCGGAACATTTTGCGAGGGTCAGACAGATGGACACAATGAAGAGAAAACAGTTTGTAAAGGGAATCAATCAGATAGCGCAGGAAGGTGCAATTCAGATATTCCAGGAATTTAATACAGGAATGGAAGAAATTATTGTAGGCGTGGTAGGTGTTCTTCAGTTTGATGTATTGAAATATAGGCTTGAAAATGAATATAATGTTGAGATTAAGCTAGAACAACTTCCATATGAGCATATCAGATGGATAGAAAATAAAGAAGAAGTCAATGTTAATGCGATTTCCGGAACATCGGATATGAAAAAAATTAAGGATTTAAAAGACAATCCACTGTTGCTTTTTGTTAATTCATGGAGTGTAGGGATGGTTCTTGAGAGAAATCCCGGACTTAGTCTGTCAGAATTTGGTAGAAATTAACCAAATAATTTAAAAAAAATTGAATTTTTTATTGAAATTTATCATAAAATAGAGTATACTAAGTCTAACATAAATCAATAGATTTAGGTAATCATATTTTCTGGAATGTGCGACAACTCCTGTTTTTTTGAACCTACATTTTTGAATTGGGATTCCTATTATCTTCAGAATGATGTGAAGCCTCCATCGAGTGGACCACAGAAGACTGAATGCGGTAACCCACCTAGCGTTGCTAGGACTCAGAATCGCAGGAACCGGCATTTTGGTGATATGAGAGTAGGGCTGATTTGGCAGCAATGCCAGATTGGCTCTATTTTTTTGTCTGTAATTAAGAAGTAAATCAGGAGTCAAAATATTTTTGCCTCCAACATCATCAAATGGTATTAGGTGTAATAATTATCATTATATTTACATAAATTGTGAAGTAGATGTCCGATGTGAAAAAACGAGAATAGATGGCAAAGGATGCGGGAGTAAAATATTACAAAGAGGTTGATGAAAATGAAACAGAACAAAAAAGTGAATGTAAAACTTATTTTTATCTTAATGGCAGTCATATTCGTAGCAGGAACCATATATATGGTATATGAAGGAAAAAAGAAAAAGCAATATGTTTCAGAAAATATTGAACTTTCTGTCGCAGAGGGAATGTATTCCATCAATATGCTTTTCGATGAAGAAATTGTGAATATAAGTGATATTAAAAAAGAATATGCCGGAATGCAGATGAAGGGAGATAATATTAAGCTTATTCTAGAGAAAATAGGAATTGAAAATGATGTGAAAGATAGTATTTATCATGAATACGGGTCAGACAAAAAACTCACAAGACAGCAGTGGCTTGAGATTGTCAGAACCATTATAGAGTCAAACGGTTTAAAAGATACAGTAGAGGAAAAAGAAATATGTGTATATGAAGTGATAGAGGGAGAAGAAACAGATATGGTTGTTTCTAATGAAAAGATATATACCTATTTTGGTGGTGATAAAAGTGTAAAAAAATATGTAAGCAGAGATACTGTGGCAAATGCTGTTGTGAGAGGCGAAACTATTATATATATTAGCTCTGTACAAAAATCTGACAATCTGTATGAAAATGTACTGATTAAGGAGACTGATGGGGAGAATATCAAAGTGGTTCTGAATGGAAGTGAGAGAACATTTGTGGCAACCGGCCTAAATGAAAATCTTACAAATGTCGTGGCAGATATTAAACTTTTGGACGGAAAAGTGAACAGACTGATTTTAAAAAGAGACTATATAGCAGGAAAAGTACTTGCAATTGCTGATGATGGAATCGAGATAGAAGGTTATGGGAAAATTTTGTTATCAGAAAAATGCAGATACTATATTGGTTATAAAAATTATGAGCAGAGTGATAAAGGCGTTGTGGTTGTCGGAAGTGAGAGAGTTCGTTTTGTAGTTGCCGATAAAATCATATGTGCAGCCATCTTAAAGAATGATGAAAATGAAAAGAATATCAGAGTGTTACTAAAAAGTACAGGATATGAGAGTTTTTTTCATAATCATGTATCACTTTCATGTCAGGGAAAATATCAACTTAGCTATTATGAAATGAATGAATCCGGGGACAGAGAGGAAAATGTGACAGTACATGAGCCGGAAGAGGCGGTGGAGATTGAGCCGAATGATGAAAGATTGAAATACGGAAGAATAAAGGTAACTCCGGTAGATGAAAATGGAAAAACAACGATTCATTCCATCAGCAGAAATAATAGTAGTCCTGAGTATAGGGGAACGATAGAAATCTCAAATTATGATGGAAAACTAGTTATCATCAATGATATTTCGTTAGAGAAATATCTCTATGCTGTAGTGCCAAGTGAAATGCCGACATCATATGGGACAGAGGCATTAAAGGTTCAGGCTGTATGTGCAAGAAGCTATGCAATAAGTCACTTAAGTGATAATCAATTAAGTGTATATGGTGCACAGGTGGATGACAGTACAAATTATCAGGTATATAATAATACAAAAGAGAATGAAACTACTATTGAAGCTGTCGATCAGACATATGGGGAAGTGTTAAGCTATGGAGATGAAATTGCCAACACCTATTTTTTTGCAACATCATGTGGAAGTACAACAGATGCCACCATATGGGGAGCAGACGGACTTCCATATGTGAAGGGAAAATTGCTAACAGATGCAGACTGTGATATTGATTTGGAAGACAATGAACAGTTTAGTGCATTTATAAAGTCAGATTTTCAGACATATGACAGCGATACATCCTGGTACCGATGGGATTTTACCATGACATCAGGACAGCTTTCAGACAGTATTAATAAAAATCTTGGTTCAATGTGCAAACAAAATCCTGATAAAATTTTAGTGAAAAAACAGGATGGTTCATTTGCGGCTGAATATATTGAAAATATAGGAAATGTCAATAATATCATCATTGACAAAAGACTGTGCGGAGGCGTGATTGATGAAATGACGATTGAGGGAGATAGGGCAGTTATCAAAGTCCTCAAACAGTCTGTGATACGAAATATTATTAATCCATATGGGATAGATATTCACAAACATGATGGAACATCTATCAACACATTTTCTTCAATACCAAGTGCCTTTTTTACAGTTGAAAAAGTGGATGGAGGTATCAAATTCTACGGAGGAGGTTTCGGTCATGGTGCCGGCATGAGCCAGACAGCAGTGAAAAATATGATAGCATCGGGGAAAAACTATGAAGAGATATTAAAGTTTTTCTATACAGATGTAGAAATCAGAGAGTATTATTAAAGTGTTACTAGTTAATATTAATAGGTCAGTACTTGAACGTAAACCCATATATTTTGTTTGAAAACGTATTGACAAAGAATGTGGTTTTATTATATAATCTGACATGTATGAAAGAGATATTCGTACAAGGACGCATGCGTTGGTCTTGCGGAAATTATTTTGAATAGTGGTACACACTTGTTAAAAATCAATAAGAGTAGTAAAAGTAATTTCTTGCTATATAGACTCTAAACGCTATATTGAATAAATAAATGAAGATTTTGGTAATGAATATTCAGGAATAAATAAAGCAATTAGTATGAAATCAAGTGTTGTGAAGTGGCACTTGATTTTTTTATATTAACTGTGAATGGAGAAGAAGATGAGCGATAAATTAAAACTTTATGGATTTAATAACCTGACTAAATCATTGAGCTTTAATATCTATGATGTTTGTTATGCAAAAACAGAAAGAGAGCAAAAGGATTATGTTTCTTATATAGATGAACAGTACAATTCGGAACGTCTGGTGAAGATTTTGTGTAATATTACAGAGATAATAGGTGCTCATGTTTTGAATGTATCTAAGCAGGATTATGATCCTCAGGGGGCTAGTGTCACGATTTTAATGGCAGAAGAAAAAATGTTTGGTGCAAGAAGTGGTGACTTAAGCAGTGAAATTATTTCAAAAAAGGATGCGACAGTGGCACATCTTGACAAGAGTCACGTTACAGTCCACACATATCCTGAGTATCATCCTGAGACAAGTATTGCAACGTTTAGGGTAGATATCGATGTTGCGACATGTGGGGAGATTACTCCTCTTTTGGCTCTTGATTATCTGATTGGAAGTTTTGACTCTGATATCATCACAATGGATTACAAGGTCAGAGGATTTACAAGAGATTTAGATGGTAAAAAGATATTTATTGACCACAAGATTACATCTATCCAGGATTATATTTCAAATGAGACTTTGCAGAGATATGATGCAATGGATGTCAATGTATATCAGTCGAACATTTTTCACACAAAGATGTTGATTAAAGAGCTTGATTTACAAAATTATCTTTTTAATACAGATGTGTATGAATTGCCACCGAAGCAGAGACTTGAAATCACAAACAGCTTACGGCGTGAGATGATAGAGATATTTAGTGGAAATAATATATATTAAATAATAAAAGTTTAATTGGCAGAGGGTAATAAGTTGAAATTGAATCAGAATGAGATGCCGGTATATGAGGCATTACAAAAAATGAAAAGAGAAAGAATTGTTCCGTTTGATGTTCCGGGACATAAGCATGGCAAAGGAAACCCGGAACTTACAGAATTTCTTGGAGAAAACTGTATGTCAGTGGATGTTAATTCTATGAAAATGTTAGACAATCTCTGTCATCCTGTTTCAGTTATTAAAAAGGCGCAGGAATTGGCAGCAGATGCGTTTGGAGCAAAAAATGCATTTTTTATGGTAGGAGGGACAACGTCAGCAGTCCAGACAATGATACTTGCGACATGTAAAGAAGGAGATAAGATTATCATGCCAAGGAATGTACACAGAAGTGCAATTAATGCACTTGTGTTGAGTGGCGCTATTCCGGTATATGTAAATCCTGACGCGGATAAGAGACTTGGAATTGCGCTTGGAATGTCTGTGGCCGATGTTGAGAGTGCGATAAAAGCCAATCCTGATGCAAAAGCAGTCATGGTTAACAATCCTACCTATTATGGAATTTGTTCTAATATCAGGAAAATAGTGAAGATTGCACATGAGCATGGGATGAAAGTTCTTGCAGATGAGGCACATGGAACTCATTTTTATTTCAGTGACAGACTTCCGGTATCGGCTATGGAGGCAGGAGCCGATTTTGCCTCAGTTAGTATGCACAAGTCAGGAGGAAGTCTTACCCAAAGCTCCATCCTGCTTATGGGAGAAGATGTGAATCCGGACTATGTAAGGCAGATTATCAATCTGACACAGACGACAAGTGGAAGTTATCTTTTGTTGTCAAGCCTTGATATATCGAGAAAAAATCTTGCACTGAAAGGAGAAGAAATCTTTGAACGAGTGTGTCATTTAGCACAGTATGCGAGAGATGAAATTAACAGCATAGGTGATTATTATGCATATTCAAAAGAGATAATTAACGGTGATTCGGTGTATGATTTTGATATTACCAAACTCTCGATTAATACATTTGAAGTCGGTCTTGCAGGAATAGAAGTCTATGACCTGCTTAGGGATGAATATGACATTCAGATTGAATTTGGAGATTTGGATAACATTCTTGCCTATATTTCAGTTGGTGACAGAGAAAGAGAAATAGAAAGACTTACAAGTGCACTTTCCGAGATTCGAAGAAGATTTGGAAAAGAAAAAAGCGGAATGATGGATCATGAATACATTAATCCTATTGTCTGTGTGTCGCCGAAACAGGCGTTTTTTGCTGAAAAAAAATCTGTCAGGTTAGAGGAGACAGAAGGAATGATATGTGGTGAATTTGTCATGTGCTATCCGCCGGGAATTCCAATACTGGCACCTGGGGAAATGATCACAAGGGAAATTCTTGACTATATCAGTTACGCAAAACAAAAGGGCTGTTTTATGACAGGTCCACAGGACATAGAAATCAAAAATTTAAATATTGTAGATGAGAATGCATAATATACAAGGAGGACTTAAAATGGAATTATGGTTTACGGAATGTCATACACCGGATGTAAAATTCTCAATCAAGGTAAACGAACAATTATTCAGTGTACAGAGTGATTTTCAACGAATAGATGTGTTTGAATCAAAAGAGTTCGGAAGATTTTTAACACTTGACGGATATATGATGTTGACAGAAAAAGATGAGTTTATATACCATGAAATGATGGTTCATGTGCCAATGGCAGTGCATCCTTGCGTGAAAAATGTATTGGTGATAGGCGCAGGTGACGGCGGTGTTGTCAGAGAACTTGTCAAATACAATACCATCGAAAATATTGATATGGTAGAGATTGATGAATTAGTTGTGCAAGTCTGCAAAAAATACCTGCCATTTACCTCATGTTGTCTTGATGATGAGAGGGTTCATATCACGTACCAGGACGGACTCAAATATGTCAGGACTTGTGAGGATAAGTATGATCTTATTATTGTTGACTCAACGGACCCGTTCGGACCAGGAGAGGGACTTTTTACCAAAGAATTTTATGGTAACTGTTGCAAGGCTTTAAAAAGTGATGGGATTATTGTGAACCAGCATGAAAGTCCGTTTTATAAAGATGATTCATTGGCAATGCAAAGAGCACATAAAAAAATAGTGGAAAGTTTTGGAATCAGCAAGGTGTATCAGGCACATATTCCGACCTATCCATCAGGACACTGGCTGTTTGGATTTTCCTCTAAGAAATATCATCCGACACGAGATTTTGATGGAACAAAGTGGGATATGCTGGGCATTAAGACAAAATACTATAATACAAGATTACATGTAGGTGCATTTGCACTGCCAAATTATGTGGAGGAATTATTAAGAGATGTGGAATAAAAACATAGAGACTTTTATCGGATGTGAGTCGGAGTTTGAAGAGGCTGAAATTGTGATATTCGGTGCACCTTTTGACTCAACAACATCTTACAGACCGGGAACAAGATTTGCAAGCAAGGCTGTCAGGAGTGAGTCATTTGGACTTGAAACATACAGTCCATACCAGGATAAAGACCTTACAGATATCCGTGTTTTTGACGGAGGCGATATTGAGCTTCCTTTTGGAAATCCTGAAACTGCCCTTGATATGATAGGAGAGAAGACAAAGATAATACTTGATGCTGGTAAAATACCGTGTATGATAGGTGGCGAACACCTTGTGACGCTCGGAGCATTCAGGGAAGTGTTAAAAAAATACCCTGATGTCAGAGTCATTCATTTTGATGCACATACAGATTTGAGAGAAGAATATCTTGGTGTGAGACTTTCACATGCATCGGTAATAAGAAGAATATGGGATATAATAGGAGATGACAGAATATACCAGTTTGGAATACGTAGTGGGGAGAGAGAAGAATTTTACTGGGCAAAGGAACACACAAAATTAAATAAATATAATTTTGAGGGACTGGATGAAGCGATAAAGGAAATTGCAGATAAACCTGTTTATTTTACGATAGATTTAGATGTATTGGATCCTTCGGTATTTCCGGGAACAGGTACACCGGAGGCAGGCGGGGTGTCATTTATGGACTTGCTTGGCGCAGTCATTAAAGTATCGAAATTAAAAATTGTCGGAATGGATGTCAATGAACTGGCACCGAATCTTGATTTGTCAGGAACATCGACAGCAGTGGCATGCAAGATTGTGAGAGAACTTTTGCTGGCAGTATATTAAAATTATATAAATAAAAATGTAGATAAAAGAAAGGATTTGATAAAATGGGAAAAGCGTTAATTATAGGCTGTGGAGGTGTGGCAGGTGTTGCCATACACAAATGTTGTCAGAACAGTGAAGTATTTACGGAAATTATGATTGCGAGCAGAACAAAGAGCAAATGTGATGCACTTAAGGAAAAGTTACAGAATAAAACAAGTACCATCATTCATACTGCAAAGGTTGATGCAGATAATGTTGATGAATTGATAGAGCTTATCAAATCTTTTCAGCCGGATGTGGTATTGAATCTTGCACTTCCTTATCAGGATTTGACAATCATGGACGCCTGTCTTGCGACAAAGACAAATTATGTGGATACTGCCAATTATGAACCGCTTGATACAGCGAAGTTTGAATATAAATGGCAGTGGGCATACAGAGAAAAGTTCAAAGAGGCAGGGATTACAGCACTTCTTGGAAGCGGATTTGATCCGGGTGTGACAGGAGTGTTTAGTGCATACGCCTTAAAGCATGAATTTGATGAGATTCATTATATTGATATTCTTGACTGTAATGGTGGTGACCATGGTTATCCTTTTGCTACCAATTTTAATCCGGAGATAAATATCAGGGAAGTATCTGCAAATGGAAGTTACTGGGAAGAAGGAAAATGGGTTGAGACAAAACCTATGGAAATAAAAAGAGAATACGATTTTAAGGGAGTCGGAAAAAAAGATATGTATCTTCTGCATCATGAAGAATTGGAATCATTAGGTATTCATATTCCGGGAATCAAAAGGATACGTTTCTTTATGACATTTGGGCAGAGCTATTTAACACACCTGAAATGCCTTGAAAATGTGGGAATGACATCGATTGAACCGATTGAATTCGAAGGCAAGAAGATAGTTCCACTTCAATTTTTAAAAGCGGTACTCCCCGATCCGGCATCACTGGGACCGAGAACTGTAGGAAAGACGAATATCGGATGTATTTTCAGAGGAATAAAAGACGGAAAAGAAAAAACATATTATCTCTATAATATATGTGACCATCAGGAATGTTACAGAGAAGTCGGTTCACAGGCAATCAGCTATACAACAGGTGTACCTGCCATGATAGGTGCAATGCTGATTATGAATGGAACATGGAAAGGACCGGGAGTGTTCAACATAGAAGAATTTGATCCAGATCCGTTTATGGAAGCACTGAATAAGTGGGGACTTCCTTGGGAAGAGGATTTTAATCCTGTATTGGTTGATTAGGAAAAGTAATTCAATAGCCATAAAATCAAAAATGAAATGAAAGGATACGGTGTAATGCAGATGGAAAAAGGTAAGATATATGATTATAATACAGTTCCAACCCCATGTTTTGTTGTGGAAGAGGAATTGTTAAAAAAAAATCTTGAAATATTGAAAAACGTGATAGACAGGACAGGCTGTCATATTCTGCTTGCACAAAAATGTTTTTCCATGTATCACACATATCCTCTTCTTTCAAAATATTTGTCAGGAACGACAGCGAGCGGACTGTATGAGGCAAAACTCGGAAAAGAATATTTTGGAAAGGAAACTCATGTATACAGTGCAGCATACAGAGATGACGAAATTGATGAACTGCTTGATATATGTGATCATATCGTATTTAACTCGTTTTCACAGTGGAACAGGTTTAAAGACAAGGCGAAAAAAAAGGATATCAAATGTGGCCTTAGAATCAATCCGAAGTGTTCTACACAGGAAGGTCATGCAATCTATGATCCGTGTGCACCATATTCCAGAATGGGTATCACAAATGAAAATTTTGACAGGGAAAATCTTGAAGGAATATCAGGACTTCACTTTCATACATTATGTGAACAAAATTCAGATGACTTGCTTACCACAATCAAATCAGTAAAAGAACAGTTTTCTGATGTATTAAAAGAAATGGAATGGATTAATTTTGGAGGCGGACATCATATTACAAGAAAAGATTATGATATAGAATGTCTGGTAGACTGTATTAATGAGATGAAAGAAGAGTATGGATTGGAAGTATATCTGGAGCCGGGGGAGGCTGTGGCGCTTGATGCAGGCTTTATGATATCAACAGTTTTAGATATAGTAAGTAATGGGATTGATATTGCAATAGTTGACACATCAGCGGCATGTCATATGCCGGATGTGATAGAGATGCCTTATACACCACAGCTGGCAGAAGCGGTCAGAATAGTGGCAGCAGGCGGAGAAACTTATGACAAAGATTTGTCTGTTAAAAGCATGATGGAAGAACAAGAAACATTTAAATTGTACAGAATCGGTGGTCCAACATGTCTGGCGGGAGATGTAATAGGTGATTATATTTTTGATAGAGACCTGAAAATAGGTGACAGACTTACATTTAAGGATATGGCTATTTATTCCATGGTTAAGACGAACACCTTTAATGGAATGAGACTTCCGGCGATTGCATACAAAGATAAAGAAGGAATCAAAATTATCAAGAAGTTTGGGTACGAAGATTTTAAGAATAGGTTATGATTGATAAAAAATGATAAATCATGTATACTATCATATATGAGTTATGTGAATTGTAATCGGATAATCAAAGGTTAAGAAATAAGAATTAAGAATACACTGAAAAGGGAAAAAAGAGTATCTTAATCGAGAATAGTGGCAATGATTGAGAGGGATGCATTTGGCAGAGAGAAAAACAAGATTAGATATATTATTTGAAAATATCAATAGGGAGCATGTCTATATTCAGACTCATAATTTTCCTGATCCTGATGCAATATCAACTGCATTTGGATTACAGAAACTCCTAGAGACAAGAGATATATTCAGTACAATTATTTACCAGGGAAGAATTGACAAGTATAGTACGAGGAATATGTGTGACCAATTAGATATAGGAATCAAACACATTGATGAATTAGGCGAATTGGACAGTGGAAGCGAAATTATTCTTGTTGATTCACAGGCGGGAAACCCGAATCTGAAGAATACAGAGGTGCCCATTACTATGTGCATCGACCATCATCCTTCATTTGGATTTGTGGACTACAAGTTCTGTGATATTCGGCCAAGTGTAGGTGCATGTGCTTCTATTATTGCTGCGTATTATTTCGCAAATGATATAAAAATGCATAAAAATGTGGCAACAGCACTGATGTATGGAATAAAGGTTGACACAGCAAATCTTTCAAGAGGTGTTTCAGAACTGGATTTGAATATGTTTTATTCACTGTATACAAAGGCAGATATGGATTTGATTAATTCGCTGGAGTCAAGTACAGTTGAATTTGAAGATTTGGATGCATATGCGAATGCGATTAAAAGTATCAAGGTATATGATAATATCAGCTTTGCCAATACAGGTAATCATTGTCCGGAGCCACTTGTTGCTTCGATATCAGATTTTATGATGTTGATAGCCGGTGTTGATTTATGCATCGTATATTCTATTAAAGTGGATGGTATCAAGATATCTGTTCGAAGCGATAACGGATGCTTTGATGCGGGAAGATTGACAAATGAAGCATTAGCAGGAATAGGTGGCGGAGGCGGTCACCCTGCCATGGCAGGAGGTTTTGTGCCTTTTAAGAAAGACCACAGTAAAGTAGATGAACTGGTGGAGATAATAGAGAATAATTTTTTGAATACTGTTATGAAATATGAAAAACAATTTTATAATCGCAGTCCTTATAAAGATTAGATAATTTTCTATAGAGGACTTTGGTATCGGATTTGTCATCAGTCAGATGATAAAAAGATGTCAAAGTTCTCTTTTCTAATGGTAATATATACCATGCCACAAAATGGGGCAGAAAACAAATGACATCTTTTTGTGCGTTTATATAAAAAGCTGGAAAAGGGACTCGAACCCTCGACTTACTGATTACGAATCAGTTACTCTACCACCTGAGTTATTCCAGCACACCACTGTATTATATAAGAAAAAACAAAAATAATCAACAATAATTTGAAAAAAGTAGTTGCAATTTGAAAAATCTGTGGTATAGTATACATACGTCACAAACAGTTGTACGCGATATACGGACATGACGTTTGGAAACGATAAATATGTTCTACAATGGAATATTATATAGAAGTGAGGTAATGAAATGAGTCAGAAATTAAGAGTCGGAATTTTAGGTGCAACAGGAATGGTAGGTCAGAGATTTATCTCTTTGCTTGAGAATCATCCTTGGTTTGAGGTTGTCACAGTAGCAGCAAGTCCACGTTCAGCGGGAAAGACATATGAGGAAGCTGTGGGAGACCGTTGGAAAATGACAACTCCTATGCCGGAAGCTGTTAAGAAACTTGTTGTTCTCAATGTCAATGAAGTGGATAAAGTGGCTGCCACTGTTGATTTTGTATTTAGTGCGGTAGATATGACAAAGGATGAAATAAAGGCGATTGAGGAAGCATATGCAAAGACAGAGACGCCTGTTGTTTCTAATAATAGCGCACACAGATGGACACCGGATGTACCTATGGTTGTTCCTGAGATTAATCCTGAACATTTTGATGTGATAGAATTTCAGAAAAAGCGTCTTGGTACAACAAGAGGTTTCGTGGCAGTGAAACCGAACTGCTCTATTCAGAGTTATGCTCCTGTACTTACAGCATGGAAAGAGTTTGAACCATATGAAGTAGTTGCTACAACATATCAGGCTATTTCAGGTGCAGGAAAGACATTTAAAGACTGGCCGGAGATGGAAGGCAACATTATTCCGTTCATTGGTGGCGAAGAGGAAAAGAGTGAACAGGAACCTTTAAGATTGTGGGGATCAATTGAAGATGGTGTGATTAAGAAAGCAGAATCACCAGTGATTACAACACAGTGTATCAGAGTTCCGGTATTAAATGGACATACAGCAGCAGTATTTGTAAAATTTAAGAAAAAACCGACAAAAGAACAGTTGATTGAGAAAATGGTAAACTTCAGTGGTGTTCCGCAAGAGTTAGAACTTCCTAGTGCACCAAAGCAGTTTATACAGTATCTTGAGGAAGACAACAGACCACAGGTAAATCTTGATGTTGATTATGAAAACGGAATGGGTATCTCTGTTGGAAGACTCAGAGAAGACAGCGTTTATGATTATAAATTTGTAGGATTATCACACAACACTGTAAGAGGAGCAGCAGGTGGTGCAGTTCTCTGTGCAGAGTTACTTAAGGCAAAAGGATATATTCAGGCGAAATAAGCTGATTTTTCTTGAATAAATAGAACCACTAATATTAATAACCTTGATATTAGTGGTTTTTATATTTATATCCGATACAAAATAAAAGATAGTAATAATTACAGATGTTTTAAAGAAAATTGTAATGGATGAATTACAAATAATTAAAAGAGATAAAAGAGCTACTTTTTCTTGACACATTAATAACGAAATGTTATTATATATAGTACATAGGATAGAAGTGTACATAAAAGGAGAAAATACAAAATTTAAGTTACAGTTCTATAAATACATTTAAGGATAGGTATCATATGGACAAATCTGAAGTTTTCCCTAATGATAATTTAGAATTAGGAGATAAGAAAAAAGAAAGTAACTCATCAAGCAAAGGTTTGACTGTTGTTGGAATAATACTATGTGTTATTCTGATTCCTGTTCTGATAGTTAATCTTGTTCTGATTTTTAAAGGATATACATTTGAAAAAGATGAACTTCCTAACATGGGCGGATATTACCCTCTTATGGTTCAGTCGGGTTCTATGAGCGGTACGATTGAGGTTGGTGATTTGATTATTGTACATATAGTAAACGACAGTACCATAATTAAGGAAAATGATATTATCACTTTTTGGGATGGCGAACCGGGCGGAACGCTTGTAACCCATCGTGTAACGGAAGTGATACATGATAATGATGGTAATATCGCTTACAGAACAAAGGGTGATGCCAACATAATTGAGGATGCAAAGCTGATTACAAGAGATAAGGTAGTGGGAATGTATCAGAAGCGAGTTCCAAAACTCGGAGATGTTGCTTTGTTTATGCAAACGATACCGGGACTTGCGGTATGCGTTTTTTTACCACTTGTTTTATTCATTTTGTATGATGTTATCAGTCGAAGTCGTATTGAGAAAAATGAGAAGAAAGAAACGGCTGAATTGCTTGAGGAGTTAGAAAAATTGAGGCAGGAGAAAGCTGCAAGAACCGAAGGAAAGAAAGACGGTTCAGGTGGAGAATAGTAAATAATGGTGCAGAAGATGTTAATTAATGTTGATAATAGGAGGTAATTATTATGAAAAAGAAAAACAAAACAATGCGTGTAGCAGGTACTCTTTTTGTAGCGACTATGCTCACAACAAGTATGACAGCAGGAACATTTGCGAAGTATACGACTGGTGATAGTGCTAGTGATAGCGCAAGGGTTGCGAAGTTTGGTGTGGTAGTTGAGGCTAGTGGATCGCTCTTTGAGGATACTTACATAAAGAGTGTAAATACGCCTGGAACTAAAACGCAAGGAGAAACATTGAGTGTTGTATCAAGTACTGATAGTAGTTCTAGTAAAGGTATTAACGGAAAAGATAAGGTTGTTGCACCAGGTACAAAAAATACAGAAGGAATTACATTAGCTGTTTCAGGAACACCAGAAGTAAATACTAGTATAACAGTGGCTGTTTCGAATGTTCAAGATGTTTATCTAAAGAAGATTGAAAATCCCAATGCAGCATATGCAAATCTTACAACAAGCAATGTGAATGATTGCTTTAATCCAACAGCTGATTATTATCCTATAAAGTATACATTGACTCAGACGATAGGTTCTACAACAACTACTCTTGTAAATGATGGCAATCTTTCTGCAGTTAAGACTGCACTTGAAGCTTTAACAATAACTAAAGATGCCAATGTTGACTTGGCAGATGAGATTGGTACACTTAACCTTACATGGGAGTGGGATTTTGATGCATCAGGTGCTGGGACATATGATAAGGAAGATACATTACTCGGCGATTTGGCAGCAAATTCACAAATTTTAGCTTATACTGAAGATAAGAATCAAGAGAATCTTGATTGGTTACAAATTCCTGCTGTCAATCCTGCTCTTTATAATTTAACTGCAGGTATTCAAATTGATGTTACTGTAACGCAGGTTGACTAATATTTGTAGAATGGTTCATTATAATTTTAAAATATATAGTGTATATTTTACAGCTATCCTTTGTAAAGGATAGCTGTTTTTGTACTAGTTATAATATATCTTTAACCTTATGTCTCGTTTCAGCTGAAACTCTGTGTTAAATTTCACTTATCACAAAAAAATCGTATTTTAGGTGCAAAATATATAATTTTGAGTTAAAATATATCGTATAGTTGGGATTATTAGTTATTTTATTGCATACCAAAAAGGAATCGAATTTACTGGTCTTTTTTCGGAAGTTGTAAATTCCACCCCTGTGAATGTCCTTATGATGGCTGCATAACTTCTGATCCCGGCTTGTTTTTATTATTTTAATCTTTGATTTTTTGTTTTATTATTTCAAAAGTTCTGGCGTAAGTATGATATCATTTGCCGGAATAAATTGAAGACCAAATTTTTTAAGCAGATCTTCATCGTACATAAATGCAAATATTTCATAAGGGCTTTTGTTACCAAGGGATTTCCTTGCATACGAGTTTATATGGCTCATCATAAGGCTGAACTGATTCTGAGTGATGGTTATTTTCACAGCTTCCCTTCTGGTAAGGAGCATTTGCGTCACAATAAAACATTTGTGTGCGCCGGTTTCCCTGTGAATCAAATTCAATGGCCTTGCAGGTTTCTCTTGCTTTATCAGCAGCTGATTTTAGTACTAGAATTATACTATCTGTTGATAATCTATGAGGTCTTCCATCAAGTAAACTATAGAATAAAGGACACTCATTCATTTCAGGATGAAATTCTTTTAAATATACTTGAAGATGTTGAACAGTTTTATTCAATATCTTTGCCTTCATCTAACCATTTCATGATGCTTGCGCATGCAAAGTAATGTCTAAAATCATAAAGACAGTCATTAAAATCTTTTCCGAAAGCACCTGTTTTTTCGGAAGTTCTGTGTGCTCTGATTTCTTTTGAGATAGTGGTGCAATCCTTTCCAATTAATGTTCCAATAGATTTGAATGAACTTCTTTTTCTAAGTTCGGTTTCAATAACAATTTTTTCATCAATGGTTAAATGTCTTTGTTTACTCATGAAAATCCTCCATTCCGCCGGGAGAGAACAGCCATGTTTGTACCAAAGTGGAATTTCGGATTGCAAATGAGAAGTATTTAGAAAAAAATTATAAATTCCTAGACATATAAATATGTTTTATGATAGAATATAATAGAATACTGAATTTATGAAAGGATGTATGTTTATGGTAACTAAACATAATGATTCTAATGGAAAGACGCAAAACATGCATAAAAAAAACAGATATAGTAAAGAGGTCATTTTTGTAAGTTTTATAATTGCAATTTTCGTGTTGATTACGGGAGTGATTGTTGTAAATATCTACATGTCATCATCAACAAATATTAGTCCTGACAGAGTGATTGACATCACATATAATGCACCGGTATACGAACCGCAAACAATATCGGGAAATGTTGCAGATAACAGTACAAAAGATAATTCCGTAGCTTCGTTGGGAACAGAAAGTAATTCTGTCAAAGAAGCGTCCGGTAGCGTTGGAGTAAACAGTCAATCAGGGTCAAATGGTTCATCGGTAGATGTGTCAAATGACAGTAACAGTACACCACAAGGTGATATATTTACAGTGACAGATTCAGATAAAACATGGACAACTTTGACAGATGTCAACATTTTTGAACATGGTGATTCGGCCGTGCAAAGTGACGGAAGTGGCGAGGCACACCATGTCATCGCCCCAGGCACGATGAACGACTACACATTCAGTATCAGAAATAACAAAAACATCAATATAAAATACTACCTTGAAATAGCAGGTGGTAATGACAGTGATTACGCGATTCCGGTTGAATTAGAAATATTTGATTCAAATGGAGAGTCTATGACAGGTAGAGAAGTGATGATTAGTGATTTTAAAGATGTTGTTAAAGAGAGCACTCTTTACGGAAACAGTTCTGAAGAATACACAATTAAGTGGAAGTGGGATTTTGAGAGAGGCTCAGATGATTATGACACCATGCTTGGTAACACAGCTGTAGATGAAGAAATTGCATGTCATATCAATATTAATGTGATAGCAGAATATGACTATGATAATCCGACACCACCTTCAAAACAGACTGATACAGATAAGGGTTCAAAAGATATTTCATGGACAACAATTAAGACCGGAGATGCCCCTATCTATTTGAGATATTTGATAATCGGTGGAGCATGTATAGTGGTAATAATAGTATTTCTCGTAATTGTCAGAAATAATGAAGATGAGGATGAAATGTAAAAGATATGATGAAAGGATTGAAAATATTAAAATTTTCTGTAAGAATGCTATGCTTTATTCTCGTATCATTTCTTATCGGGGGGAGTGTATTTTTTGTGAATGCCAGACTCGTGTTGCACAAACAGCTTCCGATGATTGGCGGATATGGACAGGCAGTGGTAATGTCGGGAAGTATGTCTCCGACGATAGAAGTAGATGATTTGTTGATTATCAAAAAATGTTATACATACAAAAAAGGTGATATTATTACATTTGTAGATTATGCAAATGATCTTGTTACACACAGAATAGTTGATATTAATGGGAAAGAAGTAATTACTAAAGGTGATGCTAATAATACTACAGATAAACCATTTGAGCAGGAACGTATACAGGGAAAAGTGATTAAAACGATTCCAAAAGTAGGAAAACTCATTGGACTATTACAGAATCCTGCTGTTGTAGTTATGATAGTAGTAATCTTCATTCTGTTTATGAGAGAATCCCACAATAAAGCGATAGAGGAAAAAGATGAACGATTGGGTGAACTTAGGGTTGAGATAGAAAAGCTAAAAAGTGAGATGGAGAATGAAGATATAATACAGGATGAAGAAAATATAATAGAAAATAAGAAGTATGAAAAATAATAGACACTGAAAATACAATAATATGCATAAAATGTTTGAATGTTACGAGAAAGGTCAGTTGAATAACTGACCTAATTGTGTGTATAGGAATAATTGATTAAAAAAGAATATGAAATCATCATTAGAACGGATGCATTGCGGAAGCAAATACATATAAAAAACAAAAGATAAAAAATTCACATAATTCCATAAAATGTGATATAATATGTAATGAGGTGTCACACTTAATAATATATATAAAGGAGTTTAAAATATGGCATTCAAAGAGATGAATATAAGTGATATAAATGAAAATGTATTTGATATGATAGGTAAGAAATGGATGTTAATTACGGCAGCTAAGTCAGAAAATGATATTAACACCATGACTGCATCATGGGGAGGACTTGGAATTATGTGGGGAAAACCGGTTGCGTTCATATTTATCAGACCGCAGAGATATACAAAGGAGTTTGTAGATTTTTCAGGTGAACTTACACTCTCATTTTATGATGAAACATACAGAAAAATGTTATCTTACATGGGAAGTGCATCAGGAAGAGATGAAAACAAGATAGAGCATGAAAATCTGACAATCAGGTTTGATGGAGAAGCACCATATTTCGAAGAGGCTTCTTTAGTATTGAAAGCGAAAAAATTATATCATCAGCAGATGGAAGCAGATTGTCTTACTGAGACATCAATAGATACAAGATGGTATCCGGATAATGACTGGCATACAATGTATATCTGCGAGATAGAAAAGGTTTTTGTAAAGGAATAAAAGGTATATATGATGGAGGCAGGTGTACGATGGATAAAAAGAAACCGATAATTATTGGACTGACCGGTTTTGGGGCATTAGCTTTAGGTGCGTATAAGCTGGTAAAAACTATCTACAGCGGAAGTAAATTTTTAGATTCGTATATTGATAAATGTAATAATAATTGTGTGAAAATTAATTCAAAGATAAGACTTGAAGATGACGGATATTATTCCATTACAAAAGAAGATGATAAACCTTTCAGAGTGTTGCAACTGACAGATCTTCATATAGGAGGAGGATATTTTTCAAGACACGAAGATATGCGTGCACTTGCAATTGTAAAGAATCTTATCAATAAGACAAAACCGGATTTGATTGTACTCACAGGAGATTTGACATGTTCAAAAGCACATATATCACTTTCGAGAAATAATCTTCACAGCTATGAGATAATCACCAACCTTCTTGAAAGTACCGGAATTCCATATGCAGTAACATTTGGAAATCATGATGTAGAAGGAAGAGCGACACATCAAAGAAGAGAACTGGGGCAGTTTTTGATGACAAAACAAAACTCACTTCTTGTACGTACAGATGAGACAGAAATGATAACAGGATTTTCAAATTATGTAGTAAAACTCAGGAATAAATCAGGCAAGTTAAATTCACTTCTTTTTATGCTGGATTCGAATGAATACATCTATACAGGCAAAAAGAAAGAATATGACTATATTCATGATGACCAATTGCAGTGGTACGAAAATGTTACAAACAGAATCAACAAAGAAGAGGGAAGGATAGTTCCGTCCCATATCTTTATGCATATACCTGTAAAGGAGTACGAAGAGGCGTGGGATGCGGCCATTAATGCAAAGAAAGGGGCCGTATATTATTATGGTACTAAAGATGAGGCAATCAGTACACAGAATGAGAAGTGCAGGCTTTTTGAAAAGGTAAAAGAACTGGGAAGTACAAAGGCAATCTATTGCGGGCATGACCATTTGAATGATTTTTCAGTAGAATATGAGGGTATCAGATTTACGTATGGACAGGGAATTGATTGTCTTTTGTATGCCAAAACATTGTCAGAACATAAAGGTGGAACTTTGATTACAATCCACAAAAACGGAACTTTTGAGATAAAAGGAAAGAAACACAGGTGATAAAATGCTATACTTTCTATTGGGAATTTTGGTGGTGATTGGCGTTCAGACAATTTTATTCGTAAAATATCATAAACGCAGATTAAAAATAAATATAAAACACATGATGTTGTCTGCCTTATTTTCTATATATTCTATCTTTATTATAGAATTTCTGCATGACAGAAGGATTCATATGAATTATGAACTTTTGTTTGTATTTTTAATTTTTATACCAATAGGTATAACAATGCCACTGATTTATCAGAGATATAAGTATTTTTTATTCAATATTATGTATGTTGTTTTTATCGATATATACATTTTAATATTACAGCATTCCGGAATGATAAAATGTAATGTTCTTATGATATTTTTCAGTGTAATAGGATTGTTTATGGGATATTTTATATGTATCTGTATCAATAGATTATTTCCGAAACTGAGAAGTAGTCTTATTTTAAAAAAGAGAAGAAAAAAAAATATCATATCATCATATGAAATAGAGATTATTACATTATGTTTTGTCTTTCTATTTTCAATATTAGCAACAGTACAGAACGTTTCGGGAAAGAATTTGAACAAAAAGATGAAAGACACGATTCATAATTTGCCGGATGCTGAAAATCAAGTTAATGACAGATATTCACATATTTATTATGCAGATACAGATAAGTATGACAGATATGATGCCTATGCGGCTATTCATCCGGAGATGGCGATTGAGGAGATTGTGTGGAGAGTTGATGCAAATCTGGATCAGGACTTTTATGATGAGAAATATGTAAAATATGCGGATGAAAATACAGACAGTCCGTTGTTACTCAACAAATTCAGCAGAGTGTCGGATGATTTTGAACCGGATGAACTTGTTACACTGGAGGGAGATTATATAGCAACGCCGCAGACTGTTGCTGCTTATCATAAACTGACAGCTGATATGAAAGATTTGGGGATGAAAATTTATGTGTGTTCATCCTACAGAAGTGTTGCATATCAGGACAGGCTGTACCGTTATTATTTAAAAACAGATTCAGTAGAAGAAGTGGATACTTACAGTTCCAGACCGGGATACAGTGAACATCATACCGGAAGAGCGATTGATGTAAGTCAGGTGTATAATCAATTAGATGCATTCGAGGGGAGTGATGAGGCATTATGGTTATATGCCAATGCATATCGATATGGGTTTATCGTAAGGTATAAAGCAGACCAGACAGATGTGACAGGTTATATTTTTGAGCCATGGCATATTGTTTATGTGGGTGAAGAAATTTCAAAAACAATGCATGATGAGAATATTGAGACATTGGAAGAGTATGTTGTGAAATATATTGATCATCAAAAGCCATGAATTGAATTGATTAATAAGAAAAACGGAATTTTTTATAAATATGAGTGACGTATGGAAAGGATTTACAGACACTATGAAGTTATCAGATTTTAGTTATGAATTGCCACAGGAATTAATTGCTCAAGATCCGCTTGAAGACAGAACATCATCAAGATTGATGGTGCTTGACAGAAAAACAGGTCAAATCGAACATAAAATTTTTAGTGATGTGACAGAGTATCTTAATCCGGGAGACTGTCTTGTTATTAATGATACAAGGGTAATTCCGGCGAGACTGATTGGAGTAAAAGAAGATACACAGGCACAGATTGAGGTGTTACTGTTAAAAAGAAAAAAGGACAGTATATGGGAAGTATTGGTAAAACCCGGCAAAAAAGCAAGAACAGGATGCAGGATATCATTTGGCAACGGACTTTTGAGGGGTGAGATAATCGATGTTGTTGAAGATGGAAACCGTCTTATCAGGTTTGAATATAGTGGCGTGTTTGAACAGATTCTTGACAAATTAGGAGAGATGCCGCTTCCACCATATATCACGCACAAACTTCAGGATAAGAACAGATACCAGACTGTATATGCTAAGAATGATGGTTCTGCGGCAGCGCCGACAGCAGGACTTCATTTCACAGATGAATTGTTGAAGAAAATTGAAAAAAAAGGTGTGGAGATTGCAAGGGTAACACTCCATGTAGGGCTTGGCACATTTAGACCTGTCAAAGTGGAAAATATATTGGAACATCATATGCATTCAGAATACATAAATGTGACAAAGCAGGCAGCAGAAAAAATAAATAATGCAAGAAAGAATGGGGGCAGAATTATTGCAGTAGGTACAACAAGCTGCCGGACGCTTGAGTCAGCGGTTGATGAAAATGGAATTGTGAATCCAATCAGTAAAGAGACAGATATTTTTATTTATCCGGGATATCAGTTTAAGGCAGTAGACTCACTTATTACCAATTTCCATCTGCCGGAATCTACCTTACTGATGCTTGTATCAGCTCTTGCAGGGCGTGATAAAATTCTTGAGGCTTACAACACTGCTGTAAAAGAAAAATATAGATTTTTCAGTTTTGGAGATGCGATGATGATATTATAAATTTCATAATTGGGTGAATCATTTGATTAGTGAAATTTGAAAAAATTACTTGCAATCTGTCTGAACTTGTGATAATTTATTATTGTTGTGAAAAGAGATGGTCCTCTGTTACGGAATTTGTGAGGTATTAAGAACATCTAAATATTAAGGAGGTCACACAAATGAACGATATTATTAAGAACATCGAAGCTGCTCAGTTAAAAGAGACAGTTGATGAATTTAGTGTTGGTGATACTGTTAAGGTATATGCTAAGATTAAGGAAGGAAACAGAGAAAGAATCCAGGTTTTTGAAGGAACAGTAATCAAGAGACAGGGTGGAAGTTCTCGTGAGACATTTACAGTAAGAAAAACTTCAAATGGTATTGGTGTTGAGAAGACATGGCCATTACATTCACCAAACGTAGAGAAGATTGAAGTTGTACGTTATGGTAAGGTTAGAAGAGCTAAGCTTAACTATTTAAGAGACAGAGTAGGTAAAGCTGCTAAGGTTAAAGAGTTAGTTAAGTAATTTCTTTAATGTAAATAAAGAGTGAAAAGGACAGATACTTACAGTATTTTGTCCTTTTTGTGATTAAAAATATAATAGGTATTCATAATTAAAATATAGTTGATTAATATGAAAAGATATAAACAAATCTATTTTATCTGAAACATTATAAATAAAATTTGAAAGGATTAGAAATGTTTTATAGTGCAAGACCTAACGAAAATTTTTTGATTGATAAAGTTCTTAAGTGGGTAACAGACATATTGGTGGTTATTGTGCTTGCCATGTTTTTTATCACCTTTTTTTGTAAACAGACAAAGGTTGTCGGTAATTCAATGAATGATATATTGCTTAGTGATGACACAGTACTTATCAATTCACTTTCCTATAAGATTAGTTCTCCAAAGAGATTCGATGTGGTTGTATTTAAAAAGACGGATATCAATGGGGAAAAAATGGAATATATAAAACGGATTGTTGGGCTGCCGGGAGAGACAATACAGATAACAGATGGAAAAATATATGTCAATGATAAACCGTTAAAAGGTTTTGATTTTGGAGAGTCTATTGTTAATGCAGGACTAGCCAAGGATAAGATAAAACTTGAGTATAATGAGTATTTCGTACTTGGAGATAATATTAATAACAGTGAAGACAGCAGGGCAAATACAATAGCAAAAGTGAAGTTTGATGAGATAGAGGGCAGGGTATGGATGATTGCCTGGCCATTTGCAAGAATTAAACATGTGAAATAGAGGTATATTGAAAAATACCAATGCAGGATTAATATTAAGACGTAATAAAGAGAAAAGAGGTAAGATAATGCAGTTTCAGTGGTATCCGGGACATATGACAAAGGCAAGAAGAATGATGGAGGAAGATATAAAGCTGATAGATTTGGTGATTGAGCTTGTTGATGCGAGAATACCACTCAGCAGCAGAAATCCTGATATCGATAAGATTGGAAGAAATAAAGCAAGATTAATTCTTCTCAATAAATGCGATTTAGCAGATGAAAAGAAGACAAAAGAATGGAAAGGTTATTTTGAAAGCAAAGGATATTTTGCCGTAATGGTGAATTCCAGAGATGGTCAGGGCATTAAAACAATTAATAATGTTGTAAAGGATGCATGTAAAGAGAAGATAGAAAGAGATAGAAAGCGTGGAATAAAAAACAGACCGGTAAGAGCTATGGTTGTCGGAATACCAAATGTTGGAAAGTCTACATTTATCAATTCCTATGCAAAAAAGGCATGTACAAAGACGGGAAATAAACCGGGTGTCACCAAAGGAAAACAATGGATAAAGCTAAGCAGTACATTAGAACTTTTAGATACACCTGGAATTCTCTGGCCAAAGTTTGAAGATCAGACAGTTGGGCTGAAACTTGCCTTTATCGGTTCTATTAAAGATGATATTATCAACACAACAGAGCTTGCGATGAAGCTTGAAAAATATCTCATAAAGGAATATCCGGGGGTTTTGAATGCCAGATATTCGATTGAAGAGACAGATGATTTTGTAAAGATGTTAAGAGATATCGCAGAAAACAGAAAGTTTTTATTAAAGGGAAATGAATTCAATATTGACAAGGCAGCAATAACGCTTTTAGATGAATTTAGGAGTGGAAAATTAGGAAGAATCAGCCTTGAAACATGTGAAAAAGATGAAAAATCCAAGAATGAAAAGTTCGGGAATGATGAATTCAAGAATGACCAATCAGACATAAAAGATGAAATAAAATGAATACACAGTCATGTTAAATGATATATGACAAAATACAAGGAAGTGCAGTATGGGCAATATCAAAATAGCAGATATAAAAGCAGAATTTGAAAATACAAACATAGAAGAATATGAGAGATTATTTGAACGATATTCTTCAGATGAAAGAATAGGAGTTATTAAACTTTTAGGTACATATAAAAAAAAGGTTCAGGCATATCATGATGAAGAGGCAAGAATGTATCAGATGTTTGAGTTTGAAAGAAAATATAATGATTTAGGGCATATATGCGGGGTTGATGAAGTAGGGCGTGGTCCGCTTGCAGGACCGGTGTGTGCCGGAGCAGTCATATTACCAAAGAAATGTGACATCTTATATCTGAATGATTCAAAGCAGCTGTCAGCAAAGAAGCGTGATGAATTGTATGACATCATAAAACGCGAGGCAGTAGCATATAAGACTGCCTTTATAAGTCATGAAATCATTGATGAAATAAATATTTTACAGGCTACTTACAGAGCGATGCAGACGGCAATCGGAAGTCTTTCGGTTCGGCCTAATGTTTTGTTAAATGATGCAGTGAATATTCCTCAAATTAAAATAAAACAGGTTGCTATTATCAAAGGTGATGCAAGGTCAGCATCAATTGCTGCAGCAAGTATTATTGCAAAGGTAGAGAGGGACAGACTAATGGAAAAATTTGATGAAATTTATCCAGAGTATGGTTTTGCAGGTAATAAAGGATATGGTTCAAAGCAGCATATCGAAGCAATCAAAGAATATGGACCATGTCCGATTCACAGAATGACTTTTTTAAAAGAAGAGTGGATTCCAAAAAAATGCAAATACATATAGTATATGGAAGAAATACAAGGTAGTAAATGGGGATGTAATATATTGTTTGAAAGAGAAAATGGAAGAAATGAATTGATAAACAATGACAAATTGAAAAGCGACGACAAAGTACATGATTGTGGTATACTGAATGATGTCCATCTATCAGATGCCAACAATCAAGTAGTTGCTATTGGCGGACAGACAAAAAGAGCTGTCAAAAAAATGAATAAAATGAATAAGAGGAAAATTGGATATGATTATGAAACTGTTGCAGTGAATTTTCTTAAAAACAATGGATATGATATAATTGAACGCAATTATCATTGTAAAATTGGAGAAATAGACATTATAGCAAGAGATAAAAACGAAGATAGTATATTAGTTTTTGTTGAAGTCAAATATAGAAGCACAAAAAAGTATGGTTCACCATTAGAGGCGGTTGATATAAGAAAGCAAAAAAAGATTATGGCGGTATCATGCCACTATATAAAAGAAAAAAGATTAAATTTTCAGACAGCAGTCCGTTATGATGTAATAGGAATAATAGGGTTTGCAGGCACTGATATACATCTGATAAAAAATGCATTTGGTTCAATGTGATCTAATTGAGATTGAATATCATGAAAATAGAAATATGGAGGCAGTATTGATGCATAAATATCTTGAAAAAATAAAAAATGACAGACTTCCATTGGTAAAATACGATTTGTTTGAAGATATTCCGTTTGTTGTACATGGTTTTACAACGAGACTTGGTGGTGTGAGTAAAGGTATATACAGTTCGCTTAATTTATCTTATACACGAGGAGATGAAGAAGAATGCGTAAGACAGAATTATCAGAGAATAGCAGATTATATCGGATATGATATAAAAAACTTTGTAGCTTCTGACCAAACACATACAACCAATATCCGTATTGTATCAAAAGCGGATTGTGGAAAAGGAATTATAAGACAAAAAGATTACAAGGATATTGACGGACTGATGACCAACGAACCGGGAATTGTTCTTTTTACATATTATGCTGACTGTGTTCCTCTCTTTTTTGTTGATAAAGTAAAAAAAGTGATAGCTGTTTCTCATTCAGGATGGCGCGGTACGGTAGAAAAGATGGGGAAAAAGACAGTTGAAAAGATGTGTCAAGTTTATGGAAGTGACAAAAAAGACATTATTTGTGCAATTGGCCCATCTATATGTCAGGATTGTTATGAGGTAAGCAAAGACTTGTTGGATGAGTTTGAAAAGAATTTTAGTCCAGAACAGATAGAAGAAATATTTCAAAAATCGAATGAGAGGGAAGATAAATATCAGCTTGATTTGTGGAAAGCGAATGAAATTATTTTAGAAGAAGCTGGTATACTTTCTGAAAATATTGAGAATCGGAGAATATGTACATGCTGTAATAAAGAAATATTGTTCTCACACAGGGGAATGGAGGGAAAAAGAGGTAACTTAGCGGCGTTTATAGGATTGCGTCAGCAGACATAGTGTGATATAATATAATTATAATTCTATTTAAATATGAAATTGTAGTGATTAAATTAACCAATGGGGACATTAAAACGAGGAGGAAGATTATGCAAGTATCAAAATCTAATATCAATAGAAAGATTATGTGTACAGTAATCATATTATTTTGGCTTGTTATGATAACTTCAAGTCTGGTGGCGCATCTTTATGCAAAGTATGGTTCGGAGGATCAGGCAGGGGATGTAACAAGAGTAGCAGGATTTAATGTGGGTGCTATAGGTAGCTATAAGAGTGGTTATGATAATATTATGATTTCCGTTGTAGAGGATAAAGAACCAGGTGTTTATAATATAATGGTAAGAAATGATTCAGAAGTAGATGTCAATTATGATATTATCTTTAAGTATGGAGAAAATGTTAAAAATAATACTTACAAAGGATTAAGGGAAAAATTACAGATCACACTAAATGGAAATGAACCAACCAAAAAAAATGATGATAGCAGTATCATTACATTTAGTGATGTAGGGATTTTGGAGTCAAATGGAGATTATCGGTATAATGAGTTAAAATTTAATATCTCTCAGGATGATTATTATGCGAATATGGTTCCAAACGAGATATTTGATTTTGATATTGATGTGAAGTTTGTACAGGTTGACTGAGGAAAGTGGAAGGCTTGGTGCAGTATATGAAAGATAGGAATAAAAAGAATAGGAAGATAATATATAGAATTGCCATATATGTGATATTAGGTTCTGTTGCGGTATTTTGCCTGACAAGAAATGTAAGGGCAAAATATATTACAGAGGTTCCTTTTAGCGGAAATGTAAAGATTGATGCAGGTCTGGCACAGGAGTTTCATCTGTATGAACATAAGGCAGTGATTGATACGGAAACTTCTAATGTTAGTGATGGTGTATATAAATTAGAAGGAGAAACCGTAGATAGAAATACATATACAGGTATAATGCCGAATTCTGATATAGCAAAAGATCCTTTTATTACGATAAAAAATAAGACAGATTCAAAGGCGTATTTATATGTTGAAGTTTGTGAAAAAGATTTTCCAAAGGATAAGGATGGAAAAAATAAGATTACATATTTTCTAACAGATGAGTGGAAGAAAGTGACTTATAAAGATGAAAATACTGATGAAGTTCAGAATGTCAAAGGAATCAACGGTGGTACATTGTATGTTTATGTAGGGAAGGATTTAACAAAGGCTGCTATACAATGTGACAACAGTTTGACAAAAGATAAACCAGATAATACAATAAGAATTAATATTTTAGAAGGTAATAAGATTACTGTAGATTCTACAATTAATAACAGTGATGCAGTACAGACTTTTGGATTGGATTTTTATGGATATTTGGCACAGATTCCAGATTCTATGCTTGCGAATACTGTGCATACTCCGGATGTGTATGAAGTATATTGTGCATCCTTCGGTGAATTGGAGTAAAGTGTATGTTAAGGTATGGGAATGGAGAGTGAATATATGAAGCAAAAAAAGAAGCTTGCAAAAGTTGCCGTATTGTGCACATGTGTTCTCGGAATCGTTGCAGTTATCACGCTTGCGGTATCGAAAAACAGTGAAAGTGTAGAGAACATATTTGCATATGGAAATGTGAATATACTCTTAAAGGAAGACAAGTTCAATGCTGCAGAAAATAATGTGAAGAAGGTGATGACACCTTTATCAAAAGTAGACAAGGACCCTGTGATAGTCAATATTGGAAAGAATGATGCGGTTGTATTTTTGAAGGTGGAGATTCCGAAAGCAAAAGTGTATACAGTAGATGAGAATAAAAAAGTAAGTTTATCAAAGGATAATCAGCAGTTATTTAATATGATAACAACCTACCAAAGAATCGAAGAGGTCGAAGGTGTTGAAACAGAGATCGAGAAAGATTTGGAAAAGGTCAGAGAAGAAGACTGGAAGTTGATAATCGAAGATTCTGTTTCTTCTACAGAGGTAAATACATATGTTTATGGATATAATAAAGTATTAAAGGCAAATAAAAATGTAGATGAAAATTCAGATTATATGACGTCACCGCTTTTTGATAAGGTACAGTTGATTAATATATTGGAGACAGATTTGGAATCACTTCCGAAGAATGCTGGTGATATTAATGTATATGCTTATGCGATACAGGCAGACAATATTTTAATAAATAATCAAAAAGTGACAAATGACGATTTAAATCGAGTAGAAGAGGAAAAATATAAAAATTTGATCAATATTTATAATAAATATGTAAATAATTCATAGGGAAAATAATATTAATTATCAAAAAAGGCATGTGATAGTATATATGTAATTGAAAAACAGATAACAGGAGGTGGATGGATTGGCAAAAATAAATAAACAAAATAATATAAAGTTGTATAAAAAAAGGTTGTTAAGTATCGTGCTTGGAGTGTCTGTTATCGCATTTTCATCCTTGATTGTGTATGCTTATCTTACATCAAGCAGTGAGGTCGTAAATAAAGTTCAGATAGGTAACAATACAATTGAGATAATAGAAGAGTTTACTCCACCAAAAAAGCAGACAATAAATACAATCTTTAAAAAGAAGGTACAAGTAAAAAATACAGGAAATGTTCCTTGTTACATTCGTGTATATGCAGATTTTTCTGATGGAGAAATTAGAGATATTTCATTTTTTTCCAATTATGAAAGTACCAGTGAAACAACATTAGATGAAACGAGTTTTTTAGATGAAAATTATATCAGTGAAATAGCAAATGGTATTAAAGGTAGTAATCCATATGGTTTTTACAGTGCAAAAAGAGATGTTACCGATGATAGTAATTATGTAAATTTGAGTCACTTGCCGACAAACTGGGTGTTTATACCGGATAATGAGACAGGCGATGACTCTGCATTAAAGGGATATTATTATTATACAAAAGAGGTTGCTCCGGGAGATGTGACATCACCATTATTTACATATATTATGACTATATATGAAGATGAACAAAATATTAAACAATTTGATGTGATTGTCTATGGTGAATCTGTTCAGGTGACCGATAAAAATGGTGATACTTTTGAAGATGATACAGATGAAAATGGTATAAAGGCATGGAAAAAAGCGTGGCGAGAATTTCTTGATTTAGCAGATTGAAATACAGCGTAACTATATAATGGAAAACAAAACAGACACATGGGTTAAAACGAAAGTTACATAAATGTATCATAAATGAATCAAAAAATACATTTATGTGGCTTTTTGTTATAATGGTGATAGTTGAAATGTATGATAATAATTTTATTTACAAATTCAGTTTTTGCTGATAAACTATCTTAGGACTTGAAACACTACCCGAAATGGAAAGCAGGAAATTTTCATGAAAGCGAAAGAACATATTATCAAAGAGATAATGCCGGGTTCAATTGCAGAAGAATTTGAATTGGAGCCGGGAGACATACTTCTGAAGATCAATGGCAATGAGATAGAAGATGTGTTTGATTATCAGTTTTTTGTTGAAGATGAATATATCGAGGTGCTCATAAGGAAGCCGGATGGAGAAGAATGGCTTTTGGAGATAGAAAAGGATCCTGATGAAGACCTTGGAATTGTATTTGAGAATGGTTTGATGGGAGATTATAAAAGCTGCTGTAATAAATGTATGTTTTGTTTTATTGACCAGATGCCAAAGGGAATGAGAGAGACTTTGTATTTTAAGGATGATGATTCAAGACTTTCATTTCTACAGGGAAATTATATTACCCTTACCAACATGTCGGATAGGGATATAGACAGGATTATCAAGTATAATTTAGGACCGATTAACATATCTGTTCATACGACCAATCCTGAACTCCGATGTAAGATGTTAAAAAATCGTTTTGCAGGAGAAGCACTAAAAAAGATAAAAAGATTATACGAAGCCGGCATAGAGATGAATGGACAAGTCGTTCTGTGCAAGGATGTCAATGATAAAGATGAACTGAAAAGAACCATAGAAGAGCTTGAAGAATATGCACCTGTTATGAGAAGTGTGTCAGTTGTTCCGGCAGGACTTACGAAATACCGAGACGGATTATACCCGCTAGAGAGTTTTGAAAAGGAAGATGCAATAGAAGTAATCGATTTGATTGAGAGTTATCAAAAAGGATTTTTTGACAGACATGGACTGCATTTTATCCATGCCAGCGATGAGTGGTATATTCTGGCAGGCAGGGATTTTCCGGAAGAAGACAGATATGACGGATATATCCAGCTTGAAAATGGTGTGGGAATGATGCGTCTTTTGTGGAATGAGTTTATAGAGGCGTACAATGCAATTGATATTGATAGCGGTAAATATGAATTCGAGGTTTCCATCGCAACCGGTGTTCTTGCATATGATATGATTAAGAAAATGTCGGATATGTTGGGGGAGAAAATTTCCGGATTAAAGATACACTGCTACAAAATTATCAACCATTTCTTTGGAGAAAAAATTACTGTATCAGGTTTGATTACAGGAACAGATTTAATTGAGCAATTGAAAGAAAAAGAACTTGGAAGCAGGCTGTTACTTCCGAATAATATTCTAAGAAGCGGTGAAGATGTGTTTCTTGATGATTATACATTAAAAGAAGTATCAGAGGCAATTGGCACAGAGATTGTCATCACTCCATCAGATGGAAAGGGATTTGTGGACAGCGTACTTGGAATGTATGATGGAAAGCAAAGAACAGAGAATGGCAATTTTGTATATATTGATGCATACCAATAGGAACTCATAAGTCAACGGGCTAAAATAGACCCGCAAAAACATGAGGAAGTAACCAGTAAAATAAATTATTAATTACAGAAAGGATTCATATAAAATGAGAAAACAGGTAGTCGCAATTGTTGGTCGTCCTAATGTAGGAAAATCAACATTGTTTAATGCCCTTGCAGGCGAGATGATATCAATTGTGAAAGATACTCCCGGAGTTACAAGAGACAGAATATATGCAGATGTGACATGGCTTGACAAGACATTTACCATGATTGACACAGGTGGTATAGAACCTGATTCGAGCGATATTATTTTGTCACAGATGCGTGAACAGGCACAGATTGCGATTGATACAGCAGATGTGATCGTATTTATGACAGATGTGAGACAGGGACTTGTCGATGCAGATTCAAAGGTTGCAGATATGTTAAGACGCAGTCATAAGCCGGTTGTTTTAGTTGTCAATAAAGTAGACAATTTTGAAAAAATGATGCCGGATGTGTATGAATTTTATAATCTTGGAATTGGTGATCCATATCCTATCTCTGCTTCATCTAAATTGGGAATTGGAGATATGCTTGAGGCAGTTTGTGAGAATTTTGATACAGAAAAAGCGCAGGAAGATGATGATGACAGACCGAGAGTTGCCATAGTGGGAAGACCAAATGTAGGCAAGTCTTCTATCATCAATAAATTGTTAGGCGAGGACAGAGTGATTGTATCGGATATTGCCGGAACAACGAGAGATGCCATTGATACAGATGTGAAGAGAAATGGAAAAGAGTATGTATTCATTGATACGGCAGGACTTAGAAGAAAATCAAAGATTAAAGAGGAACTGGAAAGATATAGTATCATAAGAACTGTCACAGCTGTAGAACGTGCCGATGTGGTGGTTGTGGTCATTGATGCGACAGAAGGTGTGGCAGAGCAGGATGCGAAAATAGCAGGAATTGCCCATGAAAGAGGAAAAGGTGTTATCATTGTAGTCAATAAATGGGATGCTGTTGAGAAAGATGATAAAACAATTTATGAACATACAAAGAGAATAAGAGAAATATTATCGTACATGCCATATGCAGAGCTTTTATTTGTATCGGCAATGACGGGACAGAGACTGAATAAACTGTTTGATATGATAGATATGGTAATTGAAAACCAGACATTAAGAATACAGACAGGTGTGTTAAATGAAATCATGGCAGAGGCAGTTGCCTTACAGCAGCCGCCAACAGATAAAGGCAAGAGATTGAGACTTTATTATATCACGCAGGTAGCAGTAAAACCTCCAACATTTGTCATATTTGTCAATATTAAGGAATTGATGCATTTTTCATATACAAGATATATTGAGAATAAGATACGTGAAGCTTTTGGCTTCAAAGGCACAGCATTAAAATTTATCATAAGAGAGCGAAAGGATAAAGAATAAGATGGAACGTGTTATTTGTTTGGCGATAGGCTATGTATTTGGACTTTTTCAGACCAGTTATATTTACGGGAAAATCAAGCATGTTGATATAAGAGAATATGGAAGTGGAAATGCCGGAACGACTAATGCAATGAGAGTATTAGGAAAAAAAGCGGGAATCATCACTTATATTGGTGACTGCTTAAAAGCGATACTTGCCGGTGTACTCATCTGGTTCATTTTCAGATGCCAGTTATCGAGATCTTCTGACTATGTTTTAATGCTTCGTATTTATGGAGGACTTGGTGTCATTCTTGGACATAATTTTCCGTTTTACATGGGGTTTAAAGGCGGCAAAGGAATTGCTGCCTCATCAGGTGTTATTTTTGGATTAGGAGATTTTAAAATTATATTACTTTCATTGATTTTATTTACTTCAGTCACAGTAATTTCAAAATATGTGTCACTCGGTTCCCTTGTGTTTATGGGCATCTTTTTGATTGAATTTATTGGTTTTAATGAGTTGGGAATTCTTGGATTTAAAAATAACATTCATATTACGGGAAATGAGAGAATAGAGGTATATATAGTAGTATTTATCATAGTTGCACTTGCCTATATCAAGCATAGTGCAAATATCAAACGTCTGATAGCAGGAAATGAAAGAAAAATCGGTCAGAAGAAAGAAGAGGTGTAAAATGGCAAATATTTCTATTTTAGGAGCTGGAGGATGGGGAATTGGAATCGCTGTTCTTCTCAATAATAATGGTCATCATGTTACAATGTGGTCAGCAGTAAAAAATGAAGTAGATATGCTGACTGAAAAGAGAGAAAATACAGTCAGCCTTCCGGGAATCATCATTTCGGATGATATAAAAATAACAGAAAATTTAAATGAGGCAGTTACAGATAAGGATATTATTGTGCTTGCTGTTGCATCTTCTTATATAAGGAGTACTGCTGCGAGATTAAAAGGACTGACAAAGCCGGGACAACTTATCATTAATGTTGCCAAAGGAATAGAAGAAAATACTTTGATGACAATGACAGATATTATTGAAAGTGAATTGCCGGATGCCAATGTTGCAGTGTTGTCAGGACCAAGCCATGCAGAAGAGGTTGGAAGAGGACTGCCGACTACATGTGTGGCAGCTGCCAGAACAAAGGAGACTGCCGAGTATATTCAGAATATCTTTTCATCAATGGTATTTAGGGTTTATACAAGTCCTGATATTCTTGGAGTAGAGCTTGGCGGAGCATTGAAAAATGTTATTGCACTTGCTGCAGGAATCGCCGATGGTCTTGGTTATGGAGACAATACAAAGGCTGCATTGATTACAAGAGGAATTACAGAGATTTCAAGACTTGGCATAGCAATGGGAGCAAATAAACTGACACTTTACGGATTATCAGGAATGGGCGATTTGATTGTCACATGTGCAAGTATGCACAGCAGGAACAGAAGAGCCGGAATCTTAATAGGTCAGGGATATACAATGGAAGAAGCCATGAAGGAAGTACACATGGTTGTAGAAGGTGTCTACAGTGCAAAAGCCGCACTCGCACTTGCGAAAAAATATAATATATCACTCCCTATTATAGAAAATGTAAACATGATTTTATTTGGCAACATGACAGCAAAAGACGCTGTGAACGAACTGATGATGCGTGACAGAACATACGAGATATTATGGGAATAGGGTAACTATTTAAAATTACTCTTCACAAATTTAAAATTATATATTATAATAGATTGTGATAAATATATCAATAACATTCAATAAAAAAGTAAAAGTACAAAATAAAAATAGAAATTGGTCAAAGGGCGACATATTCAGCAATGAAGTGTCGCCTTTTGCTGATTTTTTATGGAGGTTATTATTGTCTGTAGTAATGGAAAAGATACCGTGAGCAGTACAATAATAATATGCTGGTAATATTGTTTTACATAATTACAAATATTGTATTTGCAACTTGGCATGAAAATGATATAATACAATTAGTTATATTTTTAACAAAGTAGGAAAAAGCAAAATGTGAGTATATCGCACATTTTATGTTATAATTTGATGAATGATGAAATGTACGAGTTCTCTTTGGCAAAATGCATTAAAAAAGCAGGAGGAATTGACATGGTTTCAAACGACGCAACAATTTTAAGAATAAAGCATGAAGTACTCTATGAAGTGGCAAAATTAGCGTTTGAAGGTACATTAGAAGAGGAAAAAGATAATCTGCCATTTAAGATGTTTCCGGGACCGAAATCTATCTTCAGATGTTGTGTATATAAAGAGAGGGAGATTACTAGGCAGCGTATCAGACTTGTTCAGGGAAAATGTCCTGGAGAACGTCAAAGTGACAATATTGTTCAGGTTATTTCGTCAGCTTGTGAGGAATGTCCGATTTCACGATATGTTGTAACAGACAACTGTCAGAAATGTATGGCAAAAAAGTGCCAGCAGGCATGCAGGTTTGGAGCAATATCGATGGGAAGGGACAGAGCCTATATTGATCCGTCTGTCTGTAAGGAATGTGGTCTGTGTTCACAGGCATGTCCATATAATGCTATTGCAGAGTTGTTAAGACCATGTAAGAGAAGCTGTCCGGTAGATGCTATCACAATGGATGAAAACGGAATCTGTTTTATTGATGAGACAAAATGTATACAATGTGGTCACTGTATTCACAGCTGTCCGTTTGGTGCGATTGGTTCAAAAACATTTATTGTTGATGTGATTAATGCAATCAGAGAAGGAAAGAGAGTAGTGGCAATGATTGCGCCGTCAGCCGAAGGTCAGTTTGGAAAGGATATCACATTTGCAAGCTGGAGAACTGCACTCAAAAAGGTAGGTTTTGATGATTTGTACGAAGTAGGACTTGGAGGAGATTTGACTGCTGCGGCTGAGGCAGAGGAATGGACAGAAGCATATAAAGAAGGAAAGAAGCTGACAACATCATGCTGTACCGCATTTGTCAATATGATTAAGCAGCACTATCCGACACTCATTGACAATGTTTCAACAACCATATCTCCTATGTGTGCAGTATCAAGAATGGTGAAAGCTAAGGATAAGGATGCTGTTACAGTATTTATTGGTCCGTGTATTGCAAAAAAGAGTGAAGCCATTGATGAAAGTATTGAGGGAAATGCAGATTATGTTTTGACATTCGGAGAGATAAGGGCGATTATGAGAGCAAAGGAAGTAACTCTTGAACCGGAAGAAAATACTTTGCAGAATGCAAGTGTATTTGGAAAAAGATTTGGAAATGGCGGAGGGGTTACAGCAGCAGTTCTGCAGTGTATGAAAGAGACGAATGACAACACCGATATTGAAGTGTTAAAGTGTGACGGAGCCGCTGAGTGCAAGAAGGCATTATTGATGATGAAAGCGGGAAGACTACAGGCAGATTTTATAGAGGGAATGGTTTGTCAAGGAGGATGTGTAGGCGGTCCAAGCAGACATGCAGATATTAATAAGGCAAAAAAGGCAAGAGATGAATTGATAGGGTCAGCTGAAGAAAGGCAGATACATGAGAACCTCAAAAATTATGATGTGGAATCCTTCTCTATGCACAGGAATATAAATCATGATGATGAATAGGAAAGAAAATTCAAATATAAAAATATCAAAATAATTAACAAAAAGTAATATTTAAAAATCCCCCTGCATATATAATATATATATCACAAGGGGGGATTTTTTTCATGAATGCGGAAAAAGGGTTTGATGTCTATAATGACATAAATAAAAGGACAAACGGTGAAATCTATCTTGCAGTTGTAGGACCGGTAAGAACCGGAAAGTCAACATTTATCAAGAGGTTTATGGATTTGATGGTAATTCCGGAGATTCAGGATGAAAATATAAAGAAACGTACACAGGATGAGCTGCCACAAAGTTCTACAGGAACGACTATTATGACAACAGAGCCAAAATTTATCCCAAAGGAAGCTGCAAAGATTTCGATATCGCCTGATACACAGGTGAAGGTAAGACTGATTGACTGTGTGGGATATATGGTAGATGGAGCGACAGGGCATGTAGAAAATGATGTAGAGAGAATGGTCAAGACACCATGGTTTGACTATGACATTCCTTTTACAAAGGCAGCAGAGGTGGGAACCAAAAAAGTAATCAATGAACATTCTACTATTGCTGTTGTCATTACGACAGACGGTTCGTTTGGAGACATCGAAAGAAATCATTATATCGAACCAGAGGAGAGAACCATCAATCAGTTAAAAGCACTTGGAAAACCGTTTATTGTCATCTTAAATTCGCAAAAACCATATGCAAAGGAAACAATGGAACTTGCACAGGAGATAAGTGAGAAAAATGATATTACAGTCGTTCCGATGAACTGTGCTCAGCTAAAAAAAGAGGAGATATATAAGATATTAGAAACGGTATTGTATGAGTTTCCGGTTTCTGCAATCAGTTTTAATATTCCAAAATGGGTAGAAATGCTCGAAGAAGACCATTATTTTAAAAAATCTATCATTGATTCGGTAAAATCAGTAGTGGCAGGCATAAGAAAAGTAAAAGATATATTTGCTTTAAAAGAAATGAATTCGGATTACATCAAGCAATCGAGAATCGACAAAACAGATTTATCTAACGGAAATATTGATGTTTCGGTCGATATGGATGAAAAACACTATTATGATGTGCTAAGTGACCTTACGGGAGCCGAAATCAAAAACGAATACAATCTGATTAATGCACTAAAGGATTATTCAGTTCTCAAAGATGAATACGGAAAAATCAAAAATGCTATGATGAATGTAGGCTATAAGGGATATGGAGTTGTCACACCGTCAAAAGATGAAATTGTGCTTGAGGAACCGGAGATTACCAGAAATGGCAACAGATTCGGCATAAAAATCAAGGCAAAAGCACCATCTATCCACATGATAAAAACGGAAGTATTAACTGAAATTGCACCGATAGTGGGAAGTGAAGAACAGGCGAAAGATTTGATTAATTATATCAAGGAAAATGGTGAGAAGAGTGAAAATGGAATTTTCGAGACAAATATTTTTGGAAAATCCATTGAACAAATAGTAGAGGAAGGAATTAGAAATAAATTAGAAAAACTTTCTGATGAAACGCAGGAAAAATTGAAAAATACACTTGAAAAGATTACCAATGAGAGTAATGGAGGCGTTATCTGCATTATCATTTAATTACAGTTATAAGTGAAACGGATTGATTTTGTACATATTTCATTGTATACTAGCATTAGGCCGCTGAACAGGCGGTCTATATTTTTCTGTTAAGGTTGTTAACATATATTCTAATTGGGTATTAGGAGAAGAATTAAGAAAAAGAAAGAGAGAAGACAATGATGAAATATTATATAATAATGGTTGCAATTGTTTTTGTGATATTTTTATACAACTCAATTGTTTTTCGAAAGAGAGAACTAGAAAAATTGAGAAAAAAGATAAGGGAGAATTGGGGGACCATCCCACAGAGAAAATATACACATGAAGAATTGCAAAAACTGGTTTATTATTACCAAAAAAGTATAGGTGATAATTTTACAATTGATGATATCACATGGAACGACCTTGATATGGACAGCATTTTTATGATGATTAACAACACCTGTTCATCGGTTGGTGAAGAATGCCTTTATAAGGAACTTCGCATTCCGAAATTTGATGAGGACAAGCTTTTATCGGATGAGGAATTGTATACGTATTTCGGAGAAAATAAAGAGGAAAGCTTCAAATTGCAGGAAATTTTTTCATCACTTGGGAGAACCAACAAGATATCAATGTATGAGTTTATTGACAGGTTAAAAGATGTAAAAAGGCAGGGCAATTTACAACATTATATTGGTGGATTTCTTTTTATCTGTGCATGTGCTCTTTTGTTTATGAAACCGATTATTGGAATAGCAGTTTTTTTTGCTGTTCTGATTTATAATATCGGTTCCTATTATCAATATAAAGCAGAGATTGAAAATTATTTTATCTGTTTTGGGTATCTGAGTAACATGATTATCTGTTCTCAGGAGATTATTAAGTTAAATGTGAATGGGATAGAAGAGTATAATGAGATTTTGAAAAAAAGCGTGAAATCACTTGAAAAGATAAGAAAAGGAAGTTTTCTGATAGCTGCAAATGGAACAAACGGTTCACTTGGTGAGATTGTAATGGATTATGTGAGAATGATTTTTCATGTGGACATCATAAAGTTCAATTCCATGCTTCAGACAATGATAGAGAATACAGATTCTATTAATCAGATGTTTGAGACACTTGGAAAGATAGAAGTGGCAATGGCGGTTGCTTCTTTCAGAGAAGCTCTTCAATATTATGCGGTTCCACAGTTTGAATCGAAAAAGGGCATTGATGCAGATGAAATATTCCACCCTCTTATCAGTAAGCCGGTTGCAAACAGTATCAAAGAAAGAAAAAGTGTGCTTATCACAGGCTCCAATGCGTCAGGAAAATCAACTTTCTTAAAAACAATTGCAATAAATCTGATTCTTGCACAGACAATTCATACATGTACAGCAAAGAAGTTCAAAGCATGTTTTTGCAAGACTTATACATCAATGGCATTAAAAGATAATCTGTTTGAAAATGAGAGTTATTTTATTGTGGAAATAAAATCTATCAAGAGAATTTTAGATGCGATTAATCAAGACATACCTGTTATATGTTTTGTGGATGAAGTGCTTCGTGGAACTAATACAATTGAAAGAATTGCGGCATCGTCTTATATCTTAAAGGCGGTCAGTGAAAGAAATGCAATATGTTTTGCGGCAACGCATGATATTGAGCTGACGAATATATTAGAGGAAGATTACTCTAATTATCATTTTATGGAAGAAGTGAAGAAAGATGATGTATTGTTTAATTATGAGTTAAACATTGGAAGAGCAACCTCAAGAAATGCAATCAAACTATTAAATGTCATAGGTTTTGATAAAAAGATTGTAAAGAAGGCAGAGATTATGGCAGAAGAATTTATTTCTGACGGAGTATGGAAATTGAATTAATTGTCAACTATTATATGGTAAGTTCATTTAATAATAATAACTAAATAATAATGGTGGTTGAGTTGAACAGAGTCAGGAAGATTCTTAACATAGATTTAATCCATGAAAGAGGCTATACAGGAAAGGGTGTGGGAGTTGCCGTGCTTGATACAGGAGTAGCTCCACACCCTGATTTAAATGAAAATATTGCAGATTTTAAAGATTTTGTTAATCATCAAAATCGACAATATGATGATAACGGACATGGAACCCATGTTTCTGGAATTATAGCCGGAAGGGGAAAACAATCAAATGGTATTTACAGGGGCGTTGCCCCTGATTCTCATATTATCGTGTTGAAATGCCTTGATAATGAAGGAAACGGAAGTATCTCAAATGCTTCTAAGGCGATTGAATATATCATAAAAAAGCAAAATAAATATAATATTAGAATTGTTAATATTTCTATAGGTTCGGTGCTGGGAAATGACAGAAAGGAAAACAGTCAGCTCATAGATCATGTAGAAATGCTTTGGAAAATGGGATTTGTAGTAATTGTAGCCGCTGGAAATAACGGACCGAAATCGGGAAGTGTGACAGTTCCGGGCTGTGCCAAAAGTGTTATAACGGTGGGGGCAAATGATGATAATATTATTGCAGGCAGAAGGAGAAGCAGGAATTTTTTAAATTATTCAGGAAGAGGACCAACACAAAATTGTATTATAAAACCGGAAATAGTATGTCCGGGAACGAATGTAATAAGCTGTTCAGTAAATGGGAGAAACTATTCAGCAAAGAGCGGCACGTCGATGTCAGCGCCGATTGTTTCAGGAATTGCAGCTTTGATTCTGCAAAAATATCCCGGTTATACCAACAAAGATGTCAAAAAAAGGATGTTTGAAACAGCCATAGACCTTGGATATGATAAAAATCATCAAGGGTGGGGACTTATTAATCCTATGGAACTTTTACAGGAAGCATAAAGATAATAAAATATATGCGTTAGAATAAATCATATATCTTATATTTGAATATATAATATCAAAATGTATCATGACATGTTATTGATTCTGAATATGGAAGTTTCAATTTGATTAGTATTTTTTTGATATTTCGACATATTGCTACTTTTTTTTGAAATTTTGTTTTAAAAAATACTTTTGAAACAAATTTTTACTTGCAAAAAATGGAAAATCCGTTAAAATCATATGTGTAGATATTGCTGGGATATGTTTGTATAAATGTCTAAAAATTCAAATACGGCATATACTAGTAAAGATAAATAATTGAGAAACCTAAAAGGTTACAGAAGGGAGAAATACAATGGTAGATAAGGTTATTGAAAACAACCGAGTAAGTATAACGGGAGAGATTATATCGGAATTCAGATATAGTCATCAGGTATTTGGAGAAGGATTCTATACTGTTGATGTATCGGTTAACAGATTAAGTGATATGACAGATGTGATTCCTCTTATGGTATCTGAAAGACTTGTTGATGTTTCACAGAATTATATTGGAAAACTGGTAGAAGCATCAGGTCAGTTCAGATCATATAATAAGCATGATGGCAGCAGAAATAAGCTGGTATTGTCTATATTTGTGAGAGACTGGCAGCTTGTCGAGGAAAATGAGGAGTCAGGAAAGACTAACCAGATTTTTTTAGATGGTTTTATATGTAAAGAACCAATCTACAGAAAGACACCACTCGGCAGAGAAATCTCGGATTTATTGATAGCTGTTAACAGACCATATGGAAAATCTGATTATATTCCATGCATTGCATGGGGAAGAAATGCAAGATTTGCATCTTCATTTGAGGTTGGAAAGAGAATACAGATTTGGGGCAGAGTTCAGAGTAGGGAGTATCTTAAAAAGATTAATGAGGCACAGACAGAAAAACATACGGCATATGAAGTTTCTGTAAGTAAATTAGAGTATGCAATGGAATAATCAGCAAAAATAGATAATGGAAAATGAGGTTGCTGACACAGCAGAAGAAAATGTTATAGTTGCAATATTTACCAAAATATGATATTTTAACCATATGTTGAATTAATAACCACACAATTATTAAATTCTTATATGGAGGAAATCATGGAAAAAGGATATGTGCAGGTTTTTTGCGGAAGTGGTGAAGGAAAATCATCCGCTGCCTTGGGAAAAGGAATTATCAGTGCGGGCGAAGGAAAGAGTGTTATCATTGTTCAGTTTATGAAAGAAAAGAGTGATAATGAAGAGAGAATCTTTCAGAGATTAGAGCCAGAAATCAAGTTGTTCCGCTTTGAAAAGAAAACAACCTGCTTTAGTGAACTTTCAGATGAAGAGAAAAAAGAAGAGATAACCAACATCAAAAATGGACTAAATTATGCAAAAAAGGTGCTCACAACAGGTGAGTGTGACTTGCTGGTTCTTGACGAGATTCTTGGGGTTATCGATGAAGGCATTATTGACTGTAATGAACTGATTCCTGTTCTTGAGTCAAAATCAGATAATGTAAGTGTACTTCTTACAGGAATTGTTTTGCCGGATGAGATAAGGGAATATGTTGACAGTATTTCGAATATAGAAAGTTTACATTGACAATATGAAAATATAGTGATATTATCGTATTACAAATTTTAATTAGTAGAGGTTGCGTATTGTATCAGTAAGTTATCGGATGTTTCAGGAGACGTAGGAAGATAATAGAAAGGATAATACGCCGAAAGGATATCTTTCCTGAGAAGATATTTGCTTGGGCATATGGTTAATAGCCATATGACTGTCATCTGACTTTAGATGTTTAGATGGTGAGCTACGACGTATATTGTGACGGAATTAGGAGCTGGCCATTTGGCTGGCTCTGTTTTTTGTTTGAAAGAAATAAATGAAAAGGAAAATAGCCCATACTTTCAAACATGAGGGCATTTTCACATTTTTGTATGTGATTGAATACTATATATAAATGTGAAATACGGGTGATTGGAATGTCAATTTTTACAGGAGCCGGTGTAGCAATTGTTACACCTATGAAAGAAGATGGAAGTGTCAACTATGAAAAACTTGCAGAGTTAATCGAGTTTCAGATTGAGAATAAGACAGACTGTATTATTATTTGTGGAACAACAGGAGAGTCTTCAACTTTGTCCCATGAGGAACATCTTGAATGTATCAGATTTACAATAGAGAAGGTGGCAGGAAGAATACCGGTTGTGGCAGGAACAGGTTCAAACTGTACAGAGACAGCTGTCTATCTCTCAACAGAGGCAGAAAAATATGGTGCAGATGGTCTTTTGGTTGTGACACCGTATTATAATAAAGCAACACAGAACGGATTAGTTGCTCATTTTACAAAGATAGCAGATTCCGTAAAAATACCGGTAATATTATATAATGTTCCAAGCAGAACGGGATGCAATATCTTACCGGAAACAGCAATAAAGATTGCAAAGAAATCTAAAAATGTTGTGGCAATTAAGGAAGCAACAGGTAATATTTCGCAGGTTGCACAGTTAGCAGCACTCATTAGGAAAGAAAACATTAATTTTGATATTTATTCAGGAAATGATGACCAGATAGTGCCATTATTATCACTGGGAGGTATCGGTGTAATCTCTGTTCTTTCTAACATTGCACCTGCACAGACACATGAGATTGTAAGCACATATCTTGCAGGAGATACAAAAAAGAGTGCCGAACTTCAGTTGGAGGCATTGGATTTGATAAAAAATCTTTTTATAGAAGTGAATCCGATTCCAGTGAAAGCAGCACTTAATATGATGGGATTTGAGGTTGGACCACTTCGAGCTCCACTGTCAGAGATGGAAGAGGCAAATAAAGAGAAGCTTAGAAATGCCATGATTGAATATGGAATTAAGGTTGTATTATAAAGCCAATTATGAATTGAGCAGTTGAAAGAGAGAATAGAATTCAAATTATACTTATGTAAAATTGCATAACAGATAAGAATGAAAAAAATAACTGCATAGTGATGCCGGATACAGGAAAGAGTCGTCATGTGGGCGGCTCTTTCGTATAAGATAATGATAAATGGTAATGATAAAAACAATCACTGATAAAGTAAAAACGGAAAGGATTAAAAATATGATAAATATTATTATGCACGGATGTAATGGGAGAATGGGACAGGTGATTTCTGATATTGCAAAGCAGGAGGAAGACGTACAAATTGTAGCAGGAATAGATATTGTAGATAATAAGCAGAATGATTATCCTGTATTCACAAATATCGATGACTGTGATATAGACGCAGATGTTGTTATTGATTTTTCATCGGCAAAGGCTGTTGATAAACTTTATGAATATTGTGAGAAAAGAAATCTTCCTGTTGTATTGTGTTCGACAGGACTTTCAGATGAGCAGATTTATGCGGCAAGAGATTTAAGCAGCAAGGTAGCTGTTCTTCGTTCGGGAAATATGTCTCTTGGAATCAATACAGTGATGAAGGCACTGAAGACAATATCGAAGACACTTGCACAGGCAGGTTACGATATTGAAATTGTTGAAAAACATCATAACCAAAAGCTTGATGCGCCAAGCGGTACAGCACTTATGCTTGCAGATACAATTAATGAACAGCTTGATGGTGAGTATTCTTATAAGTATGACAGAAGTAATTTAAGAGAGAAGAGACCTAAAAAGGAGATAGGAATTTCAGCGGTAAGAGGCGGAACAATCGTAGGTGATCATGATATTATTTTTGCAGGTGCAGATGAAGTGATTGAGATAAAGCATAGGGCATATTCAAGAAATATATTTGCCAAGGGTGCTATTGAAGCAGCAAAATTTTTAAAGGATAAACCGGCAGGTCTTTATGATATGAGTGATGTACTCGGATAAAAAAAACAAAAATTACCATATAGTTTTTTAATAATAAGCCTTTTCAATGGTTATATTAATATAAGAGATGTTTAAAAATCTCATCATTAAATATATCATTAGGAGGCTTTTTATAATGAAGAAAACAAAGATATTACTTATTGCAGCAGTGGTTTCGTGCATGATGTTTTCAGCAGTTGCATGTGGTAGCAGAGATAATGAGGCAGATGATAATTATGTGACTTCCGGAGGGGAGAGAAACACAACAACGAACAGAAATAATGAGACTACAACTAATAGAAATAATGAAACAACAAGTAGTAAAATAGTAGGCGGAGCAGGTGCAGATGCTGCCGATACAGCAAGAGATGTTGGAAGAGATGCTCTTGATACTGTAGAAGATGTCGGAAGAGATGTTGTAGATGGAGCAAAAGATATGGGAAATGATATCACAGATGGAACAGAAAATACTACAAATGACAATAGAAATGTAAACAGTGTCACAGCAGGAGAATAGGTAGATTATCTGTATACTGTGGTATGGATGTGAAATAAGTTGATGATAAATGTAAAGGTGCAAAAATGGATTTTCATGAATCTGTTTTTGCACCTTGCACTATTAATGGAATCTATTAAGCAGTGGGATTCGTATCAGAATTTGTAGCTTGTTTTGTCAAATGTTCTTTTTTATTGAAAATAAGATAAAATCCGATTGGAAGCAGTATTAGGCTAATCCATTGGGAGGTAGAGACTCCGAATAATATTCCTCTTGCAATATCTCCGCGGAAAAATTCTAAAACAAAGCGAATCACTGCGTATCCTATCAGATAGACGCCAAGTACAGAACCCGGTTTTCTTACTTTTTTTGCATAAATCATTAAAATGATAAAGAAAATAAAATTAATTCCTGCTTCGACTAACTGAATAGGAAATCTTGGAACTTGATTCAATTCTGTTACAAATTCATTGTATGGAAAGTGTATGGCAAGTTTACCATGATACTCAATACCATAACAGCATCCGCCGAGGAAACATCCGATTCGACCGAAAGCATGAACTAACGGAATAACAGGTGATATGATATTGACCATTGCACCAAAGTCAAGTTTGAACCATCGACAATAGAAATAATATCCAAAAAGAGCTCCGATTAAACCGCCATAAAATACATATCCGCCAAACAGATACATCAGTGTTGGAACAATGTGACTTTTGACATATGAAAAATACCTTATGACATCAGGCAAAACAGTTATGAAGTAAACAAGTTTAGCTCCAATTAACAAACCTATGGAAGCCAAAATTGTTGATAGTACAATATCAAGTTTAAATAAATCATACTTTTTTGCTGTAAATGAAGCAATAACAGTTCCGATTACCAGACCTATAAAAATAATAGTTCCATAAGCCGGAATTTCCATAATACCTAAATGAAGTATCGGATGCACCTAACAACCCTTCCTTTCCTAATTAAACTTTCAAGAGATTTTATCACACAAGGCAAGGAGTGTCAAATTAAATTATTGTACAGAGTCACAATTACTCACATTTTGAAGATATAAACATATCATAATATAAAACGATATTATGCATGGGAGGAAATAATGGCAGCAACTGTAATTCTTGATGCAGGTCATGGAGGAGCAGATCCGGGAGCAACATATGAGGGAAGACAGGAAAAAGATGATACATTGGCACTCGCACTGGCTGTAGGGCGGATTCTTGAAGAGAATTGCATCAATGTGAAATACACAAGGACAACTGATGTATATGACACACCATTTGAAAAAGCTCAGATAGCAAACAATTCCGGTGCGGACTATTTTGTGTCAATCCACAGAAATGCATATCTGACACCTAATACATCCAAAGGGATAGAAACATTGGTATATAACGATGAAGGAATCAAAGCAAAGATGGCAAGAAATATCAATTCAAATCTTGAAAAACTTGGATTTGAAAACAGGGGTGTTACAGAGAGACCGAATCTTGTGGTATTGCGAAGAACCGGGATACCTGCAGTTTTAGTAGAGGCAGGATTTATTGATAATGATGAGGATAATGTATTGTTTGACGAAAAATTTAATGAGGTTGCAGATGCGATTGCACAGGGTATTATACAGACTGTTGGAGGCTGTGAAGAGGAGAGAAAACTGTATCGTGTACAGGTTGGTGCGTTTAGAGGCCGGGAAGAGGCGGATGCACTTTTAAATGAATTGAAAAGTCAGGGATTTCCGGCATTTATCTTACTTGATAATGGATTTTATAAAGTGCAGTCGGGAGCGTATGCCGTTCTTGATAATGCAGTGAGAATGGAAGAAAGACTTAGAAATGCCGGATATAATACATTTATTACATCATAAAAGTATGATGCCTCTTCGGCGGGAAGCAAATCTGCTTGACATTTTGAATGTAATATCAGATAATGATAAAAGTTTGCAGGGGAACTTAGTAAAGTTGAGAAGGTAAAACCTGACCCTTTGAACCTGTCAGTTAATACTGTCGTAGGGAGCAACGTAATATGAATGATGATATTTACTATTATGAGGCTGTCTTTTGGCAGCCTTTTTGCTCCGTTATCATTAATAAATGGAGGAATTTATCATGGAAAAAGAAAGAATTGTGTCGATGATTGGAAAGGTAAGGAAGGAAGTTCCGTTAGTACATAATATCACTAATTATGTGACAGTCAATGATTGTGCTAACGCAGTGCTTGCCATAGGTGCGTCTCCTATTATGGCAGACGATATGAAGGAAACCACTGATATCACTAGTATATCGAAAGCGCTTGTGGTGAATATCGGGACCTTAAATGAGAGAACAATCAGTTCAATGATTGCATCAGGAAAGAAAGCAAATGAGTTAAATATTCCGGTCATTTTTGATCCGGTAGGTGCAGGAGCCTCCGCTTTTAGAAATCAAACAACAAAAAAGATTCTTGAAAATGTGAAAGTGAATATCATAAGAGCAAATTTATCAGAAATGTCTTTTATTGCGGGACTTAATGTGTCAACCAAGGGAGTTGATGTTTCTAAAGAAGATGAAAGAAATGATGTTGTTTCAGTGGCAAAAAATGTGGCAAAGATGTATAATTGTGTTGCTGCAGTCACAGGAAAGACAGATATTGTATCAGATGGAGAGCATATAGCAAAATTATCAAATGGTACAGAACTTCTTTCTAAAGTGACAGGAACGGGCTGCATGACCTCAGCACTGACAGGCTCTTTTGCGGGAGTTGTATCAAAATATGGAGAATATGATTATTTTGATGCTGCATGTGCAGGAATATCTGCTATGAGTATCGCAGGTGAGCTTGCATACAAAAAAACTATTGAGTCTGGGACAGGAAGTTTTCATGTCAGCATCATTGATTTTTTAAGCAAAATGGATGAAGAAATGATGAGTGAAAATATTAATATTGAAATTATATAACAGATTATTTACAATATATTGAAAGTGAAGAATACAGATACAAAGCAATATATAAAGTTTTACAGAAAGGTTTGGTAAAATCGTGATAGACTTTAGAGAATGTGAAGGTATCATATTTGATTTAGATGGAACATTAATTGATTCAATGGGTGTATGGGAACAAATAGATATTGATTTTCTTGGAAAAAGAGGATTTGATGTTCCAAAGGATTACCTTGATAAAATCACACCATTAGGATTCGAGGCATGTGCTGATTATACAATTGAAAGATTTGGTCTGAAGGAGACAAGGCAACAGATTATCAAAGAATGGTTTGATATGGCTGTTCATGCATATACGTGTGAAGTACAATTAAAAAAAGGTGTCAGACGATTTCTTGATTATTTGAAAAATCATAATATAAAAATGTCTATCGCAACAGCATCAGATATGGAACTTGTAAAACCAGTGCTGAAAAACAATAATATATCGGATTATTTTGATAATATAACCACCTTAAAAGAAGTAAAGCGCGGGAAAGGATATCCGGATGTCTATGATTTATCAGCGGAAAAGATGAAAGTAGACAAGAGATGCTGTGTAGTGTTTGAAGATATCAGAGAGGGACTTATCGGGGCAAAAGCAGGGGGATACAGAGCAGTCGGCGTATATGATGAGAGAGCAAAAGACAGTGTTGAAGTTCTTAGAAAATTAAGTGATATGTTTATATATGATTTTAATGAGTGTATTTGTTAGAAAAATAAGACATGCAGGAAAGTATATTAAGAAGATGTAAAACCATATAGAAAGGAAGAGCCGTCCGGCTCCAAAAGTAAAAGATGAGAGAATATTATACACAAATGGATGCAGCAAAAAAAGGAATTGTAACTTCACAGATGGAGACAGTTGCAAAAAAAGAAAAGATTAATATCAAAGGGTTGATGTCTTTGATGGCAGAAGGAAAGGTTGTCATTCCGGCCAATATTAATCATAAATCGCTTTCAGCAGAGGGCATAGGAAAAGGTTTAAAGACGAAAATAAATGTCAATCTGGGGATTTCAGGAGATAAAAAAGATTATGAACTTGAAATGAAAAAAGTAAAAATGGCAATTGATTTTGGTGCGGAAGCGATAATGGATCTTAGCAACTACGGAAAGACTAATACATTCAGAACACAGCTGATAGAAATGTCACCTGCTATGATAGGTACAGTTCCTATGTATGATGCAATTGGTTATCTTGATAAGGATTTGTTGGAAATTACTGCAAAAGACTTTTTGAAGGTGGTTGAAGCACATGCAAAGGAAGGCGTTGATTTTCAGACAATTCATGCCGGAATTAATAGACGTGCTGTTGAAACATTTAAGCGTGAAGGAAGATTGATGAATATTGTTTCAAGAGGTGGATCGCTTTTATTTGCATGGATGGAGATGACTGGAAATGAGAATCCGTTTTTTGAATATTATGATGAAGTGCTTGAAATATTAAGGGAATATGATGTAACTATCAGTCTTGGTGATGCATTAAGACCGGGCTGTATACAGGACAGTACTGACGCAGGACAGATTGCAGAGCTGATTGAACTTGGTAATCTGACAAAGCGTGCATGGGAAAAGGATGTACAGGTCATGGTAGAGGGACCGGGACATATGGCAATGAATGAGATAGCTGCCAATATGGCTATTCAGAAAAGAATCTGCCATGAGGCACCATTTTATGTACTGGGACCTCTTGTGACAGATATTGCTCCGGGATATGACCATATTACATCTGCCATAGGAGGAGCCATTGCTGCATCAAATGGCGCTGACTTTTTGTGTTATGTGACACCGGCAGAGCATTTAAGACTCCCAGATGAAGATGATGTCAGGGAGGGAATAATTGCCTCTAAGATTGCAGCACATGCAGCAGATATTGCAAAGGGAATCAAAGGCGCAAGAGATATTGACAATAAGATGAGTGCCGCAAGACACAAACTTGACTGGGAAGAAATGTTTCAATATGCAATTGATCCGGAAAAGGCGAGAAGATATTATAACAGTGTGCCGATTGAGGAGAGACATACATGCTCTATGTGTGGTAAAATGTGTGCTGTGAGAACAACAAATAAAATATTAGCAGGTGAGAAAGTGGAATTCTGCACAGAAAAATAAGGCAAGCATAAAAAAATAAAAAATAAAATAAGGTTATGAAAAAGGTGCTATTGTGAAAAAATTTATCAGTGAAATTAATAAAAAAATAAATTTAGAAATGAATCTTCCGATGTATGCCGATTATATGATGAATTTATATAACAGGCGCGCAGCAGTTGAATTTGCAATGGATTATTATACCTATCAGGGAATGATAATGGATAAAGTGGGAGATGATACTCTTTCCTACATTACAAAGCAGTTTAATGAGGTGGTAAAAGAATATGTCATTAATCCGGCTGTGGATGAAAAAAGAGAAGAAGGAATCAACAAGATAGACACACTACGGAATAATGTGTATAATATAGTGGAAGTTCTTACAGCGTATGCAGATATATTTGCAAGATATGAATATGTCACTAACAGATGTGAATACTTATTTAAAGAGCTTGATGTTCAAAAAAAATATACAGATGAAGATTTTACAAGAGAGATAATGCAGTATATTTTTGCTGATGAGGATAATGCGGCGATAAATTCAAAGATAAGTGAGATAATCGGAGAACTTCCGTTACGAATGACAAAGAACAAATTTTTTGAAATTTTAAGTGAGGGTATGAGCGTCTATTCCAAAACCGACAAGGTGACAATTGATGACTTTTTGTATGATATCAGAACCTCATCGATGCTTGAACTTCCAAAGAATATGGAAAAATATAGTGATTTATATGATATTTATTTGGAAGTAAAAAATATCAATTATTCAGGAATTGACGAAAAGACCTTTTATGATGCTGAAAATAAACTGAGATTTGCAGGAGATTTTATTGAAAAAGAGACAAATATTTATATGATGCTTGCGGGTCTTATTAATAAGGCGTATGTAATGATAATTGCCGGTGCATATACTGACAATACAACAGATGAAATCAGAAATGCCATCAACATTATTGAAAAGATTAATGAAAATTTCTATAATGAAGATTACATTACACTTGAAGAAGACATCACAGACAGTTTTATTTTTATGGAAGGGACCCCGGAAGAACTACAGAATATTATTCAGGCAGTAGAATATGTTCTTGACAATATCAGAAATGACTATACTGATGTTGTGAAAAGTATCATGGCCGATAAGATATATCAGGGACTATTTATATGTGAAAAATTGATGACAGACAGCCTTTTTATTGATTTAAAAAATGAATATGGTATATTTGATAAAAAAACAGATAAAGATACAGTCAATGACCATGAAAATGATATAGATATAGAAAAATATCTGAATGAAAAAAGAGATGGTCTGGTTGAGGAATTGATGGGATTTTTTAAGAATAATCAAAAACAGGTCAACCGTTCAGTTATGTCGTTGATTATATCAAGGCTTCCTGTGTTTTTTAATAACATTACAGAAATCCAGGATTATGTGTATAATTCATTGTCAAACTGTACGAATAAGGCGGAGAAAGCAGCGTGTATAGAGATTGTAAAGAGTTTGATGGAAGGCTGATGTGGTTGTAGAAAATATCTGTGAATAGTAGCAATATTTTAAAAATATAGAATTGAGGTTTATGGTATGAAATGGTATAATAATCTTTATGTTGGAGAGAATGCTAAAAAGAGAAAACATAAAATTATCATGCGTACAAAGTTAAACAAACCACAGATTGGGACATATCTGATTACTCTGCCACTGAACGAAAAGAACTCACTTGAGATATATCCATCTTATATATTAATGCAGAAACATTACAGAAAACTGGATATGACAGTTATTGGTATAGGGCTTGGCAGAGACGAGGCTTTTCTTGTTATGCAGGAGATTATTATGGACTGTTACAATAAGACAGGACAGTTCCTTGTAAAAAAAATGATAGATAATTAATTATAGTATGAAAGTAAGGAAGTAAATGCATGTTACATATATTGCTTACAATTTTAAAAATAATAGGAATAGTATTGCTTGTTATCGTAGGGCTTATTCTGCTTATATTGGCATGTGTTTTATTTGTTCCTATCAGGTATGGTGCTTTTATCAGATGTAATGAAAGTAATGGAAAAGACCTAAGCGCAAAGGTAAAAGTAACATATCTTCTGCATATAATAAGCTTAAGTGTATTTTATAAAGAAAAGAAAATAGACACTGAACTGAGGATATGTGGTTTCAAAACTAATCTGTTTGACAGAATAAAAGGAAAAGATGATAGTAAGTCCGGTGAAAATACAGCAGAAAATAAAAAAAATAGTAAAAAGCGATTTAACGATAAAAAGAAAGAAAAAAATGGTACAGAACTGCAGACAGCCGAATATGATGAGGATGAAGTTGAAATCATTGAGAGTAACTTTATGGATGATTTTGATAATGGAACAAATCGGATTCATGAAAAAGGAGAAAATGGAAATAATGAATTAGGGGCAGACGCTGCTGAGCAAAATGATGAAAACAAAATAAAAAATAAAATTACTCAAATTATTAGCAAAATTCAATATCAATTTCACAACATTTATGGTAAAATAAAAAAAGCGAAAGAGAATATCGGTAATCTCAAAGAAAAAGCAGGAAAGTTAAAAGAGAAAGCAGACAGTATTAAGGAATTTATCAAAGATGACAATACAAAACTTACCTTTGAATTTGTGAAGGGGCAGCTGAAAAAAGTATTAAATCATATAAGTCCCAAAAAGGTAAAAGGATATATCAGATTTGGATTTGATGATGCATATAACACGGGAAGAGTTCTTGGAGTGGTATATGCAGTGTTAAGGGGTGGGAAAGAGAATCTGAATATATATGCTGATTTTGACAATAAGGTATTTGAAACTGATATAGAGATGAAAGGAAGAATGCAGATTTATTATTTTGTCATTGTGGCTGTCAGAATATATCGGAATAGTGAATTTAAGAAGCTGCTTCAAAGAAAAAAAGAATTTGATTCAAAAAATAAATAAACAAAAATAGGAAAGGAAAAATGCAGGTGTGCATAGGTTGAGACATGGCAGAAAATAGGAATACATTCGACAATACAGTTGAATCATTATTTAAGGGGATGGAAAGTTTTGTTACTACAAAGACAGTTGTCGGTGATGCAATATCGATTGACGGAACAATTGTTTTACCACTGGTAGATGTATCATTTGGTGTTGCAGCAGGAGCAGCGAATGATGAAAAGAAGAATAATGGTGGCGGCGGTATGGGTGGAAAGATGTCACCTAGTGCGGTGCTTGTTATTAAAGATGGCGTTCCAAAGCTTGTCAATATTAAGGAACAGGATGGAATGACAAAGATACTTGATATGGTTCCGGGCTTGATTGATAAGTTCACAAAGAAGGGATCTGAGGATGAAGATAATTCAGATGACGAACAGGAAATTTCTGTAGACAATTAGTATAATTGAAACAATTAATGGTAAAATCGCAAGTTCCGGCATATTATATACAAAGAATAATTTGGAGTATTGTATGCGCAGAATTTGCGGTTTTATTTTGTTTTGGGTGGCAATTGGAATTGCAATAGGCTTATATTTAGGCGTAAGTTTCTGTTCAATTCTTTTTATATTTGTATGTATTATTTTAGGATACAATTTATTTTGTAATTGAGTACATTTTGTGGTAGAATTGGTTGTACAGTTATAATTCATAGTATTCTTATTAAAGTTTGGTGAAATAGATGATAAACAATGAAATAGAGATAAAAAATATTGATAAAAGTGAAGCAATCAGGTATATGGGATATAAAGATACACTTCCTGATGTGAATATGACAAAGATTATTCTGCAGTGTGAGCAGGATTTGCTTAAAGTGATAAAGCCAAGGTATGTTTATAAGGTTTTTGATTTGGACTTTACAAATGAAAATGTCTGTCTGAATGGTGCAAGCCTCGAATTAAAGGGAAGTTCCATCAAAGAGCATCTGCAAGGCTGTGAAAAAGCCATTATCATGTGTGCAACACTATCAGGTGATGTTGATACACTTTTAAGAAGGAATGAACTGGCCAATATGGTAAATGCTTTGGTTTTAGATGCACTTGCTAATGCGGCAATCGAACAGGTATGTGATGAAGTGGAGCGTATCATCTTGCAGGAGTTTGAGGGATATCATCATACATGGAGGTTTGGAGTCGGATATGGAGATTTTCCGCTTGCGACACAGAAAAGTTTATTAGAGACGCTTGATGCGGGCAAGAGAATTGGAGTATGTGCAACAGAAAGCTTTATACTGACTCCGAGAAAATCTGTAACATGTGTGATAGGTTTATCAAAAGTGGAAGTACATGGAAAAAAATCATGTGATCACTGTAATTTAAAAGATACATGTAATTTCAGAAAGAATGGAACAAGCTGCAAAAAGAGTGAATGAAAGGACTAAATATTATGGCAGATTTTAGAAAATTATTAAAGGAAAGAGAATTCGTTTTTTTCGATGGAGCAATGGGAACTATGCTTCAGGCAAAAGGAATGAAGATGGGTGCGATACCTGAACTTTTAAATATAGAAAAACCGGAGTGGATTATTGATATTCATAAACAGTATATTGATGCAGGTACAGATATTATATATGCCAATACATTTAGTGCCAATTCGTACAAGTTAAAAAATTGTGGACATACTGTTGATGAGGTGATAAAAGCAGGAATCAGAAATGCAAGAAAGGCATGTGAGGGTACGGATACACTTGTAGCACTTGACATTGGTCCGATAGGTCAGCTCTTAGAGCCTACGGGAACGTTAACATTTGAAGAAGCATATGAAATATACAAGGAGGAACTGATAGCAGGACAGGATGCAGATTTGGTTGTCTTTGAGACACAGACAGACTTATATGAGTTGAAAGCTGCGGTACTTGCTGCAAAGGAAAATACAAATCTTCCTATCGCATGTACCATGACATTTGAGATGAATCACAGAACCTTTACAGGGTGTGGAATTTCTAATATGGCACTCACACTTGACGGTCTTGGAGTTGATGCAATGGGTATTAACTGTTCACTAGGACCGGTAGATTTGTATCCGGTTGTGAAAGAACTTGCAGGCTATACAGATACACCAATTATTGTCAAGCCAAATGCGGGACTTCCGGATCCTGTCACCAACACATATAATGTCGGACCAAAAGATTTTGCAAAACAAATGGCAGAGTTTGCAAAATATGGTGTAAAAATTGTGGGAGGATGTTGTGGTACATCACCTGCTTATATTAAAGAATTAAGTGAGGAATTCAAAAATTTAAAAAGAACAGATATACCTGCAGTTCATCAGGCAGCGATATGTTCCGCTACTGAGACGGTTATCATTAACCAGCCGAGAATTATCGGTGAGAGAATTAATCCTACAGGAAAGAAAAAGTTTAAGGAGGCACTCCTTAATAATGATATTGATTATATTTTAAATCAGGCGATAGAGCAGACAAATGCCGGAGCCGAGATACTTGATGTCAATGTCGGACTTCCGGGAGTGGATGAAAAGCAGATGATGATAAAAGCTGTCAAAGCGATACAGAGTATCAATGAATGTCCGTTACAGCTCGACTCCACAATTCCTGAGGTAATGGAGGCAGCACTGAGGGTATATAATGGCAAGCCTATTGTCAATTCTGTTAACGGAGAACAGAAATCATTAGAGACAGTTCTTCCTCTTGTAAAGAAATATGGTGCGGCAGTTGTCGGACTGACACTTGATGAAAACGGAATACCAAAGAAAGCAGAAGATAGATTTAAGATTGCAAAGAAGATTTTAGAGGCAGCACTGAAAATAGGAATTAAAAAGGAAGATGTCTACATTGACTGCCTTACATTGACAGCATCCGCAGAGCAGGATGGTGTTATGGAAACGTTAAATGCAGTTTATCGGGTAAAGCATGAGCTTGGACTAAAGACAGTGCTTGGAGTATCCAATATTTCATTCGGACTTCCTGGCAGAGAACTTGTCAATCATACATTTTTGGCAATGGCATTAACAAACGGACTTGATCTTCCAATTATTAATCCGAATGTTGCTGCCATGTCAGGAACAGTAATGGCTTACAGAGTCCTTGCAGGACATGACAAAAATTCAGTGGATTATATCCAGTCCTACAATAATGTTTTGCAGTATATGTTCCCTACAAAAGCTCCAAAGTCCAAGGAGGCACAAGCAGGCAGCAGTGCAGCCGGTGGAGGAGCAAAAGCAGAGGATAATACACTTGAGTTTGCGATTGAACATGGCCTCAAAAACGATGGGGCAAGAATTACAAAAGAAATGCTTGAGAAAATGGATTCGATGGAGATTATCAATAACCATCTGATTCCTTCACTCGATAAGGTCGGAGCAGAATTTGAAAAAGGTACATTATTTTTGCCACAGCTGATTATGGCGGCAGATGTTGCACAGGCCGCTTTTGGCGTTATCAAAGAGGAAATGAATAAGAAAAACGGACAGGCAGTGAGTAAGGGAAGTATTGTTCTTGCAACAGTAAAGGGTGACATACATGATATTGGTAAAAATATTGTAAAAGTTTTGTTGGAGAATTATGGCTATAATGTGATAGATTTGGGAAAAGATGTAGACTATCAGGCAGTTGTCGATGCAGTGAGAGATAATGATATAAAACTGGTAGGGCTATCAGCACTGATGACAACGACACTTGTATCAATGGAAGAGACAATTAAGCTTTTAAGAGAAAACAATCTTGACTGTAAGGTAATGGTTGGAGGCGCAGTTCTCACACCAGATTATGCCGAAAAGATAGGCGCAGATTTCTATGCCAAAGATGCAAAGGAATCGGTAGATATTGCTAAGAGTATATTCGGATAGTTAACGAGCAAAATAATAGCTATTTAGCGATATGCATAGTTTAACTAAAAATGGAGTTTTTATGAGTTTAAAAAAAATGATGATAAAAGATGATTTGCACCTTGAAAGCGGTCTTCGGCTTAACAAGTATTTAAGTGATGCAGGAGTCTGTTCAAGGCGTGAAGCAGACAAACTGATTGCAGATGGACTGATAACAATTAATGGTGCTGCTGCAGTCATGGGACAGCGTGTATATAAGGGGGATAAAGTTGTATATAAAGGAAAGCAGCTTCATATTCAGGAAGAATTAATTATGCTTGCATTCAACAAACCGGAGGGAATAGAATGTACAACAGATAAAAACAATCCGGACAATGTAATCGATTATATTCACTATGATAAGAAACTTTTTTATATAGGAAGACTTGATAAAAATTCATGCGGGCTCTTATTATTGACAAACGATGGCGACCTTGCCAATAAGATAGCCAAATCGGTCAACAGCCATGAAAAAGAATATATTGTAAAGGTGAATAAAAAGATTACAGATGAATTTATCCAAAAAATGAGTAATGGTGTAGAAATATTAGAAACCATTACAAAAAAGTGTAAGGTCAGAAAAATAGATGATGATACATTTGATATCATTTTGACACAAGGATTAAATAGACAGATTCGAAGAATGTGCAAGGCATTATCTTATAAAGTTGTCAAATTAAAACGTATTAGAATTATGAATATTATGCTTGATGATTTAAAAGAGGGGACATATAGAAAAGTGACGGATGATGAATTGAAAGAAATGATGAAAGCTGTGAGGAGATAAGAGACAGACACAATGGAGGAGAAAGATATATATATGAGTGAAAATATTTCAGGTATCAAAGAAGATATTGAAAATGATAAAGTAAACAGAATTAAAGAGCTTGTTTCCATTTTAAATAAGGCCTCGAAGGCTTATTATCAAGATGGAAATGAGATTATGTCGAACTTTGAATATGACAAGCTGTATGATGAGCTTTTAGAGCTAGAGAAAATAACTGGTTTTATTATGTCGAACAGTCCTACTGTCAATGTAGGATATGAGGTGCTAAGTGAGCTTCCAAAAGAGCGTCATGAATCGCCTATGCTCAGTCTTGATAAGACAAAAGAAGTTGAGGTTTTGGCAGATTTTATCAGAGGATATGATGGTGTGATTTCATGGAAATTGGACGGGCTCACAGTTGTTCTCACCTATCATAATGGAGAGCTGTTAAAAGCAGTCACGCGTGGAAACGGTGAGATAGGGGAAGTAATCACAAATAATGCAAAGGTGTTTAGGAACATTCCGCTTACTATTCCGTACAAAGGAGAATTAGTACTGCGAGGGGAAGCAGTGATTAAATATTCAGATTTTGAAAAAATCAATGAAAGTATTGAAGATGTGGATGCGAAATATAAAAATCCGAGAAATTTATGTTCAGGTTCTGTAAGACAGTTAAGCAATGAAATCACTGCAAAGAGAAATGTGAATTTCTTTGCATTTGCACTTATTAAGGCTGACGGAGTTGATTTTGGTAATTCCATTATGGGCCAGTTTGAATGGTTAAAAAAGCAGGGTTTTGAGATTGTGGAGCATTACAAGGTGACATCAGATGATATGGCAGAGAGGGTGGAGTACTTTGCACAGGCAATAAAAGAGAATGATTTTCCATCAGATGGCCTTGTACTGATGTTTGATGATATTGCATATGGAAATTCACTTGGAAGAACAGCAAAGTTTCCAAGGAACGGCATAGCGTTTAAATGGAAAGATGAGACAGCAAAAACAACACTGACGGAAATTGAATGGAGTGCCTCAAGAACAGGACTGATTAATCCGGTTGCGATTTTTGAACCAGTGGAACTTGAGGGAACGACAGTGACAAGGGCGAGTATTCACAATGTCAGTGTTGCAGAAGGCTTAGAGCTTGGAATTGGTGATACAATTGAAGTGTATAAGGCAAATATGATAATACCTCAGATTGCCGAAAATCATACGAGGAGCGGACTAAAAACTGTTCCGAGAGAGTGTCCGGTCTGTGGAGAGGATACCATCATAAAAGAGGATAACGGATTTAAGTTTCTGTACTGTGTGAATAAGGAATGTCCGGCGAAGAAAGTAAAGAGATACACTCATTTTGCTAGCAGAAATGCAATGAATATTGAGGGAATGTCCGAAGAGACAATGGAAAAGTTTGTAGACAGTGGATATATCAGGGAATACGCAGACATTTACAAGCTGTCCCGATATGAAGAGGAGATAGTCGGTACAAAAGGATTTGGGCAGAGATCTTTTGATAAATTTATTACATCAATTGATAAGTCGAGAACAACAGAGAGTTATAGAGTGATTTACGGACTTGGTATTTTAAACATCGGTGTGACAAATGCAAAGATGATATGTAAAGCTTTTGGGAATGATTTGGAAAAATTATTAGCTGCCGACAGACAAGAGCTTATGGCGATAGATGGCGTTGGAGATATTATTGCAGATTCTCTGATAGAATATTTTAAAGATGACAAAAATATGCAGGAATATCATAATCTCATGGCAGAGCTTACGATTGTGAATGAGGAAAGTGAAGATGTACAAAATGACAATATCAGTGGAAAAACATTTGTTATTACAGGTTCCGTTAATCATTTTGCAAATAGAGATGAGGTAAAGCAGGTAATTGAAAAAATGGGTGGCAAAGTTACAGGTTCCGTTACGAAAAAGACAGATTATCTCATCAATAATGATGCAGCGTCTCAATCCTCAAAAAACAAAAAAGCAAAAGAATTAGGAGTGAGTATCATTACAGAAGATGAATTTATGACTTTGGCAGGAATTGAAAAAAGCACAGAGTAGAGTATGAAATACATGCGAGGGACAATTGTGAAAGACAGTAGAAATAGCAATTAATTAGTATCGCATAAATGACAGGTATTGAAAAAGGGACTGATTTGTATTATAATGAGCAAATATTATCAGAATGTCTTAAGCAATAGTATAAAATAAGAATATAATTGCTGCTGTAAATAAGAAAATAGTCAAAACATATACAAAAAAATAATAAAAGAGGTGGATAAAATTGCCAATCAGAGTTAAAGGAGATTTACCGGCAAAAGCCGTTATAAAGAGTGAAAATATATTTATTATGGATGAGAAAAGGGCTGTCAATCAGGATATCAGACCACTTGAGATAGCCATATTGAATTTGATGCCGTTAAAGCATGACACAGAGATACAGCTACTTAGAGTATTATCAAATACACCTTTACAGGTCAATGTCACATTTGTCTACATTGCATCTCATATATCGAAGAATACGCCGGCAAGTCATCTGAACCAGTTTTACAGTACATTTGATGACATCAAACATAAAAAGTTCGATGGATTTATCATTACAGGTGCACCACTTGATGATTTCGCATTTGAAGAAGTGGATTATTGGGAAGAGATGAAAGAAATTATGGAATTTACAAAGAAGAATGTGACATCGACTCTTAATATTTGCTGGGGTGCACTGGCAGGGCTTTATTATCACTACGGTATTCCGACCAGACGAATAGACAAGAAGAGATTTGGAATATTTGAACATGAGGTTCTGCACAGAAAAGTACCTTTGATGAGAGGGTTTGATGATGTATTTCTGATGCCACATTCAAGACATATAGAGTCTGTTTTTGAGGATATATGGGCAAATGATGAATTGTATGTTTTGGCAGAGTCAAAAGAAGCAGGACCGGCCATTATCATGGCAGAAGAGGGCAAACAGATATTTATCACAGGACATCCGGAATATGACAGAATTACGCTTGATACTGAATATAAAAGAGATTTAAGCCGCGGAATGAATATACAGGTTCCTTACAACTATTACAGAGATGACAATCCGGATAATCCTCCACTTCTTACATGGAGAGCACATTCTAATGCACTTTATACGAATTGGTTAAATTATTATGTTTACCAGGTAACACCATATGATATTGACACTATTGATTACAGTATCTGATAAAAAAACGGATAAGTTTCCAAATATAAACATTTCATTTGATGTACTTTTTGATGGGAATAATATATAATAGCGCTTTTTAAAAAAGAAGCTGTTACATTAAGTAGTTTATTTTCTTAATGTGATAGTTTCTTTTTTGCCTTTTTACATAATTAGTTATATTTAAAATGATGTGTAGCAAGAAAAAATGACTTGATGATGGCATAATAGTTATATACAATTTGCACAAATTATATAAAAAAATTATAAAAAATCCGTCAATATGTTGAATTAAGTATAAAATAATGTTAAAATATATACAATAAATTCGTGAATAAATGCAGGTAACATGTGAAAATAGCATAAAATGTGGTCATGATAGAAAGAAGGTATGATTATGGCGAAGGGTATAAGGAAATATTTATCCTGCAATGTTGGGAAAAGTGTATGTATGCACATAGGTTTGATGGTAGCGGCTTTTATATATGCTTTGCAAGGAGAAACTATCATATATGCATCGGAAGGAATCAATGTAGATTATCATAATGAAGGTGAAATTAAGGCATATTATGACAGTTGTGTTTTCTATGATGGTGTGACATATTCACAGACACCGGTAACAACAGCACCTTATGCATCTGGAAGATTGTCAAATGAGACAATGCAGGGAGCTCTGAATATGCTGAATTTTATAAGGTATGTGGCAGGTATATCATATCATGTTACTTTAAATGATGAATATTCAAGACTTGTACAGACAGGAACGCTATTGAATGCCGTGAATGGAAGAATGGAGCATGCTCCTGCTAAACCGGCAAACATGAGTGATGATTTATATCAGGCAGGATATACAGGTACAAGTTCTGCAAATTTGGGATGGGGATACCAGACTTTGACTTCAACAATCAAAGATGGATGGATGGCTGAGGAAGATAGTATCAATATAACAATATTGGGGCACAGACGTTGGATATTGAACCCTGCTATGAAAATGACCGGATTTGGCAAAACGGATTTATATACTGCTATGTATGTATTTGATTCGTTTGGAGCAGCAACAGATAAGTATGGTGTAGCATGGCCTGCACAGGTAATGCCCACATCGTTTTTTTCAAGCAACAGTCCATGGAGTATTTCAATGGGATATGATGTGGATTATAATTCTGTCAATGTGAAATTGACATGTATCACTAATGGAAAGACATGGAGTTTTTCGAAATCTCATGCAGATGGTGAGCTTTATGTTGATAACCAATGGTATGGTGTGCCAGGATGTATTATTTTCAGACCAAATGGGATAGGTTGTTATAATCCGGGGGATGTATACAAAGTAGAGATAACAGGTTTAAGGCAGAATGTTTCTTATGAAGTGAAATTTTTTGATTTAAATTCTGTAACAGCAAGCAGTTCATATTCTGGTAACACATATTTAGGAGGCAGCACATCTACAGAACAATATGTAGAAGTTACAGAACCGGCAAACTGAAAATATTATCATAGAGCCACAGACTATCAAAGAAACAGTAGCAGAGACGACCATTGAAGAAACAACACAGGAGATTACTTCTGTAAAGCAAGACGAAGAAAGCGAAAGTGAGACACAAACTGAAGAAGAAACAGAGAAAGAGACAACAAAAGCAAAGAAAGTTATTAAAGCAACTAAGGCAAATTATTATTATGAAGTGACGTTAGATGAAGAAGATAATATGGATGAAGAGGAGGAAAAGTATCAGAAAAAAATGAGCAAAGTATCTAATGGTGCTATGGTTGTTGCGTTTTTAGCAGCATTGACGGGAGGCGTAATGTCGGGAGTCACAGCATATAAGAATAAGCATGAAGAATAAGAGAAATAAATGATTAATATGGAACCGGAAAAGCCATCAGTCAAAAATATTTGACTAATGGCTTTTCAAATGTTTGGAATTATAGTAAGATGTTGAAAGAGATGTTAAAACATAGAAGTTAGTTTTGCAGTGAATGCCGGAAGTAGTAGGTACATTCAAAAACAGAGTTTATGAACAGTTTACCACTTTCGGACACCATCAATATGGAGAAAACGTGCTGTATGAAATACATATGAGTAAAGCGGACGCTCTAAGGCATCATAAGTATGTGCTGCCACCAGAATCGTAGGAGTAACGGCGGTAATCACCGGTGAGTGATAAAATTCATTATATTCATTTCCAAGCTGGACAATATCTCCGGGCAGTACTTCTGAGGCAGAAACTACATGGGCGTGAGGTCCTACGGATTTGTTGGTTGTCAAAAAACGATAAAGATAATTCACACCCGTCCATGAAGCAGAGCGGTCATAAGAAGAGCGATAGTACCATCCTGTGACAGAAGTGTAATTCATGATTTTTGCACCTGCATAAATACACTGGGAGGCAAAATTAGTACAGTCACCTCCAAGATTTTCAAAATCGTAATAAGCCGGGTTTCTGCCAAGTGCCCATTTTCTGGCATAGGCGATGGCTAAATTTCTGTTATATGGGATTTCAGTCATTGGGGAATGCCTTTCTAAGTTTTTGTATTATTATATGCAATATAGATCTAGTGTTGAAAATTGAATGAAGAGATAATAGTGTTATATGAATGTGGTGACTACAGTATGGCTTTACAGGAAATGCTAAATAATTTGTTTTTGGGATTGTACAGAATAGAGGCAGTAAATAATGACAGAATTGGAGATAATAATGAAAAAAATATTAATTGTAGAAGATGATTTATCAATACGCACTGAGTTAAAAGAGCTTCTTGACAACTCTGGCTATGAGGCAGAAACACTTAAAGATTTTGAAAATGCAAAGGAGGTAATTCTTAAATCTATTGCAGATTTAATCCTTCTTGATATCAACATACCGGGAATGAATGGTGAAATGCTTTTAAGGGAAATCAGAAAAGAATCAGATACCCCTGTCATTATGGTGACAAGCAGAACATCTGAAGTAGATGAAGTATTGTCAATGAGTTATGGAGCAGATGATTATATTACCAAACCTTACAATCCGACCATTCTATTACTTCGTATATCAGCGATTTTAAAAAGACTTGACCATACGGATAACAAGCAAAAATACAGAGATTTATATGTGTATCCTACAAAGGGAGTTTTATCAAATGACAGTGGTGAACTGTCTCTTACAAAAAATGAGATGATAATTTTCAAACATTTATTGGACAGACAGGGTAATATTGTATCGAGAGATGAGTTGATGACCGAACTATGGGACAATAATGAATTTCTAGGTGACAATGCACTTACAGTGAATATTAGCAGACTTCGTGCTAAGCTTGCAGACTTTGGTTATGAAGATGCTATTGAGACAAAAAAGAAACAGGGGTATATCTTACAATGAAGCTTCAAAATTATTTAAAGGACAAAATTGTTGAAATCATCTTGATACTTGTATTTGTGTTTGTGTCAACAACGTTATTGATTGTATTTCATGTACAGAATACATTTTTATGGATATATCTTGTCATCTGCATACTGTTTCTTGTTCCGGCCATCATGATTGACTATTTTAGGAAACATAACTTTTATAATGAACTGAGGACAAATATTGACCACCTTGACAAAAAATATCTTGTGATTGATACGATAAACAGACCTTCTTTTTATGAGGGAGAATTGATATGTGATTCGATTTATGAGATAGACAAATCTATGTGTGAAAATGTAAAAAAATACGAAACCAGTATTAACAGTTTTAAGGATTACATAGAAATGTGGGTTCATGAGGTGAAAATTCCCATTGCAAGCCTTTTATTAATGTGTCACAACAATTCTATGGATATCAAAAAGTATAAAGAACAGTTAAGGAGAATGGATTTCTATACCGATCAGGTATTATATTATGTCCGTTCTGAAAACGCGGCAAATGATTACCTGATTAAGGAGACAGAGCTTGGAAAAATCATTACAAATGCCGCACAAAAAAACAGAGAAGATTTGCTGGAAAATTGTATCGAATTGCAGGTAAGAGATATCAGATGTAAAGTGATGACAGACAAAAAGTGGCTTGAATTTATCTTAAATCAGATTATCAATAACAGCATTAAATACAGGTCACAAAAAAGACAGTCTGGCATTTGGATATTTACAGAGCAGACAGAGGATAAGGTGGTTTTACACATAAAGGATAATGGAATCGGAATTATGGAGAGTGACCTGCCAAATGTATTTAAAAAGTCATATACAGGGGAGAATGGAAGAAAACATGCCAAATCAACAGGAATGGGGCTTTATATTGTGAAAATGCTTTGTGATGAATTAGGACATGCTGTTTCTATTTGTTCAAAGGAAGATGAATATACAGAAGTGATGATAATGTTTGCGAAGAATGATTTTTATAAAATTGAAGGTGAAGAACACAAGGAATGATTGAATTCTTTCTGATGGAAAACTGAGAATGTAAACGTATATTTAGGTAATATAATATTTATCAGTGATTGGTTGGAATGGAAAAATGGTATAAAGACAGAACTGACTTATGATGATATGGATGATAAGTCAGTTTTTTGATTGTGTGCATCTGGTTTTAAATTACAGAAAAAACGTCAACATTACAATTTTGTAAGGTTTTGTAATATAAAAACTGCGACAAACAGATTGAAAATGATTAAAATAACCTGTGTAAAGAGAAACTTAAAAATTTAAGAAGACCGGAGGTACAGTGATGAATAGAAAAGAATTAGGTAAGGTAATTATTATTTTATCAGGCATTATTGCAGCAGTCATTTTATTGAGATAAAGTAATAAAAAAAGAAAAGCCAGACAAGTGATGAATACTTATGACTAAAGTTTAGCATATATATGAAAGGCATCACAATACGTATTATAATATGGAAAGGAAATAGAAATGAAAAATATTTTAAAAATTGACCAGATTGAAAAATATTACGGAAGTAAATCTAGTCTCACAAAGGCAATTGACAATATATCTTTTGATGTGCAGGAAGGAGAATTTGTGGCGATAATGGGAGCGTCAGGAAGTGGAAAGACAACACTTCTTAACTGCATTTCGACAATTGATAAAGTCACATCGGGAAATATCTTTGTTGACGGACAGGATATCACCAGACTGAAAGGAAATGCACTCAATAAATTCAGGCGTGAAAAGCTCGGCTTTATCTTTCAGGATTTCAACCTATTAGATACACTTTCAGCATATGAAAATATTTCACTTGCATTATCAATACAGAATTATCCGGCAAAAAAGATTGATGAGGAAGTAAAAAAAGTGGCAAAAGAGCTTGATATAGAAGATGTTTTAAATAAATACCCATATCAGATGTCGGGAGGACAGAAACAGAGAGTTGCGTCTGCTAGAGCGGTTATCACAAATCCAACACTGGTATTGGCAGACGAACCGACAGGAGCACTTGATTCAAAATCAGCCAAAATGTTGCTTGAGAAATTCAACTTTTTAAACCACAGCATTAATGCGACAATTCTGATGGTAACACACGATTCGTTTACGGCAAGTTACGCATCAAGAGTGATCTTCATTAAAGATGGAAAAGTATTTAACGAAATACGAAAAGGGGCAGATAGTAGAAAAATATTTTTTAATAAAATCATTGATGTGGTAACGTTGCTTGGAGGTGATGTAAGCGATGCTATTTAAATTATCATTTAAAAATATCAAAAAGAGTATGAAAGATTATGCCATCTATTTCTTCACACTCATAGTTGGTGTTGCCATTTTTTATGTATTTAATGCAATTGAGAAACAGGGTGTTATGTTAAAGATAACAGCTGACCAGAGAATAATGATACAGGTAATAGTGAAAATACTGTCATCTGTCAGTGTATTTGTATCATTGATACTTGGATTTCTCATTATCTATGCGAGTAGATTTCTCATAAAGAGAAGAAATAAGGAATTTGGCATTTATCTGCTTTTGGGAATGGGAAAGAGAAAGATTTCAATGATTTTATTTATTGAAACACTTCTCATTGGAATGATTTCGCTTGTAGTAGGACTTATTATCGGTGTGTTTTTCTCACAGTTTATGAGTATATTTATTGCCAATACCTTTGAGGCTGATATGACAAAGTTTAAGTTCATATTTTCAAAAAATGCATGCATAAAAACCATTATGTATTTTGGAATCATGTATCTTATCGTGATTGTTTTTAATATTTTTATCATAGGAAAATGTAAACTCATTCATTTGATACAGGCAGAGAGAAAAAATGAAAAAGTGAAAATAAAAAATCCGGTGTTGTGTACCATTATCTTTGTAGTCGCAGTCGGAATGCTTGGATATGCGTATTACCTTGTTACGGCAGGCGTAAAATATATGATGAAAAATCCGCAAGATAGACTGATTATGGCAATCGTACTCGGAGCAGTGTCCACTTTTCTTATTTTTTGGTCAGTATCAGGACTGCTGCTTAGAATTGCAATGTCATTAAAAAAGACATATTATAAAGGATTAAACAGCTTTATGATTAGACAGATTAGCAGTAAAATTAATACCACTGTTTTTTCAATGACTATCATCTGTCTTATGCTTTTTGTCACGATATGTGTCGTGTCAGTTGCAACTTCTGTCAAGAAATCGGAAGAGGATGGTGTAAAGAAAAATTGCAAGGCAGATATAGAATTTTTCAGTAGCAGGACGACATATGAACAAAGGGAAGAACAAATGGTTTATCTGGGAGAGGAAAACAATATTATTAACCTGTATCAAAATGCAGGATATGATTTAGAATCTTACCTCAAAAAGTATGTAGAATACTATACGTATAGCTTGTATATGATTAGTGACGGTGAGGTAAATAGTGCCTGTTCTGTTGTTAGTTTAAGTGATTACAACAAAATTGCAGAAATGTATAAAAATAAAACATATGAATTAGAGGAAAATGAGTATATCATCATAGGAGGAAGTGAAGTACAGAAAAAGGAATTGAATGATAGACTGGCAAAAGGCACAGCAATTTTGGTAAACGGATATGAGCTGGTTCCAAAATATACAACATGTCGAAATGAATTTATTGAATTAACAGACGGAAATTTCCATCCGGCAGTGTATATTGTACCGGATAATACATTGGCAGGATGCGAACCTATGGCTGATAATCTGATTGGAAATTATAAAGCAAATACGAAAGAGGAAAGATATAAAATTGAAGAAGAAATTATGAATATGCAAACCACTGATAGTTGTTCTATTGAAACAAAAATAAGTTTATATAACGACTGCGTTGGAGTGGGAATTATGTTTACTTTTATTGGGTCTTATATTGGAATTATTTTTCTGATTTCAGGGGCAGCGATACTCGCACTTAAAGAACTGTCTGAAAGTGCAGACAATATAAGCCGGTATGCCGTACTTAGAAAAATAGGTGCAGATGAGAAAATGATAAACAAGGCATTATTTGGTCAGATAGGTATCTTTTTTGCATTTCCGTTATTACTTGCCTGCATTCACTCTGTTTTTGGAATTAAGTTCGGAACATATCTTACATCCATATTTGGCTTAGACGGACTACTTCCGGCAATTATCGTGACAGCAGTTGTCATAGGTTTGATATATGGAGGGTATTTTATACTGACGTACTTGTGTAGTAAGAGTATTATCAAGAGCAGGAATTAGAAAAGAATTGTCCATCGAATCTTTTTCGGAAAGAAATCTCTTCAGTAGGAATGTCATCTATAGTTTAAACTCATCCCTAAACAGTAATATATAAGCAATCGTAACAGCAAAAAGTGACATCACCATTTTCGCAACGGGATAATCAAAAGGCAAAAGTGCTGTGACAAATCCGGTACATTGAGTAACAACATATCCCGCCAAAACAGGATAAAGTATCCATGAAAACAGTTTAATAGACACACCAATTTGTTTTCGGATATAGAGATACAGACAAAAGGCATTTAAGATATTGCTTGTCAAAAATCCGATAATATACCCATAAACACCATACTCAGGCATCATAAAAACAATAGAAGCAATCTGAAGGAGGGTAGAGATGATGCCAAAAGCAAACGTGACAGCAGTTTTTCCTAGACCGTTGATAATACTGGCAAGTGTGGAAGTTACATAAATAAAAGGACATAGGATTCCGAGCAGGCACATATATGTGCCTGCTTCTTTGTCGGAGAGAAAATAAAGTCCGATATCTTTTCCATAATTCATAAAAATAGCAGCACAAAAAATACCGAATATTAAACAGAACTGAAGCGTTTTTTCAGTCGTGATACGAATTTTAGAAGTATTGTCATTGCTGTCTGCCTGTGAAATTGTAGGAAGTAGCAGCAAAGACATAGAATTGATAATTGCACCCGGAAACAGGATAAACGGAATGACTAGTCCGAGTAAAATGCCATAAATACCAAGAGCCTTTTCTGATGAATAACCATGTAAAATCAGCATATTGGGAATCAAAATGCTTTGAATACTCTGTAGTACACTAAGCATAAGACGGTTCAATGATATAGGGATGGAAAGTTTTGTAATTTCCAAAACAATCATTTTTTTGTTTTTGGATTGTATAAGATGATGAACCGGATGGTGATTTCGTCTTGAGAGCCTTATATGATTGGAAATATGAAAAATACAAAACACACATGAGATAAGTTCACCGATTACCGAACCAATAACAGCACTTAAGGGGCTTGGTTTTATGCCGATGTTTTCAATATAGTTGATGATTGCAACGATGGAAATGACTCTCGATAATTGTTCAATTACTTGTGAAAGTGCAGTAATATTTGAATTTTTACAGCCAATATAATATCCACAGATACAAGCATGAATACTGGAAAGAGGAATGGAAAAGGCAAGTGCTTTTATCAGTACATCGCACCTTTTTTCAAACAGAATATTACCGCATATGTAACCCGAAAAACGAAATAGAACAAATGACATGATAAGTGACATGGTAAATGACAGGATAAGTCCGTATTTTAAATATCGTTTCGGGTAGTGGACTCCATCACAGACACTGGCAGCTGTCATTTTAGAAATAGCAGTTTCAAAGCCTATTGTACATACAGAATAACAGATAATCTGAATTGGAAAAATTAGCTGATAAATTCCAAGTCCTTCTGCACCAATTTTGTTATTTAGGAATATTCTAAATAAAAAGCCAATTATCCTTGTAAGAAATCCTGCAATGGTAAGAATTAGGGTTCCTTTGATAATTGTACTTTTTTTAATTCTGTTAATATAGCTTTTGATAAAATGCATTGTAATCTCCAATGTCGAGTGATGAATCAGATTTGATATAAAAAGCAGTATGATAAGAAGAGAAAAAGAATCATCAATCGCCCAAATAAAGTCTTTTCATCAATATATGCAGGAAAAGAATCAGATATTCAAAAGATATGATTTTGAAAGTTGTCAAGGATTGCCCCGAATCCCTTTGTGATAGGCGGCAGGTGCATTGTCACTGCTACGCAGTGAAGATAGGAATCAATTTGAATGGTAAAGAAAGGAGTTTATCAATATGTCAGATAAAGTAATCTATATGGATAATGCCGCAACGACAAGAACGAGACCGGAAGTAGTTGATGAAATGTTAAAATACTTTACGATATTGTATGGTAATCCGTCAAGTGTCTATGAATTTGCTGGAAAAAGCCGTGATGCAATTGAAAATGCAAGACAGACAATCGCATCGACATTAAACGCAAAGCCGAACGAAATCTATTTCACATCAGGAGGAACAGAGTCAGATAACTGGGCATTAAGAGCGGTGGCAAAAGCGTATAAGAGCAAGGGAAGGCATATCATTACCTCAAAAATAGAACACCATGCAATCCTCAATTCGGCAAAAAATCTGGAAGACCTTGATTATAAAATTTCCTATATTGACGTTGACGAATATGGTGTGATAAAATTGCAAAGATTAAAGGAAAATATAAGAGAAGATACAATTCTCATATCTGTGATGACAGCGAACAATGAAATAGGAACGATACAGCCGGTTGATGAGATTGGTCAGATTGCAAAATCAAAGGACATCATATTTCACACAGATGCAGTCCAGTATTATTGCCATCTTCCAATTGATGTGAGAAAGAGTAATATTGATTTGTTAAGTGCAAGTGCGCATAAGTTTAACGGACCAAAGGGAATTGGATTTTTATATATCAATGAAAGACTGAAAATGGTTCCGTTGATTTTTGGAGGAAGTCAGGAGAGCGGTCTTCGTGCAGGAACACAAAATGTGCCGTCAATCGTCGGCATGGCAAAGGCAGCAGAGCTAGCACACAAAGAGATGAACAGTAGAATTAGAACTGAAATGATGAACAGAGAATATTTTATAGGGCGTGTGCTTAGGGAAATTCCATATACGAGACTGAACGGAGCAAGAAGAAACAGACTTCCAGGAAATATGAATTTTTCCTTCCAGTTTGTGCAAAGCGCTGAACTACTTGCGATGCTTGACATGGAAGGAATCTGTGTATCTAGCGGTTCAGCATGCTCAAGCGGAAGTAAAGAAGCATCACATGTGCTTACGGCTATCGGATTAGATGATGAGCTGGCACATTCCTCACTCAGATTTACCATTTCAGAGGAGACAACAAAGGATGAAATAGATTATGTGATTGGAATACTTAAAAAGATAATTGCACAAAAGAGAAAAGATAACAGATTAATTGGATATTATAATAAAGCCAGGAGATAATGAAAAGTATGGAAATAATAAACAGAGAGAAGAAAAAGGTAGTTGTAGGTATGTCAGGTGGTGTTGACTCGTCAGTAGCAGCATATTTGTTAAAGCAAGAAGGTTATGATGTGACTGGCGTGACGATGCAGATATGGCAGGATGATGAAGAATATGATGCATCATTAGAGGGTGGATGCTGTGGATTGAGTGCAGTTGATGATGCCAGAAGAGTTGCAGAAATGATAGGTATCCCATATTATGTGATGAATTTTAAAAGAGAGTTTGATGAGAAGGTTATCAAATATTTTATGAATGAATATCTCAGTGGAAGGACACCTAATCCGTGTATCGCCTGCAACAGATATGTGAAATGGGAATCACTCCTAAAACGTTCTATGGATATCGAGGCAGAATATATTGCAACAGGGCATTATGCTAGAATTGAAAAGTTAGCGAATGGAAGATATGCCATCAGAAATTCCGTCACATCATCAAAAGACCAGACCTATGCATTATATAATCTCACACAGTATCAGCTGGAACATACATTAATGCCGATTGGGGAATATACAAAAGATGAAGTAAGAAGCATCGCAGATAAAATCGGTTTAAATGTGGCAAAAAAGCCGGACAGTATGGAAATCTGCTTTGTGGCAGACAATGACTATGCCGGATTTATCGAGAAAAAATCAGGGAAGGAAATTCCGTGTGGGAATTTTGTTGATACAAAAGGAAATATCATTGGCACACACAAAGGAATCACACATTATACGGTAGGCCAGAGAAAAGGTCTTGGACTTTCCATGGGACATCCTGTGTTTGTTTCGGAAATACGCCCTGATACCAATGAAGTGGTGATAGGTGAGAATTCAGACATATTGAAAAAAACAGTTGTATGTGATAATATAAATTTCATGGCAGAGGCATCTGTCGATGAAAATAAACAGTACATTGCTAAAATCAGATACAATCACAGAGGTGCTGCATGTCAGATAAAAATTGATAATGGCAAACTTTATTGTACCTTTGATGAGCCGGTCAGAGCAGCGACACCGGGACAGGCACTGGTGGCCTATGATGGAGAATACGTGGCTGTTGGAGGGACAATCATTTCATAAATAAAAAAAGTATTATAAACTGAAAGAAGGAACATGTTTGTTATGAGTAAAATAGAAAAAAATGTCGAAAAGAGAAACGGTAAGTTTTCAAAAATGAAGAAAAAAACAGTTAATTTTGCTAAGCTGCTATGGGAATGTATCACTTACAAAATCGTATTATTCATTATGGCTTTTGCCTATGGGATTTTCGTTTTTTCAGGTTTTAGGGCGAATGTTCAAAATGAAATTAATGAAAATACAAAGACATTTCTGACATCTATGGTGAATGAGTCCAGTGAAAAGATAGAGATGAAAATTAATGATGAATTTATTGTGCTTCAGACATTGGCACTTTATTATGACGAGGATATCGAACTTAGCATGACACAGCGTATGCTAGATGAAATGCTGAAAACGCATGCATTTCAGGGAGTATGTATTGTAGATAAAGAAAAAAATGAAATTGTGAAAGCAGGTACAGTAGAAATTGATGACAGTGAATTTGTTGATAATGCACTAAATGGAACAAATAGTATTTCAACAATATATATAGATAAAAAAGGAAATGAATTGATTAGCCTTGCAGTACCTGTGTATAGTAAAACCGAACAAAACAATGAAAATGACAGCGATGATGGAACTGGTGAAGAAAATGATAATAATGAAAATGAAGACAGTAAAAAAGATAACAGTAAAAACTATGCTAATATAGCAGGGGTTTTGATATGCAGTTACAATATAGAACAGTTTACTAATATTATTGATACATCAACAATTGAGCAGATTGGAACAACGATTATATCGCAGGAAGACGGAACGCTTGTTTCAAGGCCGGAATCTGTCAACAGTACAAATTTGTTCACCTTTTTAGATTCAATCAATATCAAAAATGAGAAGTCAATTGAAAAACTCAAAAAGAGCATTACAAACGGACAGACAGGTATCATAATATATGGAAAGGATAAGTATAAACGATATATTTGTTACAATATTGTGTCGGATACAAAATGGTATTCGGTATCAATTGTTTCCGCAGATTCTATTGAACCTGTAGCAAAAAGAGTGTCCAGACGGGCTGTTAATTTTACAATTCATATGTGTTTTGTTGTGGTTGTGTATTTTTTAATTACATTTGCAATTGACATTAATATTATCAGAAAAAACAGAAATAAAAATAATGATACATGTAATAGTGAAAAAGATGAATCAACAGAAACTGCATAGATTGATATGTTTTAAATAAAAAAGAAGCTGCCACATGAAGAGTGTAACTTAATTGATGGTGTTATAATGTTAATCAATAACAATGACACTATTTGATGGTAAACAATCTCAGTGTGACAGCTTTTATTTATTAAGAAATTCTTAAACATTTCTAATAGTTATCCGGTTTGTAAATGGATAAAGTACTTTGCTTTATTAAGCCAAAATAGTTAGTTTGAATATAACACATATCCGTAATCAGAAAGCAGTTTTTCGGCAAGAATCATGGATTCCTGTTCGTGAAACTGTATTTTTAATACCCCGCCTTCATCTTCTCTGTTGTTTACAATTCCGATATTTTGAATGCTGATATTGTTGTCGGCAAGAATATTAGCAACATTGCGTATAGCACCTGATTCATCAATAATATCGCAGCTTAAAGAGTATATTTTCTGAATAGGACCACGGTTATTTTCTGAAAATGAATCTCTATATTCCCTGCTTTTCAAAAATAAATCATAGACAGCATTCTTGGAATTTTCATCTACAGAATGTTTAATATCCTGAAGAGAAGCAATGTATTTGTCGAGTAGAATGACGATATTGTCCTTATTAGTGCTGCAAATCTGTTGCCACATATCAGGAGATGATGAGGCAATTCTTGTGATATCTTTAAAGCCGCCAGCTGCTAATAATTTCATAATCTCATCTTTGGAGTCATTGTCTTTTACCAAATTGACAAGACATGCAGCAATTAGGTGTGGAACATGACTGATGGCAGCGACAGCATAATCGTGTTCTTTGTAGTCAAGAATAATAGGAATTGATCCTAAGGATTTTACAAGAGCGTATAATTCATCAATTCTTTCTTGTTTAACACTTGCAGTAGGAGTAATGATATAATAGGCATTTTCAAGCAGTCGGCTGCTGGAATTTTCATATCCTGTTTTTTCAGAACCTGCCATAGGATGTCCACCTATAAAATTATCTGAGAGCCCCAGCTTATCAATTGCGAAATGAATATTCTGCTTGACACTTCCGACATCAGTAATGATGCATTTTGGTGAGATGATATCTTTTAAAACTGTCAGATAGTTGATATTCTGTTCAACAGGAGTGCATAGAAAAATATAGTCACAGTCTGAAAAAATTTCGTCAATTTTGTCAGTGACAATGTCTGCAACATTATCTTTAAGAGCAAGTGTTCTTGATTTTTCACTTCTGTTATAGGCGATGATAGTTGTATTTTTATGAAATTGTTTAATAGCTTTTGCAATAGAACCGCCTATCAGTCCAAGTCCAATAAAGCCAAGTTTTAAATTTCTCATAGTTTGAATCCTTTCTGTGAATCTTATTATTACAAGGAACTTTAAAATGATGGTGATAACCGAAGGAGTAAAAAATTATGAAGTTCACAAGGTGATTTCTATAATTTCATCGACAGATTTTGGCTCACACATCATGGAATAATTCGTGTGATAAATCACAAATCCCGGAGCAGCCCCCGTCACACGTTTCAGATTTTTCTTAAGAGTGTAATCAATTTCAACCTTTTCACTGTCTCTGCCTTTTGAATAATAGGCGGCCAGGCTTCCGGCAATCTCAAAAATATGGTCGGGCAAATCAGAACCATCGTTTGTTTTTGGTTTCACAATAACATGAGAGCCGGGGATGTTTTTTGCATGGAACCACCAGTCATTTCCATTGGCAATTTTAAATGAAATTTCCTCATTCTGGTAATTATTTTTTCCGATATAAATTTCATATTCATTTTCAATAGTGATATGAATCGGGCGGCTGACAAATTTAGATTTTTTGTCAGAACTTTTTCTTCTGATATATCCGAATTGTATCAGTTCTTCTTTGATTTCTTTTAAATCATCTTCTGATGTGGCTAAATCAAGAGAAATGCTGATTGACTCAAGATGTTTAGTCTCTCTTTCAGTTTCTTTTATAATATCACTTAATGCACTGGCAGTTCGTTTCATTTTGCTGTATTTATCAAAATATTTTTTTGCATTATCAATAGGAGAAAGAGAGTTATCAATCGGTATGCTGATTTCATTTCCATCATAATAATTAATACATTTTAGTATTTTATCGTCAGGAGTAAGTGTGTAACCGTAAGTGGTTATCAATTCACCATAAATTTTATATTTATCACGCTTTTGTGTATCTTCAAGCTGTTTTGACTGAAGATCATATTTTTTGACAGATTTTGCAAGGGCTGTGTTTATTACCTGACGCAAATCAGCAGAACGTTGTCGGATTCTTGTAATTGCATTTTTTTGTGCATAATATTTTTCAAGTACTGAACTCATATCAGGATAAGTAACATATTTATACTCAGAATAAATGTTCAGGATCAAAGCACTGTAATCGACTGGTTCATTGTCATTCTGATAATAAATTACCGGAGAGTATTGATGCATTTTAACATCATCCATAAAATTGTTAAAATGATTGTAAAGGTGATATAATTCATCTTCCGATAATTCAGAAGGTGGTATGGATGAGTCAAATCCACAGTCGTTGATGATACTTTCGCTGACAATAGGACTGATGCCGGTAATAGATGTATAGATTGCCTTTGAAAGTGCACATGATTTGGAACATATGGCAGATTTGAAACTGTCAAAATTCATGTCGAGAGGGGTTAGCTTATCATCTGCATGCGGAATAAAATAATCCCTTCCCGGCAAAACCTCTCTGACAGAACTCATCTGAATATTGATGTGTTTAATACTATCAATAATTTTACCGGCGTCATCACAGAAAATGATATTACTATGTTTCCCCATCAGTTCAACCACAAGAATTTTTTTGCATAAATCGCCCATTTCATTTAAATGTTCGATTTCAATATTAATGATACGTTCAAGTCCCGGTTGATATATAGATGTAATGCGGCCATTGTTAATATGCTTTCGAAGAAGCATACAAAAACTTGGTGCGGTAAGCGGAGACTGTTTATTTGTATCTGTAAGATATATGAGCGGAAGAGAAGCGTTTGCAGAAATCATAAGACGATACTGTTCTTTATTGACCTTTATAGTGAGAAATAATTCATCATTTTCAGGCTGTGCTATCTTAAAAATTCTTCCATTCATCAATTTATTATTTAACTCATGTACAATACATGAGATTGTAATTCCGTCAAAAGCCATTTTATACCTCGATTCATATTTGATTCAGTATCAATGGTACTGAATTGTTTGTTATTTGTTGCTCATCTCTAAATGATTACGCTATATGTAGTTTATAACAACAGGAGTAGTATTTCAAGAAGTATTTCAATTATCCTCCAATCTGTTCTTGAAAAAAAAGTAAATATACATTATAATTTAACCTATATGTAATTTTGTTAAAGGAACAGGAAATCAAAGAAAGGAAATATGCATGCTGCCATTATCATGTTCACGAAGTGAACATGATGTACTTGCTGCCTAATCGCGAAGCGATTTATGATGCAGCAATCAATTAGACATGTTCACGAAGTGAACATGATAATTGTTAAGCTGTCTGACAGCAAAACAGATATGATAGGCGGCAGTATATAAAGGATTTTATAATATGCATTGGTATAATAATGATTAAGAGTATGACAGGTTTCGGAAGAGGAGAATTTTCAAAAAGTGAAAGAAAATTCGTAGTTGAGATGAAATCTGTCAATCACAGATATTTGGATGTGAATATCAAACTTCCTAAAAAATTTAGCTTTTATGAGGCGTTTTTAAGAAATCTGTTAAAAGAGTATACATCAAGAGGCAAGATTGATATATTTATTACATATGAGGATTTGTCAGAGAAAAAAACAGATCTCATGTATAATGAGGCATTAGCGAAACAATATTATGATTATATTGAAAAAATGGGAAGAGATTTAAAGATCGTTAATGACGTGACAACTACATCTCTTATACAATGTCCGGAGATATTCACGATGCAGGAGCAGAATTTTGATGAAGACGAAATAGAGCAGATTTTAAAAAGTGCATTTGAAACAGCTGCTGTCAATTTTGTGAATACAAAGATTTCAGAGGGACAAAATCTCAAAACAGATTTACTCGACAAACTTGATAAAATGATGGAATACGTTGAGTTTATAGAAGTGCGCTCGCCACAGATTATAGCAGAATATAAAGAAAAGATATATGAACGAATCAAAGAATTACTTGACACAGTTACAGTTGATGATAACAGGCTTATGATGGAAGTAACACTTTTTGCTGATAAAGTATGTGTTGATGAGGAAATAGTGAGACTTAAAAGTCATATATCCGGAATGCAGGAAACTTTAAAGATGGGAGGAGCGGTAGGAAGAAAACTTGACTTTGTTGCACAGGAGATGAATAGGGAAGCAAATACAATTCTCTCAAAATCATCAGATCTGCAGATTACGGATATAGGGATTGAGCTTAAGACATTGATAGAAAAAGTCAGGGAACAGATACAGAATATAGAATAGCAGTGATTATTCACGGGCATAGATGTAAGTGAATCTGTGAACAGAAACAGATAATATGTAACACATTTAGAAAAAAAATAATTGACTAATTTGGAAAAAATTTATAGAATAGGGTGATAGTATGCAAAGATTGATTAACGCAGGTTATGGGAATTGTGTGAACGCAGATAAAGTGGTTTCAATAGTATCAGTGGATTCAGCACCGGTTAAGAGAATTGTGCAGAATGCAAAGGACAAAGGACTGGCTATTGATGCTACGCAAGGAAGAAAGACAAAGTCAGTGATAGTAATGGATGACGGACATGTTGTTTTGTCGGCACTTGTCACAGAGACATTTGTTTCAAGATATAATAGTCCGACAGAGAAAGGATAAGTTATGAATAACAGAGGTATTTTGACTATTGTTTCCGGATTTTCGGGTGTTGGAAAAGGAACTTTGATAAATAAACTTCTCATGAAATATGATAATTATGCATTATCGGTTTCGGCCACTACAAGAGGTATGCGGCCGGGAGAACAGGAAGGAAAAAGTTACTTTTTTATGTCCGTAGAAGAATTTGAAAATAAAATTAACAATAATGAATTGTTAGAATATGCAAAGTATGTCGATAATTATTATGGTACACCGAGAAAATATGTGGAAGAGATGCTGGAAAGCGGCAAGGATGTACTGTTAGAGATTGAGATACAAGGTGCAAGGCAAGTGAAAAAACTGATGCCGGAAGCACTCACGATATTTGTGATGCCGCCGTCAGCAGAGACGCTTAAGCAGCGACTTATCGGAAGAAATACAGAATCTTCTGATGTGATTGATGAAAGGCTTAAGAGGGCTACGGTTGAAGCACAGGGAATTGAAGAATATGACTGTATTCTTGTTAATGATGATTTAGATAAAAGTGTGGAGAAATTGAATGATATTATTCAGGCAAGCCACAACCAGTCATTTAGAAATATAAATTTTATAAAAAAAATTAGAGAAGATGTTAATGTCTTTTCGGAAGGAGAATAATTATGTTACATCCATCTTACACAGATTTAATGGAAGTTGTGAATAGTGAGGTAGAGCCGGGAGAACAGCCAGTTGTACAGAGCCGTTATTCAATTGTAATGGCTACTTCAAGAAGAGCAAGACAGATTATTTCAGGTGAGGAGCCTCTTGTCAATGGAAATGGAAAGAAACCGTTATCGATAGCAGTTGATGAACTCTACAGATCAAAAGTCAGAATTACAGGCGACGAAGAAAGTGAAGAAGAGGAAGAAAAGATAGAAGAGGCAGAAAAAGAAGAAAAGATAGAAGACGCAGAGGAAGAAAAAATAGAAAAGGCAGAGTGAGGATTCAATTTTGAAGATACTATTTATTTCTCTGGGCTGTGATAAGAATCTTGTTGATTCAGAAGAAATGCTTGGTATGTTAAAGCAGGCATCATATGAATTTGTTGATGATGAGACAGAAGCAGACATCATTGTGATTAATACCTGCTGTTTCGTCAATGATGCCAAAGAAGAAAGTATCGAGACGATATTACAGATGTCAGAGTACAGAAAAAATGGAAAATGCAAGGCATTGATTGTTACGGGATGTCTGGCGCAGAGATATAAAGATGAGATAATCAAGGAAATTCCTGAAGTTGATGCTGTATTGGGAACCAGCTCATATGATAAGATTGTAGAAGCGGTCCAAAATACTTTAAAAGGTTCTAAATATGAAGAATACACTTCGCTTGACAAGCTGATTGTGGCAGAAAAAGACAGAGTCGTTACAACCGGAGGGTATTTTGCATATCTTAAGATAGCAGAAGGTTGCGATAAATGTTGCACCTATTGTATTATTCCGAAGATAAGAGGAAGTTACAGAAGTGTTGAAATGGATGAGTTGATATCATCTGCTGAAAATCTTGTAAACAATGGTGCAAAGGAATTGATATTGGTTGCACAGGAGACAACACTTTATGGTGTTGACATCTATGGAAAGAAAATGTTGCCACAACTTTTGAAGAGGTTATGTGAGATACCGGGTCTTGTATGGATAAGACTTCTTTACTGTTATCCGGAAGAGATAACAGATGAATTGATTGAAGTGATAAAAACCGAGAAAAAAATATGTAAATATATTGATATGCCGATACAACATGCAAGTGACAGAATACTGAAACTGATGGGAAGGCGGACAAACAGACAGGAATTAACAGAAATTATATTGAAGTTAAGAAGGGAGATACCTGATATAGTTATCAGAACAACCCTCATTAGTGGTTTTCCTAACGAAGATGAGGAGGATCATGAACAGCTGATGGAGTTTGTTGATGAGATGGAATTTGACAGGCTGGGAGTGTTTACCTATTCACCGGAGGAAGATACACCGGCAGAGAAAATGCCGGGACAGATTGAAGAAGCGATAAAAGAGAGACGCAGAGATGAAATTATGGAACTCCAGCAGGAGATTGCATTTGAGAAAGGCGAAAATATGACAGGAAAGAAAGTGCTTGTCATGATTGAAGGCAAAATTGTTGATGAGAATGCGTATGTTGGAAGAACATATATGGATGCGCCGGGAGTTGATGGAAATATTTTTGTAGTTACAAATGAAGAATTGCTTACAGGGGATTTTGTAAATGTTGAAGTTACAGGTTCTAAAGATTATGATTTGATTGGAAGGATAGTATAATAATATGAATTTGCCTAATAAATTAACTTTATTCAGAGTTTTTCTGATACCATTTTTTGTTTTATTTATGCTGGCAGACATTACGGGCGATATGGATAAATATATTGCTGTTGGAATTTTTATTGTTGCCAGTCTTACAGATACATTAGATGGGTATATAGCAAGAAAGTATAATATGGTGACAAATTTTGGAAAGTTTATGGATCCGCTTGCAGACAAGCTTCTTGTCTGTTCCGCAATGATTTGTCTTATTGGAGAAAAACTTCCGGCATGGATAGTAATCATTGTTATAAGCAGGGAATTTATCATCAGCGGATTCAGACTTGTAGCGTCTGATAACGGTGTTGTCATTGCAGCAAGCTGGTGGGGAAAATATAAGACTGTTTCACAGATGATAATGATTATACTTTTGATATTTGACTTGAAATATCATTGGTTTCAGATACTGGAATATGTCTTTATATATTTGGCATTGGCGCTCACTGTGATATCGCTTGTTGATTATCTGGTGAAAAATTATCAGGTATTAAATGATGGCGGTAATAAATAAAAGAAAGCTGCAGATGATATAATTTTATATTTTAACGAAGAACGAAGGTGCTCACTATTTTTTGGTTATGTTTGGAATTTGTCATTTATGAATTCTAAACAGTAATGTTTTTGGTGAGGCACCTTCTTTTTTGTGCATATAGTCTATTGAAAAATTACCCCTTTTGTATTAAAATAAACGAGGTTTAATAAAAACAGCTCAGGTATGGAGGAATAAAGATGAAATCATTTAAAGAAATGACAAAGGATGAATTAACGGAGTTAAGAAATCAGCTCCAGAAAAAATATGATGAAGCTGCTGCGAAAGGGCTTTCACTTGATATGTCAAGGGGAAAACCGGCAAAGAGCCAGCTAGATTTATCAAATGGTATGCTCGATGTTATCAGCAGTACATCAGATATGAACTCTGAAAATGGATCAGATACAAGAAATTATGGTTTCCTCGATGGAATACCGGAAGCAAAGAAATTAATGGCAGATATGATGGGCGTTTCTCCGGATAATGTATTTGTTGGGGGTAATGCAAGTCTTAATCTTATGTATACAATTGTTTCAAATGCTATGTTGTTTGGTGTGCTTGGTGGTACACCATGGACAAAACTTGACAATGTGAAGTTTTTATGTCCGGCTCCGGGATATGACAGACATTTTGCTATTACGGAATTATTTGGAATAGAAATGATAAACATCCCTATGACAGAGGATGGTCCTGATATGGATAAGGTTGAAGAATATGTAAATAATGATGAGAGTGTCAAGGGAATATGGTGTGTACCAAAATACTCTAATCCACAGGGAATTACGTATTCGGATGATGTGGTTAAGAGATTTGCAGCACTCAAACCGGCAGCAAAGGATTTTAGAATATTTTGGGATAATGCATACGCAATTCATGATTTGTATGAAGATGATAAAGATGAATTGTTAGAGATATTTGCAGAGTGTAAGAAGAATGGAAATGAAGATTTAGTATATGAATTTTGTTCTACATCAAAAGTAACATTTGCAGGTTCAGGTATTTCTGCAGTTGCAGCTTCTGATAGTAATATGAAATCAATCAAAAAATATATGACAATACAGACAATCGGATATGATAAGACAAACCAGCTTTTACATGCAAGATATTTTGGTGATATCAATGGAATGTTAGAGCATATGAAAGGGCATGCGGCAATCTTAAGACCGAAATTTGAGGCGGTACTTCATACTTTTGAGAGTAAACTTGCAGGACTTGGCATCGCAACATGGACACAGCCAAAGGGAGGCTATTTTATCTCATTTGAGAGTCTGCCGGGCTGCGCAAAGGATATTGTTGCAAAATGTAAAGAAGCCGGAGTGACTCTTACATCAGCAGGCGCTACCTATCCTTACAAGAAAGATCCTAATGACAGCAATATAAGAATAGCACCGTCATTCCCGACAGAAGAAGAGATGAAACAGGCAGCAGAGTTATTTGTTCTGTGTACAAAACTTGTCAGTATCGAAAAGCTGATAAATGAAGCATAACTTATCGTACGTTGTTGATGTGTGATGCCCTTAAAAAAATATTGTTAAGAGGGCTGTTGCATAAAGTATGTCAGGTAATGCATATATTGAAATGGTTAGAAAGGAATGTTACATATGAAGATTGGATTTGTCGGAATGGGAAACATGGGTTATGCCATGTTAAAAGGAATATTAAATGTTGTAAAAAGTTCTGATATTATTTTTTCTGATGTGAGCAAAGAAAGATGTGTAAAGGTAAGTGAAGAAACAGGAGTTAAATATGTGGATTCTAACGCAGAGTGTGCCAACAATGCAAAGTATATCATATTAGCTATTAAGCCACAGTATTATGCAGAAGTTTTAAAGAATATAGAAAATATTGTGAGACCTGATCATGTCATTATCTCGATTGCACCGGGAAAAAGCATAGAGTATTTAAAGAGAGCGCTTGGAATAGATAAGAGGATTGTAAGGGCAATGCCAAATACACCGGCTCTTATCGGATGCGGTATGACAGGAATCTGTTACGATGACAATGAATTTGATTTTAATGAAAAAGAAGTTATTGATATGATTTTTTCGTCGTTTGGAAAATACCGAAAAGTCGATGAGAAACTGATGAGTGCTGTTACATGTGCAAGCGGCAGTTCACCGGCGTATGTATATATGTTTATCGAGGCTCTGGCTGACAGTGCAGTGAAATATGGAATTCCAAGGGATATGGCATATGAATTCGTAGCACAGACAGTGATGGGTTCTGCTAAAATGGTGCTTGAGACAAAAGAACATCCGGGAAAACTCAAAGATAATGTGTGCTCACCGGCAGGAACAACTATTGCAGGTGTATCTGCGTTAGAAGAGTTTGGATTTAGAAATGCAGTGATTAAGGCAACTGATGAGTGTTATAAAAAAGCTGAAGGCGTATAGGCCAGATATTTAAATGTGCAAGACAGGGTATGAAAAATGGAAAAATATGAAAGATTAGACCGTAAACTCGTATATGAAGGTACAATTATTAACATGTATAAAGACCGAATTAAAGTTCCAAATGGAAATATTGCCGAATGGGATTTTATTGGTCATAATGGTGCGTGTGCCGTTATACCGGTTACGGATGAAGGAAAGATAGTTCTTGTAAAGCAGTGGAGAAATGCACTTGACAGATTTACATTTGAGATACCGGCAGGAGGACTTGACGGTGTAGATGAACCGATGATTGTTGGAGCGAAAAGAGAACTTGAAGAAGAGACAGGCTATAAGTCTGATAACCTTGAGTTTCTTATTTCTCTCAAAACAACGGTGGCGTTTTGTAATGAACGGATAGATGTATTTGTTGCAAGGGATTTGGTAAAAACACAGCAACATCTTGATGAAGATGAAGATATTGAAGTATATGAATTTGAACTTAGTGAACTTTTAAAGATGATAAAAGAGGGAACCATGCAGGATTCCAAAACAGTATCAGCCATACTTGCATACAATTCGTTTTATGTAAAATAAAAATAGTTACGGTAATCATCACTGTCATCGAGAATCAGTCATATCTCAAAATTAAAAAGCATATAGTATATTAGGGTTGTTAATAGTAATATTTGTATTATACAGACAACCCTAATTTTTTAATTTTGAGGGGTGGAATATGGAAGTAGCAGATGTTGATAAAGAGCTTCATTTCTATGATGCAAAAAAAATATGGATGATAGTGTTTTTTTTGGCAGGAATCATAGTGGGTACATTTTGCTTTAATGGACTGAATTCACATGAGCAGACAAAAATAATGATTTATTCAGATTATGTTGCAGGCAGGATCAAAATGGATAATGTAAATAAAATTTCATTGTTTCGGTATGTTTCAATATATAGAATCAAAGAAATTTTACTGCTAGTCATTTTTGGTATGACACAATATAGATTTGCACTTCATGCAGGCTACATATTTTATCTTGGAATGAAAAATTCTATTTTATTAAGTATAATCACAGCCGCTTATGGAAAGAGAGCGATATTCTATTTTGTGGGTTTGTTATTACCGCAGATTTTTATCTATGTATATATCTTATGTTATATTATAAAATTGTTTGATTTGGAGCAGATCAGCTATAGGAGCATGGGAAAGACCGGAAAAGTGATATACATAACCATATTATACCTTTTGATGTGTATTCTTGAGGCATTTGTTAATCCATTCTTTATTTCTATGATGACGTAAGTAAATTAATCTTAAAACAAAATATTTGCTTTTATCTGCAAAAAAATATATAATGTAGGTGTATTGGTTGGATTCGTTTTGAAAGGGTGGGAAGTGTTTTATGGAAGAAACGGTTGATCAGTTTATATCTTTTTTGCGAGATATAAAGAATGTTTCAGAAAATACCGCAGTGTCTTATAAAAGAGATTTATTAAAAATGCAAGATTATTTTTTGAAGCAGGGAATAGAAAGTGAAGATAAGATAACTGCTACGGGGATGAATACATATATTTTATGGCTTGAAAAGTCGGGGTGTGCATCTGCGACAATCTCAAGATATATTGCCTCAATGAAGTCATATTTTCATTATCTGCTTCAGACAGGAAAGATTAGCAGTGATCCGGCAATGCTTTTGAAAAATCCAATTATTGAAAAGAGAGAACCCAGGGTTCTTACAGTTTCACAAATAGATTTACTTCTCAGTATGCCATCAGGAGACAGTAATAAGGAGATAAGAGATAAGGCAATGCTTGAACTTATGTATGCAACAGGAATCAGGGTTTCAGAATTAATCAGTCTCCATCTGGATGACGTGAACCTTCAGACAGGTTATATTGTTGTGGGCAAAGATAAAGCAAAAGAGAGGATTATACCTATTGGAGATTCGGCAAGGCGGGCAGTTTACAGATATTTGACAGAAGCAAGAGATGCACTTCTTAAAGAAAGAGTAAGTGAGCTTATGTTTGTAAATTGTTCGGGAAAGAATATGAGCCGTCAAGGCTTTTGGAAGATTATCAAATCTTATGGCCGGCAGGCAGGAATTGAAGATGAAATTACACCACAGATGTTAAGACATACATGAATAAGAAACAAAAAACTGTCACATTAAGCAGAACAGCTACAATGTGACAGTTTTTTTAAAAAATAGATTATTGATTGTATAATTGATATAAATTTATGATTAGAGTTGGTTTCCTATTTTGGTTAGGTATGTATATAAGATACTTTTGGATGCCCAATATCATCTTTATAATAGTTCAGCAATATCTAAAATCAATTTTTCAGACTCAGCCCATCCAAGGCAAGGGTCGGTGATTGATTTTCCATAAATGTGTTCGCTGACTTTCTGTGAACCCGACTCAATATAGCTTTCAATCATAAGTCCTTTTATGAAACTATTAATGTCAGAAGAATGTCTCTTGCTGTGAAGAACTTCTTTTGAAATTCTTATCTGTTCAATGTACTGCTTTGCAGAATTGGAATGATTACAGTCAACAATTACAGCAGGATTCTTAAGCTCTAATTGGCTATACATATCATAGAGCCTGATTAGGTCCTCATAGTGGTAGTTAGGAATACACTGTCCATGTTTGTTAACGGCACCTCTTAAGATAGTGTGTGTCAGCTCGTTGCCAGTTGTCTTTACTTCATATCCTCTGTAAATGAAAGTATGCTTTGCCTGTGCTGCAACAACAGAATTGAGCATAACTGAGAAATCGCCACTTGTCGGATTCTTCATTCCGGCAGGAATATCCATTCCGCTGACAGTCAATCTGTGCTGCTGGTCTTCAACAGAACGGGCACCTATGGCCACATAAGACAATATATCTGAAAAATATTGGTAATTTTCGGGATAGAGCATCTCATCAGCCGCAGTAAGACCTGTCTCGTTTAGCACACGGATATGCATTTTTCTGATAGCAGTGAGCCCCGCAACCAAATCAGGCTTTTTTTCCGGATCAGGCTGGTGAAGCATACCTTTGTACCCCATGCCTGTTGTTCTTGGTTTGTTGGTATAAATTCTTGGGATAATCAGAATTTTATCTGCTACCTTTTCCTGAACTTTTGACAATCTAGTTACATAGTCTGTGACAGCATCTTCGTTATCAGCAGAACATGGTCCTATCACTAATAAAAACTTATCAGATTCACCAGTAAAAACTTTTTTGATCATGTCATCTCTGTCTGCTTTTAATTTTACAAGTGTTTCTGGTAAAGGAAATTCTTCTTTAATTTCAGCAGGAGTTGGCATTTTCTTTAAAAATTCGAAACTCATCGATGTTTCCCTCCTAATAGTCAGTATGTAATGCCTGTATGAATAATAATATCAACAAGCACTTGTCAACTCATTATAATACATTATCAGATAAAAAACAACTTAAAATATCGCAAAGGTGTACAAAATCCAAATAAAAAATGGTATAATATAACTTATGAGAAGTTGTGAAACAACTTCAAGCAGATTTTACATAGTAAAATCTGCGTAGTTCCGATAGGAACTCATAAGTTAACGAGCAAAAATGC